>CAJKBQ010000005.1 GCA_905198155.1 uncultured Eubacteriales bacterium
CCAAACCTATTCACTCTTCACTATTACTTTTTACTTCCGCGCCAGCGCCGCGCGCAGCGTGAATAGTGAAAAGTGAAGAGTGAAAAGTGAAAAAGTGTGGTGGCGCGCCGCGGGCGCGCGAACATATTGCATGGCGCAGCCATGCCACCAAACCTATTCACTCTTCACTATTACTTTTTACTTCCGCGCCAGCGCCGCGCGCAGCGTGAATAGTGAAAAGTGAAGAGTGAAAAGTGAAAAAGTGTGGTGGCGCGCCGCGGGCGCGCGAACATATTGCATGGCGCAGCCATGCCACCAAACCTATTCACTCTTCACTATTACTTTTTACTTCCGTGCCAGCGCCGCGCGCGCGGCGGCGGCGATGTGCGCGGCGTCCAGTCCGAATACCGTCAGCAGTTCCTTGGCGGAACCGGATTTGCCGAACGTGTCCATCACGCCGACGCGCTCCACCGGCACCGGCACCGTTTCGGTCACCACTTCGGCCACGGCGCTGCCCAGCCCGCCGATGATGTTGTGCTCCTCTGCCGTCACAATCGCACCGGTTTCGGCAGCCGCGCGGGCGATGATTTCGCGGTCAATCGGCTTGATGGTCGCCATATTGATGACCCGCGCGCCGATGCCTTCGGCCGCCAGCGTTTTCTGCGCTTCCAGTGCCGGGCCGACCATCAGCCCGGTCGCGATGATCGTGACATCGGTTCCGTCGGTCAGCTGCACGCCTTTGCCGATCTCGAATTTGTAATCGTCCCCGAAAATCGGATCAACTGCCAGCCGCCCAAAGCGCAGGTACACCGGCCCCTGGTATTCCGCCGCCGCGCGCACCGCCTGCTGCGTTTCGACGTAGTCCGCCGGGTTCAGGATCACCATGCCCGGGATCGACCGCATCAGCGCGATGTCTTCGCAGCACTGGTGCGTCGCGCCGTCTTCGCCGACGGAGATCCCGGCGTGCGTCGCGCCGATTTTGACGTTCAGGTGCGGATACCCCACCGAGTTGCGAATCTGCTCAAACGCGCGCCCCGCAGCGAACATGGCAAAACTGCTGGCGAACACCACATGGCCGCAGCTGGCCAGCCCCGCTGCCACGCCGATCATGTTGCCTTCGGCGATGCCGCAATCGATGAACCGTTCCGGGAATTTCTTTTTGAATATCCCGGTTTTGGTGGCTGCCGCCAGGTCGGCGTCCAGCACGATCAGGTTCGGGAAATCGGCCGCGATCGCGACCAGCGCGTCGCCGTATGCTTCGCGCGTTGCTTTTTTGAGTCCTTCTGCCATTGGAAATTCCTCCTCACTCTGCGGCCTGCAGCCGGTGCAGTTCTGCCGTCAACTCGTCCATCGCCTGGCGGTACTGCGCTTCGTTGGGCGCGCTGCCGTGCCAGCCGACCTGATTTTCCATGTAGGACACGCCTTTGCCCTTCACCGTTTTCATGATGACGACGGTCGGCTTGCCGGTCACGGACTGCGCTTCCGCCACGGCGTCGGCGATTTGGTCAAAGCTCTGCCCGTCGATGGTGATGACGTGCCACCCGAACGCGGCGAATTTTTCGTCGATCGGGTACGGGGAATTGACTTCTGCGATGGTGCCGTCGATTTGGAGGTTGTTGTTGTCCACGAACGCCGTCAGGTGATCCAGCCGCTTGGCGGCCGCGAACATCGCCGCTTCCCACACCTGACCTTCTTCCAGTTCACCATCGCCGAGGATCGCATATACGCGGTAACCCTTGCCGTCGAGCTTCGCCGCCAGTGCCATCCCGGCTGCCGCGCTGATCCCCTGCCCCAGCGACCCGGTAGACATATCGACACCGGGCGTGTGCTTCATATCCGGATGCCCTTGCAGCATCGCGCCGGTGTGGCGCAGCGTCTGCAGTTCCGACTCGGGAAAGTAGCCCATCTGTGCCAAAATCGCATACAGTCCGGGGGCGCAATGACCTTTGGACAGCACCAGCCGGTCGCGGTCGGGATTGTGCGGATCGTGCGGGTTCACACGCAGCACGCGGTGATACAAATACGTCAGCAGCTCCGCGATGGACAGCGAACCGCCCGGGTGACCGGAATGCGCGTGGTACACGCCTTCGATGATACCCATCCGGACACGGCACGCGTCGATCGCAAGCTGGTTTTTGGTGGAAGAATCAAGCATGGGAGGAACTTCCTTTCTGTGGTTGAATAAATATTGGATAAATCCGGCGATAAACTGCCGAACACTTACGGCATGGTTTGGAGCCGGGCGAGCAGATCGGCCACCGCGCCCTGTTCGCAGCTGCAAACGTGCAGCTGTGCGGCCGCCTGCGCCAGCGGCGAGGCGTTGGCCGGGGCGGCGCTGATGCCCGCCGTGCGGAGCATTTCGGCATCGTTGTCGTAGTCGCCGATGGCGATGCAGCGCGCCAGCGGCACACCGGTGATCCGGCTCAGCTCCCGCAGCGCGTCGCCTTTGGTGCCGCCGGTGGGCAGCAGCTCAAAATACGTTGCCCACGACCGGTTGCTCGTCACGCGCGGATCGCGCTGCGCGGCGCAGTACGCTTCAATCTGCGCGATCACCGGTTCGTCGGCCATGAACAGCACTTTGAACTTCTGCGCGGGCAGCGTGTCCCACGTAATCGGCGTGGAGCGGATGCCGACGAGCGCGTCGTGCTCGGCCGTATGACGATTGCCGCCGATCACGGATACGCCGTCCGGGGTGAATACCAGCACTGCCGCGTCCGGGAATTGCCGTCCATAGGCCCGCAGCGATTCGTCCAGCGCCGGGTCGAGAAATTTGCGGTACAGCGGCCGATCCGCCGCCAGGTCATAGATTTCGACGCCGTTGATGAAGATGCTCGGCGCCGTGGGGGTGATCTGATCCAGCACCAGATGCGCCGTGCCGCGGGTGCGGCCGGACGCAATGGCAAACCGGCCGCCCGCAGCGCAATACTGCGCGATGGCGTCCCGGTTGGCCTGCGGAATCTGCTGGTCGGCGCCGATCAGCGTCCCGTCAATATCGGAAACCAAAAGGGTATTGGAAAAATTCATGGGAAACCTCACATTGAGAAAATTGGGTTATTCCAGTGCAGTCAACGTCCGGAGAAAATCCGTAAAATACGCGGGCAGCGGCGCGGTGAACGACAAAAACTGCCCCGACCGCGGATGCACAAACCCGATCTCCCCGGCGTGCAGGCACTGGCCGCCCAGCCGGGCAATCACTTTGCGCGGACCGTACACCGGGTCGCCGGCCACCGGATGCCCCAGGTACGCCATATGGACGCGAATCTGGTGGGTGCGGCCGGTTTCCAGCTGCAACCGCAGGTGGGTGAACCCCACATATCGCTGCACCACGGCGTAGTGCGTCACGGCGTCGCGGCTGTGCTGCGCGGTGACGGCCATCCGCTTGCGGTCGGCCGGGTCGCGCCCGATGGGGGCGTGCACGGTGCCGGAATCGTCTTTCAGGTTGCCGTACACCACCGCCTGATACGCCCGGGTGAACGAATGCGCCTGAATCTGCGCCGCCAGTCCCTGATGGGCGAAGTCATTTTTGGCCACGATCAGCAGGCCGCTGGTGTCTTTATCGATCCGGTGCACAATCCCCGGCCGCACCGCGCCGTTGATGCCGGACAGCGACGCGCCGCAGTGCGCCATCAGCGCATTGACCAGCGTGCCGGACGCATGGCCGGGCGCGGGGTGCACCACCATGCCTTTGGGCTTGTTGACGACAAGCAGATCGCTGTCCTCGTACACTACGTCCAGCGGAATCGGTTCCGGGCGAATCTCGACCGGCTCCGGCTCCGGAACGGTCAGCACAATCGCATCCCCGGCGCGCAGCCGGGCATTTTTGGCTGCCGGTGCGCCGTTGACCGTCACCAGTCCGCGTGCCAGCAGTTTTTGAATGGCCGACCGCGTCAGCGGGGCGTCCGCGACGTCCGTTCCGGCATCGTCCGGCGTATCCAAGTCGTTCCAGTCCGTCTCCGCCAGCAGCCGGTCAATGCGCTGCCCTGCCTGCGCGTCCGTCACGGTCAGAGCGCGCGTCTCACTCATGCGGCGCCTCGGCTGCTTTGGCCTTTGCCGTCCGCCGCTCGGCGATCAGGAATCCCAGCACCGCCAGGATTGCCCCTGCCACCACGCAGCAGTCCGCAAAGTTGAAAATCGCCGGGAAGAACGACAGATAAATGTAGTCCACGACGTATCCCATCCGCACGCGGTCGATCATATTGCCCAGCCCGCCGGACAGGATCAGCGCCAGCACAAAGCAGGCGTACACGTTCTGCCGGTAATACCGCACCAGCGCGACCACGCACAGCGCCATCAGCACCGCCGTCACCACCAGGAACACCCAGCGGCGATCCTGCAGGATGCCGAACGCTGCGCCGGTGTTTTCGCTGTACTGCCAGCGCAGCAGGCCGGGGATGACCTCCACGCTGCCCACCGGCTGCACCTGCGCCACGACCAGCGCTTTCAGCGCCTGATCCAGTCCGGTCAGCGCTGCGATCAGAAACAGGCAAACAAAAATCAGCATAAACCGCTCCTTTACTTTTTCCGGTGGAAAAATCCGCTCGTCGGCTCCTCGTAATCCGCGCCGAATTGCAGCGAATCGAACTTCTGGCGCGGCTCTTCCGGCTCAGCGTCGTCGGTAAACAGCGACGGGAATCCGTATTCGGTTCCGGCGGATCGGGCTTGCGTCGAATTGGACGACAAATCCACCGGATCGGGCGTATCCGCCGCAAAATGCGCCGGTTCTGCCGCAGCCGGAATTTCCGGAACAGGATCCGGCACCGGCGTTTGAACCGGAACCGCAGCTGCCGGAGCTGGCACCGGAGTCGTCGCCGGGATCTCGGCCGCCGGTTCCGCCGCCGGGACGGGATCCGGCACAGGCGCCGTTTTTTCTGTCTCTGCCGCAGGCTGCGGCGCGGGTTCTGCCGATTCGCTCGGCAGCGCGTCGATCAGCGTCAGGTGCTCGCGATACAGTTTCAGCAGCCGTCCGCGGAATGCAGAGACTTCCTGCCGCAGCTGGCGCATCGTTTGCTGCTGGCGTTCCGTCTCGGCTTGGAGGCCGCTGAGCGCCGCCGAAGCCTGTGCTTTGGCATCCGCCAGAATCCCGTCGGCGCGCGTCTGCGCGTCGGCCACCACCGCATCGGCGCGGGTCTGCGCGTCCGCCCGCATCACGTCGGCCTGGTGCTGCGCCGCCAGCAGCGCTTCGCCTACACTGCTTTCGCGCGCGCGGCACGCAGTCAGGTCGCGCTCCATCGCTTCCAGCTTGGCTTTCATGGCGACGCGCTCGTTCAGCACAGCCTCAAACGCCGCCACCACGTCGTCGATAAACGTATCCACTTCTTCCGGCTGATACCCTTCGCGCCGGGCTTTGTGGAAACTGATGTTCTTGATTTGATCCAATGTCAGCATAACTCAAAAACCCCTTTCGGAATCCGAAATGTCCAATTTTTATCGTGCTTTGTCCGCGCGCAGCGCCAGCCGGCCTTTGCGCGTCTGCGGGCCGAGCGCGCGGACGGTGAATTTGCCCGCTCCGCGGATCACCAGCACATCGCCGACCGCCAGCAAGTCCGACCCGCTGGCGCACACCACGCCGTTGCGCTGCACCAGCCCGGCACGGATGCGCTCGGCCGCAGCAGTGCGGCCGCAGTGCGCCAGCGACGCCACTACGCAGTCCACGCGCGGCGAGGCCACCGTGTCCGAGATTTCTTCCGGCGGCTGCGCGTCCGGCATCAGCTGCGGGAGCTCCGCCGCCGATTCCGCCGAAACCGTCACGCCCTCGCGTCCCACGGACGTCAGCTGCTGCGCGATGTGCGCGGCCAGCTCCCGCCGCACCAGGCAGACGCACCGCCCCGGTGCCGTGCGAATATCGCCCACCGTGGCGCGTTCAATGCCCAGCCCCATCAGTGCGCCGAGCACGTCGCGGTGATTCAGCGTCACCGCCGCACGGCAGCGCAGCACCAGCGGGACAATCGGGAACGCGGCGTGCAGCGTGTCCGCGGAAGCCTCCGGTTCGTCGTCATCGCGCCAGGCATATGGCCGGCCGCCGTCGTAGTCTGGCGGGAACGCACCGAATATCACGCGTTCGGCGCCGTCGTATCCGCCCCAAAAGCAAACCTGTGCGCCGTCGGCACGCACCGCCTGCGCCAGCGCCGCCTGATGCATATCCAAAAAACCGACGAAATGCGGCCGCCCGCGCTGCACCGCGCCGCGCACCGCATCGCGCACATGGGCGGCAAAGCGTGCGTCGTCCGTCTGCTGCGTCTGCATCATCAGAAGTACACACCGCTGTTTTCCAGCTCGTCGAGCACGTCGTCGCCGGTCAGATCCACGTTGTACGGGGTGATGATATATGTGCTGGTAGCCACGCGCTTGATCTTGCCGCCGTTGGCATACGCCACGCCGCTGAGGAAGTCAATGATCCGGCGGGAGACGTCTTTGTTGGTGTTTTCCAGGTTGAGCACCACGGTGTGCATTTCGATCAGCTCGTCGGCCACCGCGCGCGTCTCGTCGCCAAAGCTTTCCGGCTTCGACAGCACCACCTGCAATTGCGCCGTCGCGTGGATGTTCACCACTTTGTTGGCGTTGGCGGCGGCTTCGGTGCGGCGCGGCGCACGGGTGATCGGCTCGTCGTGCTCTTCTTCGGCCGCGGGCGCAGCGCCCTGCTCTTCGTAGCTGTCCGACTCCTCTTCGTCGGACCAGATGTTTTTCAGCTTATCCATGATACCTGCCATAATTCTGTTTCGCTCCTTTGCTTTGCTTCAAATATATTCAAAATAAAATTATTTTGCGCTGTAATCCCGTGCGCCGAACAGGGCCGACCCGATCCGAACCATCGTCGCGCCTTCCGCGATCGCCGCTTCAAAATCGTGCGACATACCCATCGACAAACAGTCCATATATACATTATCCGATTTTTTTGCCCGTCTGTCAAGGAATAGACGGCACATCTGTGAAAAATATTTGTGAACATCCGCGTCCCGGTCGCAAACGGGCGGCACCGTCATCAGTCCGCACACCGTGAGCATCGGCAATTCCGCCACCTGGGCGATCAGTTCGTCCAGCTGCTCGGGCAATACACCGCTTTTCTGCGCCTCGCGGCCGATGTTGACCTCGATCAGCACGTCCATCGGCCGGTGAATCTGCGCGCACTGGCGGCTGATCTCGCGCGCCAGCCGCAGCGAATCGACCGATTGAATCTGATCGACCTTGTCCGCAATCTGCCGCACCTTGTTCGTCTGCAAATGGCCGATCATTTCGATCCGAACACCCGGCCGCCGCACGGCGTCGTATTTTTCCAGCAGCTCCTGCACGCGGTTTTCGCCGATATCGCGCAGCCCGCAGTCCAACGCATGGGCAATCACCGGCGCGGGCACCGTTTTGGTGGCGGCCAGCAGCGTGATGTCGGCGGCCGTGCGGCCGCTGCGCTGCGCCGCCTGCGCGACGGCGTCGTTGATGCGCGCCCAGTTTTCGTCAAATGCTGCGCACCGGCTGCGCAGAGCTTCGTCACACAATGGATTTTCCGTCATACAAATTTCTCCCTCCGCTGATTACCTGATCGTATTGCTTGAGCATGGCGGCGTCGGCCGTGCGGGTGGCGGACGCATCGCAGATCACGATGTCCTCGCCCCAATACAGCGGCGCAATCTCGCGGAACCGCACCTGCTCGCCGTACACCACATACACGCCCTGCACCTCGACCGTCTCGGTGCGGGTGGTGCCGTCGTCGTTGGTGACGGTGCGGGTGCGCTGCTCGATGTGTACCGCGTCGCGGTTGACCTGCAATCCCCGATAGCTGCTGCGCTCAATCCGCACGTCGCCGCTGCGCACCGACGCCGTCTCGCCGGTCATCTCGCTGCCGGAAAACAGTGCCACCGCGTCGCCGTCCACACCGCCGGACAGCACACGTTCCAGCTGCACGCGGACGCGCGTACCGGAATCCGGGAGCGTCAGGGTCAGCGTGTTGCCCACGGTAAACAGCCGGGCTTCGGCCGCCGGCAGGATGCACGCCGCATACCACACCCCGGTGCGGGACAGCTTGCCGACCGTCCCGGCGGGCAATTCCGCCGGCGTCAGCGCCCGCAGCGCGTCGGCGGTCAAGCCGGTCAGGCCATCGACCGTCAGCAGCGTTTCATATCCGTCGGCCTCGGCGGCGAAGTACCCGGCCGCCGGGGCGCGCAGCACGCCGGCCGGCGCGACAGCCTTGGCCTGGCGGTCTGCAATCTGGGCTTGCAGCTCGGCGATCTGCGCGGAAAAGTCCGTCATCTCGCCGGTAATAATCTGTTTTTCGCTGAAATAGTACCGGATCCGCTCGCGCACATCGTCCAGCTCGGTCAGCGTCCCGCGGTTGATTCCGCGCATCAGCTGCGTCATTTGCTCGGCGATTTTTTCGGCCACTGTAGACGGGCGGGTGCCTTCCAGCGCCCCGGCGCTGAGCGATTGCAGCTGCGTCAGCTGCGCTTGGAGCGCTTCGGTTTCCTGCAAATCGGTGATGGCGCTTTCCTGCGCGAACACCTGCGCCACCACGCCGCCCTTGGCGATTTTTTCGCCGTCGCTCGCGGCATACCGCAAATACCCGGTCTGTTCCGTTTGCAGCAGCACCTCGTCGCGCACGAACCAGCACGGCGCGGTCACGGTATCGGCATATGTGGTTTCCAGCACGACGGACGTGGTGTAGTGCGTTTGGTTCCCGCGCAGTACATGGTACCCGATATAGCCCAGCAGTGCGATCGATATCAGCACCGCGCCCAGCCCGCGGAAGAAGGATTTGAACATCGGAAGGCTCCTTTCTTTAGTTTATATTAGATAATACATAGATAGATAAGAGACAATAGATATTAGATATTTTTTTAATTATTGTGTTGGTTCGGTTGATTCTTGGCAAAGTTGTATGGCTTGTTGCAGGATGTTTGGGGTTTCGTCGGGGTAGAGCCAGCGGATGCGCGGATCGCGGCGGAACCAGGTCAGCTGGCGCTTGGCGTAGTGCCGGGTCGCCTGACGCAGCCGTTCCACTGCCGCGTCGCGGCTGCATTCCCCGGCCAGATACGGCGCCAATTCTTTGTACCCGATGGCTTGCAGCGCCGTTGCGCCGCCGTCCATCGCCAGCACCCGGCGCGCTTCGTCTTCCAGCCCGTCGGCCAGCATCTGATCTACCCGCCGGTTGATCCGGTCGTACAGCACTGCGCGGTCACGGTACGTCAGCCCGATCATCGTGCTGTGCCACGGCGGCGGCACTGCGCGCGACCGGCGCAGCTGCTCGGTCATCGTGATGCCGTCGGTGCGGTAAATTTCAATCGCGCGGATAATCCGCCCCACGTTTGCCGGGTGCAGCCGCGCGGCCGATTCCGGATCAAATTCCGCCAGTTCCCGCAGCAGCGCAGCGCCGCCTTCCGTCTGTGCGCGGCGGGTCAGCTCGGCGCGCAGCGCGTCGTCGCGGTGCGACTCGGAAAACGTCAGTCCGTCAGCCAATGCCGAAACATACAGTCCCGTGCCGCCCGCCACAATCGGCACCCGCCCGCGCGACGCCACATCAGCGATGCACCGGCGCGCGTCTTCGGCATACTGCGCGACGCTGTACGGCTGCGTCAGCGGCAGAAAGCCCAGCAGATGGTGCGGTACGCCGTCCATCTCCGCGTCCGTCGGCCGCGCGGTGCCGATGCGCATCGGTGCGTACACCTGCATCGAGTCCGCCGAAATCACCTCGCCGCCCAGCTGCTGCGCCAGCTGTACCGCCAGCGCCGTTTTGCCGGACGCCGTGGGCCCCACGACAAATATCACATGCGACACCGTGCATCGCTCCTTTCCCACAGTTTCTCCAGCATTTACCGGGTGCGGCCAAATTGTTTTTCCAGCGCGCGCCGCGTCAGCGCCAGGTAAATCGGCCGGCCGTGCGGGCAATAGCGCAGTTCCGGACGGTCGTGCAGCTGCTGCGCCAGCGCAATCAATTCGCGCAGGTCGTTGGCGTCGCCGCCTTTGATCGCCGCGCGGCACGCGACGTTGTGCAGAATCCATTCCTCGCGCGCCGTGACCAGATCGGTGCGGTGCGCCTGCAGCTGCGCCGCCAGCTCCGTCAGCACGGTCTCCGCGTCGTCGTCCGCCAGTGCCATCGGTGCGGTGCGCACGATCAACGCGCCGGAGCCGAACTCCGCCACGTCGAACCCCGCATTTTTCAGCGCCTCGCGGTTTTCGATCAGCACGGCGGTGTCTTCGCGCGCCAAATGCAGCACCACCGGCGTCAGAAGCTGCTGCGCGAACCGCTCCGCCGATTCGTGCCGCAGCCGCTCGTACAAAATCCGTTCGTGTGCAGCGTGCTTGTCGATCAGCACCATTTCGTCGGGCGCTTCCAGCACCAGGTACGTCGCGAACAGCTCGCCCACCAGCCGCAGCGGTGTCGCCGCCTGCGGATAGTGCGCCGCCGGTACTTCCGCTTCCGAATCCGGTTTTTCGGACGGCGTCGGTTCAGGATTTTCCGCACCCAGCTGCATCTGAACTGGCGCAGGATCCGGCTTTGGCGCGGGCTTTGGCATCGGAATGGGGGCGGACGGCGGCATCGGCGGCACCTCCGCCGGTTTGGCCGTTGGTATCGCTTTCGCCGGGCTGGATATGGGCGGCGGCACCGGCAGTTCCGCCGACGGCTGATACGCACCGACCGCGCCCGACGACCGGAACGTAATTGATTCCGCTGTGCGTGACGGCGGCTGCGTCAGCACCGTTTGAATCGGCGTGTGCAGCGTCGGCTGAACCACCATCGGCTCCGGCGCCGACGCATTCGGCTGCGCGCCGGGCGCCATTTGCAGTTCCCGCGGCCAGTCGCATTCGCCCAGCGCCGCGACCACTGCGCGATACACCGCGTCGAACACTGGGCGCTCCGCCTGGAACCGCACTTCAATTTTCGCCGGATGGACGTTGACGTCCACCGTTTCCTTGGGAATCGTCAATTGCAGCACGCACGCCGGGTATTTCCCGGTCATCACTGCACCGGCGCACGCGCGCTCCACCGCCGCCGATGCCGTTTGGCACCGCACATAGCGGCCGTTGATGAAAAACGTCTGCATACTGCGGCTGGCGCGCGCTGCAGCCGGGCGCGACACAAAGCCTTCCACCGCAATTTCGCCCAGCCGGAACGACACCGGCAGCAGATCCTGCGTAAACTGCCGCCCGTACACTGCAAATACCGCCGAACGCAGCGTCCCGTCGCCGGACGCATTCAGCGTTTCGCGGCCGTCGCGCAGCAGCCGCACGCCCACTTCGGGGTGCGACAGCGCCAGCTTATCCAGCACTGCGGCCACCGCATTGCCCTCGGCCACGTCTTTTTTCAGGAATTTGAGCCGCGCGGGCGTATTGTAGAACAAATCGCGCACGATAATCGTCGTGCCGCGCGGGCACCCGGCGTCCTCCAGTCCCAATTCCGTGCCGCCGTCGATCCGGTAGCGGGTACCGGCCGTTTCGTCCGCCGTGCAGGTCAGCAGCTCCACGCGCGCCATCGCGCAGATGGACGCCAGCGCCTCGCCGCGGAACCCCAGCGTCCCAATTGCGTCCAAATCGTCGGCGCAGGTGAGTTTGCTCGTCGCGTGGCGCAGAAACGCCGCTGGGACGTCGTCGCGCGCAATCCCGGATCCATTGTCGGTCACGCGGATATATGTAATCCCGCCGGATTTGATCTCGACCGTCACGCGCGTCGCGCCGGCATCGATTGCATTTTCTGTCAATTCCTTCACGACGGATGCCGGGCGGTCCACCACCTCGCCGGCGGCAATCCGTTCCGCCAGCTCCGGCGTCATCACACGAATTTTGCTCATCCTGTCCACCTCCGATTGCACTTTTTGAAATTCAAATCACGACCGATTGGCTTCTTCGCACAGCTCGTACAGCTTGTTCATCGCCTCGATCGGCGTCAATACGTTCAAATCAATCGCCCGCAGCTTGGCACGCAGCGCGTCCGCCGCCGGGTCGGCCAGCGTCAATTGCCCCTGGGCAACAGTCGGCTGCGGCGCTTTCCGCGCGGACTTTTTCGCCGTCTCCGCCGACGCTGTGCCCGTCGATTCCAGTTCTTTCAGGAATACCCGCGCCCGCCGGATAATCGCATCCGGCAGCCCGGCCAGCCGCGCCACCTCGATTCCGAAGCTCTCGTCCGCGCCGCCGCGCACAATCCGCCGCAGGAACGTGATATCGTCGCCGTGCTTTTTCACGGCAATGTTGTAGTTGCGCACGCCCTGCAATTCGTTTTCTAATGCCGTCAGCTCGTGATAATGCGTCGCGAACATCGTTTTGGCGCCGAGCGTCCGTTTGTCGGACACATACTCCACCACCGCGCGGGCGATGCTCATCCCGTCGTACGTCGAAGTGCCGCGCCCGATCTCGTCCAGAATCAGCAGACTGTGATCCGTCGCGTGCGCCAGAATCTCGGCCATCTCGCTCATTTCCACCATGAACGTGGACTGCCCGCTGGTCAGGTCGTCCGACGCGCCGACGCGCGTGTAAATTCCGTCCAGAATGCAAACGTCCGCCTCCGACGCCGCCACAAAGCTGCCGCACTGCGCCATCAGGCACGCCAGCGCTGTTTGGCGCATATACGTCGATTTTCCGGCCATGTTGGGGCCGGTGATGATCGCGCAGCGGTTGTCGTCGCCGTCGAGCAGCGCATCGTTCGGGACGAACGGCGCGCCCGTCGCGATGGATTCCACCACCGGGTGGCGGCAGTCGCGCAGGCGAATCCGCCCGTCAAAATTGATGGTGGGGCGGCAATATCCGCCGCGCTGCGCCGCTTCGGCAAACGCGCACAGCACGTCCAGTTCGGCGGCCGCGTGCGCCGTGGTCTGTACACGATCCAGCTGCGCAGCCACAGCGCTCCGCACTTCGTCAAACAGCGCAAACTCCATTTGCAGCGCCCGTTCCCGCGCGCCCAGAATCCGGTTTTCCAGCTCTTTCAGCCCCGGCGTGATGTACCGTTCGCAATTGGCCAGCGTCTGTTTGCGGATGTATTCATCCGGCACGGCGTCGCGCGCGGAGTTGGGGATTTCAATGTAGTACCCGAACACGCGGTTGTACCCGGTGCGCAGGTTTTTGATCCCGGTTTTCGCTTTTTCTTCCGCTTCGATCCGAGCCAAGATGCCTTGCCCGTCGCTCAGATCCTGCGTCAATTCGTCGAGCGCGGCGCGGTACCCCTTCCGGATCACCCCGCCGTCGCGCACCGTCACCGGCGGCTCGTCCACAATCGCCGCGTCGATCTGGTCGGCGATATCGGTCAGCGGGTCGAGCCGTTTGGCGATGTCTGCCAGCAGCGGTGCTTCTGCGCCGGTCAGCCCGTCGCACACCGCCGGCAGCTGCCGCGCCGTAGCGCACAGGCTGCGCAAGTCGCGGCCGTTGGCCGACCCGTATACAATCCGGGTCATCAGCCGTTCCAGGTCGAACACGCCGGTCAGCGCTGCCGTCAGTGTGTCGCGCCGCATCCCGTCGCGCACCAGCTCGTCCACCGCGCTCAGCCGCCGCTCGATCGCGGCATACTGCATCAGCGGCTGTTCCAGCCACTGGCGGATCAACCGCTTGCCCATAGCAGTGTGTGTGCGATCCAGCACGCCCAACAGCGATCCGCGTTTTTCTTTGGCGCGCATTGTTTCGGTCAATTCCAAATTTCGCCGCGCCGTCAGATCCAGCCGCATAAACTGCGCCTGCTCGTACGGCCGCAGCGTATGTACCCGTTCCAATCCGGTGCGCTGCGTCCGCGTCAGGTATACCACCAGCGCCGACAGCGCCAGCATCGCCTCCGGCTGATCCGGCAGCGTTTGGCCGAATTGAAGCTGCACGCGCTGTTCCGCGTCCGGGACGAACGTTTCGTCCAGCATCAGCTCGCCGGATGCGTGCAGCCGGGTGCGGATAAAGTCGCCGACCTCGGTCTGGTCGAGCGTTGCGCTGTTAAACAGCACCTCCCGCGGCGCATACCGTGCCAGCTCGTCGCACAGCAGCTGCGCCGCCGCCGGGCGGATCGTGGTCACATACACCTCGCCGGTCGAAACGTCCGCAAAGCACACGCCGCACGACGCGTCGCCCCAAAACACGGACGCCAGGTAGTTGTTGCGGCCTTCATCGAGCATACTGCTTTCCAGCACGGTACCCGGCGTCACCACCCGGACGATCTCGCGCTTCACCAGGCCTTTGGCGGTGGCGGGATCCTCCATCTGCTCGCATATGGCGACCTTGTACCCCTTGGCGATCAACCGGGCGATATACGTTTCCGCCGCGTGATACGGCACGCCGCACATCGGCGCACGCTCCGGCTGGCCGCACTCGCGCCCGGTCAGCGTCAGTTCCAGTTCGCGGGACGCCAGCTTGGCATCGTCGAAAAACATCTCGTAAAAATCGCCCAGCCGGTAGAACAGAATGCACCCCGGGTATTTTTTCTTGGTTTCCAAATACTGCTGCATCATCGGAGAAAAGTCCGCCACCGAAAGCCCTCCCGTCTTTCATCGAATGCCTGTAAAATCACAATCGCCCCGGCTGCCGCCGGTCATCTCAGTGGCATCCGGCGCAGTGCGCGCAGTTGCCGCCGCAGGACTCGACCAGATCGGCCGTATCCGGGTCCGCGCCGTCCACCGATTGCAGAATGATCGACTGAATTCGCTGCACCAGCTGATCCATCTCGCCTTTGGCCTGCTCGTACGCCTTCATGTGTTCGTTGCTCATGATCTTGGCATACACTTCGCGCAGTTCGCGGTTCAGCCGCGCCTGCTTGTCCGCGTCCGGCGCGTCGGCAGACGCTTCGTTGTTGATTGCCAGCCGTTTCAGGTTGAATTCGCCAATCAGCTCCTGCAAATCGCCGTCGGCGTCGCTGTCCGCCTGCGCCGTACGCAGCGCGGTGTAGCGCGCGTCCGCCTGAATCTGATGTCCGATCTCCCGTGCCAATGCAATGATATCCATGATAAATAATTCCTTTCTGTATATATAACTTTATATTTTACTTTTTGGATTAAAATAATTCCTGCAGTTCGCCTTGCAGCGTCCAGTTCCGCGCGTTGGTGATGCGCACCCGCGCAAAATGCCCGACGGCTTCTGCCGGTGCCGGGAACGTGATAATCAAATTGCCCTGCGTCCGCCCGGAAACAATCCCCGCATCGCTGCGCTCCTCGCACAGCACCCGCTCGTCCTGCCCGACCATCGCGCCGCAGCGGCGGGCGGCAATCTCCTCCTGCACGCGCAGCAATTCGGTGAACCACGCGGATTTTTCCGCCGCCGGGATGGGGTCGTCCATCTCCGCCGCCGGGGTACCCTTGCGCGGCGAATAGATAAACGTGTACAGCGACGTAAATTCCACCTCGCGAATCAGGCACAGCGTTTCTTCAAAATCTGCGCGTGTTTCGCCCGGAAACCCGACGATCACATCGCTGGTCAGGCTGATATTCGGCATCGCCGCCCGTGCTGCCCGCACCAAATCCATATAGTGCGCGCGGTCGTAGTGCCGGTTCATGCGTTTCAGGATTCGGTCGCTGCCGGACTGGAACGGCAGGTGCAGATGCTTGCAGATTTTGTCGCTGGACGCCATCGCTTCAAACAGCGCCGGGGTGGCGTCTTTGGGGTGCGACGTCATGAACCGCACCCAAAAGTCGCCATCAATGGCGGCAGTGCGGCGCAGCAGCTCAGCAAACGGCACCGGCTGCGCCAGCGTTTTGCCGTAGGAGTTGACGTTCTGCCCCAGCAGCGTAATATCTTTGTACCCGGCGCGCACGATGGATTCCGCCTCCGCAATCACCGCTTCCGGCGTCCGGCTGCGTTCGCGCCCGCGGACGTACGGCACGATGCAGTAGGTGCAGAAATTGTTGCACCCGTACATCACCGGCAGCCATGCACGAATCGCGCCGTCGCGGCGGACGGGCAGTTCTTCGTGGATTTCGCCGTCGCTGTTTTCGCACGCGAACACGCGGTGGCCGTCGAGCAGATTGTCGCGCAGCAGCTCCGGCAGACGATGGATGGCGTGCGTGCCGAACACCAGCCCGACGAACGGGTAGTGCGCACGAATCCGCTCCACCACGTGCGGCTCCTGCATCATGCAGCCGCACAGCGCGATCAGCAGCGACGGATGCCGGCGCTTGATCGCTTTCAGCGCGCCGACGTTGCCGAACACGCGATCCTCAGCGTGCTCGCGCACTGCGCACGTGTTGAACAGGATCAGGTCGGCGTCTTCGTCGGACTCGGTAAAGCCGTAGCCCATCTCCGCGAGCATCCCCTTCATCCGTTCGGCGTCGGCGATGTTCTGCTGGCAGCCGTACACATGAACGCTGGCCAGCGGCTGCGGACCGCGCGCACGGATTTTCATGATGTCGCGCACCTGCGCGGCGCAGTCCTGTTGGTATTGCAAATCTTTATCGGTCATGGGGGATCTCCTTCATTTTCGGGTTCCTTTTATTATATCAATTTTGCGCGCCGAATACAAGCCCATTTGCGCAAAAAAGCCCGTCTCCGCCGGAGAAATCCGGCGGAAGCGGACTGTTTTTCGTGTATCGGAAACCGACCCGCGCATTATATCCGCGTGGCGTCTGCGCAGCCGTCCGCCATCGCAATCGCGCTGGACGCATCGTCGGCCGCGCCGGATTCCGTTCCGTCCGACTCGCCGTCTGCGGGGACTTCGTCGGTTCCGTCGCCGGAAACTTCGCCATCGTCCGCATCGGACGGCGCTTCCAGCCCCAGATCCTGCCGAAGCTTGCTGACCGCAGCATTCAGCTGCATATCGGCGTCGTCCGGCAGCAGGTCGAGCGACCCGGTGTAATCCAGCGCCACACGCACATCCGGCGTCACACCCGTCTGGTCGAACCCGTTGCCCAGCGGCGGGTAGAAATACGCCGTCGTCAGCGACAGGCCGGAGCCGTCGGTGAACGTGTACAGCTCCTGCAGCGTCCCCTTGCCGACGCTCTGCGCGCCGATCACCGTACCGCGTTCGTAATCCTGCACCGCCGCCGCAACCAGTTCGGCCGCGCTGGCGCTGTGTCCGTTAATCAGCACCACCAGCGGCACCGTATTCTGCGCCGCGTCGGACGTATACATCACGGTCTTTTTCCCGGACGCGTCGCCCGAATAGACGATGTTTCCGGCCGGCAGCAGTGAATCGAGGATATTGGCCGCCGATTTCAGCGTCCCGCCGCCGTTGTTGCGCACGTCGATCACCAGCCCGGCCATCCCGGCGTTGGTCAGCGACGTCATCGCCGACGCAAATTCACTGTCGGTGCGCTCATTGAACGTGTAAATGCGGATATACCCGATGTTGTCGCCCAGCATCCTGCTTTCGACCGTCACCAGGTCGTACGACCGGCGGGTCAGCGTCACGTTTTGCTCGGCCACTTCGCCGGATTCCGTCTGCCGCGCCAGCGTCAGCACCACTTCGGTTCCGGCGTCGCCGTCAATCGCCGCGGCAATATCGGCCTCGTCCCAATCAGTCACGTCCTGCCCGTTGACCGCGACGATCCGGTCGTTGACCTGTACGCCGCCCACTGCGGCCGGCGCGCCTTCGATCAACCGGGAGATGCGCGCTTCGCCCAGTTCGTTGACGGCAAATTCCGCGCCGATCCCCACCTGCTTGCCGGACAGCTGCTGCTGGAGCCTGGCGCAGTCGGACGGCGCCAGATACCGGCTGTACGCATCGCCCAGCCCGGCGACATACCCTTCGGCGATCGCGTCGTTCAGTCTGGTTTCATCGATGTCGAACAGGAACTGTCCGCGCGTTTTGGTGTCGATCTGATACAGCTTGGCATACATTTTCTGCCGCTCGGTCACGTTTTTGACCTGCTGGTTGAACCGGTTCATCGCGTACTGGTACGTCAGTGTCAGCGTCAGCGCGGCGGTCAGCGCCATCAGCGCGATGGTCACGCCGACCGAAAACGGTTTTTTCTTCATGCGGAACTCAACCTACCTTTCCGGGTGCAGACGCCCTCACTTGATGTTGAAAAATTGCAGCGGATCAATGGCGATCCCGTTTTTGAGCACACCGAAATGCAGGTGATACCCGGTTGCGATTCCGCTCCTCCCGACGGTGCCGATCTTCTGTCCTTTGTCAACGTCCTGCCCGACCTTGACGCTCAGCCCGCTGCAGTGCGCGTACAGTGTGGAATACCCGTTGCCGTGGTCGATGATGCAGTAGATCCCGTAAATCGAATCGTTGTGCGACACATATGCCACCCGGCCGGAATCCGCCGCCACAAACGCTTTGCCGGCGATTCCGGCGCCGTTGATGTCCACGCCGCGGTGGCCGCGCCCGGCGCCGAACCGGTCGCCGATGTTGCTGCGCGACGCATACCCCGGCATCGGCCACATAAACGTACCGGTGCTGGTGATCGCTTCGGCCTGCTGCTGGCGGCGCAGTTCTTCCTGCTTCCGGTTGTATTCGATCCACCACTGCTCAATCGCCTTGTCCACCTGCTCGTATTTGGCCTGCAGCGCCAGCTTTTCCTGCTCGGCCTGCTGCTGCTGCGCCGCGAGCTGCCTGGAAATCCGCTCGCTTTCCGCCACGGCGGATTCCAGCTGCTTGCGCTGCGTATCGTGCTCCGTTTTCACGGCGGCCAGCGTCTGGCGGTCGGTTTCGATGCTGGCTTTTTCTTCGCGGATGGCGTCGGTTTCGGTTTTCAGCTTTTCAATGATGGAATTGTCGTGCCGCACAATCGACGCGACAAACTCTGACCGGTTAAAATAGTCTGCGACGTTTTCCGCTGAAAAAATAATGTCCAAAAACGACGATTCGCCCATCATATACATCATTTTCAGCCGTTTTTTAAGCGTGACGTAATCAGCGTTGATCTGCGTTTCGGCGTCGGCAATTTCGGACTCCTTCTGCGCGATCTGCGCGTCGTACGCGTCCATCTGGTTTTTCAGGTTGGAAATCTGCTGCTCCAAATTGGAGATTTTTTCGTTGAGCGTGTCGCGGTAGCTTTCCTGCGACTCCGTCTGATTCTGCAGCTGCGCCAATTTTTGATCCAGCGCGGCCTGCTGCGCTTTGAGGTTTTTCTGCGACGCCTGCAATTCGCTGAGCGACGCGGCCTCGGCCGTGTGGCGCACCGGCGCCGCCGAAAACACCATCGTCACCGCCAGCACCAGCGTCAGGAGCATCGCCGTGCATCGAATTCGTTTACTCAAACAAATCGCCTCCCTCGTTTTTCAGGTAGCGGCCGATCGAGATCACGCCGCCGATGGCGCCGAACACGACGCCCGCGCCCACAAACGCCAGGCCGAACCCCAGCCGCATCCCGGCAAACGGCACCAGCCCGCCGGTAAACAGCCCGTCGCCCCAGCTGATGTGGGTGTAAATGTATTCGATCAGCAGCGTCGTTACCACGCCGCTCACCACACCGATGATCGCGCCTTCCACGATGAACGGCACCCGGATAAACCAGTCGGTAGCGCCCACGGATTTCATGATGCTGATTTCCTTCCGCCGGTTGAACATCGTCACCCGCACGGTGTTGGTGATGATAAACATCGACACCACCATCAGCAGCACGATGATCCACAGCAGCGTCCCCGTGATCGATTTTTCGATGCGGATCAGCTGGTCGCTCGTCTCGCTTTCGCCGCGGACGGACTGCACACCGTCCAGCTTCCGCAGTTCCGCAACCGTCTGGTCATATTTTTCCAGATCCAGCAGCGTCACACGGTACGTATTGGGCAGCGGATTATCGTTTTTCAGCTCGTCCAGCAGCGCGTCCGCGTTCTCTACCGCGCCCATCATCTCGTCGAGCGCTTCGTCGCGCGTCACCAGCGTGCTTTCTTTCACGTTGTACAATTTATTGATTTCGGTGCCGATCTGCACGGCTTCCAGCGTAGAAACCTCGTCGTTCAGATACACCATCACCAGGTTTTTCTGCTCCACCTGCTTCATCACGCTGGCGACGTTCATCGAAATCAGCACCGATCCGCCGCTGAGCAGCATACACGACACCAGCACCCCGACCGATGCGAACGACATCATCCGGTTGCTCCACAGGTTGCGGAATCCTTCCTTTACCAGGTAAAAAAAGTTCACTATCTGTCTCATCGCGCCCTCCTCAGCTGCCGGCGTGCGCCGGCACGCGGGCGCTGTCCGCCACCACGCAGCCGTTGTTGATTTCGACCACACGGCGGTGAAACCGCTTGACCAGCGTGTGCTCGTGCGTCACCATAATCACCGTGGTGCCGCGGCGGTTGATTTCGTTGAGCAGATCGACGATTTCGTACGACAGCGTGGGGTCGATGTTGCCGGTCGGCTCGTCGGCGATAATCAGGCTGGGGTTGTTGACCAGCGCGCGCGCCAGCCCCACCCGCTGCTGCTCACCGCCGGACAGTTCCGTCGGGTAGCAGCGCGCCTTGTCCTGCAAGCCGACCAGGGACAGGATGTACGGCACGCGCTTGCGGATGCTGCGCGGCGACGCGCCGACCACATGCATGGCGAACGCCACGTTTTCGAACACGGTCATCTTGTCGATCAGCCGGAAATCCTGAAACACGATCCCCATCGTACGGCGCAGGTACGGGACATCGCGGTGGCGAACGGTGGACAGCTTGCGCCCGTTGACGATGATCTCGCCGCTGTTGGGCGTTTCTTCGTGCATGATGAGCTTGAGGAACGTGCTTTTGCCCGACCCGGACGCCCCCACGACGAACACGAACTCGCCTTTGTCAATGTTCAGGCTGACGTTGCGCAGCGCTTCGGTGCCGTTATCGTACGTTTTTGACACGTTGCGGAATTCTACCATGACGTACTTCCTTTCCATGTTTTTCTAACTTCCCCTACAAACCAGAATTTCTCCCGCCCATCGGTGGATGGGAAACGGGAGAATCTCAGGTTGCGGCCGCGCAGCAGGATCAATACTTCACCGGGTTCGAAGTCAGGTATTTTTTGACCATCAGCGCCACTTTGAACACGATGGCGTCTTCAAACTCGCGCAGATCCAGCCCGGTGAGCTTTTTGATTTTTTCCAGCCGATACACCAGCGTATTGCGGTGGACAAACAGTTTGCGGGACGTTTCGGATACGTTCAGGTTGTTTTCAAAAAAACGCTGAATGGTGAACAGGGTTTCCTGGTCGAGCGATTCGATCGAGCCTTTGGAGAACACTTCGCGCAGGAACATTTCGCACAGCGTGGTCGGCAGCTGATAAATCAGGCGGGCGATGCCCAGGCTGTCGTAGCACACGATGGTTTTTTCGGTGTCGAACACTTTGCCCACTTCCAGCGCGATCTGCGCTTCTTTGAACGAGCGCGCCAGGTCTTTGATCCCGGTGACGTTTGTGCCGATGCCGACGACGGCGTGCGTGTAGAACTCGCCGCTGAGCGTGTCCACGATCGAGCTGGCCAGTTTTTCCAGGTCGTTGACGGTGATGCCCGGCTTGATCTCTTTCACGATCACGATGTCGCTTTCGTTGATGTTGATGATAAAGTCTTTGGACTTATCCGGGAACAGGTTCTGGATGATGTCGTACGCCGAAATATCGGTTTTGGACGTGATGCGCACCAGCAGGCATACGCGGATCACGTCGGAGTTGAACCGCAGCTCGCGCGCTTTCAGGTAAATGTCGCCGGGCAGGATGTTGTCCAGGATCACATTCTTGATGAAGTTGCCGCGGTCGTACTTTTCGTCGTAATACTGCTTGATGCTCGCCATCGAAATCGCCAGCAGCGCGCAGTATTTCCGCGCCATTTCGTCGGTGCCTTCCACGAACACCGCATAGTCCATGCGCGTTTTGTTGCCGAATGCCTGGTACGTGTAGCCGTTGCACGCGAACGGCTCGGTGCCGCTCATCATGTCGATGGTGATGTTTTCGTTGACCTCACCGATCTTGCCCAGTTCGCTGCATGCGACGGTCACGGTGGTTTCGTCGATTACACCGATGGTGCGGTCTACCGCATCTTTCATTTGATGAACAACGCCTTGAAACAGTCTGTTTGACATAATATTTCCCTCGCTTTTCTGAGTTCCGTAGGTCGGTGGATGGGTTCGTAAGAAGTTCGCCGATGTACGCAGATTTTCTACTTATTTTATTTTACATAAATCAATCGCATTTTGCAACTGGTTTTGGGCATAGAATTGATTTTTTTGCAAAAATTTTTCGGATTGTTCACGTTTCGTTCACTGGTCATGTCAAAAATATGCGTTATTTTTTGGCGAATTCTAATAATTGCTTCGTCAAAACGCCATCCGGCTCATCCGCGCGCGCCGCGGCCGTCGTTCGGCCGGGTACCGTACGCCGCCCGGTACAGCCGGTTGAAGTAGCTGACATTCGCAAATCCGCACGCCAGCGCAATCTCCAGCACGGTATCGTTCGACCGCATCAGCAGCTCCCGCGCGTGCGCCAGCCGGATCGCGTTCAGCCGCGCCGAAAACGATTCCCCCACCTGCGCCCGGAACAGCCGCCCCAGGTACTTGGCGTCCATGTGCACCAGCCGCGCCAGCCGGGTCAGCGTCAGCGGCTGCGCATACCCGTGGTTGGCGTATTGCAGCAGCAGCCGCACCGCCGGGTGCATCGACGGCGGCGGAACCGCCTCGCGCGCCTGCTGCGCCGCCCGGATCGCCAGTAGCTCCGCCGCCATCGCCGCTGCATCGGCCGCCGCAGCGCCGTGTTCCGCCGCAGACGGCAGCGCCGCCCACGCGGTTCGCATCGCGTTGTTCCACGTCCCGGCGCGCGGGCGGAGGTGTTCCGGCCGCAGATTGCCGGCGTAGACCACGCCCAGCAGCGTCCCGTCCACCATCACCGGGCACACCGCCTCCCACAATCCGAACGCGCACTGCCCCGCGAACGGCACGCCCGCCGCCGCCAGGCGATTGGCGACGGATTTGCACCGCATACAGCGGTCCAGCCCCGGCACAGTGGCTTTGGCCATGCTGCAAAACGGCGCGGCATGAATTCGGTGCGCCAACGTCAGCTCGCCGCACAGCGCGCTCAGCCCGCCCAAATCGCATACGGAAATGCGCGCGCCGCATCCCCGTTCCAGCAGCGCAATCGCCGCTTCCAACGCCAATTCTTCCATTTTTCCGGTGCTCCTTTGAAATTTTGATGGATTCCGGTTCTATTATCGCACAAATTCATCTTTTTTGCAAGCTTTTCAAATCTTATTTGCAAGTATTTTCGCGCCGAATCTGGTATGATCATTTCGGTACCCCAAAATTTTTTCGGAGGATGATTTGAATGAACCCCAAGCATTATGATCTGATCGTGGTCGGCGGCGGAATGACTGGCGCGGCGGCAGCCGTGTCCGCAACCCGCCGCGGGCTGCACACACTGCTGGTGGAGCAGTCCGGCGCACTGGGCGGCGCAGCCTGCACCTGCCTGGTCAACCCGTTTATGAAGTATTGGACCGGCATCCCCGGCACGGACGAACGGCTGATGCTGTCCCGCGGATTTTTTCAGGAAATGCTCGACCGGCTGTCCGCATACGGAACGGCTGCGCGCGACGGCAGCTGCTTTTCGGAAGAGTACGTCAAACGTGTGCTGGACGACCTGACCGCCGAAGCCGGGGTGGAGGTGCTGTTCCACGCGACGCTGTGCGGCGCGGACAAAGACGGCGACGCGATCCAATCCATCCGGGTCGCGACGAAAGCGGGCGTGCTGCCGCTGACCGCTGACCTGTACATCGACTGCACCGGCGACGGCGATCTGGCGGCGCAAAGCGGCTGCCCGTTCCGGCTGGGGCGGCCGGCGGACGGCCTGTGCCAGCCGATGACGCTCTGCTTCCGGCTGGGCAACGTCGATACCGACGCATTCTGGGCGGATAAACCGCACGTACAGGACGTATACCGCGCCGCGCAGCAGTCCGGCGAAACGTGCAACCCGCGCGAGGACGTGCTGGTGTTCCGCACGCTGAACCGCGGCGTGCTGCACTTCAACACGACGCGCATCGTAAAGCTGAACCCGACCGATCCGTTCGACGTGTCGCGCGCTGAGCGGCTGGGACGGCGGCAGATGTGGGAGCTGTTCAACCTGCTGCGGCGCGAAATTCCCGCCTGCAAGGACGCGGAACTGCTGATGAGCGCGGCGCAGATCGGCGTGCGCGAAAGCCGGATGATCGACGGCCGCTACGTCCTCACTGCCGACGACCTCAAAACCTGCGCCCGGTTCCCGGACGCCATTGCCGCCGGAAATTACGACATCGATATCCACAACCCGTCCGGCGCCGGCACCAGCCACTACCTTTTCCCGGACGGCCAGTATTACACCATCCCGTACCGGTCGCTGCTGCCGCTGCGCGCCGACAATCTGCTCGTTGCCGGGCGGTGCATTTCCGCCACGCACGAAGCGCAGGCGTCCATCCGGATTATGCCGATCGTCACCTGCCTGGGCGAAGCGGCCGGCGTGGCCGCGGCGGCGGCGCACCGCGCTGGGGTTGCCCCGGCGGACGCAGATGTGACGCAGATTCAGGCCGATCTGCGCGCAGCGGGGGCGTTTGTGGGGGAATAAGTTCCGGTACACTGCATATACACCTATACAAAAGCAGTCCATGAAGTTTGGTTCATGGACTGCTTTGACTGTAATTACAGACTGATATGCCTGAAATCATTTACTCGCTGAACGGAATCTTCTGCCCCTGTTCCACCGACGCGAATGCCGCTTCGATCACGCGCAGCACGCGCATCATCTGCGGATGCGTCACCAGCTGTTCCTCTTTGCCGTCGATGGCGCGGCACACATTGCGGTAGAAGTCGTGGACGTCGCTCGCCGGGCGTTCCAGCTCGTAGGTGGTGGTGGTCACGCTGTCGCGCGGCGCCATCGTTTTGGTCAGGCCGGCCGCCGTTTCCACCGGCAGCACTTCGCTTTCGTGCCAATGGTCGCACCGCACCACCTGGCACTTTTCGCGCCAGTCGGTAATCATGGCCGTGCCCTTTTCGCACTGCAAATAGAACCGCGGCATCGCGATGAAGTTGTACGTCCCCACTTCCACATGCGCCGTTTTGCCGGACGCGAACGCCAGCTCCAGCTTGAACCCGTCGTCCACTTCCTGATTGGTGATGTGGTCAAACGTGCAGTACACGCTTTCCAGTTTTTCCGGCAGCAGCTGCAACACCTGATCGATCAGGTGCACGCCCCAGTCGTACAGCATCCCGCCGCCGTGGACGCGCTCGCCGCGCCAATCGCTCGGAATGCCGCGCGAACCGTGAATGCGGGACTCAATCCGCAGCATCGGCCCGATCTCGCCGGACTGCACCAGCTGCTTCATCGCCAGAAAGTCCACGTCCCACCGGCGGTTCTGGTGCACGGTGAACAGCTTGCCGCGGCGGTCGGCCGCGTCGAACATTTTCTGCAAATCGCCCGTACTCAGCGCGACCGGCTTTTCGCAAATCACGTTTTTGCCCGCGCCCAGCGCTTTCAGCACCACGTCCAAATGGCTGTCGTTCGGGATCGCAACGGTGACCAAGTCCACCGCCGGGTCGCGCAGCACCGCATCCAGCGAATCGTACGCGAATATCCCCCGGCTGCGCGCCAGCGCGGCGCGCTCGGGTTTGATGTCGTAAATCCCCATCAGGTTGACCACGTCGCTTTTGCGCGCGTGATCGACGTGCCATCCGCCCATGCCGCCGTACCCGATGACGACCAGATTTTTCTTTTCCATATTCAAAACCTCCCAATATAAAGGGTTGAATGTTTTGATTCTATTGTAGCATACCCGGCGCAGATTGTCGAGGGGTTTTTGCAAAAAAGAAAGCTTTGACACCAAAAAAGCAACAAATGGCACTTTCCGCGTCTACCGCAAGATCGTGATAATATCGGGCAAGATTTCGGCTTTTATTTTTTTAATCGATATTCTATAATGAAAAAAACAAAAGAAATGCAAAGGAGCGAATCGATTATGGACAAGAAAAAAATCGCCGTTATCGGCGTGGGCGGCATTTCGGAATGCCACATCGCCGGGTACAAGCAAAACCCGAACGCGGAGCTGGTCGCGTTTTGCGACATCAACGAAGCCCGCCTGCGCGAAAAAGGCGCCAAGCACGGCGTGACGAACCTGTTTACCGACGTGCACCAAATGCTCGCCGCCATGCCGGAGATCGACGCCGTCAGCGTCTGCACCTGGAACTGTGCGCACGCGCCTTGCACCATCGCTGCGCTGAACGCCGGCAAAGACGTGCTGTGCGAAAAGCCGATGGCGATGAATGCCGCCGAAGCGCAGCAAATGCTGGATGCCGCGCGCCGCAGCGGCCGGCTGCTGATGATCGGGTTTGTGCGCCGCCACGGCAACGACTGCCGGATCCTGCGCGACTTTATCGAAGCCGGCGCGATGGGCGATATTTATTATGCCAAAGCCGCGTACCTGCGGCGGCACGGCTGCCCCGGCGGCTGGTTCAGCGACAGCGCGCGCTCCGGCGGCGGTCCGCTGATCGACCTGGGCGTTCATGTGATCGACCTGGCGCGTTATTTGGGCGGATGCCCGCGCCCGGTATCGGCCTACGGCGCAACGTTCTCGCAGCTGGGCTGCCGGCCGGAGATGAAAAACATCGTCGCCTACCGCGCGTCCGACGAAGGCGCCACGTCCGACGTGGAAGATTTCGCCACCGGCCTCATCCGGTTCGACAACGGGATGGTGATCGCGATCGAAACGTCATACGACATGAACCTCCCCGGCGACAACAACATCACCCTGCTCGGCACCAAAGCGGGCGCGACGCTCTCGCCGGAAATCAAGCTGTTCCCCAACCTCCAAAACTACCCGGTCAACGTGCAGTTCGATATGCCTACCGAGCTGAGCTTCGACGGCTTGTTCGACCGCGAAATCAACCACTACATCGACTGCATCTGCGGCAAAGCGGAATGCATTGCCCCGGCCGAGGACGGCGTCACCATGATGAAAATTCTGGACGCGCTGTATGAGTCTGCCCGCACCGGCCACGAAGTGCTGATTTCGGACTGAAATTAAGGGAAAAAGGCAAAGTGAAAATTGCGGCAATGCCGCGCCACCAAACTTTTTCACGCTTCACTTTTCCCTTTTTCACGCTTCACTTTTCCCTTTTTCACGCTTCACTTTTCCCTTTTACTTTTTCCATTGACAATCTCCCCGTTTTTGTAGTAAAATGAAACCGATCGGCGAATTCCATTTCGCCCGTCGGTTTTTTTGATTGATGCGCATTCATCAGGAGGGTTCCATATGATTATCGGAGAATTCAGCGACGTATTTCCCCCGGAACTGGACGGCGTCGGTGCCGTCGTGCGCGCCTATGCCGAAGAACTGACCCGTGCGGGCGACGAATGCTATTACATCGCGCCGTACGGCGTCCCCGCCCGGCCGCTGGCGTGCCGCACGCTGCTGTACCGCAGCGTCAAACTGCCGCGCGAAGCATATCATTTCGGGCTGCCCGGCGCGGACCCGGCGTTCCGGCGCGCGCTGGACGCAATTCCGTTTCAGCTGGTACACGCGCACAGCCCGTTTTCCGCCGGTCACGCTGCGCTGCGGGTCGCACGGCGGCGCGCGGTTCCGCTGGTCGCTACGTTTCACTCCAAATATTACGACGACTTTCTCAAAGTCACCCGCTCTGCGCCGTTGGCGCGCCAGCTGACCCGCCAGGTCGTCCGGTTTTACGAGCAGTGCGACGCCGTGTGGGCGGTCAATCATGCGACCGGCGACGTGCTGCGCAGCTACGGCTACACCGGCGAGATTCAAGTGATGGAAAACGGCACCAATCCGTGGACGCCTACGCAGGCAGAACGCGACGGCGCGTCTGCCCGGTTCGGTCTGACGGACAACGCGCCGGTGCTGCTGTTCGTGGGGCAGATCAACTGGAAGAAAAACCTCCGCTGCGTGCTGACCGCCGCCGCGCAGTACGCGCAGACATCCCCCATGCGCCTGGTGCTGGCCGGGCAGGGGTCGGATGAATCCGCCGTCCGGGCGCTGGCGGAATCGCTCAGCATCGCCGGCCGCACGGTATTCACCGGCCATATCGCCGACCGGGCGCTGCTGCGCGGCCTGTATGCGCGCGCCGACCTGTTCCTGTTCCCCTCGCTGTACGACAACGCCCCCATGGTCGTGCGCGAAGCCGCGGCGTCCGGCACGCCGTCCATCGTGGTGCGCGGCAGCTGCGCCGCCGAATCGATCACTGACGGGGACAACGGCTTTCTCTGCGCCGATGACCCGGCCGACCTGTGCCGCACCATCGTCCGCGCGCTGCCGGGCGCTGCCGCTGTCGGCCGCCGCGCGCAGGCCACCATCCCTGTCCCGTGGCCGGTGCTGATCCGTTCGGTGCGGGCGCAGTACCGGTCGCTGATCGACGCCGCCCAAAAATCCGCCTCGAAACCGAAAGATTCCCCCCTATAAACAAAATATTGACGGTTGTTTTTTGCTTTCTTTTTTGCTATAATGCAGGTACCAAGCGTTTTTCAAAACGGAAAGGATGACTGACATTGAAAATTACAAATGCCGAATGGATTCGCAGCGGCAAACCGGCAGAATGCCCGGTATTCGCGCGCGATTTCGCCGTGGACAAGGCCGTGCGCCATGCCGAACTGGAAATCACCGCCGCCGGCGTGTACGAAGCAGCGCTCAACGGGCACCGCGTTGGGGATTTCTTCCTTGCACCGGGCTGGACGGTCTACCGCACGCGGCTCCAGGTCCAAACCTATGACGTCACCGCCCTGCTCCGCAGCCGGAATCAATTGGCCGTCACGGTCGGCTCCGGGTGGTACTGCGGCACCATCGCCCGGCTCAAAACGCCGCAGCCGGTGCGGCTGATCGCGTCGCTTACCATCGAATACACCGACGGCACCACCGACCAGATCATCACCGACGGCAGCTGGCAAACCACTGAAAGCGCCACCCGGTATGCGGACATCTACAACGGCGAAACCTGCGACGCCAATTTCCGCGACAATTCGCCCGTCCCGGCCGTCGTGGACGACGCGTTCCCCAAGTCCCAGCTGATTCCGCAGCAGGGCGAGCCGGTGCGCTTGCAGGAACGGCTCAAACCCGTTCGGGTCATCACCACGCCCGCGGGCGAAACGGTGCTGGACTTCGGCCAAGAGATTACCGGCATCGTCCAGTTCACGGTCAGTGCGCAGCGCGGCGACCGCATCACGCTGCATACCGCCGAAATGCTCGACCGCGACGGCAATTTTTACACCGAAAACTACCGCGACGCCAAAAGCACCATGCAGCTGATCTGCCGCGACGGGCTGCAAACCTGGCAGCCGGCGCTGTCGTTTTACGGATTCCGCTACATCCGCGTCGAAGGCTGGCCCGGTACGCCGGATCCGCAGGCGTTTACCGCCATCGCCGCCTATTCCGACATGACGCGCACCGGCTGGCTGCGCAGCGGCGTTCACAAGCTCAACCGCCTGTTTGAGAATATCATCTGGGGTCAAAAGGGCAATTTTCTGGACGTGCCCACCGACTGCCCGCAGCGCAATGAGCGCCTCGGCTGGACGGGCGACGCCGAAGTGTTCATCAACACGGCGTGCTACCAGTTTGATGCCAAAAAATTCTATACCAAATGGCTGGCCGACGTAATGGCCGAGCAGAAGCCGAACGGCTCCATGCAGGACTTGGTGCCCGCCGTGTTCGACACGCCGGACAACCCCGTTGCTCCGGCGGGCGCCGCGTGGGGCGACGCCGCAGCGGTCTGCCCGTGGGAGGTTTACCGCCACTACGGCGACCGCGCGCTGCTGGCATCGCATTACCCGATGATGACCGCGTGGGTGGACTACATCACCTCCGTCACCACCACCCCCGGCCTGTGGACGGGGTATGAGCAGGAATCACCCCGCCGCCATCATTACGGCGACTGGCTGGGGCTGGACGCGCACGAAGGCAGCTACGTCGGCGCGACCGACAAAGAGCTGATCGCGTCGGCATACTATGCATATTCCGCCGACCGGGTCTGCAAAGCCGGGCGCGCGCTGGGGCGCGACGTGTCAAAATACGAAGCGCTGCACGCGCAGATCCGCGACACGTTCCGCCGCACCTACACGCAGTTCGACACACAGACCGCCTGCGCCGTGACGCTGTACTTCGGCCTGGCTGCCGACCCGGCCGCCGTCGCCGACCGGCTGGCCGCGCTGATCCACCAAAACGGCGACTGCCTGACCACCGGATTCGTCGGGACGCCGTACCTGCTGTATGCGCTGTCGCAGCACGGTCACACTGACCTGGCGTATACGCTGCTGCTGCAGGAAAAGTTCCCGTCCTGGCTTTATTCGGTCAACCAGGGCGCGACCACCATCTGGGAGCACTGGGACGGCCGCCGCGCCGACGGCACGTTCTGGAGCAAAGACATGAACTCGTTCAACCATTACGCCTACGGCGCCGTGGCGGGCTGGGTGTTTGAAGAAGCCGCCGGGATTACCCCGTGCGAAGACGCCCCGGGCTTTGCCCGCGTCCGCATCGCCCCCAAACCCGACCCGCGCCTGGGGGAACTGTGCGCCGTACTGGACACGGCCGCCGGTCGCATCCGCTCCGAATGGTCGTACGAAGACCACCGTGTCCGCTGCGAAATCGACACCCCGGTCGAAGCGGAAATCGTGATCGGCGGCATTGTCCACCGCGTCGGTCCCGGAAAATATCTCTTCTGACCGATATCAAACCGGCAGGGGGCTGACCGCAGTCAGCCCCCTGCTTTTTAATGCATCCGGAAATCGAGCGATTCGGGCAGCGGATATGCTTTCAGCACCCGATCCGCCGTCATTTCTTCATCCGGTACGCCGCGTCGGCGCATCGCTTCCCGGTGCAGCATCGTCCACAAATCGCTCAGCACCGTTTCGCCTTCGCGGATATCGTCCACCACCAGTCCGTCCAGCAGCCGCTGTGCCTCGTCCGCCGCACCCTGTTTGGCATATGCCAGCGCCGCCATCAGCCGGATCCGCCCGTGCTGCCGGATGTTTTCGGGCAGCGCCGCAAAATGCGCCGTCACCCAGCCGTACCGTTTGCAGTCGAGCATGGTTCCCATCCCGTCGATCTGCATCACCGTCGGCGGCGTTCCATCCATCGCCGCTGCGGTAAATTCCGCCGCGCGGTCGGGGTCGCCCTGCACCCACGCCAGCCGACCCAGGCACCGGTTGGCCCACCGGTTCGGTGCGCGCCGCAGCGATTCCGTCCACCAATACGCCGCATCTTCTGGTTCCGCCTGCGCCCAAGCCAGCACGCCCAGCTGATAGCAGTCGTACCAGTCTTTCTGCTTTTTCTTTTTCAGCAGCACCTGCCACGCGCGATCCGCCTGATAGCTGCGCACCGGGTCTGCCGGGTTGGGCGTCCGGTACGGCGCGCCGGTACACAGCGCCTGCCAATACCGCAGTGCGCCGGTAATGGTTTCCGGCGGGAAGCAGACATACCGGCTCATCCGGCTGCCGCGCCGCACTTCTTCCAATGCACCGTCGCCCGTTCCGGCGCAGATCGGAACCGGATCTCCCTGCACATCAAACCGCTCCGCCGTCAGCGATGCATACCACGGCGCCACGCACTGCGCCGCAGCAGCCGTGGCCGCTTCGTATGACGAGCCGTGCATCACGGTCGGATCCCCCTGGATTCTGCCGAACGCCTCGATAAATGACCATTCCGCGCCGCCCGGCATCACGCCGTGTTCCATCTGCGTCCGGTACAGCCCGGACTGGATTTCGATATACGGCTGCCCGCTGTCGGACAGCCAGCTGCTCCAATGCCGGCCGCCGCGCAGCTGTCCCCACACGAACAGCTTGCGCCCCGTCAGCTCGGCCGTGCTGCACTCTGCCAGCCCTGCGCCGTCTGCGCCGACCGCCGCCACCCACTTGGCTTCCTGCGGCGGGATCCGGAAAAACACGTCTGCCGAACGCACCGCCCGCGCCGGATAGGTCACGTCGATGCCGTCCATTTGCGGCAGCGCACGGCAGTCCAGCCGGTATGTGTTGTTTCCGTACGTCGTAACCAGCCCGTCCGCCGCCGGAGCAAGCACGCGCGTTTGCTCCGTTTCGGGAACGGCAATGTTGGACCACCAATACATATAGGTGTCGTCCCCGGGGTTTTCGATCGTTGTCCGCACCAGCAGCAGTTCCCCGTCCAGCCGTACCGTCAGCGCATACACCACGCCCCGGATCCGTTCATATGCGTACATCCGCAGCATCGGTGCGCCGTCCGCCGCCGTCACCTGCTCCGCAAACATCGGGCTGCACGTCAGCGGATTGTGCCCTTTGATCCCGACGTTCCACTCTACGCCGCCGCTGAACCACGCATTGCGCAGCGCCAGGTTCGCCGGCTGGAAACACGGATTTGCGTACAGCAAATCGCGCCCCGAAGGCTTGTGGAACAGGCTCCACAGCCGTCCCCCAAGCTCCGGCACGAACCGCGCGCGCAGCACTTCGTTTTCCAGCACAACGGTGCGGAACGATCGCATCGTCCGGCTGCGGTCGTACTGGTTTTGTTCCGTGTACGGCAGCAGCGTGCGGATCATTCCGCGCCCGATCTGCGCGCGATCCGCCGCCGGAACGGAGTCCCCCATGGTAATTGCGGCATGAATGTACACATTGTTCCCAATGTCCGGCAGTCCGCTTTCTTCGCCCAGCCATGCACCCGGAATCGACCAGTTTTCAGTTCGCAGCGTCGTCATCGCATTGCCCCTCCTTCGAAATCCGGATCAGCTTTCGCCCCCATTTTTCCAGCGATATGCGGCGCGAACCGGACGCCGTCATCACTTCGCCCTGCTGCGGGCTGCCCGTCAGGTTGGCAATCACCATCAGCCGTTCGCCCGTCGGCGCATCCCACGCGGTCACGCGGATTTCGGGATTGCTGCACCGTTCGGCGTCTGCCGCCCAATACGGGCGGAACGTCGATTCGGCGATCGGGAACGCATCCAACACGTCCCATATCCGCGACGCTTCCTCCAGCGGCGCGCCGATATCGTTCGGCCGCGGCAAAATCCCGTGCGCCAGCGTCAGCGTCAGCGCGTTGTCAAATGTCCAATTCGTTTCGTTGTTGTACGATACAAACTGCATCGGCACGCCCAACACCGTACTGTTGTACGACGATTGCATATAATCCGTCGAAATCTGTGCCAGTTCGCCGTGCAGCAGCGCGGTTTGGATAACCTCGCCCGTATACAGCCCATCGACATACGGCAGCGCAGGAACGTTGCACCAGTTGCTGTCGTGAAAATCGATCCGTTTGCCGGCCAGCCGCGCGCGCAGCTGCCGCATCAAATCGCGCGTCGCATGAATCGGATAGGTGGGGCGCAGCTGACCGTGGCGTTCGTACCCGCATCCGTGGCGGCGGTTGCAGCACGCCATCGGCGAAGCCGTCGTGTCCAGGTACACGCCGTCAAACCCAAATTCCGCTACCACACGCGTCACGCCGTCGAGCCATTCTTCGGCATAGCCCGACTGGTAGCACACCCGGAACGCCCGCTGCGGCGGCTGGCGGTACCAGCACCACTGCGCCGCCGGGTCTGCCCATCCGGCGCTGTAATCCGCACCATGTTCTGCAAATGCGCGCGACAGCGACGAAATCTCGTACCCGAAATACGGCAGCACGCGGATCCCGCGCCGATGGCATTCCGTGACGATCTCGCGCGCCTGCGCCGCCGTGAAATCGGTCAGCTGCGGGCAGTTTTGGATCTGATTCCACTTTTCGTGCAGGATCAGCGTCGTCACGCCCATCCGCTTCAGCCGGTCGAACCCGTTTTCGCCGCCGAAATCCTTTCGGAAAAACGGCAGATAGTCCTCCGCGATTTTCACAAAGCAATCCACATGGAAAATCCGTTCAAACCGATTGCCGACCGGCTGCCGCACCGGCGTCGTCATAAACCCGAACCGGAACGTTACCGGCCGGTACACGTCGCATTCGGATCGGTCGGCATACGGGATCCACGGTTCCGGCGTCGTGTCCAGCAAATGCAGCCGCATCGTCACGCCGTCCGGCGTGCGAACCAGCTCTATTGCGCGGTTTTCGTCCGCCGGCTGCCAGTTTTCGTCCGATTCGGCACAAAAGCACAGCCCCGACTCGGTGCCGCTGAGCAGCAGCAGGCATTTGAACGGCATTGCAATCCCCGCGCCGCACGCGCCGGACGCCGTCATCCACCCGTCCGGGATGACGGTGCCGTCCTGGCGCACCATTGCGCTTGTCGGTGCCACCCGATAAAATTTTGCACAATCGGACGATACCGGCACGTCCAGCGTCAGCTGATCCAGCGTCAGGTGCGCCGGCCGCGCCTCCGCCGTCAGGCCGAACACTTCTGCCACGCTTTTCCCGCGCGGCATTGCGTGCAGCACCCAGTCGACCAGCCCGTCGTCCGCAAAGGTGTACCGCACATGAAAAATGAAATACCGGCTTTCCATGGTGGTCAACAGCACCGTTTCGCCGTCGTGCCCTTCGCGGGTGCAAATCGTCTGGACGCTGCGCATCTCCACCGCCGCGCCGCACTCCGTCCCGCGCAGCCGCATCGGCGCGCTCAGCACCGGCCTGCCGAACGACGTCACTGCCGACGGCAGACCGTTTTCGATCGTCCACTCGCCCGTTTTCGTCTCGATTTTGTACCGATTTTCAGTAATTTTCTTCAATTGCATCGGGATCCCTCTTTCGTTTTTCTTTTATTGTATCAGTTTACCACCCGGATTGCAATGCTGGATCCGACTTGATTTTTGTACGATTCGACTTTTTCGCTTGCATTTCCGGCCGCAGTGTGATATACTGAACGCAGCCATCATCGGGAGGGAATTGCCGTGGATACGCTGCTCATCGACCCCATTCATATCATCATCGAAAAATGCGAGCCGCAGCCGTTTGCGTTTCGCAACGCCCGCCGGCCGTGGGACGGGTTTGTCCTGATTACCGACGGCTCCGGCCAATATTGGGACCGCAGCGGCGCCCCGCACCCGATCGTCCCCGGCAGCCTGATGCTGCTGCGCCGCGACGACGATTACCGGATGCAGGTGCCCGCGCCGTGCGCGTACATCACCTCTGCGTTCGATTTTGCACCGCAATGCGCCGCCGTGCTGGCTCCGCTGCCGCCGGTCGTGCAGTGCAGCGATCTTCAGATCCGCTGGATCCATGCCGCCGCCGCGCAGTGGGCGCTGCAAAACTGGGACAGCGCCATCCAGTGCCAGATCCTGCTTTTGCAGCTGTACCGATCTCTGCTGCAAACCGCCCCGTCCGGCGGGCAGCCGCCGGATCCCATCGCCGCGCACGCCGCCGCGTTCATTCACCGCCGATTCAAAACCGCGTTTTCGATCGATGCGCTGGCGCAGGAATGTGCCGTCAGCCCGTCGTATCTGCGTGCCCGGTTCCGCCAATCGATGGGCTGTTCGATCCTGGAGTACCGCGACCGGCTCCGTATCAACGCTGCCCGCGAAATGCTGCAAAGCGGTTTTTTTTCGGTCGGCGAAGTCGCCGCCGCGCTGGGGTATTGCGACGTGTATCACTTTTCGCGCGTGTTTACCGCGCATGTACACTGCCCGCCCGGCAAATTCCGCCGCGCCGCCCGCTGAAAAACGCAAAACCGCCCCGCCTGCATTTTTTGGAATGCAGGCGGGGCGGTTTTCAATTGGATTCACATCACGTCGTACCCATGTGCCTGCGCCAGCATCATGTCTTTCACCTTCATCAGGCGAATCTGCGTGCTGCGCTCGTTTTCGTCCAGCTTCATCGAAATTGCGCGAATCTGTGCCTGCGTCTGCGGAATCATCACATGTTCCAGCGCATTGACGCGGCGGCGCGTTTTTTCGATCTCCGCCGCCAGCAGCTGCGCCGATTTTTCCGCTTCCGCCAGACGGATCAAGTCCGGCAGCAGCCCGGCCAGCTGCGCGACCGCATCGTCCAGGTCGGCCGACGTAAATGCCAGCCCGTATGAATACACATCCGTCGGATTCGGCGTCCGCGTCTGCATCGAAAACACCGGCAGTTCCACGCTCATCACGTTGCGCGTCCCCACGTCGATCGTCGTTTCCTGCTTGGCGGCCAGCAGCGCGGTGGACAGCGCTTCGTCCTGCATCACGGCGCGCGCCAGTACGAAATTTTTGTTCGCCTGCGCCACCGTGGCTTCCACCCGGGCACGCAGCGCCTGGTTTTCGCGCACCAAATCCAAAAACCGCCGCATCAGCTCGTCGCGCTTGTCTTTGAGCAGCTTGTGGCCGCGCTGCGCGGTTTCCAGCTTCTTTTTCAGCCGGGTCAGCTCCATCCGGGTGGGCGTCACATTCAATTCGGCCATTTGCGCGCCTCCTTCCCGTTACGATTCGGACTTGCCGTAGTATTCATCCAGATACACGTCCTTGATCCGTTTCAGCTCGCTGCGCGGCAGCATCGACAGCAGCTTCCACCCGATGGACAGCGTCTCTTCGATGCTGCGGTTGGTCTGGAACCCCTGCGACACATATTCCTGCTCGAACGCGTCGGCAAATTTGGCATACAGCCGATCCATCTCGGTCAGCGCCGCTTCGCCCAGCACCACCATCAGCTCGCGCGCTTCTTTGCCGCGCGCATATGCCGCGAACAGCTGGTTCATCGTGTTGGCGTGGTCGGCGCGCGTTTTGCCTTCGCCAATACCCTTGTCTTTCAGCCGGGACAGCGACGGCAGCACGTCGATCGGCGGCATCACGCCCTTGCGGTACAGTTCGCGCGACAGGATAATCTGCCCTTCGGTGATGTACCCGGTCAGGTCGGGAATCGGGTGGGTTTTGTCGTCCTCCGGCATGGTCAGGATCGGGATCAGCGTGATCGATCCGGGCTTGCCGCGCTGACGTCCGGCGCGCTCATACAGCGTCGCCAGATTGGTATACATATACCCCGGGTACCCGCGCCGCCCCGGCACCTCTTTGCGCGCCGCCGACACTTCGCGCAGCGCGTCGGCATAGTTGGTGATGTCGGTCATAATCACCAACACATGCATATCTTTTTCAAACGCCAGATACTCCGCCGCCGTCAGCGCCATGCGCGGCGTCGCCAGCCGCTCCACCGCCGGGTCGTTCGCCAGGTTCACGAACATGACCGTCCGTTCCAGTGCGCCCGTTTCGCGGAAGCTCTCCACGAAATAGTTGGACTCTTCAAACGTGATGCCCATGGCCGCGAATACCACGGCGAACGGCTCATCGGTGCCGCGCACCTTGGCCTGCCGCGCAATCTGCGCCGCCAGCTGCGCGTGCGGCAGGCCGCTGGCCGAGAAAATCGGCAGCTTCTGCCCGCGCACCAGCGTGTTCAGCCCGTCGATGGCGGACACGCCCGTCTGAATAAACTCCTGCGGATAGCTGCGCGCCGCCGGATTCATCGGCGTGCCGTTGATGTCCATCCGCGCGTCCGGCAGGATCTCCGGCCCGTCGTCGATCGGATTGCCCAGCCCGTCGAACACGCGCCCCAGCATATCGGCCGACACGCCCAGCTCCATGCTGCGGCCCAAAAAACGCACCTTGCTGTTTGACAGGTTAATCCCCGTCGAATTTTCGAACAGCTGCACCAACGCGTTGCTGCCGTCCACTTCCAGCACTTTGCACCGGCGTTTTTCGCCGCTGGCCAGTTCAATCTCGCCCAGCTCGTCATACGCCACATGATCCACGCCGCGCACCAGCATCAGCGGTCCCGCCACTTCCTGGATGGTTCGGTACTCTTTCGGCATCAGAATTCCTCCTTCCGACCGGCGCCCGCCGTCTGTTTTTGGATCTGCAGCATAATATCGTCATACTCCGCCGCCATTTGATCCACCGGCGTATATTTGAACCGACCGATCCGCTCGCGCACCGGCAGTGCCGCCAGCGCGTCGATGTCGCGTCCGTCCGCCAGCGCGGCGCTGGCTTCGTCGTAATATGCCAGCACCAGCCGCATCATCCGCAGCTGTTTTTCCAGCGGCGCATACGCGTCCACATCGTTGAACGCATCCTGCTGCAAATAGTCCTCGCGGATCGACCGCGCGGTTTCCATTTTCAGCCGATCGGGCGCGGACAGCGCGTCCATCCCGACCAGTTTTACGATTTCGTCGAGCGATGCTTCGTCCTGGAGCAGGCTGAGCATCCGTGCGCGCAGCTTCATCCAGTCGGGCGACACATGCGCGTCGTACCATTTGGCCAGCGTGTCTTCGTACAGCGAATAGCTGCTCAGCCAGTTAATCGCCGGGAAATGCCGTTTGTATGCCAGCTGCGAATCCAGCCGCCAAAACACCTTCACAATGCGCAGCGTCGCCTGCGACACCGGCTCCGAAATATCGCCGCCCGGCGGCGATACCGCCCCGATCACCGACAGCGCGCCTTCGCGCCCTTCGCTGCCGCACGCGATCACGCGCCCGGCACGCTCGTAAAACTGCGCCAGCCGGCTGCCCAGGTACGCCGGGTAGCCTTCTTCGCCGGGCATTTCTTCCAGCCGGCCGGACATTTCGCGCAATGCTTCTGCCCAACGGGACGTGGAGTCTGCCATCAGCGCCACCGTGTAGCCCATATCGCGGAAATATTCTGCGATGGTGATCCCGGTGTAAATCGACGCCTCGCGCGCCGCCACCGGCATATCGGACGTATTGGCGATCAGCACGGTGCGCTCCATCAGCGAATGCCCGGTTTTGGGGTCGATCAGTTCGGGGAATTCGTTCAGCACGTCGGTCATCTCGTTGCCGCGCTCGCCGCAGCCGATATATACGATAATATCCGCCGCCGCCCATTTGGCCAGCTGATGCTGCACCACCGTTTTGCCCGACCCGAACGGTCCCGGAATCGCCGCCACGCCGCCGCGCGCGATGGGGAACATCGTGTCAACCGTGCGCTGCCCCGTCACCAGCGGCTCGGTCGGCGGCAGTTTTTTCTTGTACGGGCGGCCGACGCGCACCGGCCACTTCTGCATCAGCGTCACCGGCTGCACCGCGCCGTTGGCGGTTTCGATCTCCGCCACCGGCTCCGTCACGGTAAAATCGCCTGCCGCAATCGACCGCACCGTGCCGATCACGCCTGCCGGCACCATGATTTTGTGCAGCACGATGTCGGTCTCCTGTACCGTGCCGATCACGTCGCCGCCGGTCACGGCGTCGCCGACCACAGCCGTCGGTGTGAAATGCCATTTTTTCTCGCGATTCAGCGGCGGCACTTCGACGCCGCGGCGCAGGTTGGGTCCTGCCTGGCGCATAATCTCTGCCAGCGGGCGCTGAATCCCGTCAAAAATCGACTGGATCAGCCCCGGCCCCAGCTCCACGCTCAGCGGCGCGCCGGTCGATTCCACCGGTGCGCCCGGCGCCAGCCCGGCGGTTTCTTCATACACTTGGATCGACGCGCGGTCGCCGTGCATCTCGATGATCTCACCGATCAGCCGTTCCTCGCTGACGCGCACCACGTCAAACATATTGGCGTCGCGCATCCCGGAGGCCACCACCAGCGGACCGGCGACTTTTTGGATGGTTCCTTTACTCATATCGCTGCTCCATTCCACATCTTCGCTCGGAATTGTTGAAAATTCTCTGTTTACGAATTGGCCAGCAGATCCGACCCCACGGCGCGTTCCACCGCCCGGTGGACGTTCCGCATCCCGATCCCCGTGTTACCGGACACGCCCGGGATGGGAATCAGCGCCGGGAGCGTGCGGTGCGCGTACGCGTCCAGCACGTCCGGAATCTGCCCGGCCAGCTGCTCGGTGAGGAAGATCACGCCGTAGCCGTTTTCCGCCAGCGTGCGAATCTGCTCCGCCGCCGCGCGCCCGTCCTCAATCGGGAAAATTTTCAGTCCCAGCGCCACATAGCCGTAAATGCTGTCGCGGTCGCCGATCACTGCAATCGGATAATTCATCGCGGATTCCGTCTCCTTTCCGGCCGTCAATACAGTGTGCGGATCCGTGCCCGCACCGCATCGTCCGGCAGCCCGTTGTGCTTGGCGGACAGGATGATCCGCACCGTTTTGATCTCGTTTTCTTTGCCCAGCACATACGCCGCCAGCGGCTCCGGCCCAAACGGCTTGGTCTTGGCCCCGGCCAGCGCATCGATCACCGCGTTGTCGCACCAGGTTTCAAACGCCGCCATCGAGCTGCGCAGCGCGTCGGCCGCCGCTGCATATGGCGTCAGCGCCAGCGCGTCCGGCACGCTGTCCGCACCGTCCCGCACCGCCCGGTCGATCAGCGCCGGGACGTCGAGCGTGGGGCAATCCACCGTCGCCCGCCGCATGAACGATGCGCTTTTCTGCATCCGCGCGCACCGCACCACGGTTTTGATATCCGCCTGTGCAGCCATCAGCGCCGCATACTGCGCCAAAAATGCGCATCCGCTCGCCTGCCCGAACGCCAGCATCGCCCGCAGCTGCGCCGTGTCCAAAATCATGTCCGTCCGCTGGCCGTCGCCGGTTTCCAGCAGCACCGTCAGCGCTTCCGCCGCCGGTGCCTGCATATCGGCCGGCAGCGCCGAAAAATCGCGCGCCGTCACCGCCTTGCGGATCGTCTCCGGCGGCACCCGCCCTTCCGGCAGAAACAGCAGCGCGCAATCGGTAGACGTCACCACGCCTTTGATGGCGGCTTTGGCATTGTGATAATCGCTGCGGCACAGCAGCACGTCAAACACGTGCAGATCCGGTGCCAGCTCGCGCAGCAGTGTCCATGCGTCGGCCATCTCGGCGGACAGCATCTCCGCCGCCGTACCGCGCGCCGGGTATCCGCGGTCGGCCAGAATGCGGCGGCATTCGGCCTCGTCCGCCGCCGTCAGCAGCCGATCCAGGTCGGCCCGCGTCAGCAGCCGGCTTTCGTGTGCGCGCACCCGCGCGACCGCATATGCGTAATCGGTTTCCCGCATCCGTCTGCCTCCTTTGCCGTCAGTCGAACAGGATACGGTTCACCATATCCTGCAATTCCGCGCGGCAGTCGTCCAGCTGCGCCGCCAGCGTGCCGTTTTCCTCGATATCGCCGTACACCAGCACAAATCCGTTTTCGATCGCGCGCGGCTGCGCCGAAATGTGCAGCGTTCCGCGCCCGGCCAGCGCCGCGTTCAGCCGCGATTCAAAATCGCCCGGCAGCCGCTGCAAATCCGCCGCCGAAAGCACCATCTTTCCGTCGCCCGGCTGCGCCGCACGCGCCGCCATCCGCAGCATCCGGTCAAAATATGCATCGTCCGGCAGCGCCGCAATCCGCCGCACCGCTTCGTCCAGCACCGATGCAATCTGCGCCTGTTTTTCCGCCAGCAGCTGCCGCCGGCCGTCGGCCGCAGCCGCAGCCGATGCACGCGCCACCTCGGCGTCCGCATGATTTCGCGCGGCCGCAGCCGCCTGCGCGGCGGCACGGTCGGCCGCCGTCTGCGCAAACGCCACCTGCTCGTCGGCTGCCCGCTGCGCCTGCGCAATCAGCGCATCGGCCTCCTGCTGCGATTGCTGCCGAATTTGCGCTGCGATTTTTTCCAGTCCGTTCATCCTGCTCATCCTTTCTGATGCAGCGCAGTCCCGCGCGCCGTCAAACCGGCAGCCCGTTGACGCCGACTACCGCCAGAATCGAGATCAGCAGTGCAAAAATCGCATACGTTTCGACCATCGCCGGGAACAGCAGCGACTTGCCGAACTGATCCGGCCGCTTGGCCACCAGCCCGATCGACGCCACCGCCGCGCGCGACTGCCGAATCGCGGACCACAAGCCCACAAACGCAATCGGCAGCGCCGCCGCCAGATACAGCAGTCCCTTCGCCGTGCTCAGCGCGGCAAAATTCCCGCCCAGCACGCCGATGCTGCTCAGCATGATAAACGCCACCAGCAGCCCGTAAATGCCCTGCGTACCGGGCAGCAGCTGCAACAGCAGCGCCTTGCTGAACTTGCCGGGATCTTCCGTCGTCAATCCGGCCGCGGCTTCGCCCGCGATGCCCACGCCGATGGCCGATCCAATCCCCGGCATCAGCGCCGCCAATGCCGTTCCGGTGAGTGCGAATACAATTCCGAGGTTTTCCATGATGAAAATCGTCCTTTCTGATTTTGAATGCCATGCAATCGCCCGCGTCAGGCGTGCTTTTCCAATTGAATATATTCGTTCGTGCGTGCAAACGGGCGGAACGGTTCGCCGCCGCCCTCGTAAAACTTTCCGAAAAACTCTACGTATTGAAGCCGGTTGGTGTGTACATATGCGCCCAGCAGGTTGATCCCGATGTTGAACGTGTGGCCGATCAGGAACACGATCACGAACAGAATCGCGCCGCCGACGCCGCCGCCGAGCATACTGCCCATCTGGTTGATTACCTGCGCGATCACGCCGGTTGCCAGCCCCAGCGCCAGCAGCCGGGAGTAAGAGAGAATGTCGCTCAGGTAGCTGGTCACGCCGTACAGGCCATACACGCCTTTCAGCAGCCGAATTACCGGCTTGTGCGACGCGCGCCCCGCGGTCAGGATAATCCCCACCGCGCTGGCCGCCGCGACGACCTGCGCCGCCCACACCGCGCCAACCGGAATCGCCCATTGCACCCCGGCGATCCCCTGGAACAGTTCCGTGCTGCACAGCCATACGATCAGCCCCGTAATCAGCCCGTACCACAGCCCCACGTCAAATATCGCGTCCGACTTGCGCCCGGCCCGCCACAGCTGATAAAACTGAATGCCCAGCCCGGTGTACAGATGAATAATCCCCACCAGGAACGAAAACATCAGCAGCCGCATCGGATCGTCGATCGGCGCGAACCACAGCGGCGGAATCGTGAAATCGGAATGGAAGAACGTCCGGGCGATCACCGCCGGCGCATCGCCGAACCATCCGCCGAACAGCACGCCCCACACTGCCGTTGAGATCCCGCAGTAAAAGAACATTTGCAGCATCTTTTTCAGCTCTGCGCGCATCCGCGGGAATTTTTTGACCACAATCCCGCAGCCGACCGCCATCAGAATCCCGTACGCCGCGTCCGACAGCATCATCCCGAACAATACATAGTAAAACGCCGCCATAATCGCCGTTGGGTCAATGTCGCGCTTTGACGGCATGCTGTACATTTCCACCACCGTTTCCGCCGGCGCGGCCACGCGGTTGTTGTGCAGCAGCACCGGCGGCTGCGCGTCCGCGTCCGGCTCGGCAAACGATACATACGCGTCATACGGTTCCAGCGCGCGTTCCAGCGCGCCTTCCGCCGGCTGCGGGATGTACCCTTCCAGCACAAACACGTTTTTGCTCTGCGCCAGCCGGTCAATCACCTGGTATTTCACCTTGCGTGACGCATAATAATCCGCCAGAAACTCAATCCGCGGCCGCATCGGCGCCAGGTCAACGATCTGCCGTTCCAGCGCCGCGCGCGTTTCGTCCTGCTGCGCCCGGCGCGCCGTCAGCGAATCGATCTTCGCCCGCGGCACCTGACTGGTCTGTACCGACGGCGCCGCAAAGCCCATCGCCCGCAGCGCATCGTACACCGCCGCCCGCTGTTCCTTTATGCAGAGCACAAACACCGCCGTCTGGTCGGGCGACTCGGAGACAATCTCCGCGTGAATCGCGTCCACCTCCGGAATCCGCTCCGCCAGCCGGCTCAGCAGCTGCGTCAGCGTTACCGGCTCCGGCAGTACGCCGATCAGCGCCGCCGTGTGCGCCGTGCCCGGGAACGCCAGCGATACATCCAGCCCCGCCCACGGACGCAGCGCATCCGCCTTGGTTTGCAGCCGGGTTGCCTCCGCCGTGCATTCGGCGATTTTCCGTGCCAGCGACGTCAGCTTCCGCGCCGCGGCGATGGCTTCTTCATGCGTCGCCACCTGCTCGGCAAATTCCGCATCGGTCAATATCCGCGCGCCGCCGAGCGTGTCGGCCAGCGATTTTTTCTCCGGCGCGTACCGGTTCAGGATTTCGAGTGCCTGCTGTACCGTCCGCGTGCACCGGTCCAGGTGCGCGCGCATCTGTGCGCTGTCCGACCGCGAAAATCCGGCTTCCGCCGCCTCCGTCACCTCAACTGCGCCCATCCGCTGCACCAGTTCCAGCAGCTTTTTCCGCTGCCGCTGCATCCCGATCAGCTGCACCCGTTTCATTGCAATGGTTGCCATGGCTTCACCTCCTGTTCCGCCGCGCCGTTCACGCGTCCGCCAGCCGATCCATCACCGCGCGCACCGCCGCTTCGCGCCGCGCCTGCGCCTGCGCCCGCAGTGCCTCCACGCGCGTATCCAGCTCGGTCTGCTGCGCATCGCGCGCCCGGTCGGCCTGCTGCTGCGCCGCCTGATGCAGTTCGGCAGCCTGCTGCGCGGCCTGTGCCTGCTGCGCCGCCTGAATCGCCGCAATCCGCGCTTTTGCATCCGCCTGAATTTCGGCGCATCGTTCCTGCGCCGCCGTCAACCGGTCGGCGGCGGCCTGTTCTTCGTTCCGAATGAACTGAACCGCTTCCAATGCCATCGATTCAACCTCCTTTTTGTTCCATTGGGAATTCAATTCGCATTTTCTCGACTTATTTCCTGCAAAATCGAATTCTGCCAACGGGACATCTTGTTTTGTATTATACGCCATTTTTTCGATAAAATCAAGTATTCTTCCGGTTCTTTATCAGAAAATTCACAATTCATTCGGGATTTTGTCATGCAGCCTACCTGTCCGCGTTGCTTCCCGAATCTTCTCCGGCGTGCAGTTTATGCATAATTATCCTGCATATATTTCAAAAAAACGTCCGAACTGTGCTTTCTTCAATCAAAATTGAATTCCCAATTGTTTCGTCCATGGTTTGGCGATTTCGCCACAATATTTTGATTTCCCGCGCAATTTATATTCCGGAATCGCACATATTTTTCTCAATAAAACTTGATGCAGCCCGCAAAAAACCGGGTGTCCCCGCGAAGGAACACCCGGTAAGATTATGCTTTTCGCAGCATCGCCCGCACCGACCGGACGCGCGACGCCCCGGCAACGGTCGCCAGCGCCGCCGTGTCCGAATCCGCCAGCCGGATCGTGTTGCCGCAAAGCGTCCCGATCAGGTCGGCCAGCCCGGTTTTCATCGGGTCGGTTCCGGCCACCAGCACCGTGCCGTTCCCGGCGAATTCTCGAACCATTTTTAGGTCGCCGGCCAGTCCCGCCCCCAAAAAGTACGAAAAACGTGCGTCGGCCGACGTGCGCATCTGCGTCTGCATCAGCCGCACATGGAACAGCGCGTGCATCAGCCCGTACTGCTCGGCATCGCGGTACCCTTCCAGCAGTTCATCGTGCATCGGCAGCGGCCACTTGGCGGGCAGCGCGCTTTTGAGCAGCGTCTGCGTCGCAATCACCGACAGCACCTCGCCGCTCATCGCCGTGTAGCACGCCATAATCCGCCCGCGGGACACGCGCACCAGCTTGTTGTGCGACCCCGGCAGCAGCACCGAGCACGTCGCGTCGCTCGCGCCCATCAGCGCCATCAGCCCCATACACTCCGTCTCTTCGCCGCGCATCAAATCCAGCCGATCCTGGGATCTGTTGCGCACACCGGGTACAAAATAAAACGGAATCTGCGTGATCTCCGGCAGCGTCACCGCGTCGCCCTGCGTCGCCAGCGCCGTCACATTGATAATCCCGGAAATATGCGGCACGTTGTGCAGCCCCAGTTCCGACCCGATCATCCCGGACGCAATGATCTCCGCCACGTCCTCCGCCGCATACGCACCTTCCGCCAGCACCGACTGAATCCCGTCGCGCACCGCGTCCCGCAGCGTCGCAATCGTTCCGGTGCGTGCCGTATCGCCCGCCCCGGCCGGGCACTTGACCTCGGCGACAATCCGTTCGCCGTTCATCAGCCGAATCCGCGTATGCGTCGTCCCGCCGTCCAGCGCAATCCACTTGCCCATCGCAATCTCTTTTTTTTCAATCGTCATCGTATTACGCCTCCGTTCTGCCGTGCGCCGCGTCCGCATACCGTTTGGCATTGGCCGCCACCGCCGCCCAGTCGCCCGCCGCCATCGCCGCGCGCGGGAACATTCCGCTTCCAATCCCGAATCCTTTGACACCCGCCGCCAAAAATGCCGGGATCGTCTCCGGCGACACGCCGCCGACCGCAATCAGCGGCAAATCGCCCAGCGGCGCCAGCACATCTTTGAAAAAGTGCGGTCCCACCACGCCCACCGGGAATACCTTCACAATGTCCGCCCCGTACCGGAACGCATCGGCAATCTCCGTCACCGTCATCGCCCCCGGAATCGTCACCAGCCCGGCGCGGTTGCCTGCTTCCACCACTTCGCGGTTCAAATCGGGCGCAAGCAGAAACGCCGCCCCGGCCTGCCGCGCCAGCTCCACCTGCCCCGCCGTCATCACCGTCCCCGCGCCGACGATCATCCGGCCGGCCATCCGGTCGCGCAGCTGCGCAATCGCCGCCGCCGTGCGTTCGTCCTCCGCGGCAGCCGACGGGTCACGAAAACTGCCCGGCGCAAAAGTCACTTCCAGCAGCCGCACGCCGCCGCGGTACAGCGCCTCCGCCGCCTGCACCAGCGTCTCCGCCGGAATCCGCCGCGCAATCGCCATCACCCGCTGATCCAAAATCGCCTGTTTTACCTGCTGTTTTTCCATATCCATTCCTCACTTTGCAATTGATTCCGTCTCGTCCATCCGCGTCCGCGTGCTGCCCAACCGGCGCGACAGTTCCGCCGCGCCATCCCGAACGCTTTCGCCCGCGCGCCGCAGCGATGCTTCGTCCGTCACAGCCCGCACCATCGACACGCTGATCGCCGCCACCGGCTCGTTCCGCCAATCGTACACCGGCGCAGCCGCGCACGTCAGCAGCTCGTTGTCCTCCCCGCGGTCGATCGCATACCCGCGCCGCCGCGTTTCCGCCAAATCGGCCGCCAGCGTCTCCCAGTCCGTGATCGTCGTCGGCGTGCGCCGCACCAGACTTCCGGCCGCCGCCTGCGCCCGTTCGGGTTCATACGCCGCCAGCAGCGCCTTGCCCAGCCCCGTGCGGTACAATTCGTTGGTGCTCCCCACCGCGCACGCCGTCCGAACGGGCGATGCGCCGTCCGCCCGGTCCAGGTACAGCAGCACGCTGCCCTGCGCCGCCGCCAGATAAGCGCTCGCGCCGGTTTCCGCGCTCAGCCGCGTCAGCACCGGCCGCGCCATCCGGCACAAATCCATCTGCGCCGTGTACGCGCACCCCGTCCGGAATGCCTGTACGCCGACCCGATAGGTGCGCGCCGACTCCGACGCCCACTCGATGTACTCCTCCGCACGCAAACTTTCCAAAATGTCGAACACACTGCTTTTGGGGTACCCCAGCGCCGCCGCCAGCTGCGACACGCCCATCGGCGCCGCGCTTTCCGCCAGATACGTCAGGATTTTCAGTGCCTTCTGCACCGATGCATTCATCCACCGTTCCTCCATGCTTCATCATTCATCCGGATATCCGAACACCGTTCCGGATCCTGAACATATTATACGCCGCTGCGCTGCAAATGTCAACCCCCGCCGCTGCGTTTTGCGCGGTATGCACCGGGCGACTGCCCGGTGTGGCGCTGAAAAAAGACCGACAGGTGCGCCGCATCGCAAAATCCGGTTTCCTCCGCAATCTGCCGCAGCGTTTCCCCGGCTTCCAGCCGCGCGCATACCTGCGACAGCCGCTCCGCCGCCAAATACGCCCCCGCGCTGCACCCAAACTCCTGCCGCATCCGCCGTTCCAGCTGCGATTTGCTGCAAAACAGCCGATCCGCCAATTCCTGCACCGACCGCGGTGCTTCCTCAGCCGTCATCTGCGCAATCACCGCCCGCCGGAATTCGGACACCGCCGCCCGCCGGCACGCAATCACTTCCAGCACCATCCACTCCGCCAGATTGCGCAGCATCCGCCGATCCAACTGCGTCTGCGCCGCCATCGGGCACAAAAACCGCCCGAATTCCGCGCGCAGCCGGTTCATATCCGCCACCGCCGGCGTTTTCCCGTACGCCTCCCGCAGCAGCGCGAACAGCCCGTCGTCGAACGCCGGCCGTACGTCCACTCCCACCTGCACATAACCGCCGTCCGTGTGCAGCCGGTGCGGTACATCCGGCGGCAGCACGAATGTTTCGCCCGCCCGTGCGCGCAGCACCTGCCCGCCCGCGCCAATCTGCACCGCGCCGTACGCGATAAAATTCACATGATAAAACGCGTGGCTGTGGAAATCCATCCCCGTCCCGGCCGCCCATGTCCGGATATGCACCTGGCGAATCGGCGTATTCCCGCCGGGCAATACGCTTTCCGCAATCTGCGGAACCGTGTCGTTCATCGTCCCATCCCCTTTCGCAGCATTGATATGCGTCTAATATACAACAAATCGCGCGAAATATCAATTCCATTCCCGCATTTTTCGCGGTAAAATATGCATGAAATTCAAAAACGAAAGGCGGAATCCCCATGAACTCTCCCGTATCGCCCGCGCTGCTGACGCTGCTGCGCCAATGGTGCGACCGACTGCTGACGCTGCAAATCGACCGGCCGGAACCGGAACTGGACGGCGGCATCCTCTGCCCGGCGTGCCAGCTGATGCACGGCCGCGTGCTGGACGCCGCATACCCGCTCCTGACGCTGGCCGACTGCACCGGCGAATCCAAATACATCCGCGCAGCGGAGCGCTGCGTGGACTGGGCCGCACGCACGCTCCGCCTGCGCAGCGGCGCATTCCGCAACGACCGCGTCAACGGCTGGACGGGCATTTCCGTGTTTTCTGCCATTGCGCTCAGCGAAGCACTGCTGCGCCACGGGCATTTGCTCGCCCCGGACACCGCCGCGCGCTGGAAATCGTACGTCGCCGCCGAAATTGCGTATCTGGACGCGAACCTGAACGTCACCTTTTTCCCGGTTGTCAATTATCCGGCATCGCTGTGCGCCGCCAAAGCGCTGGCCGGCCGGCTGCTGCACCGCCCGGACTGGATCGAAGCCGCCCGTCAATCGGCGCACGCCCTGTGCGATACACTGACGCCGGAGGGTCTGCTTCCCGGCGAAGCGCATCCCCTCGACGGCGTCTCTCCCAAAGGCTGCCGCCCGATCGATATCGGCTACAATATTGAAGAATCCATCCCCGCGCTGATGATCTGCGCCGCCGAAACGGGCGACACCGCGCTGCAAGCCCGTACCGACGCGGCCATGCGTGCGCATCTGCATTTCCTGCTGCCGGACGGCGGGCTGGACAACAGCTTCGGCTGCCGTTCCGCCAAATGGACGTATTACGGCAGCCGCACGTCGGACGGTGCGCCGGTCGGGCTGGCGTGCCGGCTCAGCGACCCGCTTTTTGCCGAAGCGGCACAGCGCTGCGTCGATCAGCTGACCCGATGCACCGCCGACGGACTGCTGTCCGGCGGTCCCATGCAGTCTGCCGCCGGGGAACCGAGCTGCGTGCATCACACGTTCTGCCACGCGAAGTCGCTCGCCGCACTGATCGACGCCGGATTCACCGCCCCTGCCCGCCGCATCGCGTTCCCGTGGGAAACCGACGGCACCGTATCCGTTCCGCCGGTGCGCGTTGTGCAGGTACGCTGCGGTGCGTGGTACGCATCGGTGTCGGGATACGATTTCCCGATCAGATCCGACCTTTACTGCTCCGGCGGCACATTGACGCTGCTGCATCACCGCGCAGCCGGTCCGGTATTCGCCGCCGCCATGCCCGATTACCGGCTGGTGGAGCCGACGAATATGCAGTTCCCGCTGCACGCCGCCGCCGAATGCCCGGCCGTGGAGCTGACGCGCACCGCCGGAACGTCGGTGTTCCGCAGCGGTCTGGATCGCGCCGTGTCCGTCACTGCCGACGGATTCACCGTCACCGCCGACGGGCATCTGACTGACCGGGACGGGCAAACCGACAGCGCCTACCGCCTGACGTACGAATTCACGCCCGACGCCGTGCGCATCACCGCGTGGTGCGCCGCGGACTGCACCGTCCGCCTGCCGCTGATCGCCGCGCCGTCGGAGCGCGTGACCTGTGCGCCGACGCAAATCACCGCCGCCGCGCCCGGGTTCACCCGCCGATTGACCGGTGCCGTCCCGCTCATTCCGGCCTTGTCCGATCCCGCCGACCGGACGTTCCACCCCGTCGCCGGACTGACGCATTTCCCCGTCACTGCGCAGCTGCGCGGCGGCGAATTGGCAACGTTTACCATTCAAATTGACGAAAATTAAAAAAAACGCGCCCAGCCGGAGCTCTCCCCCGGCTGGGTGCGTTTCTGTTTTCCTTTCCTCAGGAATACGATTCCAGTTTCAGCGCGTACGTCGCTCCGGCGACAATCTCCGTCGCGTCCACGCCTTTTTCCGCGTACTTGCCGTCCACATAAAACGCCCAGTATTGCTTGGCTTTGTCGTCGGCCGTCACGCCGTTGACCGTCTTGACGTACAGCCCGTATTGGCTGTTCTCCCCGGCAACCAGTTCCAGTTTCAGCAGCGCCGCGCCCACCGTTTTTTCGTCGGTGTGAATCGCGAAATCCGTCTGCTGCCCGTCCGCGCCGACCACTTGCAGCGTAAACGCCGTCTGGCCTTCGCCTTTCTCAATCGCCGCGCCGCTCTGGGCTGCCGCCGAAGAAACCGGCTGCGCCGAGGACGTCTGCACCGAACCGCACGCCGCCAGCAGTATCATCGCCGCCAGCAAGAGCGCAATCCATTTGCCCATCATCGATTTTTGCATCATTCTTCATTCCTTTCGTCTGTGATATGCTCCATTATACCTCATTTTCCGCGCGAATGCAAGTCCCTGCCGGAACAATTATTTCCGCCGTCACGCCGCCCGGCACCCGGTATGTGAACACCGGCTGACCGTCCACAAATTTCCATTCTGTGCGGATTTCGCCGAACGCCCCGCGATACCGTACGCCGAACCGCCCAATCTCCGGCCGCATCACCGGCCGCAGCACCACGCGCCGCATCCCCGGATCCGATTCGTTCACCCGGATCCCGCCCAGGTACTCGAAAAACCACCCGGCAACCGAGCCGAGCGAAAAATGCGCCATGCTGAGCGACTTGTCCGGGTCGGCCGTCCCGTTCCAGCTTTCGGTGATGGCCGTCGCGCCGGTGTCCAGCATCGCGCGCCACGACGGCGCCGTCGGGTTCTGCACAATCCGCATCGCCGCGTCTGCGTGCCCCCAGTCCGCCAGCACTTCCAGCAGATACCGCACCCCGATGAACCCGGTGGTTCCGTGGTCGCCCGCCGCGCGAACGTATTCGGCCAGCGTGTCGGCCAGCGCCTGCCGGTGCGCCTCCGGCGCAATCCCGAACGCCATCGGCAGCACAATCCCGCATTGGCACCGCGCGTCGTAATCGCGCCCGCCGTCCGCCAAATGCGCCCGGTTAAACGCCGCGCGCGCCCGGTCCGCCATCGCCGCATAATTGGCCTGGTCGTCCGCGTGCCCCAGCACCCCGGCGATTTCCGCCACACGGTCGAGCATATGAATGTACCAGCATCCGCCGAAAAACGCCGTGTCCGGCGACACCCCGCCCGGCGACAGCCAGTCGTTGTATTGGTGCGAAATCCCGTGTTCCGGCAGCACCATGCCCGGAAACTCCTGCCGCTTTTCGATCAATCGCTGCATCTCCGGGTACCGCGCGCGCAGAATCGCCGTATCGCCGTAAAACCGGTACAGCGTGTACGGCATCTCGTACGTTTCGTCCTCCCACGCGTACGGCCCCGCGTGCATCTTCACACCGTTGTCCGTCCACCGCGCCAGGAATTGTGAATTGTCCGTCAGCCAGCACGCCGTGTGCGAAAACAGCTGACTGTCGCCGTTCCAGTAATTTTTCTCGCGCGTCGGGCAGTCGGTCGGCCCGTTGGCCAGGTTATTCTGCCACGACCGCCGCGCCGCATCGAAAATTTGGCGAAGCTCCGGCGTGTCTGTGTCAATTTCGCCCACCTGCGGCAAATCGTTGTACAGCTCGAACGCCGTCACCGCCGCCGTCTGCCCGGCTTCCAGCCCCTCGATCCAGATATACCGGAACCCGGTGTACGCAAACCGGCATTCGTACCGTTCCACCGCCCGGCCCGCCGCCGTGTAGACGTCCACATTGCGCATAAATCCGGCGCTCGGTCCGTCCGGCGCGCAGTCGTTCGGGTAAAATACCGTCACATACGCGCCGTTTTCCGGCAGCCCGTCGGCCGTCAGCCGCTCGCAGTACCGAATCCGCACGCGCTGTCCGCGCCGCAGCCCGCCGAATTCCACCGCCGCACGCCCCGCAATACACAGCCCCACGTCGTACATCGGCGCGCCGTCCGGCAGCCGTTTCCATTCCGTCCGCCGGTGTTCCGCCATCCGCCGAATCGGCGGGTAGCTTTGCAGCAGCATCATCGGATCGTCGATCGGCCGCGCACGCACCGCCCACGTCTGCACGCCCGGCCGATCGCTGCACCACGCCGGCACTTCCAGCCGCGCATCGTACCGCTCGCCGTACTGGATGTCGTTTTCCACAATCGGCGACGGGCAGCACCGCCAGCTGCCGTCCGTCGCGATCTGCTCCGTCGTCCCGTCCGCATATGTCACCGTCAGCACCGCCGCAAATTCCGGCGCCCGCGCGCCCAGCGACCCCCACGACCGGCAGTTGTACGACCCATTGCCCAGCAGCGCCCCGATGGTATTCACGCCCGCCCGCAGCGCCGCCCGCACATCGTATTCCTGGCACTCCCGCCGGAGGTTCATGCAGAACGGTTCAAAATACCCGTCGCCGATCCGCACCCCGTTCAGATACGGCTCGTAGCACCCCAGCGCCGACGCCGTCAGCACGGCGCGCACCGGCTCACCCCGCAGCGTGAACGTCCGCATGAAGTAAAACGACCGCCGCAGCGCCGCCGGATGACGGCGCATCACGTTCATCTCCATCGTCCGAATCCCGTGCGTCTCTGTTTCAAACCCATCCGGTTCCGCCGTCTTCCAAAAATCCACCAGCTGCACCTGCCGCCAGTCCCCGTCCGTGACGATCTCCTCCACCGTCCCGTCCGTATAAATCAGCCGCAGCCCGCCGGTCATCGCGGCGGTAAACGTGTCAAAGCTGCGGCTTTGATACCCGCGCACGTGCAGCTGATTTTCGCCGTCCCGCACCATCGCCGTCACGTCGCGCAGCGGAATCTCCGGCTCGTGTACCGCCGCCGCCTGCCCGTTCAGCCAGACGTCCAGCGCATTGCCGCACGCCATCGCCAACTCCGCCCGCCGCACCGGTTTTTTTGGCGTAAACAGCCGAAATGCATGGAACCGCGTGCAGCCCAGCGGCCAAATCCAGTCCGCATCCGGAAAACCCGCCGCCCGCGGCCGATCAAGCGCCGCCAACGCATCGTCGCACGGCGAAATCCATTCCGCACGCAGCGCGCGTTCTTCTTTGGTATACATTCTTCTTCCTCCAAAAAATCCGTGTTCAAATCCCCGCATAATCGCATAAAAACAAGGGGTTGACTTTATCGTACCACAGGGTACCGGCAAAATCAACGCCCTTTTCAGAAAAAATCACCGGACATTCGGAATAAGATCGGGTGGAAAACGCCGGTGCACCCCGCTCACAAATTCCCCGTCGCGAACAAAATCGCACTCAGCGCCGCCAGCGGCGCCGTCTCTGTCCGCAGGATGCGCGTTCCCAGCGTCACGCGCACCGCACCGGCTGCTTCCGCCTGCGCGACCTCTTCGGGCGCAAATCCGCCCTCCGGCCCCACGAACACCGCCACGCTGCCGGGCCGCTCCGCCAGCAGCGTCCGCAGCCCCGCGCCGCCGCCTTCGTAGCAGAAGAAAATCCGGTCGCACGCCGCCGCGCGCCGCAGCGCCTCGGTGTACGATACGCGCACCGACACCTGCGGCAGCCGCCCGCGCTGGCACTGCCCGGCCGCCTCGTCGGCGATTTTCTGCCACCGCGCCGTCTTTTTGCGCGCGCCGTCGTCGTCCAGCCGGGACACGCTGCGCGCCGCCGCAAACGGCACAATCTCCGCCGCGCCCAGCTCCACCGCCTTCTGCACAATCCAGTCCATCTTGTCGCCCTTCGGCAGCCCCTGGAACAGCACAATCCGCACGTCCGGTTCGCCGATGCTCGCCGTCCGGCCCGTGATCTCCGCCGTCACCGTATTTCGATCCATCGCCGAAACTTCCGCCGCATAATCCGTCCCCGCGCCGTCGCACAGCACCAGCGTGTCGCCGACCGCCATCCGCAGCGATTTGGAAATATGCGCCGCCGAATCGCCGGTCAGCGTCACCGTCGTCCCCGCCGGGGGATCAATGAAAAACCGAGGCATATCCCGCCCTCCTTACGCCATTCGTTCCATGTTACTCCGTCCACGCCCGCGCCAGCCGCCGCACCGCTTCGGGGATATCGTCCAGCGCAATCCCCGAAAATCCGAGCAGCACCCGCCCGTCGCCTGCATACGCCGGAAACGGCCGCACTTCCACGCCCATCGCCGCCGCGCGCGCCGTCAGCTCGTCGGCCGTCCGGCCGCCCGATACCGTCACCAGCAGCCGCAGCGCCGTCTCCTGCAATTCAATCCGCACCCGGTCGCCCAGCGCCGCGCGCAGGCACTCCGTCAGCCGATTGCCCTTTTCGGCATACAGCCGACGCAGCCGACGCAGCTGTTTTTCCATCTCGCCGGATCGAATCGACTCCGCCAGCGCCAGCTGCTCAATCTTGGATGCCGTCGGATGATACGCCCGCGCCCGCGCATAATACGCCTCCGCCAGCGCCGGCGTCAGCACCATATACGCCAGCCGCACCGACGGCAGCAGCACCTTGGAAAACGTCCCGATGTACACTGTGTGCGTCCCGTCGTCGAACCCTTGCAGCGCCGGAATCGGCCGTCCGCGGTATTGCAGCTCGCCGTTGTGGTCGTCCTCAATCATCAGCCCGCCGCTGCGCCGCGCCCAGTCGAGCAGCGCCAACCGCCGGTGAATCGGCATCGCAATCCCGCTCCCCTGCCGGTTGCACGGCGTCAGGTACAGCGCGCGTACGCCTGTGCCGTCCAGCGCCGCCGGATCCACGCCCGCTTCGTCATACGGCAGCCGGCACACCGGCAGCCCGCAGTCGGCGAATACGCGCTCCGCCTGCGCAAACCCCGGATCCTCCAGCCCGATCATGCGCGCCTGCGTGCGCAGCAGCCCGCTGAGAATATAGAGCAGCGGCTGCAGCCCCGCCCCCACCACAATCCGTTCCGGCGGCGCCGTCACCCCGCGCACGTCGAACGCATACCGTGCCAGCGCCTCGCGCAGCGCCGGTTCCCCAGCCTGATTCCCGTACGACGTCAAATCCGATGTCCGCGCCAGTACCTGCCGCAAATGCCGCTGCCACAGCGCGATCGGGAACGCGTGCGCGTCAATTTCCGTCGTCGAAAACCGGTACCGCAGCGGCTGCGTCCGCGCCGGAATGCCTGTCCTGCTATTTTTCAAATTTTCTGCGCATCTTTTGCGGGACAGTCCGGTTGAAAAATACCCGCGCTGCGGCTGCGCCTCCAAATATCCCGCCGAAATCAGCCGGTCATACGCCGTTTCCACCGTCGTTTTGCTGACATTCAGGTCCGCCGCCACCTGCCGCACCGACGGCAGCGCCGTCCCGGCCGGAATCTGCCCCGACGCCACCGCATCGCGCAGCGCGTCGGCCAGCTGCGCATACAGCGGCGCGCGCAACGCCGGATCCAAATGAATAAAATCGAGCAGCATCGCCGGATTTCCCTCCGTTTTTCTTCCAAACTGTCCTGCAAAAAATTCTTCAAACTGACCGTTTTCTTCAGGGCAATAATCGCGTAAAATAAGATGCAGGATCTCACTCCATCTATTATACTACATCGCGCCGCGCATTGCAACCATATCGCGCCGCAGAAAGAAGGGCAATTTCAATGAAAAAAACTGGAAAATGGTCGGTTACATACCTCTGCGTCATCGGGCTGATGGCGGCGCTGTGCTTCGTCAGCAACTACCTCCAAATCCCGATCCCCACGCCGCTGGGCAACACCCGCGTGCATTTCGGCAACGTGTTCTGCCTGCTGTCCGGCTACCTGCTGGGCGGACTGGGCGGCGGACTGGCCGCCGGGCTGGGCAACTTCCTGTATGACCTGGTGGACCCGCGGTTCATCTCGTCCGCGCCGTTCACGTTCGTGTTCAAATTCATGATGGCGTTCGTCTGCGCCGTAATCGCGTACAGCGGCGGCCGCAAAGCGCGCAAAGTCGGGATGAATATCGTCGGCGGCGCAGCCGGAGCCATGACGTACGTCGTGCTGTACCTCGGCAAAACGTTTGTCAAAAACCGCTGGATCCTCGGCACCGAGCTGGGTACCGTCTGGACGGATATCGCCGCCAAAGCGCCTGTGTCGATTCTCAACGGGCTGATCGCCGTCGTCATTGCCGTGCCGCTGGGGCTGGCGCTGCACAAAGCGCTTTCCCTCGCGCACCTGGACGAAAAGCTGTTCGGCAACGGTTGAGTCTTTTTTCCCATATTTTTCGAGGCCGCGCAACCGGCCTCGAAATTTTTTTATTTTTTTTGAAAAATCGCTTGACAAACACCAATCTTGCTGCTATAATAAACTTGTACAAATTACAAAGTACAAATTGCTTCCCGCAGAAAGGAGCGTGCGCATGACCTTTTCCGAAATCGCCGGGCTGCTCAAATCCAGCGGTCTGCGCGCTACGCCGCAGCGGATCGCGGTGTACGAATACCTGGACACGCACCGCACGCACCCCACCGCGGACGAAATCTTCGCCTCGCTGGTCGCGCAGTACCCCTCGTTTTCGCGCACCACCATCTACAATTCCATCCGCGCGTTGGAAGACGCCGCGCTGATCCAGCCGGTGATGATCGACGGGGACTTTTCCCGCTACGACGCCAACACCGCCCCGCACGCGCACTTCAAATGCATCCGGTGCTGCCGGGTGACCGATGTGTTCGACTGTGCGTGGCCGCCGCTGCCGCCGTCGCTCGCGCCGTACGACACACAGCGCGTGATGGTGCACTTCTACGGCGTTTGCCCGTCGTGCCAATCGCAGACCGCTTTGCCCAGCGCAAAGTGTCCATAAATTCAGTCTATCAAACCCAATTTCACTTATTTTAACGGAGGATGAGTCATTATGAAAAAATTTGTTTGCAGCGTATGTGGGTATGTGTACGAAGGCGCGGCCGCTCCGGCGGAATGTCCGCAGTGCCACGCACCGGCTTCCAAATTTGTGGAGCAGCGTGCGGATCGTTCGTGGGCGACGGAGCACGTCGTCGGTGTGGCGCAGGGCGTGAGCGAAGATATCTTGGCGGATCTCCGCGCGAACTTCACCGGTGAATGCACCGAAGTCGGGATGTACCTGGCGATGGCGCGCGTCGCGCACCGCGAAGGCTACCCGGAAATCGGCTTGTACTGGGAGAAAGCCGCGCACGAAGAAGCGGAGCACGCCGCGAAATTCGCGGAGCTGCTCGGCGAAGTCGTGACCGATTCGACCAAGAAAAACCTGGAGCTGCGCGTGGAAGCCGAAAACGGTGCCACCGCCGGCAAGTTCGACCTGGCCAAACGCGCCAAAGCCGCCAACCTGGACGCGATTCACGATACGGTCCACGAAATGGCGAAAGACGAAGCCCGGCACGGCAAGGCTTTCGAAGGCCTGCTGAAGCGGTACTTCGGGGAATAATCCGGCGGCAGCCATGACCGCACCGCAGCTGTTTTGCGGCGCGCAGGCAGACAATCCATCCAAAGGAGACCGATTATGAAATATATTTGCCCATGCGGCTACGAATATGACGAAGCGCTCGGCGATGCCGAGCACGGAATTGCCCCCGGCACGAAATGGGAAGATGTGCCCGATGACTTTGTCTGCCCGGTTTGCGGGCTGGGCAAGGATGTGTTCGAAGCGGAGTAAACAACCGCAAAAGCGGCAGAATCTGTACAGGTTCTGCCGCTTTTTTGCTGCGCCGCCGATTCAGACCCGAACCGGCGCCGCCTGTACCGGCCGCATCCGCTGCCGGTTTCCGCTTTACAGCGTCTCGATTTCCAGGCAGCGGAACCGGTTGATTCCTTCGCACGCCGTGATCCCAACGTGCAGCTGCGGCGCCAGTTCCGGGGTAAAATGGGTGCAGGTCACGCCGTTGATGGATGCCGAAATTTGGGTTTCCCGCACCTCCACCACCAGCTCCACCGGCTGCCCGGCGGGAACCGGCGTGCGGAAAAACGCCGCTTTGATCGGGTAAATCGGCGTTTGGGTGCGCGCCGGCCACGGAACGATCCGCCAAACGTTGCAGCCTTCTTCGAACGCGACGAATTCGTGGTGCAGGCCGTACCGCAGCACGCCGTCGCCGCCGCGGCGGAGGTCGCCGGAAATCACGATCAGCGGCGCGCCGTACGCGTCGAACTCGCAAACCGTGCGGATGCGGATATTGGGCGAAAAGGTCTTTTTTGTGACCATGCTGATATACTGGAATCCTGTTCCGTCTGCGGTATGCTGATTGGCAATGCAATCCGGCAATTGTGTGAATTTGGGATACTCAGTACAAATTGGCGAATAGACATATTCAAAATCCGAAGCATCCCATTTCCCGGCCGCGAAGTTATGATTCATTTTCATGCAAAATCCCTCTTTTTCGTGCAAAATCGTGCGCGTAAGCGCTTACGAACGTATCATCGCACAAACGCACCGATTTGTCAAGCTTTTCGCGCAAAATCCGCAAGAAAAACATAAAAAAGCCCGATTTGACCGTAAACCGGGCAGATCGGGCAAGGAGGTATGTGTTAGTTTTGGTCGAACAGGTCGGTGCAGACTTCTTCCAGGCAGTACCGCGACCGCACCACCGGACGGGGTTGGATCCATTTCCCGTTGGTGAAATCCGGAATCGCGACCGGCAGCGAACCCATTGCGATGGAATCTTCCGACAAAATCGTGATTGCCATCCAGGACGCCGTGTCGTACACGTCGATCGGCGTCTGCGTGCCGGCCATGACCGCTTCCACAAATCCGCGCATGACCAGGTAATCGATCCCGCCGTGACCACCGGCGGCATTCGGGTCATAGTTTCTCCAGAGCGGATGCTCATATTGCGGGTAATATTCATCCAGGTCGGTAAATTTGTGCGCCCAGGACTCCCCGGTCTGGGTGCCGTCGATCAGCACGCCGTGCTTGTCTTCCATCCAGATCCCTTTGGTGCCCTGCACGCGGTTGCCGCGGGAGTATGCGCGCGGGAGCGTTGTGTCGTGCGTCAGGACGATCGTTTCGCCGTGTGCGCATTTGATGCAGGTGGTCACAATATCGCCCTGTGCAAACGCATAGTTGGCATTTTCGAAGTCGTTCCCGCGATTTTTGCGGATCCATTCGTTCACGCCGCGCGCCTTTGACGACATGGCCGTCAGCGTCAGCATCCGGTTGCCGCGGTTGATGTTGAGGTATTTGGCGATCGGGCCCAGCTCGTGCGTCGGGTACAGTTCCGCATTGCGGTGCATATAGTTGTCCAGCCGGTAGTGGCGGTTTTCGTGCCCCAGGGCGACTTCGTCGCGCAGGTCGTGCTCATAGCCGCCTTCGCAGTGGACGATTTCGCCAAACACGCCCTGCTGGATCATGTTCAGTATCGTCATTTCTTCGCGCCCGTAGCAGCAGTTTTCCAGCATCATGCACGGCATTCCGGTGCGTTCCGACGTTTTGACCAGATCCCAGCACTGGTCGATGGAATATGCGCCGCCGACTTCCATCGCGGCATATTTGCCGGCGTTCATCGCGTCGATGCAGATCTGCACATGCGCGTCCCAGCTGGACGGGGTGATGACGGCGTCCAGCTCCGGCATCGTCAGCAGTTCGCGGTAATCGGTCGTCGTTTTCGGCGAGATCCCGCGCGATTCGACAACTTTTTTCCGTGCAGCCTCGGCACGGTCTTCGTACACGTCGCACACACCGATCACGTTCACGTCCGGCATGGCATCCAATACCATTTTTAACAGCGTAGTTCCCCGGCCGCTCACTCCGACAAATGCAACATTGATACTCGATTTCATTTTTGTGCCATCCTTTCGGTTTCAATTTTTTGAACCGACTCTATTATAATCGATTCTGAATTTAATTGAAATAGGAAATTCGGTTTGTTTTCTTTGAATTTGGGTATTTATTTTGCGTTTGACGTTTTGTGCATGGCGCGGACGACGGCGACGCCCACGGCCGCCGCCAGCAGCGCCGCGGCCAAAAGGCACGGCCATCCCGTCTGCCCGGCCGCCTCCCCGGTCGGCGGCGCATTATCCGCGCAATTTTCTGCATTTTCGGGCAAAACGGTGCGATTTGGGCGCAAATCGGGCGCAGCCGGGTCGGATATGTCCGGGTCGGATGCGTCCGTCACCTGAATTGTCACAATCTGCGTGGGATCGTCGGCCATGGGCGCCGATGCGAACGGCTGCGCGCACAGCGTACACGGCGTCCACCGGCGGAATCGCACCCGCAGCCGCACCGTCCCCGCGGCCAAAAAAGTCAGGTTTTCGCGGTACGTCCGCATATGCGACGCATCCGCTGCCCCGCGCTGCACGCATGATGCGCCGTCCAGAATTTCCAGTTCCGGGAAATAGGCCGGCATATGCAGGTGCGGCGAACGGATTACTTTTTCCGTTCCGAATATCCAGAAATTATCGTCATTTTGAAATTCTGCCGTCGCGATGTTCGGCAGCGAGGTGTTTTCCAGCGTCGCCGTGAGGGTCACGGTGGCGCCGACGGCCGCAGTTTGCGGACATTCGACCGCGACGGTCGGCGAGGCAATCCGGAGCAAAATCGGCGACAAATCGCAGAAATCGGCCGAATTTTCCGTCGTTTCGGCGCTGTTTGCGCGCCATTGCGGGAGGAGCAGCACGCGCCCCGGCGGGCACATCGCCAGCAGCGCGCGCAATCCGCTGCACGACGCGCTGCCGTGCGCATCCGTCCGGGTTTCCGACCCGAACACGCCAATCCGGGGCTGCGCCGATTGATCCGAAAGCATCAAATACGCCTCGACGCGCAGCGTAACCGCCGCATTCGGCGTCAAATTGCGAAAATACACCGTGAAATCCAGCGCGGCCGTGTCCGCACCGGCCGCATCGCCGACTTGCAGCGGCTCCGGCAGCTGCACCGCGGCGACGGGCGATGGATTGGCGTATGCGATTGGGGCGCTGCGGAACAGCAGCATTGCGGCAATCAGCAGCAATAGTCCGGCGCTGCGGCGCTTGCGGGCGGGCGGATGATTCATTCGGGATTCCTTCTTACGTGGTGGAGTGGGGGGTGCAATGGGCGCTCTGGTATCTTTCCAATTGTGAAAAATGTTTTTGATTTTTCCGTATCGGAATTATTTATTTCTATTATAATTCTATTTTGGAATTATGTCAAGCTTTTTTTCGCATATACTTTTGTTATAGCATATTGACTCAGAGGAGCGCACGAATCAGATGAAAACCCGGAAAACTGCGTACGGTACAAGTAACCTGGTAGGTCAAAAAGTGGAACAGCTGCGCAAAGCGCGCGGCATCAAACAGCGCGACTTCATCTCCCGGATGCAGACGATGGGATTGGATATTAATCCCACCAGCTACTCAAAATTAGAGGGACAGATCCGCATTGCGTCGGATCGGGAAATTTATGTGATTGCGAAGATCCTGAATGTCCCAATTGACGACCTGTTCCCGGCGGATGTGGAGCTGCATTGATGGGGAATTGGGGCGTTTTTTTGAATTGTTTTGCGGCGCAGTGATTGAAATGCGCCGCTTTTTGCCGAAAAAATCCCGATCGGGTACGATTCGCCGCGGAATGGGCGGGAAAGTACCGGATCGGGTCTTATTTTTTACAACCTGGAATTACGGATAGCAGTTTTTACACGGCGTATACCCGCGCTGAATCACTTGGTCGCGCGTGCCGGTAAAATTTTCTCGATTGGTCGATTTGATTCTCTTGACACTGGCGCAGCTGGGGTAGTGAAATTTGAGGGTGTTGGTGTTCAGGACGTAGTCGTATTGGGCGGGGGTGGGCGACGTCCATTCAAAATCGTCGTACATTCTGTTGGACTTTGTTTGTATGATCGCTGATGCCCGTGGCGTGCGATCTCCGGATGCGATCTTCTCCGCAGTAAATTGCCCCGCAATCAGCAAGGCGATTGCGATTAACAACGATAATATCCAGCCATTTTGTGATTTGTCACGCATATTATGCGATCTCCCCTTTTCTTTGAACTTTATCATCATTATACACCTATGGATGTATAAAGTCAACTTGTAGATGCTTATTTTTTCACTTAAAAGATCATATAATAATCCTATAAGCGAAAAAATGGGGAGAAGCATCCATGGATACACAATGGCTAATAGAAATTGGAAGCCGCATTCAGGCGCGCCGCAAGCAAATGGGCTTCACGCAAGAGCAGCTGGCCGCCATGATGGACGTGTCCGTCCAGATGGTGTCGAATTTGGAGCGCGGGAACAAAGCCATCCGAATCGACAACCTGGTGCGGCTGTGCGAGGCATTGAACACCAGCGCGGACTTTATTCTGACCGGCTCCGCCGCGCCGCATAGCGCGGATTCGTTGGCAAAGCAGCTGGCAGCGCTCCCCCGTGCGCAGTACGAAATGATTGAAGCGCTGGCTGCGTACTGTCTGGCGCACCCGACGTGAGCGCGACGGGCGTTGGACGCATAATCGGCCGCTTTTGCCGAAAAAAAATCCCGATCGGGTACGATTCGCCGCGGAATGGGTGGGAAAGTACCGGATCGGGATGAATTTTTGCGGAAAACTTGACTTTTGGCGGGCGGAACATATATAATAGGAAAGAAACCGCCCCAACAATCAACCAAAAAGGAGCCTGGCCATGACCCAATACCTTCAAATGCTGCGCGACGCCGGTGCGGACGAGGCGCGGCTGATCGATGCGCGCACCATTCAAACCGCCGCATGGACGGTGTACAAATGCAAGTTCGGGTGCGGCAATTACGGGCAAAAATACTGCTGCCCGCCAAACACGCCGACGTACCGCGAAACGCAGGCGATAATCGACGCGTTCCCGTCCGCAATTCTGTTCCGCGTGCACACGATGGGCGTTATCACGCAAATGGTGCGCAGCGTGACGGCGGCGATGTTCCGCGACGGACACTACAAAACCGTCGGGTTCGGGGACTGCGGGTGCGATTTGTGCGAAACGTGCAGCACGGCGCGATGCAACCACCCCGGATGCGCGCTGCCGTCGATGGAGGCGTGCGGGATCGACGTGGTGGCGACGGTGCGCGCCAACGGCGGCGACGTGCATTGGCAGCGATCCCCAGACGATCCGCTGGAACTGTACGGATTGATTTTGGTGGAATGACCGATGCGGATTCTGACATTTACCGTGCCGCCGGAGATGGACGGCGCGCGCGGGAAAGTATTTTTGCGCAGCGTGTGCGGGCTGTCGTACCGGATGGTGCGGTCGCTGAAAGAAGTGCCGGACGGCATCACGGCCGACGGGCAGCTGCTGCGCACCATCGACCGTGTGCGCGCCGGGCAGCGCGTGGAGATTCATTTGCCCGCGGACGTCCGCCCCATGCAGACGCCGCGCGTGCTGCCGCTGACGGTGGTGTACGAGGACGACGACGTGACGGTGCTGGACAAACCGGCCGGGATGCCGACGCATCCGTCTGCTGGGCACGCGGACGACACGCTGGCCAACGCGGCGGCGGCATATTTTGCGGCGAAGGGCGTGTCGTGCGTTTTCCGGCCGATCAACCGGCTGGATCGCAACACCTCCGGGCTGCTGGTGGCAGCCAAGCACGCGCATGCGGCGGCGCGGCTCAGCGGTCGGGTGGACAAAATTTATTTTGCCGTCACGGAAGGTATCCCGCCGGAAGCCGGGACAATCGACGCGCCGCTGCGGGCGATGGCGGGGCACGGAATCCGCCGCGAGATTGGGGCGGGCGGCGCACCGGCGGTGACGCATTGGCGCACGATGGGCGTCGGCGCGGATCACGCGCTGCTGCGCGTCACGATTGACACCGGCCGGACGCATCAGATTCGGGCGCATTTCTGCGGGATGGGATTTCCGCTCGCCGGGGACGATATGTACGACGGGACCACTGACCGCATCGGACGCCATGCGCTGCACTGCGCGGCGGTACGGTTTGCGCACCCGGTGACAGGCCGGACGGTCGTCTGCACGGCGCCGGTTCCGGAGGATTTTGCTGCACTGCTGCGCGGGTGCGGGATTGCAATCCCCAATTCAACGGATGCGCTGCCGTTTGATGGAGAGATATCCATTTCGGACCGGTAATATCTCACAAAATCATCCGCTCGCTTTTGGGCGTTCATACAATCTTCATCCGAACCACTTGAAATCTGCACAGAAAAACGATATAATAAGAAAGGTTACAAATTGTAACCTTTTGATTTTTATCAAAACTATTTTACGAAAGGGGATTTCCGATGAAACCATTTTTGCACCGCATCGGCCGCGCGCTCGGCATCGCCGCACGCACCACAGCACGGACGCTGTATGTGATCGGGATGCAGACCGTCCGGATCGGGCATCGGATCCGCCGTCGGCTGCGCCACTTTTTCGCGCCGATTACACTGCTGTTTTTCCGCATCGCGTATCAGGTGGCCGGCCGGCCGTATCACTGGGTGCGCGAGGAGCTTGCATTTTTGGGGCGGTCGTCGCGCGCGTCCATCGAACGGATGCGCGAGCTGAAACAGCTGCCGTCCGGCAAGAGCCGGACGTATAAGCTGGAACGGAGCCGGTTTTACAAGCGCATTTTTTCACACGTGGGCCGTGTGGTCGGCGTCGCGTTCAACATTGCCGCGCCGGTTGCCGCCATCGTGCTGCTGGTTCACACGTTCCAACACTGGGACAGCCAGTCCTACGGGTTGTCGCTGGAATACAACGGCCAATCCATCGGCGTGGTGGAGACGGAGGAAACCGTCGGCGACGTGGTGAACATGGTGTCTGACCGCATTGTGACCGATCAGGCCATTGACCCGGCGGACATTACGCCGACGTATCGGCTGACCACCGTCCAGCCGGACGAGCATTTCACGAGCACCAACGCGCTGAGCGATACCATCGCCGTGCAGACCGACAGCAAGGACATTGTCCAGGCGACGGGGCTGTATGTGGACGGGGAATTCGTGGGCGCGGTTCGCAGCCGGATCGATCTGCGGCTGATTTTGCAGAACATCCTGAAAGGGAGCGAACAGACCGACGACACGCTGAGCGCGGCGTTCGTGCAGGACGTGCAGCTGGTGGACGGAATGTATGCCGCCGACAACCTGATGACATCCGAAGAGATGCAGACCAAACTGACCACCACGCAAGAGGTGGAACAGACGTACACCGTACAGACCGGCGACGCGCCGCTGTCGATTGCCGCCAAGCTGGGGATGAAGCTGAGCGAGCTGCAGGGGCTGAACCCGGACGTGGATCTGTCTGACAGCGGCACGCTGCACGTTGGCGATAAGCTGACCATTTCTGCCGAAAAAGGATTTTTCACGATCAAGCAGGTGAAAGAAGTCACTTACAAACGAGCCATCGCGTTCAGCACCGTCACCGAAAAATCGGCGTCGCTGTACATCGGGACGTCCAAAGTGGTCACGAAAGGCGAAGCCGGTGAAGAAGAAGTGACCGACCGCGTGACGTATGTGGACGGGATGGAGGTCGATCGCGAAAACCTGAGCACCACCGTGCTGAAAAATCCGGTCACCAAAGTCGTTCAGGTCGGCACCAAAAAACGCGTTGTATATTCGCAGTCTACCGTTACGGCGCCGTCCGGCACGGTGGGATCGACGGGCGTTTTGATGTGGCCGGTGCCGTCGTCGCGGCGGATTTCCGACGGATACGGATACGTCAGCGGCTGGGCCGGTCGGCGGTGGCACGGTGCGATTGACATTATGTGCACCAGCGCCGCCGTGGTGGCGGCGGACTCCGGATATGTGGTCAGCGCCGGGTGGCACTACGGGTACGGATGGAACGTGCTGATTCAGCACGACAACGGGCTGCAAACGTTCTACGCGCATTGCAGCAGCCTGAAAGTCGCGGCCGGGTCGTACGTCAGCAAAGGCCAGACGATCGCCATCTCCGGCAAGTCCGGCAGCTGGGCGTATGGGTGGCATCTGCACTTTGAAGTCCGCAAAAACGGGCAGAAGGTCAACCCGCTGGGGTATGTATCGTAAAACTGAAAAATGCGAATGAAACCGCAGCCGCCTGGGGAAAAAGGAGTTTTTTCCGCTGGGCGGCTGCGGTTGGGTTTTTTTGGGGGTATGCTTGTAAGTTTGGCCGCATGGGGATGCGTGTTGGCTTAGGGGTAGTGCGGCCTATGGCAACTCCCTCAGCCTTAGCCGCGACTGCGTCGGCGGCGGACAGCACGCGGCCGACACGGCCGTCGCGAGGGAGCCGGGTACTGCGAAATCCATGGAATCGGGGAATTTTATCGGCCGAAGGGAAGCGCCGCTCCGCTGCGGTGCTCGCTCCGGCGTCCCCAGAGGGGTAGTGCTCCACGCAGTGAGCACGTACTCGCTTCGCTCGTAAGTTTGGCCGCAGGGCAAGTCGTTTTGTCTGATTGCGGTGCGGTTTATGGGCAACTCCTTCAGCCTTAGCCGCGACTGCGTCGGCGGCGGGCAGCACGCGGCCGACACGGCCGTCGCGAGGGAGCCGAGTATTGAAAGATCCAAGTAGTCGGGGAATCTTTGTTGGCCGAGGAGTTCTGGGCGGGCGATCGGTGATCGCCCTTACACGGGGTGAGAGCGGGAGTGCGCAACGTGGTAGATTGCCTTCGGCCGGAGGGCTGTTTTCCAGCCCATCTCCCCTCTCTCAACGAAAAAAGACCGTACGGAAAAATACCGGATGGGGATCCGGTTTTTCGCGATACGGTCTTTCATTGTACAGTCATGCGGTTACGGGCGCTGACGCGTTGCGCGCAGAATATCGCGCCACTCCAAGTCGCCGCGCTCCAAGCCGTGGATCAGCACTTCCGCCGTTGCGATATTGGTCGCGACCGGGATGTTGTGCGAGTCGCACAGGCGCAGCAGGTTCATGTCGTTCGGCTCGTCGGCCGACGCCGTCAGCGGATCGCGGAAAAACAACAGCAGGTCAATCTCCTCGCAGCCGATCAGCGACAGCAGCTGCTGGTCGCCGCCTTGCGAGCCTGCCAAAAAGCGCTTGATGTTCAGGCCGGTGGCTTCGGCCACCAGTTTGCCGGTGGTTCCGGTCGCGCACAGGGAATGCTTACTCAGGATCCCGCAATACGCAATGCAAAACTGAACCATCAGCTCTTTCTTCGCGTCGTGAGCAATCAATGCAATATTCATCGGATTGTTTAACCTCCTACATAGTAATTCAGATTCAATAGCCGACACCGGGTCTCACCGCCCGTGCAGGCCGGGTTTTGGGACGTTCCCCTCAATACAAATGAATTTTGTGAAATAGATGAATAAACCCATATTTATTCTATCACAAAAGCACGCATTCGTCAAAACATTTTTTTGATTTCGATAGAGATTTTCAACGCACATTTTTTGTGCATTTTGGCACATAATTTGAGTGTTTGACGAATTACAGCCCTGTTTTTCTTCGTTTCGTGCACATATTCACCAAAATCTTATTCGATCGCTGTCTCGGCGGACGCGCCATCGCCGGTATTCAGGCCGAAATAAGCGTCCAAAATATCGCGCACACCGGTGGCGGCGGAGTACCCGTGCCCACCGTGTTCGAGCACCATCACGACGCAGATTTGCGGGTCGTCGTACGGGGCATACACGGCCAGCAGACCGTGGTCGGCGCCGTCGCCCGACTGCGCGGTACCGGTTTTGCCGGCCAGCGCGATGGGATACCTGGACAGCACCGACGACACCGAGCCGCCCAGCACCGCCTGCCGCATACCGGCCTGCACGGCCTGATAGTACACGGGCGCGATGTCGGTCATGTCTTCGACCACGGTGGGGTCGGCGTTGTAGTCTTTACTGACGAGCGTGGTGCGGGTGTAGTCCGTCACTTTCTGCACCAGATGCGCCTGGTAGCGCGTGCCGCCGTTGGCGATGGTGGAAATATACGACGCCAGCTGCACCGGGGTGAACAGGTTATCCGACTGGCCGATGGCCGCCTGGATGGTGTCGCCCGGGAACCAGCCCATGGTGGAACCGATGGCTTCGCGCTGCGCCCGGCCGGCCAGCACGCCTTCCGCTTCGCCGATTTCGATCCCGGTCTTGACGCCCAGCCCCAGCCGCTTGCAGTACGCGTTCATCCGGTCGATGCCCAGCCGGAACCCGGTTTCGTAAAAGAAAATATTGCACGAAACCTGCAGACCGTAGCGGACGTTGGTCGCGCCGTGGTAGCCCAGGCAGCGGAATTTTTCCGGCAGGAACCGCTGGTAGATATGCGTGCAGCTGATCGTTTCGTTGAGGCCGATCACGCCTTCGCTCAGACCCGCCAGCGCGACGGACGGCTTCATCACCGATCCGGGCGGGTAGGTGCCGTTGACGGCGCGGTTGACCAGCGGGGTGCCGACGTCGTCGGTGCTGAGCGCGCCCAGATCCTGCGCGTAGGTGGCCAGGTTGAATGTCGGCGCGGACGCCATGGCCAGCACGGCGCCGTTGCGCACATCCATCACGATGGCTGCGCCGCCGGTACAGTTGGCACCTTCGGAATCGCGGCCTTTGGCTTTCTGCTTGACGTCGTCGATGTTCTTTTGCAGCGCCTGCTGCACGGCGCGCTGCAAATCGCTTTGAATGGTGAGGTACACGGTGTTCCCGGCCTGCGGCGCGACGGTGTCCACCACCGACGTCACTTTGCCGCCGGAGCTGTATGTGATCTCCCGCTTGCCAAATTCGCCCCGCAGCTCGCTTTCCAGCGCGGCCTCGATGCCGAACTGGCCGAGCACGTCGTTCAGTTTGTAGCCGCTGTCTTTGAGCGCGGCATACTGCGTCGCGCTGATCGCGCCGACGCGGCCGACGACGTGCGGAGCCAGGTCGCCCTGCAAATAGGCCCGCTCGGTGGTATTGGTGATCGACACATAGCCGAACGCCGCGCGGTTTTCCGTGATGACGGCCACGGTATCGTCCGACACGCCGGTGGCGAACGTATACGGGTATTTGAACGAATAGTCCTCGGCGCGCATCTGGTTCCGCACGCTGACGATTTTCAGCGCGTCGGCCGGGCTGTACTGCTCGCATTCATACTTTTTAATCAGCGCGTCCACGCAGTTCTGCGCCGTGGCGTACGATTGCAGGCGGCAGAACGAAATGATCGATTTGATATCCGCCGTACGGTTTTCGTAGAATTGATATTCGCCCTGCTCGTCGAGGTAGATGGGGAATTTATTTTTCCATGTTTCGCCGTTTTGTTCCAGCAGCTTACACAAGCGCAGCACCACCTGGTTCATGTCGGCGTCGCGCATATAGGCCTTGTTGAACACAATGTTGCGGCCGATGGTATTCACGACCAGCTCGTTGCCGTCGGCGTCCAGAATCTCGCCGCGGGCGGCGTCGATATCGACCGTTTGGACGCCGGTACGCTCTGCTTTTTTGATGAAGTCTTCGCCGCGGACGATTTGCAGATCGTACAGCTTGGCCACCCATGCACCCATGCACAGCGCAACGATCAGCACCATTGCGATCCAGCGCGGAAACAGCGGTTCCTGACGGGTTCGGATTCGTTTTGTTTTCATGGCACAGGCACTCCTTTCGGGAAAAGTCAACCGTTCGCTTCGCTCAGCCGCAGTGCAAAGAACCGATTGATTGCGTAGAACAGCGGGGTCACGAGGTAGGTGTACAGCATTTTGGGCATATAGTGCGTTTTCAGCACATAGGCGGCGCCGTCGTACCCCATCAGCACGTATTCGGCCGCCCATTCGGCCACGCAGACCAGCGGGATAATCAGCATCATCGACAGCATGGCTACCAGCAGATTTGTTTTGAACAGCTCCATCGTCATGGTGCCGACGGCGTAGCCCAGCAGCCCCAGCAGCAGCGCGTGGAACCCGAGCACGTCCGCGCCGCCCATGTCGATCAGCAGGCCGGCCGCGATCCCGAAGATCAGGCCGGTGACGTCGCCTTCAAACAGGGCGATCATCATGGCGGCGCACACCAGCATCAGCGGGCGCGTGCCGCTGAACTCCGGCACCAGGCCGCGCGTGGTTTGCAGCACATACAGCAGCAGCAGCTCAATCGCATAGATCACGATCCGCACAATTCGATTTCCGGACATCGGTCCTCGGCCTCCTTCCGCGTCACTCGCCGGACGACGCATCGTCGAGCGCGTCCATGGTTTCGCCCTGGCCGGTGAACGACGTGATGACCATCACGGATGTAATCCGATCCAGATCCACCGCCGGGCGCACCAGCGCCGTCAGCGACACGTCCACTTTGCTCTGGATCACTTCCTGTACGGTGCCGATGATGATCTGCTGCGGGTAGACGCCGCCTTTGCCGGACGTCACGATCAGGTCGCCGGGCGCGATGGCAGTTTTGGGATCCAGGTACTCCATCTGCACTAGATTCTGGTCGGCGTAGACTTTGTCGCCGACCAGGACGCCGATTTCCTCCGTGCGGGACGAGATCGTCGACACCTGGACGTCCGGGTGGTAGATTGTTTCGACTTTGGCGTAGGTGGTGCCCACTTTGGCCACACGGCCGACCAGGCCGCTGTCCGTAATCACCGGGTCGCCGGCGTGGATGCCGGAGGCCGCGCCTTTGTTGATCGTGAAGCCGGAAAACAGCTCGTTGGTGTCCCGGCCGACGATCACCGCCGGCTGGAACTGCCAGTCGGCGTGGGCGTCTTTGATGTCCAGATACGATTTGAGGTCGTCGTTCTCTTTTTTGATGTTGTAGTAGTCGGCCAGCTGCTGATTGCGCTGGTCCAGCTGCTGGCGCAGTTCGTCCAGCTGCTCCTGCATTTCGCGCACTTTGCGCGCGTCGGCGGTCAGACTGTCCAGCCGTTCGCCGCCGATGGACGCCAGCCACTGCATCGGCGTGGTAAACAGGCCGACGAACGACGACGTGGCCGACGCCAAGCCGCCTTTGCCCAGCGCCGCCGTATAGATCATGGCGGCGCACAGCAGCGCCGCGGCGGCTGCCAGCAGCCGGAATCCGCGGCTGCGGAAAAACGATTTCACCGTCGCACCTCCTTGCGAAATTCAAGTAGAAAAGCAGCCCGTTCCCGCGTTGCACCGGAACGGGCTGCATCTGAAAAATCAGGCTTTGCGGCGCGCTTTGTAGTACCCGCTGGGGAGGTTGACGTCCAGCCGTTTGCCCGTGCCGTCGGCCACGCAGTCCAGCGGACGCTCGGCGACGTGCACCGGCATCCCGGTCTCCTGCGAAAGGAGCGTGTCCAGCCCGCGGAGCAATGCGCCGCCGCCCGTGAGCATGATGCCGTGGTCGATGATATCGGCCGACAGCTCCGGCGGGGTTTTTTCCAGCGTGGATTTGACGACGTCCACGATCGTCTGGATGGAATCGCCCAGCGCTTCGCGGACTTCGGCCGCGGTGAGGACGACGTTTTTCGGCAGGCCGTCGATCAGGTTGCGGCCTTTGACCTCGATGGAGCCTTCGTCGTCGTACGGATAGGCGGAGCCGATTTTGATCTTGATATCTTCGGCGGTGCGCTCGCCGATCAGCAGGTTGTATTTGCGTTTGACGTAGGTGATGATCGCTTCGTCGAATTTATCGCCCGCGACGCGTGCCGACACGGCTGTGACGATATCGCCCAGCGAGATGACGGCCACTTCGGACGTGCCGCCGCCGATATCGACGACCATGCTGCCCGTCGGCTCTTCCACCGGCAGCCCGGCGCCGATGGCCGCGGCCATGGGTTCTTCGATCAGGTCTACGTCCACGGCACCGGCTTTGAGCGCGGCGTCGCGCACGGCGCGGCGTTCCACTTCCGTGACGCCGGACGGGATGCAGATGATGACCCGCGCGCGGTGGAACATCCCTTTGGAAACGGCTTTTTGGATGAAGTGTTTGAGCATGATGGCGGTGATGTCAAAGTCCGCGATGACGCCGTCTTTCAGCGGGCGGACAGCGACGATGGATCCGGGGGTGCGGCCGATCATTTCTTTGGCCTGCGCGCCCACAGCCAGCACGTTTTCGGTGCGGATGTCCACCGCAACGACCGACGGCTCGCGGATCACGATGCCTTTGCCTTTCATGTATACCAGCGTATTGGCGGTGCCCAGATCAATCCCGATCTCTTTTGTAAACATAATTGAATTTGCTCCTTCCGGCTTTGTGATTGGATATCGAAACGCATTTGAAACCAAACCGTAAATTCTCTTCTTATTATTATAACCCAAATCCGCGCGGGACACAACTGCATTCGGGCGGAAAATTTGAATTTTTTTCAAAGTATTCGGGGACGGCTGCGTCTGTTTCTTTATAAGTATACCGCAATCGTCGGGCGCTGTCAATCGGTGCAGGAAAATTTAAGATTTTTCCAGAAAAAAATTCCGCCTATGGGGCGGAAACGGGTGGGAGGTGATTTCGTTTTTGTTGGTTCTGCGGGGGGTGCATCACGACAATCTCGGCAAAGCCGAAGGCAACTCCTTCAGCCTCCGGCAGCTCCCTCGCGGGGGAGCTGGCTTTGGGTTAGTTGCATCACTGCGAACCCGGCGGGTGTTGAAGGTCAACTCCTACAGCCTCTCGGCAGCTCCCTCGCGGGGGAGCTGGGTACCAATAGACTCATGGAAAACGGAAGTTTATCTACGGCCTATGGTACCCCTTCGGCCTATGGATTTTTTCTTTACCAAACTGTCCCGGTGGTACCGATAAAAAGGCTCCCTCGCGAGGGAGCTGGCTCGCGCCGCAGGCGCGAGACTGAAGGAGTTGCCATAGGCCTTGCTACCGCCGCCGTGATGCAGCTAATGCTGAAGGAGCTGCCATAGACCGCAGCGCAGCAAAACAGCGAAACGCTTCTCTACCAAGCCCAACCGTCCCCATCTGTACCAAAATTATCTATTATCTCTTATCTAAAACAACCCCCCCTCACCCTGCCATCTGCGCAGCAAATGCTTCCAGCTCACGGGCGATCAGGCGGTGGCCTTTTTCGTTGGGGTGCATCCCGTCGGCGCAAATGTAATCTTCATAGTGATGCTCGGTAAGGAATGCGCTGCGGATGTCCAGCAGCGGGACGGATTTGGCGCGCGCGGCGTCGGCAATGGCGTCGGAATAGCGTTCCTGCCAGCGGTAAGTGGTGAACGCGCTGCCCAGCCAGCGGAGCAGATTTTCTGCGTTCAGGCCGCGGCTGATCGTGGCGAAAAACCGGTTCGGCTCGATCGGCGGCATCGTCACCAGAATCGGCGTCATGCCGTGGGCGCGCACGGCGTCCACCATTTCGCCGATTTTGCGCACAAACTCCGGCAGCGGGGTATGTGCTTCGTGTTCCCCGTCGGGGTCGGCCGCCACGGCCGCCCAGTCGAAGTCGCAGTCGTTGCCGCCGAATTCGATCACGGCATACTGCGCGTCCACCCCGCGCTGCAAGTCGCTTTCCATGATGTGCATCCCTTTGGGCGCGGTGCAGCCGAAGCGCGCGCGGTTTACCAGCTCCACCGGATGCGACTGCGCGAACAGTGCGCCGCAATTGTCCGGAATCACGCGGTAACGGCCGGTTTCGTCCTGCCCCACGCCTTTGAATATCGAATCGCCCCACACCATGATTTTTTTGCGAACGGACTCCATCATTTCTCAGCACCCTTTCCCGAACTTGACGTCTTTTAATATTCAAAATTATATCATCTGGTTTTGAATACTATATTACATCATATCGATCTTTTTGTCAACGGATTTTGAAAATTTCGTTGCATTATTTTTTATTTTATGTTATACTATATCCGAAATCAATCGAAACGAGGCGAATCCCATATGGCGGACGAAAAAAACGACGCGCTGCGCGAATGGGCGGCGCAGCTGACGCAATATACCCCCATTTCATGGGCGCGGATGCCGGACTTGAACCTGTATATGGATCAGGTGATCGCGTTTATGGAGCAGCAGCTGGCGTTTTACCGGCGCAATGCGCAAAGCAAAACGCTGACCCCCAGCATGATTAACAACTACGCCAAAGAATCGCTGCTCGACCGCCCGGTCAACAAGCGCTACACGCGCGAGCATCTGGCGGAGCTGATGATGATTTCGATGCTGAAACCGGTGCTCAGCATTGCCGACATCGCCGCCATTACCCGCAACGCGCAGCCCGGCGGTCTGCACGATGCGGAGCAGCTGTACGCACAGTTTTCCGATGCGCAAACCAACACCGTCCGCGCGCTGGGGCAGCATCTGACCGCGATGCTGGACGCAGGCGACACGCCGGCAACGCCGGCCGATGCGGCGCTGCTGGTGATGCAGATGGGGCTGCAAGCCAACGCATACCGCGTTGCAGCCGAAAAATTGCTGGATATTCTGCTGCCGACGGAGCCGGACGACAAACACAAAAAAGAAAAAGAGAATCCGTAATTTGATTATTTGCAAAAAACCGGGCGCGCCCGGCGCGCTGTTTTCGGTCTTTCTGCGGAAAATGCGATTTGGATGCGGTTTTTTTGCAAAAACACTTGCTTTTTGCCGCGCAATATGGTATACTGGAAACCCTGAGATTTTTCAGAATATATCGGGCACACGGAAAGCCGCTCGCTTTTTCGCAGCCGATATGCGATATTCCCTACGGTTTGATTGAAAGAGGTGACAGAAATGAAAGAAGCCATTCACCCGAAGTACGAGGAGACCACCATCACCTGTGCTTGCGGCAATGTGATTCACACGCGTTCCACCAAGCAGAACATCCGCGTGGAAATTTGCTCGAAGTGCCATCCGTACTTCACCGGCAAGCAGAAGCTCGTTGACACGGGCGGCCGTGTTGACCGCTTCAACAAGCGTTTTGGGCTGAGCAGTAAGTAAGATAAATTCAAAAGGGAGCGGCAGCGGTCGCTCCCTTTTGAATTTAATTAGATAATAGATTAAGAGATAATAGATACGTTCGTATGGTGAATTTTGCTTCGTGGTTTTGCGCTTTTCTGTACGAAGATGTGTCAATTTTGTACGGAAAGATATCCTTACAAAAAATATCTATTGTCTAAAAACACAAAGGAGCAACTATGGATTACCTCACCTTGCGCACCGCGGGGACGGCGGAATATATCGACCGCAAATCGCGGTTTATCGGCCAGGCCGCGCCGGTTCACACCGAGAACGAGGCCATGGCGTTTCTGCGCGAAATCCGCACCCGATGCTGGGACGCCCGGCACCACGTGTACGCCTATGTGCTGCGCAGCGGCGCGGCGCGTTACTCCGACGACAGCGAACCGCAGGGCACGGCCGGGCTGCCGACGCTGGAAGTGCTGACCAAGGCCGGGCTGACCGACGCGGTAATTGTCACCACGCGGTATTTCGGCGGGGTGCTGCTGGGCACCGGCGGGCTGACGCGGGCATATGGCCGGGCGGCGCACGATGCCGTGGCGGCGGCGGGCATCGTGCGGATGCAGGTCTGCAAATCCGGGTCGCTGACGTGCGGCTACGCGCAGTACAGCGCAGTAAATCGGGTACTGTCGATGGGCGGTGCTGCGGTGGACGACACCGATTTTGGGCAGGACGTCACGCTCCGGTTTCACATTGCGCCGGCGCGTATCCCGGCGCTGACGCAGGCGCTGGCCGACGCAACGGCCGGATCGGCTGCACCGGCGTGGACGGGCGAATCGTTTTATCCGACGGACGAGGGGTAAGCGGATGCGGAAAAATGGGCCGGGTGCGGGCAAAATTTACCGGCGAAATTTGACGAATGCTGAAATATTTTGAATTTTTCAAAAAAATGCGCGAAAAAAAGAGGGCGATTCCGTTTTTTCGCGTATTTAATTTATAGAAGCATTTCGCAGATTCCGGATTCCGCGCAAGGGGGCGATTTTTTTTGACAATCCGCGCACGTATTGAACAGACCGAGCACCTGCTGCTCGCGCCGGAAGCCACATTTGCCGACCGCAGCGCCGGGCGTGACCGGCCGGAAACGCCGTGCGACCTGCGCACGGATTTCCAGCGCGACCGCGACCGGATTTTGCACTGCAAGTCGTTCCGGCGGCTGAAACACAAAACGCAGGTATTCCTGTCGCCGGAAGGCGACCATTACCGCACCCGGCTCACCCACACGCTGGAAGTGGCGCAGATTGCGCGCACCGTGGCGCGCTGCCTGCGGCTGAACGAGGATCTGACCGAGGCCATCGCGCTGGGGCACGACCTGGGGCACACGCCGTTCGGCCATGCGGGCGAGCGCGCGCTGAACGAATGCATGGCATCCATCGGCGGGTTCGCGCATTACGAACAGAGCGTCCGCGTGGTGGAGCGGCTGGAAAATGACGGCGCGGGGCTGAACCTGACCGTCGAAGTGCGGGACGGGATTCTGCACCACACCATCGACCCGCAGGCATCGACGCCGGAGGGGCGGATCGTCCGGATTGCCGACCGGATCGCGTATATCAATCACGACATTGACGACGCCGAGCGCGCCGGGATTTTGCAGCCGGGCGCGATTCCGGACAGGCTGGTGCGCGTGCTGGGCGACCGGCGCAAAACCCGCATCGACATGATGGTGCGGTCGCTGGTGACGCATTCCACACCCGCGCAGCTGGCGATGGCGGCGGACGTGCAGGAAGCATTTGACGCGCTGCATGAATTCCTGTACGCCAACGTATACCGCAATCCGGCCGCCAAAAGCGAGGAGGCCAAGGTGCCGGAGCTGGTGGGACGGCTGTTCGCGCACTACTGCGCGCACCCGGAAACGCTGCCGGACGATTTGCAGCCGATCTGCGCCGCCGAAGGCATCCCGCGCGCGGTGGGCGATTACATTGCGGGGATGACCGACGGGTACGCGATCCGCGCATTTGAATCGCTGATGATCCCGCAGGGGTGGCAGGGACGATGACGGTCACTGCGGCCGACGCCATTTTATAAATTGAACCCGAAAAGGAGGAACGCACGATGCCATTGTCCGAAGATTTTTTGCAGAAGCTGAAAGACGCCAATCCCATCGAAAACGTGGTATCGTCGTATGTACGGCTGCGCCGCACCGGGCGGAACTTGGTGGGACTGTGCCCGTTCCACGGGGAAAAAACGCCGTCGTTCGTGCTGTATCCCGAAAACGATTCGTTTTACTGCTTCGGCTGCGGCGCGGGCGGCGACACGATCACATTCATCCGCCGGATCGAAAACCTAGACTACCTGGAAGCCGTGCGGATGCTGGCGCAGCGCGCCGGGCTGGAAATGCCGGAGGACGCCCGCCGCGCCGACGGCACCGGCCGGATTAAACTGCGCATTCTGGAAGCGAACCGGCTGTCCGCGCGCTGGTTCCACGCGCAGCTGCTCGCCCCCATCGGTGCCGATGCGCTGGCGTATCTGCACACGCGGCAGCTGACCGACGCAACCATCCGGCATTTTGGGCTGGGATTCGCGCCGGACAGTTGGGATGGGCTGACCAATTTTCTGCGCGGACAGGGATTTTCCGACGCGGAGCTGGTCACGGCGGGGCTGGTATCGCAAAATTCACAGAAAACCCGCATTTACGACCGGTTCCGCGGCCGGGTGATTTTCCCGATTATCGACGTGCGCGGCAACGTGATCGGATTCAGCGGCCGGGTGCTGGACAAATCGGAACCGAAGTACCTCAACACGGCCGAAACGATGGTTTTTGAAAAAGGGCGCGGGCTGTTCGCGCTGAATTTTGCCAAAAGCGCGGGCGGCGACCGGTTGCTGCTGGCCGAAGGGCCGATGGACGTGATCGCGCTGCATCAGGCCGGGTTCCCGTTCGCCGTCGCGACGCAGGGCACAGCGCTGACTGCGCAGCAGGCACAGCTGATGACGCATTACGCCAAGGAAGTGATTATCTGCTACGACGCCGATGGCGCGGGGCGCAAGGCGACGCAGCGCGCCATCCCGATTTTGCGGTCGGTGGGCTTGCAGGTGCGGGTGCTGACGATTCCGGAGGGCAAAGACCCCGACGAATTCATCAAAACGCGCGGCGCCGACCGGTTCCGGATCCTGCTGGACGGCTCCGGCAACGACGTGGAGTACCAGCTGAGCCAGATTCGCCAGCGGTACGACGGCGACACCGACGACGGCCGCATTCACATTCTGTCCGAGGCGGCGGCGCTGCTGGCGGGGCTGTCCAACCCGGTGGAAGCCGATGTATATGCCGGACGGCTGGCCACGGAGTTTCACGTTCAAAAGGAGACTCTGCTGACGCAAATCGCCGGGCTGCGCCGCCGGCGGCGGAAGTCGGACGAAACGCGCGAATACCGGCAGATCGTCCGCGAGGCGGGCGGCACGCGCGACGATGTGAACCCCGAACGCGCGCAGCATATGCGGGCGGCGCGCGCCGAGGAGGCGCTGATTGCCTACCTGATGCGCAACCCGGATCGTGCGGCGGCGGTGCGGGCGGCGCTGCCGCCGGAGCGGATGGTCACGTCGTTCAACCGGGGGCTGTATGACCGGATTACGCGGTACATCGCCGAGCAGCCGTCGTCCATCAACGGGACGGTGCCGCTGTCAGCGCTGTCCGGCGACTATTCCCCGGACGAAATGGCGCGGGCGGCGCGGATTCTGGCGATGAATTCCGACGGCGGCAATGTGCGCGCCGCAGAGGCCGATTATATTCGCGTAATCAACGAAGAATTCGACCGGATCACGCCGCAGCAGGCCGCTGAGGCCACCGACGCGCAGCTGCTGGACATGATGGAAGCGCTGCGCCGGAAGAAAAGCTGATTTGACTTGATTGATTATGGAGCGTATATTGATGGAATCCAATGCATTGAAACCCAAAGTCACCGAAATTTGCGGCGAGATTCGGCAGCGCATCGACCGGGCGCACTTGCAGTGCTTCACCGGGTACGACCGGCCGCTGCTGCTGATTTCCACGACGTACCCCGGTCTTTGGCTGGAACATGTGTACGACGCGGTCTGCTTTGCGAAGCTGTACCCGGAATACCTGCCGATCGCCGTCAACACCATTGACCTGTTTGTGACGCACCAGACGGCGGAAGGCCAGTATCCGTGCTACTTTTGGGACATCAACCGCGTAAAATGCGCGCCGGAGGAAACGCTGGGGTACGGGCAGACGCAAGAATGCGTGTCGTTCGCGGCGCTGGCGCTGGAAGTATGCCGTATGACCGGGGACCCGGCGCTGACGGCGCGGGTGTATGAATCGGCTGCGCGGTGGGACGGGTGGCTCCGCCGGTACCGGATGACGCAGGGCACCGGGCTGGTGGAGATGTTCGTCGGGTTCGACTCCGGCCACGACAACAGCGGCCGGCTGAACGGGATGCATTTCCCGGGCAATCGCCGCATTGACGGGCGCGTGGTGAATGCCGCCATGCCGCCGGAAGCGGACGACTGCGCGCCGATTGGTGCGGTGGACATGACGTGCAACCTATTCGCGACGGACACGGCGCTGGCAGAACTGGCCGAAATGCTCGGCCGGACGGACGAGGCCGCCGCGTGGACGGCGCGGGCGCAGGCGCTGAAAGCCGCGCTGTTCACGCACTGCTGGAACGCGGGCGATGCGTTTTTCTACGACATCGACCGGCACGGCGTGCAGCGGAAATACCGGTCCAGCACGATTCTGCACCTGTTTTTGGAGCACGTACTGGATCCCGCTGCGGACAAGGCGTGCATCGCGGAAATCGCGGCGCGCCACCTGTTCAACCCGGACGAATTCTGGACGCCGTACCCGTTCCCGTCGATGGCAGTCAATGATCCGTCGTGCGCGGGGCATACCGACCGCAACTGCTGGGGATATTTCTCGCAGGCGCTGATTGCGCTGCGCTGCACCCGGTGGATGGACGATTACGGATTTTCGACGGCGTTTGACACGCTGTGCCGGCAGTTTTTGGCGGCATGGACCGACGCTTACCCGCGGTTCTGCCTGGGGCAGGAGCTGCACCCGATCACCGGCGCGCCGACGCCGTCGTCGGAGTGGTATTCCAGCTGCATGATCTTTTATCTGTACGCTGCGAAACGGCTCGGACTATATACGGAATAACGGCGGAAAACGGCCGTAAAAATAGAGGACACACGGAGCTTTGTTGTAAAGGAATGGGATCAGTATGGGAATTCAGGAAAAGAAAAACGTGGTGCGCGAGCTGACAGAGCTGGGGAAATCCAAAGGGCAGCTCAGTTCCAAGGAAATTTTGGATATCATCGGCGACCTGGACTTTGACGCCGAACAGCTGGAAAAAATTTACGACGTGCTGGAAAGCATGGGGATTGAGATTGTGGAGGACTTCGGCGACGTACCGGATCTGTCCGACCTGGAAGATTTTTCTGTGGGGCTGGAAGGGCTGGAAGGCGACGAACTGGCCGCTGCGGAAGCCGTCGCAATCGACGACCCGGTCAAGGTTTACCTCAAAGAAATCGGCCGCGTGCCGCTGCTGACGCCGGAAGAGGAAATCGACCTGGCCATCCGCGTCAAAGACGGCGACGAGGCCGCCAAGAAACGGCTGTCAGAGGCCAACCTGCGGTTGGTGGTGTCGATCGCGAAGCGGTACCTGGGGCGCGGGATGCAGTTTTTGGACCTGATCCAGGAAGGCAATCTGGGCTTGATTAAGGCTGTTGAAAAATTTGACTACACCAAAGGCTTCAAATTTTCGACGTATGCGACGTGGTGGATCCGCCAGGCGATTACCCGCGCCATCGCCGACCAGGCCCGCACGATTCGGATCCCCGTACATATGGTGGAGACGATCAACAAAGTGAAAAAAATCAGCTCGCAGCTGCTGCACGTCACCGGGCATGAGCCGTCGGCCGAAGAAATCGCCGACGAGCTGGATATGCCGGTGGACAAAGTGCGCGAGATTATGCGCGTGGCGCAGGAGCCGGTGTCGCTGGAAACGCCGATCGGCGAAGAGGAGGACAGCCACCTCGGCGACTTTATCCCTGACGACGACGCGCCCGCCCCGGCCGATGCGGCGTCTCACACGCTGCTGCGCGAACAGCTGGGCGATGTGCTGGCGACGCTGACGCCGCGGGAAGAAAAGGTGCTCAGCCTGCGGTTCGGGCTGGAGGACGGCCGATCCCGCACGCTGGAGGAAGTCGGCCGCGAATTCAACGTCACGCGGGAGCGCATTCGCCAGATTGAAGCCAAAGCGCTGCGCAAGCTGCGTCACCCCAGCCGCAGCAAAAAACTGAAAGATTTTCTGGACTAATGATTTGACCCGAACGGAAGGAGCCGTACATGAATATTGTCTGCTTGGATTTGGAAGGCGTGCTGGCGCCGGAAATCTGGATTGCGTTTGCCGAAGAGGTCGGGATTCCGGCGCTGAAACGCACGACGCGCGACGAACCGGATTTTGACAAACTGATGCAGTTCCGCCTGGCGCTGCTGCGTGAACACGGGCTGGGACTGCCGGAGATTCAGCGCACCATCCGGAAGATTGATCCGCTGCCGGGCGCCAAAGCGTTTCTGGACACGCTGCGCGCCCGCACGCAGGTGGTGATCCTGAGCGATACGTTTGAGCAGTTTGCCGCACCGCTGATGGAAAAGCTCGGCTGGCCGACGATTCTCTGCAACACGCTGGAAACCGACGGCCGCGGGATGCTGACCGGGTACCGGATGCGCTGCCCACAGTCCAAACTGATGACGGTACGCGCGCTGCAATCGATTGGGTACGACACCATCGCAGCGGGCGACAGCTACAACGATGTGGATATGATCCGCGCCGGGAAGGCCGGGTTCCTGTTCCGCACCACCGATGCGCTGAAAACGGCGTATCCGGAACTGCCTGCGCTGGACGATTACGACGCGCTGCGGGATGGGATTTTCGCGGCGCTGTGATCTCTTGCAATTGAATGAAAAAAGACGTGGATCCTGGGTGGGGGCACGTCTTTTTTGCGATTTTACATTCAAATTCGACACTTCCCATTGACAAGCGACCCAAAAATATGGGATAATAGAAAGGTCACACAGAATGGAAAGGGTGAATCAAATGAGGCGCGCATTTTCTCCCATTGCACCAAATATTTTCCGGCTTCGCGTGCCGTTCGGCGCTGTTTACACCAGCGTGTTCGCCGTCCGGACGGACAGCGGCGACGTACTGATCGACGCGGCCGCCACGGCGGACGATGCAGATCAGATCATTGCCCCGGCGGCGGAAGCGCTGCGGCTGAACGTCCGATGGATTCTGCTGTCGCATTCGCACGACGATCATGCCGGAGGCGCGCCGGCGCTGGCGGCGCATTACACGGACGCTGTGATTGGGCTGATGGACGAAGCGTGGGCGGCGGCGCATCCGGCATTGCGCACCCGGCTGCTGCACGACGGCGACACCGTCGCGGAAACGCTGACCGTGTATCACCTGCCCGGCCACACGCCGGACGCGATGGGGGTGTTTGACCCGCGCACGCGGGCGCTGATTTGCGGCGACTGCGTCCAGGCGGGCGGCGTCGGGCGATACGGAACCGGGCTGACCGACGGCGCAGCGTATCTGCGCACGCTCGAACGGATTCGGGCGATGGCACCGGCGTATCTGTTCCCGGCGCACGCATATTTCCCGCTGGGCGAGCGCGCGTCGGGGACGGACGCGGTATCCGCTTATTTGGACGAAAGCCGCGACATTGCGCTGCGGATTGCGCGGGAAATCCGGTTTATCGACGACGACCGGCGCGCCGCCGACCACTGCAACATGATGCACCCCGAATGGCCGCCGATTGGCTCCGGAACCGCGCGGGCGATGCGGATTCCCGTTGAATGGTCCTGATTTTTGAAAGTTTTGAAATTTTTTCAATTTTTCGGTTGGATTCCGCGCTTTTTAGCGTCTATTATATTGGGATTGGGGGTTTCGGAAGATGGAGGACTGCGAGATTATCTCCCGCTTCGAACAGCGGGATGAAGTCGCGCTCTTCGAGTCGAAACAAAAATACGGCGCGTCCTGCTTATCGATTGCGAACCGCATCTTGGGCAACCCGGAAGATGCGGAGGAATGCGTGCAGGATACATGGGTTCAGGCGTGGAACTCGATTCCGCCGGATAAACCCGTTCACCTGTTCGCCTATTTTGCACGCATCACACGCAATTTCGCGATTGACCTGCTGCGCAAAAAGAAAACCGCCAAACGCGGCGGCAACTACGGTTCCGTTACATACGACGAATTGGCGGAGTGCCTGCCCGGCGGTGTTCGGCCGGAGGACGAGCTGGATTGCAAAACAACCGCCGCGGCGATCAGCTGTTTTTTGCGCACCCTTTCTGAGCGCGATCGTAATCTATTTATTCGCCGGTATTTTTATGTGCAGCCCATACAATACCTTGCACAGCGCTACGGAATGAGTGCCAACCACGTTTCCGCCGTGCTGTACCGCACCAGAGGCAAACTGGCTAAATACTTAGAGAAAGAAGGAATTTGGGGATGAGCGCGCAATTGTTCAAAGCAATCAGCGAAATTGATCCGGATCTCATCAATGCTTGTGAGTTTGAATCCATTCGACATCCTCATAAAAAGAAATGGATTGCCGTTGCAGCCTGTTTGCTGTTCCTTTTTTCCGGCGGGTGGCTGATTCATACCGCAAGCGCGACTGCTTCTACGGGTTCCTCGTCCGGCATTCAATCCAGTGTTTCTTCCCCGGAAAAATCACCCGATTTGGTTTGGAACACCGTTGTGCAGCACATTGATGTGTTGCAGGATTTGTTTTATTTTTTTGAAGAAGACGGGGTGGAAATGTCCAACGACGAGGTTTTGGCGTATTTCCACCTGAACCTGCCGGTTTCGGAAACGCTGCCGGAACTAACGCCGTACCACCCGAATCCCACTTGGGCGCAGCAGCGGTACTTTATTTTTAATTCGGATGGCGAGGCGGTGTATGACCAGCGCGTGTTTGGCTTCCGGAACAGCGACGATACAAAACGGATTCTGGTCAACGCGTCATATCGGAAAGCACCGTTGTTCTTCCCGGATCCGAACCGGACGACGGCGTGCCGTCAATCGAACATCAACGGGATTGGGGTTACGCTTTTCCACGATGCGTTTTACACAGCGGCGCCGTACAATCTGCCTGCTGTCAAAAGTGCGATTGCCGATCAGTACGAAACCGCCCTGTTTGTCAGCATTCAGATGGACGATTTGACGCTGACCATTGGCGGAGACGGCGTAAGCGAAGATGAATTTGTACGGGTGATTGAAGCGATTTTGAAAGCGAATCCGTCGCACACCACTTCGATGGTGTCGGCCGACACCGTACAAACCAAGACCGGGTACGTCGAGTTTGCATCATACCGGGAGATGCCGGATATCTGGTTTTTTACCTTGCACGTTGACGAAGAATATCTTGTAGATGGAAAATACGCGAATATGATATGGGAATGCACGCCGGAAGAATGGCAGGCAAGCGGACTGCAAGTCGGCGATCGGATTTCATTTTCGTACCGCGGAAATCCGTTCAATAAGATTGCAATTTGGAAAGAACAGCAGATTGAACTGAAAAAATTAGAATCTTGAAAGAAGGAATTCCCATGAAAAAATACAAAAAATGGCTTGCTTTCGTGCTGGTACTGTCTTTGCTGTTGACAGCAAGCACCGGATTTACCCCGGCCCGTACAGCAGACGCGCAGCCGACGCTGATTTCCGTTCAGGAACTGGCAGATGGCGGAAAGATTTATTCCTACCGCATCGACGGCGTGCAGGTCGATTATCCGGTACCGCCGGCTGGCTTCTCGCCGCTGACGGCTGACGACGAAACGTTGGAAACGTACGGATTTCCGCCGCGCCCGGCGGATCGCACGTCGGACGATTACGCGGATTGGGCTGCATTGATGGCGAACTACAAATCCTCCAGCGCGCCGGAATTTGAAGTAACACGCGTACCGGTGACGAATGATGCGGTGTCTGCTGCGCAGCCGATTGGCGGCACGGCAGCGGTGCAGGCCATTTCCGCTATTAATAGCGACGCTTTTGCCGGGTATAAATCTTCTATCACCGCAACAAATACGAAATTTTACAACCAAGCGCAGGTGGACTATGTGCATCCGGGCGTACAGTCCAACAACTTCATTGATGGCAATGGCGGGTTTTTCATTTGGACCGGAATCGGGGATCAGAGCCGATCGAAGCTGGTTCAGGCTGGTACCGGATATGATATTTCCGGTCATTATGCGTGGTACAGAATTATTTCTACTTCCGAATCGTCCAGCCAAATCAGACTGAATTCGTTCAATGTCTCCGCCGGGAATCGAATCCATGTGTACATCTCGTTCCAAGCTGCGAACGGAAAATTTAATTATTACTTTGCCAACAACACAACCGGCCAGAGCGCCAGCGCTGTGGTTTCGGCAGCAACGGCATCCTGCTTTGACGGTTCTATGGTATCTTGGGGAATTGAACGGCCGCGCGCGTATATTTCAAGTATGAAAACGACCGCAGCCACCTCGCTTTCGCAGTTCGCCACGTTTTCGCTGACCAACTGCAAAGCGACGATGAGCAATTCCAGCACATGGCTGAATATGGGCAGTCTGTCTGGTCTGAACAAGATCACGATGAAAGACTGGGGTCTGTCGGCCACACTGTGCGCACCGGGGAGCATCAGCTCCGGCACGTCGTTCCCGCTGACGTGGTACAAATATTATTGATTACAACTACATCTTCCTTCATAACACACGAAGTCCCTTTTTGCGGAAAGGGGCTTCGTGTGTTTTTTATCGACGATATCCGGTCGGGCTGATGCCGTACTGCGCTTTGAACAGGCGGGAAAAATAATAGACGCTGGAAAACCCCAGATAATCGGCAATCTGGCTGACGTTCATGGAAGAGTTGGACAGCAGTTCAACTGCATGATTCAGCTTGACGCGATTGACGTATGCACTGACAGCGCAGTCCAGGTGCGTGCGGAATAACGCGCATACCCACTCGCGGGATAAGTCAAATCGGTCGGCCAGCGTGCGCGGTGTGATTCGGGCGGTATAGTCGGACGCAATATAGTCTGTGATCCGCTTCAGCGAAAGCGGCAGCCGTCCGTCGCCATCCGCGCGGACAGACGCCCACAACAGCAGCTCCGAAAACAGCGCGTCGATCATCAGGCGATCCGGCCAGCAGCGCGTTGCATACAGCTGCTGACATCGGGCAAACAATGTGCTCAGATGGGCAAACGCATCTCCGGTCGGCACGGAATATTCCGCAAGAAAAACCGACCGATCCTCTACCGGCGGCAGAAAAAATTCCGGCTGGTCTGTCGCCCATGTCCGTGCTGCCCAGGCAGACGCCGTGTGCGGATCCGATTCGGACAGCGGCGCGGTAAAGCACGCAAACGCGTATTCGCAGCGGGTGTCCGTGTGCAGCCGGTAATACCGCCCGCCCGGCAAAAAAAGCAGCGTACCCGGCAGCGCGTCATAGCGCCGCGATTCAATTTGGCAGCTGCACGCGCCGGACAGGATCAGTACCAACTGGTGATATGTCATCCGACGGCCGTTGTGCCGCCACGGCGGATGCTCTTCGGTACGACCCAGGATGCGCAGCACCGCTGCTGCGGGATTGACCTGATAGATCATTGCGTCTCCCCTCCCCACTCTGATTATCGCATGGCAATTGGCCGTGCGCAGGCGGCGGATTGCATTTGTGCAAAAATCGCTACCATACTGCATTGCACCGGCACGGTGCATTTGATATAATGGGCGTAATCTGTACGAAAGGATGGAACATTTTGATGAACGTATCCATTGATTTTTCCGATTACGAAACCCCGTACAAGTACGGCAAGCCCATTTTGGCACCATCCGGCGAACCGGGTGCGTTCGACCGGTTTGGCGTCGATCATATGCGCATTGTTCGGCACAACGGGCAGTTTTACGCATTTTACATTGGCTTCGACGGCTGCGGATACCGCACGGCGCTGGCTACTTCGGACGATTTGCTCCACTGGACGCCGCACGGCGTGATCCTGGGCGGCGGAACGGCGGCGTGGGATCGCAGCGGACGCGCTGTTTCTGCATTGCTGGCCGACGTGGAGCTGTACGGCAGCCGCACGCTGATCCGGCACAATAACCGATACGGAATGCTGTACCACGCGTATCCCGGCGCAGGCTACGAAGTCGGCGCAGCCGCCAACGGATGGGCGTGGACGACGGATGAATCGCTGCGCCGCTGGACGTGCGAACCGGCGCCTGTGTTTGAAAAAGGCACAAACGGCGCATGGGACAGCGGCGGATTGTATTCCACCTGGATTGTTCCGCACGGCAGCGGATATGTGTTGTTTTACAACGGAAAAGAGCAAACCGCATGGCCGTGGCACGAGCAGGTCGGCATTGCGCAGTCAGATACCGTACACGGATGGGTGCGGTACGCGGGCAATCCGGTGCTGCGCGTCACACCGAATCACTGGGACAGCGTGTTTTCCTGCGGGCAGCATGTATTGCACGACGCGCGCCGAAACCGCTGGGTCATGTTTTACTGCGGGTTTGACGGGCATCACGCGCAGGACGGCGTGGCGGTCAGCGACGATTTGCTGCACTGGAAAAAATGCGGCCGGCCGCTGATCCCGCACGGCAAACCCGGTGAGCTGGACGAAACCCACGCGCACAAGCCGTGCGTCATTTGGCACAACGGCGCGCTGTACCATTTTTACTGCGCTGTGCGCCCCACACGCACCGATGCGGAGCGCAGACGGTTCGGAAAAGAGTTCCGCTGCCTGACAGTCGCACGTTCCGTTCCGTTCGAGTCGTAAAATGTTTGTATTCCGATTCGGATAATCCGATATCAAAAATACACTCGGTTATTATACTTTGTCGGCAGTCCCTCGGCATACAAATGTGCATCGCTGCACATGGTCAGGAGCTTCGGCAGGCACAGGCCGCCTTCGTCGGCAAATTCCACCACCGTCATGCTGCTGTGGCCGATGTCCATCGTCGCCCATGCGGCCGGGAGCGGAATATCCAGCATCGCCGCCAGCCATGCGCGGCCAAACGAGGCGTGGCAAAAGACCGCAATCCGTTTGTCGTTCGCGGCGCGGACGATATATCGCCCGTTTTCGGGGTCGTGCTCGTAGCCGTGCGCAGCCAAAAATGCGTCCGATTCCCGCTGCACGCGGGCAAATCCGGCGCTGGCATTGACGTCGGAAAAGAGATCATCTTCGTGCCAGCACGCGCCGCGCGCCGTCACGGAAGCGCGCCGCAGTTCCGCCAGCCGCGACGAATACTGGATCATCCGGCGCTTGCCGTCGCGGTCGTGGATCGAAAAATCGGCCCAGATTAAATCTTCGCTGGTCCAGTCCAGCGTGACAATTTCTTTTTGAAGCAGTTCCGCCGTGGGCGCGGCGGTTTGCTGGGCGCGCACCATCGGCGAGGCGTACAGCTCGTCCAGCCCGTAGCGCGCCAGCCGCTTGGCGAGTGCCTGCGCCTGCAGCTGACCGCGCGGGGTCAGGGAATCGGGGTGGTAAATGGGGTCGCCGTGACGCAGAAAATACAGCAGCATGAACAAATTCCTTTCCGTCAGAAGTAGATCCGGTTTTGGTACATCGTCGGCAGCCCCTCCGCATACAAATGCGAATCGTTCGACAGCGTCAGCAGCTTCGGCACGCACAGTCCGGCGTCGTCCGCGCGGAACTCAATCACCGTCATCCCGGTGTGGCCGAAATCCATATTCGCCCACGTCACCGGCAGCGGGATGTCCAGCAATGCGCCCAGCCACGACAATCCGAACCCCTGGTGGCAAAAGACGGCCACACGGCGATCGTTGGGCGTGCGGGCAATATACCGGCAGTTGAGCCGGTCGTGGTCATACCCGTGCGCCGCCAGAAATGCGTCGGAAGCGTCCAGAATCCGGTGGTAACCGGCTTCTGCGCGCGTATCGGCAAACAGCGGATCCTCATACCAGCGCAGTCCGCGGGCACGAATCGTTGCTTCGCGCAACCGCACCCGGCGGCTGCTATGGAAAATCCAGCAGCGGCGGCCATTTTCTTCGACCGAAAAATCGTCCCAAGCGGCAGCTTCGCTCGTCCAGTCCAATATTTCGACCGACTGGTTCAGCAGTACGGCCGTCGGGGCGGCGGTTTGCTGGGCACGAATCAACGGCGAGGCGTACAGCTCGTCCAGCCCGTAGCGCGCCAGCCGTTTGGCGATCGCCTGCGCCTGCAAGTGGCCGCGCGGGGTCAGGGAATCGGGGTGATAGATGGGGTCGCCGTGGCGGATGATGTAAAGCAGCATGATTTTTCTCCTCTCCATGCATTCTTGATTCTATTTGCAATTATACCAAATCCGGACGAATTGTGCAAGTCCATTGCGAAAAACATTTTCACGGCGGAAATCCGGGAAGCTGCGCAAAAAAACGAGCGGAATCCATGCATTCCGCTCGTTTTTTGAGGTTTTAATACTCAAACTCGCCTTCAAACACCAGCACCGCGCTCCCGGTCAGCACCACGTCGTGCGCCGACACGCGCACGGTCAGGTCGCCGCCCAGCAGCCGGACGGTGATGTCGGTATCGGCATCGCAAAACCCGTTGACAACCGCTGCAACGGCTGCGGCGCACGCACCGGTGCCGCACGCCATGGTTTCGCCGTTGCCGCGCTCCCACACGCGCATCCGGAGGTTCGTGCGGTTGACCACCCGGACGAATTCCGTGTTGACTCGCTCGGGGAATACCGGCGAGAATTCGAACATCGGCCCGATTTCCGTCAGGTTCAGTCCGTCGATCCCGTCACAGAACACGACGCAGTGCGGATTGCCGACGGAAACGCCCGTTGCGCGGTACGTTTGACCGCCGATTTGCAGCGGATAATCGACCATTTGCGGCGCGTCGATTGCCGCCGGGATGGCGGCCGTGTCCAAGCGGGCGGCGCCCATGTGTACCGACACGGAATGCACCTTGCCGTCGCGCAGGAAGAGGCGCAGCCGATGCACGCCGCTGCCCGTTTCGATGCTCATGTACTCGCTGCGGACGTAGCCTTTGTCGTACAGGTACTTGGCCACGCAGCGGATGTTGTTGCCGGCCATTTTACCTTCGCTGCCGTCGCGGTTGAACGTGCGCATCCGCGCGTCCGCCACGGCCGACCGCTCGATCAGCACAATCCCGTCGCCGCCGATGCCGGTGTGCGGCGTGCAAAGACCGACGCACAGCGATTCGGGGCAAGTGATTTTGCCGTCGAAATTTTCGATGAAGATATAGTCGTTGCCGCAGGAATGCATTTTGGCAAAGCGGATTTTTTGCCGCCACGGGCGCATATCGTTGATGTCCACCAGCTCGGTGTTGCTGCCGTGGAACCGGCTTTCGATGATCTGCGCCAGTGCGTTGGCGGTGTCCAGCGAAGTGAGGCACGGGATCCCCAGCTGCATGGCATAGCGGTGCAGCTGCGTGTAGTCGCCGACGGTCGCATCTTTGACCGCGCCGGTGTAGACGATATAGTGCAGGGTGCGGCTTTCCATCAGCCGGCGGATCTCGTCGCTTTCGGTGACGTTGCGCACCGCGTGCACCGGGATCCCCAGCTGCGCGATGGCGGCGGCTGTGCCGCGTGTGGCGTACAGCGTCAGGCCCAGGTCGTAGAACCGTTTGGCCAGCGCGATGATCTCCTGATAATCGTTTTCTTCCACGCTGATCAGCACCGCACAGTCGCGGCGGTGTGCCGACGGGACGGAGAATCCGGCCGCCGTTAAGCCTTTGAACAGCGCTTCCGCCATGGTTTTGCCGATGCCCAGCACTTCGCCGGTCGATTTCATCTCCGGCCCGAGGATGGAGTTGGCGTCGTTCAGCTTTTCAAACGAGAATACCGGCACCTTCACCGCGTAATACGGCGGCGTGCGGTACAGGCCGGTGCCGTAGCCCAGTTCGGCCAGTTTTTCGCCGAGCATCACGCGCGACGCCAGGTCTACCATCGGGACGCCGGTCACTTTGCTGATATACGGCACGGTGCGCGACGCGCGCGGGTTGACTTCGATCACATACAGCTCGTTTTGGTAAATCAGGTACTGGATATTGACCAGCCCCTGCGTGCCGAGCGCCAGCGCCAGTTTTTCGGAACAGTCGCAGATTTTTTTCAGCGCGGAATCGTTGAGGTTATACGGCGGGTACACGGCGATGGAGTCGCCGCTGTGGACGCCGGCGCGTTCGATGTGCTCCATGATGCCCGGAATCAGCACGTCGGTGCCGTCGGAGATCACGTCCACTTCCAGCTCGATGCCCGGCAGGTACTGATCGACCAACACGGGGTTGTCGATGCCGCCGGAGAGGATGGTTTTCATATATTTGACCGTCTGCGCTTCGCTGCGGGAGATGGTCATATTTTGGCCGCCGATGACGTACGACGGGCGCAGCAGCACCGGATAGCCCAGCGTTTCGGCCGCACGGACGGCTTCGTCCACCGTCGCGACGCCCATGCCTTTCGGGCGGCGGATGCCAAACTGTTCCAACAGTGCGTCGAACCGGCTGCGATCCTCCGCAATGTCGATGCTTTCGGCCGACGTGCCCAGGATGCGCACGCCGCTACGGTCGAGGAACTGCGTCAGCTTGATCGCCGTCTGGCCGCCGAACGCCACCACCACGCCGACCGGATGCTCCACCGCGATGATATTCGCCACGTCTTCCGGGTACAGCGGCTCGAAATACAGCCGGTCGGCGGTGTCGTAGTCGGTGGAAACGGTTTCGGGGTTGTTGTTGACGATGACGACGTCGTACCCCATTTTGCGCAGCGTCCACACGCAGTGGACGGAGCTGTAATCGAACTCGATGCCCTGGCCGATGCGGATGGGACCGGAACCGAGCACCATCACCACCGGGCGGCCGCTGCGCGGGAACGTGCGCGATTCGCACGCGGCGTCGCAGCAGGAGTAAAAGTACGGTGTTTCGGCGTCGAACTCTGCGCCGCAGGTATCGACCATTTTGTAGCTGAGCGTCCAGCCGGGGAGCGCATCCGCGCCGCTCAGGCGGCGGATCGCTGCGTCCGGGTAACCCATGCGCTTGGCCAGCGCGTAGTCGCCGTCGCACAGCCCGTCCGCTGCCAAATGCAGCTCAAACTGCGCCATCCGGTTCATTTTGTGCAGGAACCAGCGGTCGATTTTCGTGATCCGGTGGATTTCGTCCACCGAAACGCCGGATTTCAGCGCTTCGAACACGGTGAACGCCCGGCGGTCATTGGCTTCCGCCAGCCGTTCCCGGATGGGACGGTCGCTCAGCGGCGGCGCATTCAGCGTGTCGAGCGAAATTTCGGCGCCGCGCACCGCTTTCATCAGCGCTTCCTCAAAGCTCTGGCCGATGGCCATCACTTCGCCGGTCGCCTTCATCTGCGTGCCCAGCTTGCGGCTGGATCCGGCGAATTTGTCGAACGGCCATTTGGGGAATTTGACGACGACGTAGTCGAGCGTCGGCTCGAAGCAGGCGCACGTTTTGCCGGTGATATCGTTTTTGATTTCGTCCAGCGTATAGCCGAGCGCGATTTTCGTAGTGATTTTGGCAATCGGGTAGCCGGTCGCCTTCGATGCCAGTGCCGACGAACGCGAAACACGCGGATTGACCTCGATCACGGCGTATTCAAAGCTGTCCGGATTCAGCGCGAACTGGCAGTTGCAGCCGCCGACGATCCCGATGGATGAGATGATGTCCAGCGACGCCGACCGCAGCATCTGGAATTCTTTGTCGGACAGTGTCAGCGCCGGGGCGGCGACGATGGAGTCGCCGGTGTGAATCCCGACGGGGTCGAAGTTTTCCATCGAGCAGACGGCAATCACGTTGCCGACGGAATCGCGCATGGTTTCAAATTCGATTTCTTTCCACCCGGAGATGCATTTTTCAACGAGAATCTGCGTGATCGGCGACGCGTCCAGCCCGGTGCGCGCGATGACGCGCAGCGCGTCGGGCGTGTCGGCAATGCCGCCGCCGGAACCGCCGAGCGTGAACGCCGGGCGGACGATGATCGGGTAGCCGATTTCGTCAGCAATGCGCATGGCGGTATCGACGTCCTCTGCGATGCCGGACGGCACAACCGGCTGGCCGATGGCCTGCATGGCGTCGCGGAACCGCTCGCGGTCTTCGGCTTTGTCGATGGCGTCAATGTCGGAGCCGAGCAGGCGCACACCGAACTCCGCCAGCGTGCCGTCGCGCGACAGCTGCATGGCGATGGTCAGGCCCGTTTGGCCGCCCAGCCCGGCGAGCAGGCCGTCCGGACGCTCTTTTTCGATGATGCGGCGCACCGTTTCAGCGTTGAGCGGCTCCAAATAGATTTCGTCCGCCATGTGCGGGTCGGTCATGATCGTCGCCGGGTTGGAGTTGACCAGCACCACGTTGATCCCTTCGTCGCGCAGCACGCGGCACGCTTGGGCGCCGGCGTAGTCGAACTCCGCCGCCTGACCGATCACGATCGGGCCGGAGCCGATGACCAGCACTTTGCGGATGCGGTTATCTCGCATTGCGTTCCCCTCCCATCATGTCCAGAAACCGGTCGAACAAAAACGCCGTGTCGTGCGGACCGGCGCACGCTTCCGGGTGAAACTGCACGGTGAAGCACTGCCTGCCGGGGTAGACGATGCCTTCGCAGCTGCCGTCGTTGGCGTTGACGTACAGCAGCTCGCCGATCCCGGCCAAGCTGCCGGACACGACGGCGTACCCGTGGTTTTGGCTGGTGATATACGTCCGGGTGCCGTTGACTTCGCGCACCGGCTGATTGGCACCGCGGTGACCGTATTTCAGCTTCGTGGTCTGCGCGCCCATTGCGAGCGCCGTCAGCTGATGCCCCAGGCAGATGCCGAACACCGGCACGCGACCGATCAGCTGCGCAATCTCGGCGATGCAGGCGGTGTTTTCCGCCGGGTCGCCCGGTCCGTTGGACAGCATCACGCCGTCCGGATGCGCCGCCAGAATCTCGGCGGCCGTCGTGTTCTGCGGGACGACGGTGACGGTGCAGCCGCGGGCGCACAGGCTGCGGATGATGTTGCGCTTGGCGCCGTAGTCGATCAGCGTCACGCGGAAGCGCTCCGCGCCTTCTGCCGGGCAGACGCGCGGCACGGTGCAGCTGACTTCCGCCACCGCGCCGCGCACGGCGTACGACTGCACCGCCGACAAATCGGCCGGAATCTCGTCGCAGATCACGGCGTTCATCACGCCTTCTTCGCGGATGATCCGCGTGATCTCGCGCGTATCGACACCGCACAGGCCGCAGATGCCGTTTCGCTTCAGGAACGTGTCCAGGTCGTAATCCGTCCGGAAATTGGACGGGTGGGCGCAGCATTCGCGCACCACATAACCGCGCACGGCGGGCTTGCCTTCAAAGTCGGACTCGATCATCCCGTAGTTACCGATCAGCGGGAACGTCTGCATCACGATCTGACCGGCGTAGCTGGGGTCGGTCAGCGTTTCCGGGTAGCCGACCATGCCGGTGGTGAACACCAGCTCCCCGACGGAATCGCCCGGCGCGCCGATCCGCGCGCCTTGGAACACGCGGCCGTTGCTCAATACCAAATATGCCATATCCGTTTCTCCCGAATTCCGTTACAGCGTCGCCGCCATGACGGCTTTGATCGTGTGCATCCGGTTTTCCGCTTCGTCGAACACGATCGACTGCGGGCTTTCGAACACTTCGTCGGTCACTTCCATGCAGTCGAGGCCGAACTTGCGGCAAACCTCCTGCCCGGTGGCGGTTTCCAGGTCGTGAAACGCCGGGAGGCAGTGCATAAACCGGCACTGCGGGCCGGCCTGCTGCATCCGGTGCGCCGTCACGCGGTACGGCATCAGCTTGTCGATCCGTTCTTCCCACACGTCGTCCGGTTCGCCCATCGATACCCATACGTCGGTGTAAATCACGTCTGCCTGGGTGACGGCGCGCGCCGGGTCGGACTCAAACTCCAGAACCGCGCCGGTTTCCTGCGCGATTTTCCGGCATTCGGCGATCAGCGCCGCGTTCGGGAAATACCCTTCCGGCGCGCATGCGACAAAATGCATCCCCATTTTGGCGCAGCCGACCATCAGCGAATTGCCCATGTTGTACCGCGCGTCGCCCATATACACCAGCTTCACGCCGCCCAGCGTGCCGAAATGCTCACGGATGGTCAGAAAATCCGCCAGAATCTGTGTGGGGTGGTACTCGTTCGTCAGCCCGTTCCACACTGGCACCCCGGCGCAGTGCGCCAGCTCCTCGACGATCTCCTGGCCGTAGCCGCGGTATTCGATGCCGTCGAACATCCGGCCGAGTACGCGGGCGGTGTCCGCAATGCTTTCTTTTTTCCCGATTTGCGAGCCTTTGGAATCCAGATACACGGCGTGCATCCCCAAATCGGCCGCCGCCACTTCAAACGCGCAGCGGGTGCGGGTGCTGGTTTTTTCAAAAATCAGCGCAATATTTTTCCCGGCATGCATCGCGTGCGGGACGCCGGCTTTTTTCTTGGCTTTCAGGTCGGCGGCCAGATCCAGCAGGCCGTTGATTTCCGCCGGGGTGAAGTCCAGCAGTTTCAAAAAATTCCGGTGATGAAGCGACATCGGAAAACATCCTTTCTTTGGTTCAATATCTGAAAAACGGAGAAATTTTTATCTTACTGTAAGTCGGCGCAGGCCGTGCGGATCACGTCGGCCGCTTCGCGGAGCACCGGCCACGGGATATTCAGCGCCGGGAGCAGCCGCACTTTGTTTTTTGCGGTAAGGCACAGGACGCCGTGATCCATGCAGCAGCGCACCACGTCCGCCGCTGCCGATACCGGTTCAATCCCGATCATCAGCCCCATCCCGCTCACCGTGCGGACGCCCGGCGCGCCGCGGAACGTTTCCGTCAGGAATGCGCCTTTTTCGCGCACTTCGGCGAGCAGCGCGTCGTCGATCCGGTTCAGGACGGACAGCGCGCCCGCGCAGCACACCGGGTTGCCGCCGAATGTAGAGCCGTGGTCGCCGTACCCCAGCACGTTCGCCACCCGTTCGCCGAGCAGCGCCGCGCCCAGCGGCAGCCCGCCGCCCAGCCCTTTGGCGGTGGTCACGACGTCGGGCGTGATGCCGTAGTTCATGTACGAATACAGCGCGCCGGTGCGGCCGTTGCCGGTCTGCACTTCGTCCACCATCAGCACCATGCCGCGGTCGCGCACCATTTGCGCTGCGCCGCGCACGAAGTCCGCGTCCAGCACGTTGACGCCGCCTTCGCCCTGGACGCATTCAATCAGCAGCCCGGCGGGATTCGTGCGGTGAATCATACTTTCGAGCGACGCGAGGTCGGTCGCCACCGACGCAAATCCCGGCGTCAGCGGCTGATACAGCTCGTGGTAGTGCTCCTGGCCGGTGGCCGCCAGCGTGGTCAGCGTCCGGCCGTGGAAGCTGTTTTTCAGGGTCAGAATCGTGAAACAATCCGGTCCATGCTGCTCGGCGGCATATTTGCGCGCCACTTTAATGGCGCATTCGTTGGCTTCTGCGCCGGAATTGGCGAAAAAGACTTTTTTCATCCCGGTGCGGGCGCACAGCTCCGCTGCCAGCAGCGCGTCGGGCGCAGTGTAGTACAGGTTGGACATATGCTGCACTTTGGCCAGCTGCGCCGTGACGGCGGCCTGCCATTCGTCGTCGGCAATGCCGAAGCTGGTCACGCCGATGCCGGATCCCATGTCGATGTACCGCTTGCCGCTGGGGTCGAACACTTCCGACCCTTTGCCGTACGCGATTTCGACCGGGAAGCGATTGTAGGTGTGCGCAATGTATTTTTGATCCAGCTGTTGGATGTTTTCGTTCATGTGTGATCCCTCTTTACCATTGTACCGGCGCCTTCGTCCGTCAGAATCTCCATCAGGATCGAATGCGGCACCCGGCCGTCCATAATGACCACGTTTTCGACGCCTTTGTGCAGCGCTTCGATGCAGCAGTCCACCTTCGGGATCATCCCGCCGGACACCACCCCTTCGTCGTACAATTGATGCGCTTCCGCAATCGTGACCTCCGGAATCAGCGTAGCGGGGTCATTTTTATCGCGCAAAATCCCGGCGATATCGGTCATCATAATCAACCGTTCGGCTTTCAGCGCCCCGGCAATCCACGCAGCGGCAGTGTCGCCATTGATGTTATAGGTATTGCCCTGTTCGTCGCACCCGACGGTGGACACCACCGGGATGTAGCCTTTTTCGAGCAGGTCGATCACCGGCGTGATGTGAATCTGCGTGATGGTGCCGACGTAGCCGAGCTTTTCGTTTTTGACTTTGGCCTCGATCAGCCGGCCGTCCATGCCGGAAATGCCCATCGCTTTGCCGCCCTTCATTTCCAGCAGGTTGACCAGCGTTTTGTTGACTTTGCCGGCCAGCACCATCTGCACAATATCCACCGTTTCTTTGTCGGTAACGCGCAGTCCGTCCACGAATTCCGGTTTTTTGCCCAGCCGCGCCATCAGCTCGCTGATTTCCGGTCCGCCGCCGTGCACCAGCACCACTTTGACGCCGATCAGCCACAGCAGGACGATGTCCTCCATCACCTGCTGCTTCAGCTGCTCGTTGACCATCGCGTTGCCGCCGTATTTGACGACGACGATTTTGCCGTTGTATCGCTTGATATACGGCAGCGCCTGCGTCAGCACCTCTGCGCGCTGCGCGTTGGAAAATGAAATGTCCATGCCGCCCGCCTCCTTACGTCCGGTAATCGCCGTTGATTTTGACGTAGTCATACGTCAGGTCGCACCCCCATGCCGTCGCACCGGCATCGCCGCTGCCGACGGATACAAGGATTTCGATCTCTTTTTCCAGCAGGATTTTTTTGGCTTTTTCTTCGGAAAATGCGACCCCCGCGCCGTGTTCGCACACAGAGACCGTCCCCTGCGCCGAGCGGAACGCCACGGACACCTGCGTCACGTCCACTGCCGCGCCGCTGTACCCGATGGCGCACAGCACGCGCCCCCAGTTGGCGTCCGCACCGAACATCGCCGCTTTCAGCAGGCTGGAGCAGATGACCGATTTGGCAACGGTTTTTGCCGTCTGCACGTCGGCCGCGCCGGTTACTTTGCATTCGAGCAGCTTGGTCGCGCCCTCGCCGTCCCCGGCAATCATCCGGCACAGGTGGACGGTGACGGTGTTCAGCGCCTGCATGAACGCGGCAAAATCCGCGCCGTCTGCCGTGATCTCCGGGTTTCCGGCGGCACCGTTGGCCAGCACCGCGACCATGTCGTTGGTGGAGGTGTCGCCGTCGATGCTGACCATGTTGAACGTGTCGGCCACGTCGGACGACAGGGCTTTTTGCAGCATTTCGGCAGAAACCGCCGCGTCGGTGGTGATGAACACGAGCATCGTCGCAAGGTTGGGGTGGATCATCCCGCTGCCTTTGGCGATGCCGCCCATCCGGCAGGTGCGGCCGCCGAGCGTGAATTCAACGGCAATTTCTTTGCGCACGGTGTCGGTGGTCATAATCGCTTCGGCCGCCGCCGTACCGCCTTCCGCAGTGTCGGACAGCCCCGCCGCCAGTGCCGGCAGCCCCGCTGCAATCGGCGTGACGTCCAGCGGCTGACCGATCACGCCGGTGGACGCGACGACCACGTCGTCTGCCGCAATCCCCAGCTGCTGCGCCGCCAATGCGCTCATCTGCTCCGCGACCGCAATGCCGTCGGCGTTGCAGGTGTTGGCGTTGCCGCTGTTGCAGATCACCGCCTGCGCCGTGCCGTTGGCCAGGTGCGATTGGGTGACGGTCAGCGGCGCGCCTTTGACCAGGTTGCTGGTGTACACGGCGGCGGCGTGCGCCGGCGTATCGCTGCAAATCAGCGCCAGGTCGCGTTTGGTACGGTTTTTGCGGACTCCGCAGTGAATGCCGTTGGCCCGGAAGCCTTTGGCGGCGCACACGCCGCCCGAAATCAACTGAATCATTGTTCGTTCCCCCATTTTGCTCTGATGAATGTCACAGGATCAGCCCGGCCGTTTCGTCGGCGCCGAGCACCAGGTTCATGTTCTGAATCGCCGCGCCGGACGCGCCTTTGCCGAGGTTGTCGTACCGCGCGACGAGCAGGATGCGGTCGTCGCTGCCGTGGATCGAAATTTCCATCCCGTCGCGGCCGGACAGCGCCGCCGCCGACAGGAATCCGTCCTCCGCCGGGTGCGCCGCCCAGCGCACCACCGGTCCGCGGTACGTTTCACCGTACACACGCGCGATGTCCGCGGCGGTGCCGTGCAGCTGCGCAGCGGTCAGCGGGACGGTGACTTCCATGCCGCTGTAAAAATCGGCGACGATCGGGCAGAAGACCGGCGCGGCGGTCAGTCCGGTCAGGGCGGTCATTTCGCGCAGATGCTTGTGCTGCTGCGTCAGCCCGTACAGCCGCGGCGCCGCCAGCAGCGGGCTGCGGTCGGGCGACTGGTACGCGGCGATCATTTTTTTGCCGCCGCCGGAATACCCGGTCAGCGACACGCAGCTCAGCGCCGTGTCCGCATCGATCAGCCCGGCGCGCACCAGCGGCGCCACCAGCGCGATAAATCCGCTGGCGTGGCAGCCGGGGTTGGCGATGCGCGTGCTGCGCGCCACACGATCCGCGCCGACAAGCTCCGGGAAGCCGTACACCCAGCCCGGCGCGGTGCGGTGCGCGGTGGAGGTGTCGATCAGCACGGTATCCGGATTGTCCGCCATCCCGGCGGCTTCCGCCGCTGCATCGTCCGGCAGGCAGAGAAACGCGATATCCGCCCGGTTGAGCGCGTCGCGCCGCGCGGATTCGTCTTTGCGCAGCGCGTCCGGCAGCCGGATCAGCTCCAGCTCCGGCCGCTGCGCGATTCGGTCATAAATCCGCAGCCCGGTGGTGCCGGCGCTGCCGTCGATAAAAATGCGTGCCATTATGCATCGTCCTCCCCGCATATCCCGATAATATTTTAATTATACGCGCCGCCGCGCCGTTTGTCAAGGGAATTCGCGTATATTTCTGAATAAATTTGCGTTAAAATCGTTGATATCCGTATGATTATTCATTTGTGGGCGAATAGTTATACGTTTATGCAGTTCATATGCAAAAGTTCGCCCTGCAGGCGATGCTGCACGGCGAACCGGGGAATCGGATTCAGTTTTTGGGGATCTGTACCGTCCACCCGAACGGGTCGGGCGTTTTGCCCCATTGGATGCCGGTCAGCGTGTCGTACAGATACTGCGTAACCGGGCCGATTTTGCCGCCGTTGACGGTGTAGGACCGGTCGTGATACGCCAGCAGGCCGATCGGCGACACCACCGCCGCCGTGCCGCAGCCCCAGGCTTCTTCGAGCGTGCCGCTGTTCATCGCGTCGATCAGCTCGTCCACGCTCAGCCGGCGCTCCGTCACCGGGATCCCGCGCTGCTTCAGCAGCTCGATGCACGATTTGCGGGTGATGCCCGGCAGGATCGAGCCGGTCAGCGCCGGGGTAATCACTTCGCCGTTGATTTTGAACATCACGTTCATCGCGCCGACTTCTTCGATGTATTTGCGCTCCACCCCGTCGAGCCACAGCACCTGCGTAAAGCCCTTCTGCTCGGCTTTGGCGCCGGCACGCGTGCTGGCCGCGTAGTTGCCGCCGCATTTGGCGTATCCGGTGCCGCCGCGCACCGCGCGCACGTCTTCGGTTTCGATGGTAATCGCCACCGGGTTCAGCCCTTCGGCGTAGTAGCTGCCGACCGGCGACGCGATAATCACGAACCGCGCGGTCACAATGTCGTGCAGCCCGAGCTTGGGATCGTTGCCGAACATGAACGGGCGGATGTACAGCGACGTGCCCGGCTCCGACGGCACCCAGTCCTGCTCCGTCTGCACGAACGTTTCAATTGCCTGGAGCATTTCGGATTCGTCCATTTGCGGCAGGCAGAGCCGCTCGGCAGAATTGTTCATCCGGCGGACGTTTTCGATCGGGCGGAACAGCTGCACCGTGCCGTCCGGACGGCGGTACGCTTTCATCCCTTCAAAAATCTCGGCACCATAGTGGAATACCACCGACGCCGGGTGCATTTCCATCGGGCCGAACGGGACGATCCGCGCGTCGTGCCAGCCGACGCCTTTTTCGTAGTCCATCATAAACATATGGTCGGTAAAGTAATTGCCGAACCCCAGCTTGGTGCTGTCCGGCTTTTGGGCCGGGTGCGGATTTTGGGTGATTTGAATATTCATACCTGCATCGCTCCTTTGCAAATTTCAAAAACAGACGCACAAAACAAAAAAAGCCCGACGCAAGCCTACGCCTGCATCCGGGACGACATTTTGCTGCCGCGGTACCACCCGCATTACCGGCCGCGCGCCGCGCCGCCGATCTCTTTCCGTTCGCGCTCATCAAAGCGCCGAGCCATGGTAACGGGGCAACCGGAACTGCTTACTGCAAAATTCAGCAATTCTACTCCGGAACGAGACCGTCCGCTGCCCGCACAGATGCGCTTGCACCAGCCGCGCACTCTCTGCACTGCCGCCGGGCAGGGCGTAATTCCATCGTCGTATTTCTGCGTCTGTTCAATTGACTTGGGTATATCATAGCACGTCGCAGCCGGTTTGTCAAGCGGAGACACGGAAAATTTTCGGTCATGTATTGCAATCGACCCGTCGGTGTGCTAAAATAGGAGCAAAACAAATGGAATTAGGGAGGACACAAACGATGAATACCATCATGGAACCGGCGCGCGTTTTGCCGGTGATCGACGATTGCGACGTACTGGTCTGCGGCGGCGGCGTGGCCGGAATTGCGGCGGCGCTGGCGGCGGCGCGCACCGGCGCGCGCACCGTTTTGCTGGAACGCGAATTCCTGCTGGGCGGGCTGGCCACGCTGGGACTGGTCACGATTTACCTGCCGCTGGACGACGGGTGCGGGCAGCAGGTAAGCTTCGGCATTGCCGAAGAGCTGCTGCGCCGGTCGATCCGGTCGGGCATTGTGGAGGATCGGTACCCGGCCGGCTGGCTGGACGGCACGCCGAATGCCGACGGGTCGCGGTTCGAAGTGCAGTATAATCCGAACGCGTTCGCTGTGGAAGCCGAAAAGCTGCTGACGGACGCCGGGGTGAAAATCCTGTACGGCACGCTGGCTGCCGAAACGATCGTCGCCGACGGCAGGATCACCGCCGTCCTGATCGAAAACAAGTCCGGCCGCAGCGCGATCCGTGTGCGCAGCGTGGTGGACGCAACGGGCGATGCGGACATCTGCAAACTGGCAGGCGCAGACTGCGCCGTGACGCAGGCGGGCAATACGCTGGCCGCGTGGTACTACCGGTACACGCAGCAGACCGGCATCCGGCTGAAAATGCTGGGCTTTGCCGAAATCCCCGACGAAATTCGGACGCGCGGCGCGGCGGCGGATAATCTGTCGCGCGACCGGTTTACCGGGCTGGACGGGGCAGAAATCAGCGGGATGGTGATCCAGGCGCACCAGGCTGCCATGCGCGATTTGATGAATGTCCGCCAAAGCGACCCGACCGCGACGCCTGCGGTCTTCCCGACGATTCCGCAGCTGCGCATGACGCGCCGCATCGTCGGCGGCGCCGCGCCGGACCTGGACAGCGACCACCGGTTCGTCCCGACGAGCATCGGCATGGTCGGCAACTGGCGGCGGCGTGGCCCGGCGTATGAGCTGCCGTTTGAATGTCTGTACGGCACGCGCATCCGCAACCTGATTGCCGCCGGGCGCAACATTTCCTGCACCGAGTCGATGTGGGATATTCTGCGCGTCATCCCGGTGTGCGCCGTCACCGGCCAGGCCGCCGGAACCGCCGCCGCCATGAGCGACGATTTTGCCGCGCTGGACGTCGGCGCGCTGCAGGCGCAGCTGCGCCGCGACGGGGTGAAGCTGCATTTTGACGAACTGACTTGAACTTTCCGGTTCTGCAACGTGCCGGTTCCGTGCGCTTGTACGCGGAACCGGCTCGTTTTTTATTGTCCGGTGCAAAATGCGGAAGCCGAAAAAATCCGCCCTGCCCGGATCGGTCATTCCCGACCGGATCGGGGGCAATCACCTGCCGTGCACGACGATTTTGCCGATCTGACCGAAGCGTGCCGGTTCCGTGCGCTTGTACGCGGAATCGGCTCGTTTTTTCATTGCCCGGTGCAAAATGCGGAAACCGAAAAAATCCGCCCTGCCCCGGATCGGTCATTCCCGACCGGATCGGGGGCAAT
>CAJKBQ010000006.1 GCA_905198155.1 uncultured Eubacteriales bacterium
GAGCGAACGCAGCGCGAAGACGCGGATTTCGCATTCCATGCGGGATTTTTGGCCGATTTCGCACCGAAATGCCGCAAATTCACGCAATTCCGCGAAATTTGCGCGATTCCCGCGCAAAAACCGCCATCCATGCGCCAATCCACTCACAATTTACGTGGATTCGCGCCACCAGCTGCACCGGCCGCCGTTTCCCACGGCAAGACATCGCCCGGTTCCCGCAAAAACTCAAAAATTTGCCAAATTCCCTCTCCGGAAACGCTGTCCACACGGAACACCGTTCGGCACCCGGCCAGCCGCAGCCATCGTTCGGCGCGATCCGGATTGGCGCGCTTGTCGTGAATTTGCGTCACAATGCCGATCACCGGCCGATTGCACGCCGCAGCGCAGCACGGACTGTACAAACTGTACGGCTCGCACGCATTCAGCAGCATCCCGACCACCCCGGCCTCGTACGTATACAGCGCAATGGCGCGCCCCAAATGATGATCTTCCAGGTATTCGCCCGGCGTGTCGATAATCACGTCAAAATGGTGGACATACTGCGTTTTTCGGTACCGAATCGGCTCGCCGCGCAGCGCCTGTGTCAGCGTTGTTTTGCCGCAGCCGGTGCGGCCGATGAGCAAAATCTTTTTCATGATTCACGTCCGCGTGATGTCGCACACGGCAAAATGCATGGTGTCGCGGCAATAATCGACCAGCGCACGCAGTGCGGCCTCCACTTCGGACACCGTACCCGTCACGATCAGCGTGCCGCTGAATCTGTCAACAAATCCCAATTCGACGCCCGCGGATTTGGTGGCGATATCGCCGATGATGATGGCGGTTTCGGCCGGACTGACGGTGACGATCCCGATCGCGGCGCGGTCATAGTCCACACTGGGGTCAAGCCCAAGTTTCTGGTAGATGATCGGGTCGGGGTTGGCGATGATGTGCGCGATGGTGACTTGTTTGCCAGGCACCATTTCCTGCACAATTCGCATTTTTTGCTGCAATTCCATGCAAAAAACCTTCCTTTCGTGCAACAAACACTTCCGCTCTCAGTATACCATATTTTGCGGCAAAACACAAGGGTTTTGCGGGAAAATGTACGGAAAAAGCCCGATTCGCGCGCAGCGAATCGGGCTTTCCCATTCCGTATATTCGTAGATGTCCCGCGGGAGTCACACCGCAGAACCGGCATAACCGATGGGAATTATTTCTGTTTCAGGTGAATTGCGAAACCGGCCACCGGCTGGCGGAGGTAGATGAATTTCAGCTTGTTTTTCGCGTCGTACAGTGCGGAATCCCAGTCGAATTCCACACCGCGGCGCTGCAAGTAAGCGACCGCGCGATCCACATAGTTGGCGCCGATTGCGATGTGCCCGTGCACGCCGGGGCCGGGTGTTTTCATCACTTCGATGGCGGTGCCGTTGAAGTAGGAGCCGGTGCCTTCGGTCACGGCCAGCCCGAACAGGGACTGGAACGTGTGCGCGGCTTCGGCGGCTTCGGCCGGGTCGGTGCAGTTGATCCCGATGTGCAGCAGCTCAAATCCGAGCATCGTTTCGACCGCTTGCTGGGTCAGCTTACGGATGCCGTCAAAATCGCCGGAATCGATCATTTCCGGTTTGACCATCCAGCTGCCGCCGCAGGCAAGGATTTTCGGGAAATCGAGGTATGTTTTCAGGTTATTCGCGTTAATTCCGCCGGTCGGCATGAATTTCAGGTTGCCGTAGGGGGCGGACATGGCTTTGATCATCGGAAGCCCGCCGGCTGCTTCGGCCGGGAAGAACTTGACGACGTCCAGACCCAGTGCCAACGCCTGCTCAATGTCGCTCGGATTGGCGCAGCCCGGGGTGATCGGGTAGCCTTTTTCGACGCAGTATTTGACGACGGCCGGGTTCAGGCCGGGGCTGACGAGGAATTTAGCGCCCGCAGCCATGGCGGCGTCTGCCTGCGCGGTGGTGAGGACGGTGCCCGCGCCCACCAGCATCTCCGGGAACGCTTCGGTCATCGCGCGAATCGCGTCCGCAGCGGCGTCCGTCCGGAACGTGACTTCGGCGCACGGCAGTCCGCCGTCGCACAGCGCTTTCGCCAGCGGTACGGCGTCCGATGCGCGGTTGATTTTTACGACCGGGACAATCCCGATTTCTTCAATTTTCTTTAATACATCCAGCATGAAAAAGCCCTCCAATATTCCACTGTTTCACTGTACGAAACAGTGTTTTAGATTGCGAAACATCTGCTTCTATTTTACCAAGTTTCGCGGAAAAGTCAAGGGGTTCTTGCAATTTTTTTTCGATTGTGCTACAATGATTGCAGATTCGGCAAATCTGCAAAGGAGATTGGACGATGGAGGATCAGACGATACGATCCGCACAGCGGATGTTTCAATTGATGGAAATTTTGGCGCAGGACGGCGCGCTGGGCGTGACGGAGCTGAGCGCGCGCAGCGGGCTGAACAAGGCGACGGTGCACCGGCAGCTGGCGACGCTGGCGGCGATGGGGTATGCGCAGCAGGAGACGTCCGGCAAGTACCGGCTGACGCTGAAGCTGCTGGCGGTGGCCGGGCGGCTGATGGAGCAAATCGATTTGCGGACGATGGTGCAGCCGCACTTGCAGCAGCTGGCGGCGCAGACGGGGGAGACGGTGCATTTGGTGCAGCGCGAGGGCGATGCCATCGTGTACATCGACAAGGTGGAACCGACGGTGAACTCCATCCGGATGGTGTCCCGCATTGGGATGCGGCAGCCGCTGACCTGTACGGCGGTGGGCAAGGCGCTGCTGGCCGAGATGCGGGACGACGAAGTGCGGCGGATTTGGTCGGCGCATCCGGCCGAGGCGCTGACGCCGCACACGCTGGTGCAGTGGCCGGATTTTGCCGCTGCGCTGGCGCGGATTCGGGCGGACGGGTATGCGACCGACGACGAGGAAAATGAGCTGGGGGTGCGATGCGTGGCCGTTGCGCTCCCGGACTACGCCGGGCATTGCATTTATGCGGTCAGCGTATCAGGTCCGGTGCAGCGGATGAACGACCGGCGCGTGCCGGAGGTGGCGGCGATGCTGCGCGCGGTGCGGCGGGCGATTTGCGTGCAGTAGGCGGGGGGAAGGAAAGGATGCTTGGGGGTGGTTGCAACACTTCTATTTTGGTGCGTGTTGGAGGGGCAACTCCTTCTGGCTTAGTCGGGAGGTTTCGAGATGAGCGGTGCCAAAGGCAACTCCTTCAGCCTTAGCGGTGTCTGCGACGACCGCGGGCAGCACGCGGCCGACACGGCCGCCGCGAGGGAGCCAATTACCAATAGACTCATGCAGTCGGGACATTTTCTGCGGCCGCGGGGAAGCCCCTCTCCGTTCGCTGCGCTCACTCGGGTGCCCTCAGCGGGGTAGTGCTCCACGCAGTGAGCACGTACTCGCTTCGCTCGTAAGTTCGGCCGCGAGGGGATGCGCTGCGAGGGGAAATCGCCGAGGGGAAACCCTCTCCGCTTATTTATGGCCGTTATGCGCCCCAGACGCCCCAAATCCATGCGGTCGGTGCAGGGAGAGTATTTCACCCATCCGTCCAATTCCGGTCAAAATGCCCGCTTTTCCGCCCGGAATTGCGACGGTGCGCGGCCGGTCACGCGGGCAAAGCATTTGGAAAACGATTTCAGCTCCGGCAGGCCGACCTCTGCGCCGACTTCGGCGACGGTCAGGTCGGTCGATTGGAGCAGGATTTCCGCCTGGTGCACCCGGTACTGCTGAATGTAGCGGTGCAGCGGGACGCCGGTGGCGCGGCGTACCAGTGCGCCGATGTAGTTCGGATGATACGAAAACCGCGCCGCGAGCGACTGATTGGTCAGCGGGTCGTTGTAGTGACCGTGAATATAGGACAAAATTTCCTCCGCTTGCTGCCGGACGGGATGCGATTGCAGCGTTGCGCGCTTGGCGGTTTCCAGCAGCAATCCTTTCAGCTGCGCGCCGCACAGCGCGTCCGAAAACGGGCTGAATTCTGAATATTCCCGCACGATGCGCGAAAACAGCGGTTCCAGCCCTGTTTCCGTCAGCACGATGGGGGCGTCAAACAACGCGCAGTCACTGAACAGCGTCGGTTCCAATATGCTGTCCGCCCGGAACCGATCCGCAGGCAGTGCAGGCCCCGGCGCGGCGCGCGGGCCGAATGCACGGGCAAAGTCGAAGTTGCAGCCGACCCAGGTGATCGGGCCGCTGCCCGGCGTCATGGCGTACGGCACGCCGCTGCGGATGTACACCTGCGTGCCTTTGCGCACCGGCACCGGCCGGTCGCCGAGGACGAGCGTTCCGCTGCCGACCAGGCAGACGAAGATCCGGTGGTCGAAGGCGTACGACGGGACGCGCGGGAGCGGCGTTTTCTGGATACGCGCAAAGCGCACATACGGGTTCATTTCGATCAGCTTCATGATGTGCCTCTTTTCTCCGAAATCTTTGTTTCGGACGAATGATGGTTTACTTTATGGGTTCTATTATATCACAGATTTGTGCTACAATAAAGAAAAATCATCGCGTGCCCGAAATTTATTTTCGGAGAAAGGAAGCAACATGAACGCTACTGAATTTGCAACGCCGCAGGATGTATACCGCGGGCTGGACCTGTGGATGGTCAATGACCGGCTGGACGATGCGGAACTGGCGCACCAGGTGCGTGAATTCCGCGACAAGGGGCTGTATTCCGTCATTTTCCGCACCTATAACGGGCTGTATTCCGACTACCCGGGGCCGGAATTCCGGCACAAACTGCGCGTTGCGGTAGACGCTGCGCGCGAATGCGGGCTGAAAATTGTGCTGCAAGCCGGGTATATGCCGTCGGCGTACCCCGATCTGCCGCCGCAGTATGCGCTGCACCGGATTGTGCCTACGCCGGAATCGGAGCTGACCGGCACAGAGACCGTCCTGCTGCGCCGGGACGGGATTGCGTATGTGGACGCGCTCAGCCCCGCGGCGATCAATATGCTGGATCCCACCGCCACGCAATATTACATCCGCGAAACGTACGAGCGGATGTGGGCCGATTTCAGCGACGAATTCGGCAAGACGATTATTTCCGTGTGGGTGGACGAGCCGCGGTTCGACAATCGGTATCTGGTGTGGACGCCGTCGATGGAAGCGGATTACCGCGCGCAGTACGGCGAATCGCTGACGGAACAGCTGGACGCGCTGTACCGCGACGCGGGCGATTTTGCGTTGATTCGCTACCGGTACTACACGATGCTGCGCGCCAGGATGGAGGCGCATTACTTCGTCCACGTCCGCGACTGGTGCCGCGCGCATGGGTTGACGTTCAGCGGGCATTTGATGGGCGAAGAGATGCTGAAATATCAGGTGTCGCAGGGATGCGCGCTGATGCCGTTTTACAAATATTTCGACATCCCCGGCATCGATATGCTGCGCGCGCACCACGAATGGGCTGACCGCACGCTGGATTCGTGGGCGACACGGGTGGGGATGATCGTCAGCACGCTGCAATGCGTTTCCGCCGCGCGGCAGGCCGGGAAAGATCACATTCTCTGCGAGATGTACGGCGTGACGTCGCCGGGGTTTGAGTTCCGCGACATGATGCATCTGTTCGACTTTTTTGCCGCGCTGGGGATCAATCACCAGTGTATGCACGCGCTGTTCTACTCCATCGCCGGGTTCCGCAAGCGGTTTTACCCGCAGCAGTTCAACGTGTACCAGCCGTTCTGGCCGAATTTCCGCGTGCTGAAAGACTATGTCGCGCGCGTGAGCCAATTCGTCAGCAGCGGCGGCTGCACGGTGGATACCGTGGTGCTTCATCCGCTGGAAACGGCGTATCTGCTCACCCGCGGGCTGATGCGGCCGGACGATCCGTCGCCGCGCGACGCGATCGATGCGTACGACGCGGTATTTGACCGCACGGTGCTGGCGCTGTACGGTGCGGGAATTCCGTTTCATTTCGGCGATTTGGCGACCATCGCGCAGGACGGCGCGGTGCGCGGCGGACGGTTTGTGATCGGGGAGATGGCATATCGGCGGGTGATTCTGCCGAATCTGCGGGTGCTGAACACCGAAACGCGCGACCTGCTGCGGGCATTTGCGGCGGCGGGCGGCGAAGTGATCGTGCTGGGGGATTGCCCTGACCGGCTGGACGGCGCGGTGTGCGCCGAATTGGCGGCGGAATTGCAGAACTTTGCGGCCGTCCCGGACGACGAAGCGCTGGTGCGGATGCTGCGCGGGGCGGATTTGGGCTACACCTACGATTCGGACGACGATTTTGGCGACACGATCGTTCATTATACGCGCGACGGCGATGTGCGCCGGTTTATGATTTGCTCCGGCAGCTGCCGTGCCGCGCAGCATGGGCGGCTGACGGTGGACGGGACGTTCCGCGCCGCGCGGTACGATGCGGAATCCGGGCAGATTTTCCCGATAGATGTGCAGTCCGGCGGCGGGGCGACAAGCGTTCCGGTGGAGATTGCGCCGGGCGGGTCGGTTTTGATCGAATTGACGCCGGACACGGCGGTGCAGTCCGTGCGGCGGACGCCGACGGTGCAGATTCCGCTGCCGCCGTTTGCCGTGACGCCGGAGCAGCCCAACGTGTTGGCGCTGGAACTGTGCGCGTACCGGACGGCGGAGATGAGCGAATTTTCGCCGGAATATGCGGTGGAGTGCGTGACGGAGCTGCTGAAACGGCAGCAGTACACCGGGTCGGTCACGCTGCGGTTCCGGTTTGAGGCGGATGCGCCGATGACGGGGCTGAAACTGGCGATGGAAGAGCCGGAATGCTGCACCGTCACACTGAACGGCGTGCCGGTGCCGATGGACGACGCGGGGTATTACTTTGCGCAGGCGTTCCGGCTGATTCCGCTGCCGGACGCGGTTTGCGCTGGGGAGAACATCATCGAGGTGACGCGCAGCACGAAGCCGCAGGTGCAGGAGCGCATTTGCGACGATATGAAGCATTTGTTCGAGCTGTTCCGCGCGCCCGTCGGGGTGGATTTGGAACGGATTTATGTGATCGGCGACTTTGCCGTCGATGGCGTCCCGATGCCGACGCGCGGCGGGCTGACGCGGCTTGGGCGGCGGTTCCGGCTGACTGCGCCGCGTCCGGCGCGGGCAGGCAACCTGACGGCGCACGGGTATCCGTTCTTCATCGGAACCATGCGGTACGACACGACCGCGGTGCTGGATGCGGATGCGCCGGGCGCAGTGCTGCGGCTGCGTGATTTCCACGGCTGCACGGCGCAGGTGACGGTCAACGGGGCGCTCGTGGGGTCGATCAACCGGCCGCCGTATGAATTGGCGCTGGGCGATGCGCTGCGGGCGGGCGAAAACCGGATTTCGGTGCGGCTGTTCGGCACGCTGCGCAATGCGATTGGGCCGTCGCACCTGAATGGTGTGGATTCCTGCGGGTGCCACCGCGGAATTTGGCCGCAGACGATCCGGCCGGTGAATCTGCCCGACACGGGCGATTGGACGGGCGAATTTGAGTTGATTCCGTTCGGAATCGGCGCGGGCGACGTGGAAATTGCATATTGAATCCCAAAAAGGGCGGCCGGGTGGCCGCCCTTTTTGGGATACGGAGAGGTGGTTTTTACTGGAAAGTCAGGGTGCCGCCGCGCATGAGTTCAGAGACAAGGAGACGGGTTCCGGTTGGGACGCCGTTCCAGTACCAGACGGGCGTGCGGGATTCGCGGCGCGTAATGGTCAGCGTACGGCCGGTGCTCAGGTACAGCGCGGCGTTCCGAATCCGCGGGATGCCGAGCAGCATTTGATCCTGACCGGAGACGGGGAAAATCCCCAGCATATTCCATAGCAGATACGACGACAGCCCGCCGGAATCGTCGTTGCCGGGGAAGCCGCCCGGTTCCGGGAAGCGCAGCGAGTGCGCGAATCCCAGCGACAGCACGTCGCGCAGGCGGTCGGGGCGGTCGGCGTAGAGATACGCGTACGGTGTTTCCATGTCCGGCTCGTTGTTGAAGCCTTCAAATGCGGCCGGGACGGCACAGTCGGTGGGATTTTCGCCGAAGCCGAAGAAATAATCGAGCAACGCGGTGAAACGGTCTTTGCCCAGCTGCGCGACGCGCTCGTCCAGCTGCGGCAGCAGCCGGAACGAGTAGTTCCACACATTCCCTTCGTAGTAGTACGATTCCGGCCGCAGCAGGCCGGTTTTTGCATCAAATGCGGCCGTCCAGCAGCGGGCCATACGGCACAGCGCGGCTTCATCGTCCGTCCGCCCGACGGAATGCGCCAGCATCGCGCCGGCGGCGCAGACCTCCGCCAAGTCCAGGATGTGCGGCGGGTAGGCATCCGGGGCGGCGTGCAGCAGCGAATCGAACGCGCCGCTGCGCAGCTGCTGCATCAGCACCGTGACGGCGCTGTCCGCCTCGACGGGAATCCCGCGCAGGTGGGCGTCCGCCAGCGACAGGATCATCAGCAGTTTGGCCTGGGACTGCTCCGTTTTCAGGCCGCCGTCCAGCAGGACGCAGTTGGGGAGTTCGCCTTGGCGGCGGGCGATGCCGGTCATGGTGTGCGCAATTTTGCGCGAAATTTCGGGGTACAGCGTGAAAATCAGCGGGAGCGCCGTTTTGTATTGATCCCACATGGTTGCCAGGTCGCAGACAAAGTCGTCGGTATCGCCGAGGAAATTGTCGCCCGACCAGTCGCACGGTTTGATTGAGGCGCGGTATAGCAGCGTGTAGAACAGGTCGCGGTCGGCGTCGCTGTCGCATTCGACATCGACTGCGGCGAAGTGCGCGGCCCAGCGGGCGACGGTCTGGTCGCGCGCAGTGTCAAAATCTGCGGGCGCGCGTTCCAGCATGGCCAACGCTTCCGATTCACCGCGCAGCGAGATTGCGACGCGCACCACGCACGGACCGGATACGGTAAATACACAGCCGAATCGGTCGTCCGTTGCGTCGAGTTGCAGCGCGGACGCATCCAGCCGCGTATTGCCGCGCCACAGGGCGCAGTCGGCCGCGTCGGTGCAGTCTGCGGCGATGAATTTGCGCAGGCCGTGCGTATCGATCCAGCCGACGGCCGTGTGCGCGTTCACCCGGCGCACGGCGCTGGCGGACGGGCATTCGTACAGCTGGGAGCCGAAGTTCCGGTTCAGTCCGTCGTTGGAAAAGTCGATCCGGATGCTGCCCGGCTGCATGGTGTAGCGGTGCAGCGCCACGCCGCCGGATACCGTCAGCTCGGCGCGGATGCCGCTGGCGCCCATCGTGCAGCGGTAATCGCCCGGCCGGGCGGATTCGTCGGTCAGCGGTTCCCGCACGTCGCGCAGCGCGCCATACAGCGGCGTGACGACGGCAAAATTGTAGTAATTGCGGATGGCGCCGGTGCCGCTGTGCTGCATATGCGAAAACCCGCACACGATCGCGTCCGCCGTCATCGGGCGGATTTCGCCGCCGGAATTGGGCGTGCAGCGGCCGTAGCCGGTGGGGTAGGCGCCGGAGTAGGCGCAGCAGCTCATCCGGCCGAACGGTTCGCACGCGCCGGGGTGCAGGTTGCCGCACATCCCTTTAATCATGTGCCAGTGCACCGCCGCGCCGCTTGGGGTTCCGAGCCGGGTGGGGGCGGTGCCGAAAAACATTTGAATATTGGGCGGATTCATGGTTCCACGCTCCTTTGATTTTTGGTGCATTGCTGTGTCCTTATTATATCATATTTCGCGGATTCGTGCGTACCTTTTCTTGCGCTTTCGCGGGCGGTTCGGCATCTCTTTTTACGGACTTTTGCGGCGCGTCCCCCAAATATCGGAACAACAAAAAAACAAGGCTCCCGCAGGAGCCTTGTTTTGCGTTTGGAACTCTTATTCCGCCGCCGCGTCCGCAGCCGCCGCTTTCATCGACAGGCTGACGCGTTTTTTGTCGAAGTCGATGGCCGTGATCTTCGCTTTGACGACCTGGCCGACTTTCAGCACATCCTGCGGTTTGTTGATGTGCTCGTTGGCGATCTGAGAGATGTGGATCAGACCGTCGATTCCCGGAATCACGCGCGCAAACGCACCGAAGTCGGTCATTCCGACGATCGTCACGTCTACGATGGAGTCCACCGGGTACTGGTTTTTCAGGATTTCCCACGGATTGTCCTCGGCTTTCTTGTAGCCCAGGGAAATCTTCTTCTTTTCCGGATCGAGTTTCAGGATATAGACATCCACTTCCTGGCCCACAGACAGCACCTCGGCCGGGTTTTTGATCCGGTTCCACGACAGCTCGGAGATGTGGATCATCCCGTCCACGCCGCCGATGTCAACGAATGCACCGTACGAAGTGAGCGATTTCACGACGCCGTGATAGGCCTTGCCTTCCTCGGCGGTCTCCCAGAATTTCGCTTCCTGCTCTTTGCGCTTGTCGGCAGCGACGGAGCGGATGGAGCCGACGGCGCGTCTGCGGCCGCGGTTGACTTCGAGGATGCGGAACTGCACTTCCTGGTTCAGCAGGCCGTCCAGCGGTTCGCCGCGGGTCGCGGTTGCCTGCGACGCCGGGATGAACACGCGCACGCCGTTGGTGACGGCGATCAGGCCGCCTTTGATGATCTCGGTGACAACGCCGGTAAGTACGGAATGATCTTCCGCAGCGGCGGACACCACTTCCCAGCCCTTCATCGCGTCCAGACGGCGCTTGGAGAGCATGATGGTGCCTTCCTGGTCATTGGTGCGCATGATGAGCAGATCCAGCTCATCGCCGACCTTCACAAGGTCCTCAGCGCGGGCAGACGGGTCGTTGGACAGCTCGTCAAGCGGGATGAAACCCGCTTGCTTGCGGCCGACATCGACATACACTTCGTTGGGCGCGATGCCCACGACGACGCCGTGTACCTTTTCATCTGTATTAAACGTTTTCAAGGATTCTTCGAGGAGTTCCGCGAAGCTTCCTTCGGACGTTTCGGTGTCTGCGAGATGGGTTTCCTGGTTCAAGATTTCGGTCATGGTTGATAGTACCTCCTTTATAATGCCGGCAGGTGTGGATGCACCTGCGGTTACGCCAATAGAACGTGCGGCCCGAATCTGCGCAACGGGCAGCTCGCGTGCGGTCTCGATCAGGACGGATGGACAGCTCGCCCGGCAAATCTCAAAAAGCTTTGCCGTGTTGGAACTTTGCCGCCCGCCGACGACGACCATGAAATCGGAATGCGCTGCCAGATCGACGGCTTCTTGCTGCCGCTCTAATGTCGCATTACATATTGTATCAAATAATTTTGCGTTTGTATAGTCTCTTTCGAGAATTTTCAAACATTTTTTCCAGACTTCCGTCCGGAACGTGGTTTGCTGGACAACGCAAATCGAAATATTCTTATTTTCTTGAAAACTATTAAGCAATTTGACCAATTCGTCCGGATTGGAGAATACCAGCCCGCGTCCGCGGCAGTGACTGAGGATGCCCTGCACTTCCGGGTGCCGGGGGTCGCCGGCGATCAGGACGGTTTGTCCGGCGGCGGAAGCGGCCGAAACGATCCGGTGAATTTTGGCTACGAACGGGCATGTTGCATCGATGACCGGGTGGCCGGACGATTGGAGGTGATCCATTTCGTCTTTTGGGATGCCGTGCGAGCGGATGATAATGGGGGCGCCGGCCGGGGCGTCGGTAAAATCGTCCACCGCGGTGACGCCTTCGGCGGCCAGCTGCGCGACCATCTGCGGATTGTGAATGATGGGGCCGAGCGTATATGCCCGCTGTGTGCGCGCCAGCTGCTCGGCGATGTCGATGGCGCGGCGGACGCCGAAGCAAAATCCGGCGCTTTTGGCCAGTGTGATGGTTGTCATACGGCGGTCTTGGACTCCTTTTTATGCGGCTGCGCACACAGCGTGCGGCCCTCCTGCTGGAGTGCGGCGATGCGGCTCATCAGCATTCGGGTGGCGTTGCGGATTTCCAGCCCGGAGCCGGTTTCAATCCCCAGTGCTTCCGGCGGGATGGGTTCGCCGACCACGACGTATGTCCGGCGGAACAGCCGAACCCGCGGCGCGCCGCAGCAGACGATGGCCATGGGGATGATTGGGACGCCGCAATCGTGCGCCAGCCGGACGGCGCCGGTTTTGCCGGGCAGCAGTACGCCGGTTTTGGATCGCGTCCCTTCGGGGAACAGACCCACCAGGCGGCCGTCGCGCAGCAGCGTTTCGGCGTGCGCCAGCGCTTCGGCACCGCCGGTGCCGCGCGTGACGGGGAACGCGCCCAGTTTCCGGATGAGTTTTCCCAGCAGCTTGTGCCGGAACAGCTCGACTTTTCCCATGAAATGGACTTGCCGCCGCTGCGAAAACGCGACGAACAACGGGTCGATCCACGAAGTGTGATTGGCGCAGCAGACCGCGCCGCCGACCGGTACGCTGCCGTGCGTGACCACCCGGTACCGGAACAGCACGCGGAATATCCGCGACACAACGGCGATGCAGTTGCGGTAAAACGGCGTCATTCCATTCATCCTTTCTGCGCGATTTCTTCCAGCCGGTCGCGGATCCGTGCGGTCAGCGCGGCGACCGACTGTTCCAGCTGCATACCGGTGTTGTCGATGATCTCAGCGTCGGCAGCGGCTTTGAGCGGCGCGATGGCGCGGTGCGAATCGTCGTAATCGCGTTTTTCGATGTCGGCGCGGACGTCTTCCAGCCGGACGTCCTGCCCTTTTTCGGTCAGTTCCCGGTAGCGGCGCTGCGCGCGGCAGTCGATGCTGGCGGTCAGAAAGTATTTGATCTGCGCATTCGGCAGCACGACGGTGCCGATGTCGCGCCCGTCCATCAGGACGTTGTTGGTTTCGGCCAGTTCACGCTGGAGCGACAGCAGGAATGCCCGAACCGTCGGGCGCGCAGAAACGCGCGACGCCATCAGCGAAGCTTCCGGCGTGCGGATTTCGTCCGAAACGTCCACGCCGTTCAGCAGCACGCGCTGCTCGCCGCCCTGGAATACTAGGCGGATGTCGGTGTTTTTCAGCAGCGCTTCCAGCTCGGAGCGGTCTTCGAGGTCAATCCGGCTGCGCGATACGGCCAGGCCGACCGTGCGGTACAGCGCGCCGGTATCTACGTAAATATATCCCAATTCCCGCGCGACGCCGCGCGCGATGGAGCTTTTTCCGGCCCCGGCCGGGCCGTCGATTGCGATTGCGATCATCGTAACAATTCATTCCTTTCGGATCATTCAACAGGATTATTGCAGGATTCGGCGGCAGCGATTCCGGCTGCGCGCCCGGTGGACCATGCGATTTGTAGGTTGAAGCCGCCGGTGTAGGCGTCCACGTCCAGCACTTCGCCGCAGGCATACAGCCCGCGCACCCGCTTGGACGCCATCGTCCGCGGGTCAATTTCGGAAACGCGGATGCCGCCCGCCGTGACAATGGCTTCGGCCAGCGGCCGGAACCCGTGGACGACGATGGCGAAATCTTTGAACTGCGCCAAAACTGCGTGCCGCAGCTCGCGCGTGAGCGCATGGGCTTTGGTGTGCGGCGGAATCTGCGTCCGGCGTGCAAACACGGGATTCATCCTGGCCGGGAGCAGCGCGCCCAGCAGGTTGACGAAGTCTTTGTTCGGGGCCTGCGCGATCTCGCGCTGTAAGCGCTGATCCAGCCGGTCCGCATCGAGCGCCGGTTTCAGGTCGAGGTGCAGCGTATATTGCCCCGGTTTGGGGTCGCGCAGGTGCGCGCTGGCGCTCAGAATGATCGGGCCGGACACGCCGAAATGCGTGAACAGCAGCTCGCCGAAGTCGGTATATACGACTTTGCCGCGGTTGTCCGTTACGCGCAGCCCGGTGTTCCGCAGCGACAGCCCCATCATTTCGGTGCAGTCGCGGCCTTCCGCGACCATCGGAATCAGCGACGGCCGGGGCGGAACGATGGTATGCCCCAGCGCCTGCGCCATACGGTATCCGTCACCGGTGGAGCCGGTTGCCGGGTACGATGCGCCGCCGGTTGCCAAAATCACCCGGTCTGCCGCGATGAATGCGCCTGCTTCGGTTTCGACGCCGGTGACAGCCCCATCCGCCGTCCGGATGCGGGCAGCGCGCGCGGTGATCCGCTGCACGGACAGCGCACGGCAGCGGCGGTCGAGCAGATCCACGACGTCGGCTGCTTTGTCCGACACGGGGAATACACGCTGGCCGCGTTCGGTTTTGACGGGCAGTCCGTTTTCTTCGCAGAACCGGACCATATCGTCCGGCGTGAACCGCGAAAACGCGCCGTACAGAAACCGGCCGTTGTCCGGGACGGCGGCGACCAGCTCGCGCACGGTGCATTGATTGGTCAGGTTGCACCGGCCTTTGCCGGTAATCATCAATTTGCGCCCGGGACGGTCGTTGCGTTCCAGCAAAACCGGCGGGACGCCGGTTTCCGCCGCGGCGATGGCGGCCATCATTCCGGCCGCGCCTGCGCCGATGACTGCGATGCGATGGTTCATTCCTGCGGTTGCTCCTCTACTTTTTCGTACACGGCGTATTTGTCCCAGATGCTTTCCAATTGCTCAAACGCCTGGGAGACGTCGGCCTTTTTGCGGGCAGCCACGGCGGCGATCAGCGCGTTGACCAGGCTCATGGGCGCTACGAGCGAATCGACGATCGAGATCATGCTGCTTTGCGCCAGCAGCAGGTGCGTGGCGTATGGTGCCAGCGGCGACTGCCTGCTGTCGGTGACGGAGATCACCGTTGCGCCTTTGTCGCGGGCGAAGCGCAGCGCCTTGGCGACGCTGGTGGAGTACCGCGGGAAGCTGAATCCGATTACGGTATCGGCCGCGCCAACGCGGAACATTTTTTCAAAAAATTCGCTTTCGCTGACGGCGTTGACCACCGTTACATGGCCAAAGATCAGGTTGAAGTAGTACCCCAGAAACGCCGCGACCGGCGCCGAGGACCGCGCGGCGACGATGTAGATGCGCCGCGTGCCGACGATGGCGTCCACGGCCGCTTCAAACGCATCGTGCGACGTGGCCTCCATGGTGGCGCGAATGGTGTCCATATCGGCGTTGAGCACGGAACTGAGCACGTCCTGCGCGCCGATTTGCTCCTGCGCGACATTGATGCGCTGCACCGACGTCAGCCGGCTGCGAATCATTTCCTGCATGGCTTTTTGCAGTTCCGGGTAGCCGTCGAACCCGACTTCCACGGCAAACCGCACCACCGTGGATTCGCTGACGCCGACCGTCTGCCCCAGCCGCGCGGCCGTCATAAACGCGGCTTTGTCGTACGAATGCGTGATAAACTGCGCGATGGCGCGCTGGCCTTTGGAAAAGCTGCCGGAATGTTTTTCAATATTGGATAACAACTGATTATTCACGATTTTCGACCCCTCTTGCGTCCGGATCGCCCGATCAATAAAATTCCTACTTATCTTACCCTTTTGCGCGGGAAAAATCAAGTTTATTCTGTGAATTTTTCGGGAATTTCAAATTTCCGCGTGAATTTTGAAAAAAAACGAACCCAATTCGCCGTTTGGCAATAGTATGGGGCATCCGGCAAAAATTGCGAGAGAGGGGATTGCGGATGAGGACCAGACGGAACCGCCGCGGGCGGAGGTGGATTGCGCTACTGCTGGCGGGCGCGGCGCTGATTGCGGTCGATCACCGGATGACGCCGGTGGTGTCGGCGTCGGTCGCGCAGCAGGCGGAGCGGCAGGCGGGCGAGGTAGTCAGCGAAGCGGTGCGCGGCTGGCTGGACGAAGCGCCCGATCCGGCGGCGCTGCTGACGGTGACGCGCGGGACGGACGGCGCGATGCAGTCGATGCAGGCGGATACGGCGCAGCTGAGCCGGATGCAGGCGGAGCTGACGCTGCGGATTCAGCACCGGCTGGACGATGCGTCCGTCCGCATTGCCGTTCCGCTGGGGACGATTTTGGGGTCGAACCTGCTGCGCGACCGCGGGCCGCGCGTGACTGTCCGGTTTGCGTTTGCATCGGCTGCCGAGTGCCGGCTCGACACGCAGTTCGACAGCACCGGGATCAACCAAACGCGGTTCGAAGTATGGCTGACCGTCGGGGTGACGGCGAGGCCGCTGGCGTCCGACCGGTGGGAACCGATCCGGGCGGAGCTGCGGTACTGTGTTGTGCAATGCGTGGTGGCGGGCGCGGTGCCGAATGTCCATCTTTCTTCCTGAAAAATCAAATTAATGATTGCATTTTGCGGCAAAAACCCGTATAATAAAGAACGATGGGATCAAAAGAAAGGAAGATTGTGCATGACGCTCGAAGAAGCCCGAACCCAAATTGATGAACTGCGCGCGACGCTCAACTATCACGCGGAGAAATATTACAACGAGGATGCCCCGGAGATTGACGATTACGAGTACGATCAGCTGATGAACCGGCTCAAAGCGCTGGAACAGCAGTTCCCGCAGCTGGTTACGCCCGATTCGCCGACCCAGCGCGTCGGCGGCGAGGCCAGCCGGTTGTTCACTCCGGTGACGCACACGGTGCAGATGGGGAGCATTCAGGATGTGTTTTCCGAGGACGAGGTGCGCGCGTTCGACCAGCGCGTCCGCGAGACGGTCGCCGACCCGGTGTATGTGGTCGAGCCGAAGATCGACGGGCTGTCGGTATCGCTCGAATACCGGAACGGCCGGCTGGTGCGCGGTTCCACGCGCGGCGACGGATTCGTCGGCGAGGATGTGACGGCCAATTTGCGGACGGTGGCGACGATTCCGGCGCAGCTGAGCCAGAAACCGGCGTTTTTGGAAGTGCGCGGCGAGGTGTATATGCCGGTGGAGCGGTTTTTGGAGCTGGTGCATGACCAGGAGGAGGACGGTCAGAAGCCGTTCAAAAACCCGCGGAATGCGGCGGCCGGGTCGCTGCGGCAGAAAGACGCCGTGGTCACGCAGTCACGCGGGCTGGACATTTTTCTGTTCAACGTCCAGCAGATCGACGGGCACACGCTGAGCGGGCACGCCGAATCGCTCGAATATATGCGCGGCTGCGGGCTGCATATCATCCCGTTTTACCGCAAATGTACGAATATTGACGATGTGATTGCGGAGATTCGCCGGATCGGCGCGGCGCGCGGCGGGCTGGCGTTCGGAATTGACGGCGCGGTGGTCAAGGTGGACGATTTTGCGCAGCGCACCCGGCTGGGCAGCACCGCCAAATTCCCGCGCTGGGCGGTCGCGTTCAAATATCCGCCGGAGGAAAAGGAAACCACGCTGATCGACGTCGATGTGCAGGTGGGGCGCACCGGCGTGATTACGCCGACCGGCGTGTTTGACCCGATTACGCTGGCGGGGACGACGGTGTCCCGCGCGACGCTGCACAATCAGGATTATATCACCGAAAAGGGACTGTGCATCGGCGACACGGTGATTCTGCGCAAGGCGGGCGATATCATCCCGGAGGTGGTGGCGGTGAAGGCGCATTGCCCCGGCAGCGTGCCGTATCATCTGCCGGACACCTGCCCGTCGTGCGGCGGCCCGGTGATCCGCGAGGCGGATGAAGCGGCGTACCGCTGCATCAATCCGGAATGCCCGGCGCAGCTGCTGCGTAACCTGATCCATTACGCGTCGCGCGACGCGATGGACATCGACGGGATGGGTCCGGCGGTGACGGAGCAGCTGATCGGGCGCGGGCTGGTGCATTCCCCGGCCGATTTGTACCGGCTGGACACGGATACCGTCGCCGATATCGACCGGATGGGCGCGCAGTCGGCGGCCAACCTGCGCGCTGCCATCGACAAGTCCAAAGAAAATGATCTGGGGCGGTTGATTTTCGCGCTTGGGATTCGGCACGTGGGGCAGAAAACGGCCAAACAGCTGGCCGCGCATTTCCGCACGATGGATGCGCTGTGCGCTGCGTCGGCCGACGAAATCGCCGGGCTGGACGGATTCGGCGGGATTATTGCCGACAGCGTGGTACAGTTTTTCGCGCTGCCGCAAACGCAGGAACTGCTGGCGCAGCTGCGCGGCTGCGGGGTGAATATGACGTGCCGCGAAGCAGAGGCGGGCAGCAAATTTGCCGGGAAAACGTTCGTATTGACCGGCACGCTGCCGACGTATACGCGCGACGCGGCGTCCGCGCTGATTGAGCAGAACGGCGGCAAGGTATCCGGCTCCGTATCGCGTAAAACGGCGTATGTGCTGGCGGGCGAAGATGCCGGGAGCAAGCTGACCAAGGCGATGCAGCTGGGAATTCCGGTGATTTCGGAGGACGATTTCAACCGGATGCTGGAATCGTGAATTTATTGAGCAAACACAGAAAGGAAAATTTCCGGTCGGTCCGCAAATGCGGTCGGCCGGATTTTTTTGCGCAGTCCGTTCTTTTTTGCGCGGCCGGCTCATACAGATAGAACAAATCAGACAAGCCAGACCAGGAACGGAGGAATTTCAAATGAATATTTCATCGGAAGAAGCTTATCGCCGCGCGGTGGACGCGCTGGGGGATCGGATGCGCGAGGTGCTGCTGCGCGTTCCGGCGGAGTTGCAGGGGCAGGTCAACGAGATTCGCCTGCGGCAGGATCGCCCATTGATGCTCGATTGCCGGGGACGGAAAATTTTCCTCAACGACCGGCCGCTGCGTCCGGTGTTCCTGCCGGACGACAGCTGCATCACGGTGCGGGAGGAGGATCTGGAACTGGCGTTCCGGCGGCTGTGCGACTATTCGGTACATAGCCACCAGGATCAGATTCGCGCCGGGTACATCACGATTGCGGGCGGACACCGCGCCGGAATCTGCGGCACGGCGGTGACGGAAAACGGCCGGGTGACGGCGGTGCGCGGCGTCACGGGGATTAACCTGCGCATCTGCCGGGCGATTCCCGGCGCAGCGGACGAGCTGCTGCGCCGCGCCGATCCGCGCCGCACGCGCGGCATCGTGTTGGCCGGGCCGCCCGCCAGCGGCAAAACGACCATCCTGCGCGATTTGGCGCAGCAGCTGTCCGGCGGGAGCCGTCAGCTGCCGGTCAATGTGGCGGTGATCGACGAAAAAGGCGAAATTTCCGGCGGTATTGCGGACGGCAGCCGGATTGGGATGTGCTGCGACGTGTTCCAATGCTACCCCAAAGGCGAAGGGATTTTGCAGGCGGTGCGGAACATGGCGCCGGAGGTGATTCTGTGCGACGAGGTCGGTTCGTGCGCGGAGCTGGCGTCGCTGGAAGAAGGCTTCAACGCCGGCGTGCACGTGGTGGCGTCCGTTCATGCCCGCGATCTGCACGACCTCAAAACCCGGCCGGTGATCCGCCGGATGCTGGAAAGCGGAAGTTTTGAAACGGTGGTGCTGCTGCGCGGCGGCGTTCATGTCGGCGAGATCGAAACGGTGGTGCAGGTGGAGGACAAGTCGGATGAAAACGGCGGGCATGATCTTCGTTTTCGCGAGCTTGGTGCTGGTCGGATGCCGGAAATCCATGCAGCTGGGTGAAGCGGTGCGGTTTTGGACGCAGTTCGGCCGGTTTGTGCAGTACGCGGCGGACGCATTTCGGTACCAAAGCGTTCCGGTTGTGCGGGTGATTGCGGATTATGCACGGACGGGCGCGCCGTTCGCACTGCCGGGCGCGTGTGCCGAACGGATGCGCGGCGGGGCGTCGCCGCCGGAGGCATGGGCGGCGGCGGTTGCGTCGTGCCGTGCGCCGCTGAGCGCCGACGACCGCGCGATGCTGACGGAATTCGGCGCCGGACTGGGCGCGACGGATTTGCAGGGGCAGCTGGCGCACTGCGCGCTGTATGCGGCCCGTGCGGCGGAGCGGCGCGACGAAGCGCGTGCGGCACAGCGCCGCAAGGCGCGGCTGTACCCGATGCTGGGCGCTGCGGCCGGATTGGGCCTGATCCTGCTGCTGGCGTAGCAGTGCGGCGGCCCATCAGGACGGAGGTTCAAACGTGGATATTGACTTGATTTTCAAAATTGCGGCGATCGGGATCATCGTTGCGATTCTGAACCAGGTGCTGAACAAGGCCGAGCGCCAGGAACAGGCGATGATGGTGACGCTGGCGGGGCTGGTGGTGGTGCTGGGAATGATCGTGACGCAGATTTCGGCGCTGTTCGATACGATCCAATCGGTATTTGACTTATGAAAACGATACGGGAAAGGCGAGACGGATGTCATGAATTTGATCGCGCTGGCTGCGGCGGCAATCGCTGCGGCGATGCTGGTGCAGACACTCCGCAGTACGTCGCCGGAATCGGCGTTCGGGCTGCGGGTGGCGGCATCGGTGGGGCTGGCGGCCGCCGTACTGAGCGCGCTGCTGCCGGTGTGGACAGAGCTGGAACAGCTGATGCAGCGCAGCGCGTCGGGCGAATGGATTGTCCTGCTGATGAAAAGCATGGGCGTGTGCCTGGTGGCGCAATTTGCGGCCGACTGCTGCCGCGACGCCGGCGAAAATGCACTGGCCGGACGGGTGGAGTTTGCCGGACGGGTCGCCGTGCTGGTGCTGGCGATGCCGCTGGTGCGCGCGCTGCTGCAATGGGTGGACGTGCTGCTGGATTCCTGAGCGGGCTGCTGTGCGCGGCGGCTGTGGTGCTGGTACTGACGATGCTGTGCGTGCCGGTGCAGGCGGCGGAGGCGTGGGACGACGTCCAGTCGGACACAGACACGGCGCTGTGGGATCTGCTGCCGGACGATACGCGCGCCTTGCTGGCGCAGATCGGTGTTGCAGGAACGGATGCGGCGGGGTTTGCCGCGCTGACGCCCGGCCGGGTGCTTCAATTGCTGCTGACGCTGGCGGAATCCGGCGGGGCGGAGGCTGTACGCACCGGGGCGTCGCTGCTGGGCGTTTTGCTGCTGATGGCGCTGGTGGGGTGCGTGATGGACGGCGGTACGGCGCAGACGCCCATCACACTGACCGGAACGCTGCTGTGCGCGGTGCTGCTGCTGCGGCCGCTGAGCGCGCTGATGCAGGCGGTGACAGAGGCGCTGACGGCATCGTGCGCGTTCCAGATGAGCTTCGTTCCGATTTTTGCGTCGATTCTGACGGTCAGCGGACAGGCGGTGACAGCGGGAAAGTATACGGCGCTGACCGTTGCGGCGGCGCAGACCGGGAGCGTATTGACGCACGCGGTGGTGCTGCCGCTGCTGAAAATGAGCGCGGCGCTGAGCGTGACCGGCGCCGCAGCGCCGACGGTGCGCGTGGACGGGCTGGGTGCGCTGATTCAAAAGGGGCTGACCAATCTGCTGGGACTGCTGATGACGGTGTTTTTGGCGGTGCTGTCTTTGCAGGGCGTGACCGGCGCGGCAGCGGATTCGCTGACGGACAAAGCGGCGCAGTTCGTGCTCAGCAGTGCGGTGCCGGTGGTCGGTGCGGCGCTCAGCCAGGCATACGCATCGGCGCGCGGGTATTTGCAGGGAATCAAGTCCGGCGCGGGCGCATTTGGGATTCTGGCGGCGTGCGCGCTGTTGCTGCCGCAGGTGGTGGAGCTGCTGGTGTGGCGGCTGGTGCTGGCATTGTGCGCGGAAGCCGGGACGGTGCTGGGGCAGGCGCCGCTGGCAGAATTGATCCGCCGGTTTCACGCGGCGCTGGGCGTGCTGCTGGGCGTATTGCTGTGCGGCGGGCTGATGACGGTGGTGTCGGTCGGCGTGATGCTGATGATTCGCGCAGGATGAGGGGGGATGCAGGCAAATGAACGCGTGGATGGGCTGGACGGCCGGCGTATGCTGCGCGGCGGCGGCGTGCGCGCTGCTGGAACAGCTGCATCCGTCCGGCGCAATGCGGAAGGCGGCGCAGTGCGTGCTGGCGCTGTTCTTTTTGGCGGTGCTGATTCTGCCGCTGCCGGAGATTGCGTGGCCGGACGGCAGCGGTGCGGCACAGACGGCAGAAACGGCCGACCGGACGGACGAATTGACGAACCTGATGCGCCGACAGATGGTTCGTGCGGCGACGGAACAGGTGGAGCAGGCGGTGCGGGACCGGCTGGCGGAGATTGAGGTGACGCCGGTGCGCGTGACGGCACAGCTGACGGCGGACGGCGATGCCGTGCGGCTGGAACGGCTGACCATCGTGCTGCGCAGCGGCGATCGGATGTACGAAAAGACGGTGCGGATCCGGATGCAGGCGCTGCTGAATGACGAGCCGGAGATCCGATACGAATGAGGAGGTGAGAACCGATGAATTTTCAGAACCTGACCGAGCGGGTGCGCGCGGCGCTGCACGGCGACCGCGGCCGCAAATGGATTGTTGCGCTGGGCGTGGCAGGGATCGCGCTGATTTTTCTGTCGGCGGTGCTGCCGAAGCGCAGCAGCCATGCGGCGGTGGTTTCGTCCGCTCCGGCGGCGACGGACTATGCGGAGGAGCTGGAACAGCGGCTGACGGATTTGATCGGCCGGATTGACGGCGTGGGCGAATGCCGGGTGCTGGTCACGCTGGAAAACGGCGTGAAATACCAATACGCGCAGGAAGAGAAAAACCAGTACAGCGCGCAGCAGGACGGCGATTCCGGCCGGACAGCGCAGGAAAACAACACGCAGCGGTCGTATGTGGTGATCGATTCCGGCAGCGGCAAACAGCCGCTGGTGATAACGGAACGCACGCCGGAGGTCAAAGGCGTGGTGGTGGTGTGCGCCGGTGCGGACAATGTGCAGGTGCGGCAGCGGGTGACGGAGGTGGTGACGACGGCGCTGGCGCTGACGTCGATTCAGGTTTGCGTGGCGCCGATGTCATAATCGCGCCGGGGCGCTCGTATGATATATCAAACACATGGCGGCAGAAAGGGGCAGACACACATGAAACACAAACGGCATATCGTGCTGGCGGCGCTGGTGCTGGCGCTGGGCACGGCGGTTTACATCAATTGGCGCTACGGCGCGGAAAACATTCACCCGGCATCGGCATCGACGGCGGCGTCCGGGACGGTCAGTTCCGCCCGGCTGGGCGACGTGCTGTACGTCAACGGCGGCGTGGCATCGTCGGACGGGTCGGCGGAAGCGTCTGCGGTGCCCAGCGCGCAGTTCACCGAAGCGGCGCTGTCCCGGCAGAAGGCGCGCGACGAAGCGACGGCGCTGCTGAAAGCGACGCTGACGGCGGCGGAAAGCAGCGAAGAGGCCCGCAAGGCGGCGGTGGCGCAGGCGGCGAAGCTGGCCGAGCATATCGAGCAGGAATCCAAAATCGAAAGCCTGCTCAAAGCAAAGGGGTATGCCAACTGCCTGGCATTTCTCGATCAGGAGCGGGCGAGCGTTCTGGTGCAGAGCGACGGACTGCAAGCGTACGAAACCATCACGATTCAGGATATTGTGCATAATCAAAGCGGAGTGGCGTACGAAAATATTGTGATTGTGGAGGTGAAATAACGGGCGAAAAAAATTTACGCATAAAATAGCAGAAAAAGGTTGAACTTATGCAATTCCGTGGTATAATAATCATGTAGAACGAAAAATACGCTGCGCGCATTTTTCGGCGTGACCGCTGGCGCGTTCGCTTCCTGCGCTGCGCGCAGGCTGCATGATTCCCGGCCTCGCAAAAATGCCCTTGCAAGCAAGCATTTTTGCTTCGTGGGAGAATCATGAGGAACAGGCGATGTGGCCGCGTTTACAGAAAATTGCCCGCCGGAGAGGCCGGACGGGCGGGATTGCACCTGCACAACCGAACCGTCTGATTTTTGCAAAATCAACGCTTTCCGCAGGGGGATCCGGGCGGAAAGCGTTTTTGTTTTTTGAACCGTGTTTGAAGTAGAAAGGAATGGACACAATGGCAAAATGGACCCGAAGTGAACAGCGCGAACAGGCGTTTGCGATCGTTTTTGAGCAGATATTCAACAGCGCGCCGGTGGACGAGCTGATTGAAAACGCCGTGGAGGCGCGGGACTTGGAGGTCAGCGACTACGCGCGCGAAACCGCGAAAAAAACGGCGGCGCATCTGGACGAAATCGACGCCGAGATTGAGCGGTATTCGCGCACTTGGCGCAAAAACCGCATTTGCAAGGCGGTGCTGGCGATTTTACGGCTGGCACTGTGCGAGATGAAATATTGCGACGACGTGCCCGTCAGCGTTGCCATCAACGAAGCGGTGGAACTGGCCAAAAAGTATGCGACGCTGGAAGATGCGCAGTTCGTCAACGGTCTGCTGGGCAGCGCCGCACGCGCCGCAGCGGCGGAAGGCGCGCAATGAGCCTGATTTTGGGGCTGGATACCAGCAATTATACCACGTCCACCGCGCTGTTTGACGGGACGGAAATGCGCCAGCAGAAAAAGCTGCTGCCCGTGAAGCCGGGCGGGCTGGGATTGAAGCAAAGCGACGCGGTGTTTCACCACACGCAGCAGCTGCCGGAACTGATGGAACGGCTGCTGGACGATGCGCCCGGCACGCCGGACGGGATCGCGGTGTCTACCCGCCCGCGCGAAGTGGACGGGTCGTATATGCCGTGCTTCACCGTCGGCGCTGCGATGGCGCGCGGGCTGGCGTCGGCGCTGCGCGTGCCGCTGCTGCCGCTGTCGCACCAGCACGGCCACATCGCGGCGGCGCTGTATTCCTGCGGTGTGACGGACTGGATTGGGACGCGGTTCCTGGCGTTCCATGTGTCCGGCGGCACCACAGAGGCGCTGCTGGTGGAGCCGGACGCGGAAAAAGGCTTCATGCCGCGCCTGATTGCATCGTCGCTCGACTTAAAAGCCGGGCAGGCGATTGACCGGGCGGGCGTGATGCTGGGGTTGCCGTTTCCCGCGGGCGCGCAGCTGGATCAGCTGGCGCAGCAAAGCCGCACGGTGTTCCGTATCCGCCCGACGATGCGCGGGTGCGACTGCTCGCTGTCCGGCATCGAAAACCAGTGCCGGAAAATGCAGGCGCAGAGTCAGCCGGCGGCCGAGATTGCGGCGTACTGCATCCAGGCGGTCGGCGCGGCGCTCGACGGCATGACCGCGGCGATTTTTGCGGAATATGGCCGACTGCCGCTGATTTTCGCGGGCGGCGTGACGTCCAACAGCTGGATTCGCCAACGCCTGTCAGAAAAATACGGCGCGCTGTTTGCCGAGCCGGTTTATTCGTGCGACAATGCCGCCGGGGTGGCGTACCTCGGCTGGCGCGCGCTGCACGGCTGCTGAATCCCATTGCAGGAGGACAACAAATGGACACGGTGCTGACCGTATCGCAAATCACCACCTACATCCGGTCGCTGCTGGACGGCGACCCGAACCTGGATCCGGTGTATTTGTGCGGCGAAATTTCAAATTTTAACGCGTATCAAAAATCGGGGCATTGGTATTTTTCGCTGAAAGACGCCAACGCGGTGCTGCGGTGCGTGATGTTCCGCTCGGCCAATCAGCGGCTGCGGTTCTGCCCCGAAAATGGAATGCGCGTGCTGATTCGCGGCCGGATCAGCGTGTATGAGCGCGACGGCACCTATCAGCTGTACGCCGAAGATATGCTGCCGGACGGCGCCGGCGCGCTGGCGGTCGCGTTTGAGCAGCTGCGCCGTCGGCTGGAAGCGGAAGGACTGTTTGACCCGGCGCGCAAGCGTCCGCTGCCTGATTGTCCGATGACCGTGGGCGTAATCACTTCGCCGTCCGGCGCGGCGCGGCGGGACATTGAGCACATACTGGCGCGGCGGTTCCCGCTGGCGGAAATTCTGCTGGCACCGGTGCCGGTGCAGGGGGCGGACGCGCCTGCGCAGCTGGCGGACGCGCTGGATCGGATGAACGCCGACGGGTGCGCCGAGGTGATTATCATCGGGCGCGGCGGCGGCTCGGCAGAGGAATTGTGGGCGTTCAACGACGAGCGCGTGGTGCGCGCGGTGGCGCGGTCGCGCATTCCGGTGATTTCGGCGGTCGGGCACGAAACGGATGTCACGCTGTGTGATTTTGCGGCGGATTACCGTGCGCCGACGCCGTCGGCTGCGGCGGAAGTCGCCGTTCCGGATCAGGCGGAACTGACGGATCGATTGGCGCAGCTGCAAGTCCGGATGACGGCTGCGGCGGCCCGGACGGTGCGCCGCGCGGACGAACAACTGCGTGCGGTGCGGCTGCGGCCGGTGTGGCAGTCGCCGCCGGGCGTGGAATCGGCGGCGCAGCGGTACGCCCATTTGCATCAGCGGTTGGTGCAGGCGGGGCAGCGCCGACTGAACGACCGCACGGACGAATTACGGTGGGTTTGCGCGCAGCTGGATGCGCTCAGTCCGCTCCGGGTGCTGGCACGCGGGTATGCGGCGGTGCAGACTGACCGCCCGGTAACGCGCGCGGCGCAGCTGACGGCCGGTGTGTCGGCCACCTTGCGTTTTGCGGACGGCTGCGCGGATTGTACGATTCATCGGGTGACGGTAAACGGCAATGCAGAGAGGAACGAAGAAAATGGCGAAGAAAGAAAGCTTTGAGCAGGCGATGGCACGGCTGGAAGAGATTGTTGCGGCGCTGGAATCCGGTGAAGCGACGCTGGACGAGTCGATGAAGCTGCTGGAAGAAGGCACGCGGCTGTCGGCGCAGTGTGCGGACAAATTGGAAAAGGCCCGGCAGAAAATTACCATGCTGACCGCGCCGGATTCGGCGGCAGAAAAGACGGACGAAGCCTGAGAAAGGACGGAAAAATCCCATGAACGCAACGGAATTGTTTGATCGGTATTTGCCGAAAATCGAAGCGGCGCTGGTGCAGTATCTGCCCGCCGACGCGCCGGACAAGGCATCGCTGGCGCAGGCAATGCGGTACGCGGTGGTCGGCGGCGGGAAGCGCATCCGGCCGGTGCTGCTGCTGGCGTTTTGCGAAGCGGCCGGCGGCGACCCGGATTCGGCGCTGCCGTACGCCTGCGCGCTGGAACTGATTCATTCCTACTCGCTGATTCACGACGACCTGCCGTGCATGGACAACGACGACCTGCGCCGCGGCAAACCGTCCACGCACAAGGCGTTCGGCGAGGCGACGGCGCTGCTGGCCGGGGACGGGCTGCTGACGCGTGCATTTGAAGTGATGCTGCTGCACGGTACGAATCCGCGCGGCGGCGATGCGGCCGGATGCCTAGCGGCGGCGGCCGGGTACGACGGGATGGTCGGCGGCCAGGCGATTGACCTGGCCAGCGAGCAGCATACGATTCCGCTGGAACGGCTGGAACGGCTGGATGACGGCAAAACGGTCGCGCTGATCCGCGCGGCGTGCGAAATGGGCTGCATTTTGGCCGACCGCGACGACCTGCGTGCGGCGGCACGCGCATATGCGCACGGCGTGGGCATGGCGTTCCAAATCTGCGACGATCTGCTGGATATCGAAAGCACTACCGAGCAGCTGGGCAAGCCGACCGGCAGCGACGCGGCCAATCAGAAATCGACGTATGTTTCGCTGCTGGGGCTTGAAGGGGCGCGCGCAGCGGCCGAATCGTATACGGCGCAGGCGGTTCAGGCGGCGGCAGCGCTGGGCACATCCGGCGCGCCGCTGGCGACGTTGGCAGAACTGCTGTTTCGGCGAAAAAAATAAGTTTTGCTTGCATTCTGTACGCCAATCTGTTATAATAAAAGAAAATGAACGGGTTTTGGAACGAGATTCCATCTCAAATTTCCACAGAAAGGAGCGCGAAATTCGTTGGATCATCTGCTGAACGGGATTCACAGCCCGGCCGACCTCAAAAAAATCCCGGAGGATCAGCTTCCGGCGCTGTGCGACGAAATCCGCGCGAAATTGGTGGAAACGGTGGCGCAGACCGGCGGGCACCTGGCGTCCAACCTGGGCGTGGTGGAGCTGACGGTGGCGCTGCATTATGTGCTGGACTGCCCGAACGACGCCATTGTGTTCGACGTGGGGCATCAGTGCTACACGCATAAGCTGCTGACCGGCCGCCGGGATCGGTTTGCGACGCTGCGCCGCGAAAACGGCCTGAGCGGCTTCCCGAACCGGGCGGAAAGCGACTGCGACCCGTTCAACGCCGGGCACAGCAGCACGGCGATTGCGGCGGCGCTGGGGCTGGCGCAGGCGCGCAAGCTGCGGGGCATTTCCGGATGCGTGGCGGCAGTCGTCGGCGACGGCGCGCTGACCGGCGGGCTGGCGTACGAAGGATTGAACAGCGCCGGCCAGTTCCACGGCAACCTGATCGTAATCCTCAACGACAACAAAATGTCCATCAACCGCAATGTGGGCGCAATGGCGCGGTACTTGGCGGTGATGCGCACGCGCAAAGGCTACCGCCGCGTCAAAAGCCGGGTGGAATCGCTGCTGCTGCACATTCCGCTCGTCGGGCGGCCGATGCGCGACTTGTTTTCCCGGTGGAAAACGGCGCTCAAAAATCTGATTTACCCCAATATATTTGAAGATATGGGATTCCACTACATCGGCCCGCTGGACGGTCACGACTTGCAGCCGCTGATTCGGTCGCTGGAATTCGCCAAAAACGAGCCGTACCCGATCTTGATTCATGTCTGCACGCAAAAAGGCAAGGGGTATTCATTTGCAGAGAAAAACCCGCGCGTGTTCCACGGCATCGGCAGGTTCGACATTGAAACCGGCGAAAAAACGCTCGATTGCGAGTGTTTTTCCGACGTATTCGGCGCGCAGCTGTGCCGGTTTGCGGCGCAGGACGCGCGTATCTGCGCGATTACGGCGGCGATGAAATGCGGCACGGGGCTGTCTGCATTTGCCAAACAGTTCCCGCAGCGGTTTTTTGACGTCGGGATCGCCGAAGAGGGCGCGGTGACGTTTGCGTCCGGATTGGCCGCCGCCGGCATGATCCCGGTGTTCGCGGTGTATTCGACGTTTTTGCAGCGCGCGTACGACCAGGTGCTGCACGACGTTGCGATGCAGCACCTGAAAGTGGTGCTGGCGATCGACCGGGCCGGGTTCGTCGGCGACGACGGCCCGTCGCACCAGGGGCTGTTTGATTGCGCGTTTTTGTCCACCATTCCGGGCATGACCATTTACGCGCCGGCCGATTACGTGGAACTGGAAGCAATGATGCACCGCGCGCTGTACGAAGGCGTCGGTCCGGCGGCAGTACGCTATCCGCGCGGTGTGGCGCCGCAGCCGGACGTCCGGATGGGCGACGGCCGGTCGGACTATGACTGGGACGGCACGGCGCATCGCATCGCGCTGGTGTCGTATGGGCGCGAGTCTGCCGAGGTTTATGCGGCGGTGCAGCGGCTGGAACAGGATGGAATTTCGGTGACGCGGGTCAAGCTGAACCGCGTGTACCCGATTCCGGACGGCGCGGTGCGCGCGGTGCTGTCGTGCGCACGGGTGTATTTTTTCGAGGAAGGCGTTGCGTCCGGCGGCATCGGCGCGCATTTCGGCGCAGCGTTGCAGCGGCACGATTTTGCCGGTCGGTACCGGCTGTGTGCGGTGAAGGACGGGTTCGTGAAGCAGGCGGCCGTTGCGCGGCAGCTGCAATGGAACGGACTGGACGCCGACAGCATTTATGATCGGATTTTCAGGGAGGCGCAGCATGGAACGTAATCGACTGGATGTGCTGCTGGTGCAGCGCGGGTTGGCGCGCAGCCGTGCGGAGGCCAAGGAATTGATTCAGTCCGGCGGCGTGTGGATTAACGGTGCGGCCGTCACCAAACCGGCGCAGGACGTACCGGCGGATGCAGAGATTGCGCTGCACGCCGAGCGGATGCCGTTTGTCAGCCGCGGCGGCCGCAAGCTGGAAAAAGCGCTGCGTGTGTTCCCGATCGACCTGACCGGCTGCACGGCGCTGGACATCGGCGCGTCTACCGGCGGATTTACCGATTGTATGCTGCAATCCGGTGCGGCGCGGGTGTATGCGGTAGACGTCGGATCCGGCCAGCTGGCGCCGTCGCTGTGCAGCGATCCGCGCGTCGTCAACCTGGAAAAAACCAATATCCGGGCGCTGTCGCCCGAACAGGTGCCGCCGGTGGATTTTTTCGCGACGGACGTATCGTTTATTTCGCTGACGCTGGTGCTGCCGGAAGCATTCCGGTTTTTGAAGATGGGCGGCAGCGGCGTGTGCCTGATTAAACCGCAGTTCGAGGTGGGCAGGGGCCGCGTCGGCAAAAACGGCGTGGTGCGCGACCCGGCGCTGCACCGCGAGGTGGTGGCACGCATTGCGGATTTTGCCCGGTCGATGGGCTTTGCGGTGTGCGGACTGGATTTTTCGCCGATCCGCGGACCGGAGGGCAATATCGAATACCTGATGTATGTGAAAAAGGGCGACGCTCTGCCGTGCAGCACTGCGGCGGCCGACGTGGTGCGCGACGCGCACCGGGCGTTTGCGCGTCACGATTGACGGGAGGTACTTATGCGCATTGCATTGATTCCCAATCTCGACAAAAATCACGCGTTGGAATACACGATCCGGCTGTGCCGGATGCTGCGGGCATGGGGCGCGGAGCCGATGCTCCCGCTGTATATGCGCGCGCATGGCGCGGATGGGACGTTTGTGCCGGAAGAGGCGCTGTTTGCGCAGTGCGACGCCGTGCTGACCATCGGCGGCGACGGGACGATTCTGCACGCAGCCAAGCACGCAGTGCGCTGCGGCAAGCCGCTGATCGGGCTGAACTGCGGCCGTCTGGGGTTTTTGGCCGAGCTGGAAGCCGGCGAGATGGAATTGCTGCACAACCTGGTGACGCACCAGTACACGACCACGCCGCGGATGCTGCTGGACGTGACGGTGTATGCCGACGGCGAAACCCGCTGCCTGGCGCTGAACGACGCGGTGATTTCCCGCGCCGGGCTGCCGCGGCTGGTGGAGTGGTCGGTGCAGTATCAACAGCAATGCCTGTGCCGCTGCCGCGCGGACGGCCTGATTTTCGCCACGCCGGTCGGCTCGACGGCGTATTCGCTGTCGGCAGGCGGGCCGGTGATCGACCCGGTGTCCCACTGCATCCTGATGACGCCGATTTGCCCGCACTCTGTGTTCGGGCGGCCGGTGGTATTCGGCGCAGACAGTGTGCTGTGCGTGCGCCCCATCCTGAACGACGGCGAATCGGTCAACGTGTCGGTGGACGGTGAAGAGAACTTCGCGCTGCGCGCCGGAGACCGGATCGAAATCCGCAAAGCCGCAGAGGAACTGCAATTGATTCAGCTGAAACAACGACTGTTTTACGATATATTCACCGCAAAGTTTTCAACGGGGGAATAAAAAGGGAAAGGAAGCTTTTGTATAATGAAAACGAAACGCCATGCCAAAATATTGGAATTGATTCAGGAGCACGCCATCGATACGCAGGAGGAACTGCTCCGGTGGCTGAAAGAGTCGGAGTTTGACGTGACGCAGGCGACGGTGTCGCGCGATATCAAAGAGCTGCGCCTAGTGAAAACGCTTGCGCCGGACGGCAAATACCGCTATTCCACCGGCAAAAACAGCGAGACGGATATGTCCGGCAAATTTCACTCGCTGTTTTCGGACTCAGTGCGGTCGGTTGACTGCGCGGGAAACATCGTCGCGGTCAAATGCTACGTCGGGATGGCGCAGGCCGTGTGCGCGGCGCTGGATTCCATGCATTGGGACGGCATCGTGGGCACGCTGGCCGGGGACGACACGATTTTCATCCTGACCCGCACGGAAAATACGGCGGTCAATCTGGTCGGGGAGCTGCGCAAGCTGCAAAGCTGACGGCGTGCCCGGCTGCAAGGAGGGATTCCGATGCTGACCAATCTGCATATTGAGAACATCGCGGTGATCGAGCGCGCGTCGCTCGATTTCCAGCCGGGGCTGAACGTGCTGACCGGCGAAACCGGCGCGGGCAAATCGATCGTGATCGATTCGCTCAACGCCGTGCTGGGCGAGCGCACCAGCCGGGAACTGATCCGGACGGGCACCGACCGCGCCCGTGTGACGGCGGCGTTTTCCGGGATTTCGGACGCGGCGCGCGCCGTGCTGGAAGCGCAGGGCTTTTCGGAGGAGGACGGCATGGTGCTGGTGCAGCGGGAGATGTCCGTGTCCGGCCGCAGCGGATTCCGGATCAACGGCGTTCCGGCACCGGCGGCAGCGGTGCGCGCGTTTGGCCGGGCGGTGCTGAATATCCACGGCCAGCACGACAATCAGCAGCTGCTGTCCCCGCAGACGCACATCCAGTACATCGACGCGCTGGGCGGGCTGCATCCGCAGTGGGCGGCGTACGAAGCGGCATACCGCAAGGCGGTGGCGCTGAAACATCAGCTGGCGGCGGCAGAAACCGACGAACAGGAAAAAACGCGGCGCACCGAGCTGCTGCAATATCAGATTGACGAACTGGAAGCGGCGGAAATCCGCGTGGGGGAGCGTGACGAATTGATGGCGCGCCGCACCCGGATTCAAAATGCGGAGCGAATCCGCACGGCGACGGAGAGCGCGCGGGAAATTCTGTCCGGAACAGAGGACACGGCCGGGACGATTCAGCTGATTCAGCAGGCGGCCGAACAGCTGCGCGGCGCGCAGACGTTTCGTCCGGCGCTGGCGCCGCTGGCCGAAAAGCTGGAAAGCCTGTCGTATGAATTGGAGGACGCGGCGGATTCGCTGCGCGCGCTGGACGATGCGCCGGACGACGATCCGGCGGAGCTGGACGCGATCGAAGCACGGCTGGACTTGCTGTACCGGCTGGGCGCCAAATACGGCGCAGACGAATCCGAAATGCTGCAATTTCTGCAAAATGCCCAATCGGAGCTGCAGCGGATTACGCACGCCGACGAATACCGGCAGCAGCTGACGGCCGACTATCAGGACGCGCTGCAAAACGCCAAGCAGCTGGCGCTGACGCTGTCCGACTTGCGGATTCAGACGGCGGCAGAGTTTGTCCGCCGAGTGACCGAAGAGCTGGCGTTTCTCGATATGCCGCGCGTCCAGCTGACGGTGCCGCACGAATACGGCAACCTCAACGCGACCGGATGCGACCGGATGGAGATTCAGATTTCGACCAACCCCGGCGAACCGCCCAAGCCGCTGGCCAAAATCGCATCCGGCGGCGAACTGTCGCGGATTATGCTGGCGATCAAAAACGTATTGGCAGACAAGGACGCCGTGGATACACTGATTTTCGACGAAGTGGACACCGGAATCAGCGGCCGCGCCGCGCTCAAAGTCGGCCGCAAACTGCACCAGGTGGCCGCGCATCGCCAGGTGCTGTGCGTCACGCATCTGGCGCAGATTGCCGCGCACGCGGATGCGCATTTGTTGATTGAAAAGCAGGTGCGCGGCGACCGCACCTACACCGAGATTCGGCCGCTGGACACGGCCGGCCGCTGCGCCGAGCTGGCGCGGATTATGAACGGCGCCGACCATCCGACCGAAGCACAGCTGGCCAGTGCGGCGGAATTGCTGAAAAATGCGCAGGAGGCTTGACATTTCCGCGGAAATGTGGTTTAATAGTATTGTTCATCGGTGAAGAAGGGAAGAAGTACACCCATCCGGCGTGCGCAGAGAGTCTGCGGTTTGGTGCGAGCAGATGCACCCGGCGGTCGAAATACATCCCGGAGCCGCTTTGCGGAAACACGTTTGGAGTAGGCAAAGCCGGGCGCGCCCGTTACCGCGCAGAAGTATGCACGTACTTCGCAAGGCTTCGACCCGTGAGGGCGGAGCAAAAAGAGGTGGTACCGCGTTTTCAACGCCCTCTGCGAATCACAGCTCGCAGAGGGCTTTTTCTCTGCAAAAAATTATCGGGAGGCATTTCCAATGACCATTTATGACGAACTGCGCGCGCGCGGACTGATCGCGCAGGTGACCGACGAAGAAGAGATCAAGAATCTGATCAACAACGGCAAAGCAACGTTCTACATCGGATTCGACTGCACGGCCGACAGCCTGACCGCCGGACACTTTATGGCGCTGACGCTGATGAAGCGGCTGCAAATGGCCGGCAACAAGCCGATTGCGCTGATCGGTGGCGGCACCACGATGATCGGCGACCCGTCCGGCCGCACGGATATGCGCAAAATGCTCACCAAAGAGGACATCGCGCACAACGCTGAGTGCTTCAAGCGGCAGATGGAGCGCTTCATCGAGTTCGGCGAGGGCAAGGCTCAGATGCTGAACAACGCCGACTGGCTGCTGAAGCTGAATTACGTCGATCTGCTGCGCGAGGTTGGCGCGTGTTTCAGCGTCAACAATATGCTCCGCGCCGATTGCTATAAACAGCGGATGGAAAAGGGATTGTCGTTCCTTGAATTCAACTATATGATTATGCAAAGCTACGACTTTTACTATATGTTCCAGCACTATGGGTGCAATATGCAGTTCGGCGGCGACGACCAGTGGTCGAATATGCTTGGCGGCACGGAGCTGATCCGCCGCAAGCTGGGCAAAGACGCGTACGCCATGACCATCACACTGCTGACCGACAGTCAGGGCAAAAAAATGGGCAAAACCGCGGGTAACGCCGTGTGGCTGGATCCGAACAAGACCAGCCCGTTCGATTTCTACCAGTATTGGCGCAACGTGGACGACGCCGACGTGCTCAAATGCATCCGGATGCTCACGTTCCTGCCGCTGGAGCAGATCGACGAGATGGATCACTGGACGGGCAGCCGGCTGAACGAGGCCAAAGAAATTCTGGCGTACGAGCTGACCAAAATGGTGCATGGCGAACCGGAGGCCGAAAAGGCGCGCGATGCGGCCAAAGCGCTCTTCGGCGGCGGCGCCGACAGCGCGCATATGCCGACGACGGAGCTGACGGCGGACGACCTGACCGACGGTGCGGTCACGGTGATTGACCTGCTGGTGAAAACCGGGCTGGCCGGTTCCAAAGGCGAGGCGCGCCGGCTGATTCAGCAGGGCGGCGTCGCGCTGGCGGATCAAAAGGTGACGGACATCGCCGCGGCGGCGGACGCCGCGGCGCTGACAGACGGCGTGGTGCTGAAAAAAGGCAAGAAAATCTTCCACAAAGTGATTTTGAAGTAATTTCCGGCATATGATTTACTGAGCGTATTTCCGCGCGTCGCTTTCCGGCGATGCGCGGTTTGCCGATTTTGCGGAAGGAACGTGCGGATATGATTTGCCGGATGGACGATTTGCAGCGGAAAGAGGTCATCAGCGTGCGCGACGGCGCGCGGATCGGGACGGTGGGCGACGCCGAGGTAGACACGACCGACGCGCGGCTGGTGTCGATCATCATCTACGGCCGCCCGCGGCTGTTCGGGCTGCTGGGCCGCGGGGACGATTTGGTGATTCACTGGTGCGACATCGAGGTCATCGGGCCGGACACCATCCTGGTCAACGCGTCGTTTCCGCCGCCGCCCGCCCGGCGCAGCCTGTGGCGGAGGCTGTGGAACTGAAAAAATTGCAAAAATTCGCGAAAAATCGTGTCCAAACGCTTGCAATCCGCGCGGATATATGGTATACTACTAACGCCAAAACACACGCGAGCTGACCAGCGGGGTCGGTGTTGCCGTTCGGCAATTGCCCGCCAACCGAGCTCGTGGAGGAAATAACCAAATGGAGGTAATCAAAATGGCAGTCGTATCTATGAAACAGCTTTTGGAAGCCGGCGTTCACTTCGGTCATCAGACCAGAAGATGGAACCCGAAAATGGCGGAGTATATCTTCACCGAGCGCAACGGGATCTACATCATCGATTTGCAGAAGACCGTGAAGAAACTCGAAGAAGCTTACACGTTCGTGCGGGATCTGTCGGCCGAAGGCAAGTCAGTGCTGTTTGTCGGCACCAAAAAACAGGCGCAGGAGTCCGTGCGCGAAGAAGCGCAGCGCGTCGGCGCGTACTACGTCAACGCCCGTTGGCTGGGCGGTATGCTCACCAACTTCCGCACCATCCGTCACCGCGTGGATCGTATGAACCAGCTGAAAGCGATGGAGTCGGACGGCACGTTTGACCTGCTCCCGAAAAAAGAAGTTGTCAAGCTGAAGCTTGAGATCGAAAAGCTCGAAAAATTCCTCGGCGGTATCCAGGACATGAAGAAACTCCCGGGTGCGCTGTTCGTGGTGGATCCGCGCAAAGAAAAGATCGCGGTGTCCGAAGCGCACAAGCTGCACATTCCGGTGGTGGCCATCGTGGATACCAACTGCGACCCGGACGATGTGGACTACGTGATCCCGGGCAACGATGACGCGATTCGCGCCGTCAAACTGATTGCCGGCACCATCGCCAACGCGATTGCCGAAGGCCGTCAGGGCGAGATGGGCGACGCGGCTCCGGCCGAAGAAGCAAAAGACGCCGAATAATCCGCAACGGATCGAATTGACGCCGCCTTTCCGATCCGTCGGGAGGGCGGCGCCCCAATCAAAAACGAAATTTGAATGATACGGAGGAATTTTCAATGAATTTTACAGCGAAAGATGTTGCTGCGCTGCGCGAAAAAACCGGCTGCGGCATGATGGATTGCAAAAAAGCGCTGACGGCATCCAACGGTGACGTGGACGCGGCCATCGACTTCCTGCGCGAAAAGGGTCTGGCGGCTTCCGCGAAGAAAGCCAGCCGCATCGCGGCCGAAGGCGTTGCGTACGCCAAAGTGGCGGCCGACGGCAAGTCCGGCGTGGTCATCGAGATCAATGCCGAGACCGATTTTGTTGCGAAAAATGCCGATTTCCGCACGTTCGTGGAAACCTGCGCCGATACCGTGCTGGCGGAAAAACCGGCGGATGTCGATGCCCTGATGGACGTCAAAGCCGTCGGCACCGAGATGACCGTGGCGGAACTGCTGCGCGAGAAGATCCTCACCATCGGCGAGAACATCAAGATTCGCCGCTTCACCCGCTTTGACGGCGTGGTGGCGACCTATATCCATGCGGCCGGCCGAATCGGCGTAATGGTACAGTTCGACGCGGACGAAGCCGTTGCGGCGAAACCGGAGTTTGAAGCGTTTGCGAAAGACATCTGCATGCAGGTGGCGGCCGCGAATCCGGCGTATCTGTGCGAGTGCAAAGTTCCGGCGGAAGTCGTGGAGCACGAAAAGAAGATTCTGATGGAGCAGATTGCGAACGATCCCAAAACCGCCAACAAACCGGCGCAGGTCATCGAGAAGATGGTCACGGGCCGCATCGCGAAATACTACAAAGAAAACTGCCTGGTCGATCAGATCTATGTCAAAGATCCGGATCTGACGGTGCAGAAGTACGTCGATCAGACCGCGAAAGCGCTCGGCGGCAAAATCGCCATTGCCGATTTTGTTCGGTACGAAAAGGGCGAGGGCCTCGAAAAACGCAATGACAACTTCGCGGACGAAGTTGCCGGTATGATTAAATAATTTTGCGCATATGCATCAGGGCTTCGGCAGCGGGAATCTGCCGAGGCCCTGATTTGCTGTACCGCTTAATGCAACAGCATCGGCTGAATCTGCCGTCCTGTGCGTGCCGCCGCGATGGTTTCTTCGATTCGGTCAAAATCTGCGACCACCGACCGCGGTTTTCCGTCCGGCGCATCCTGCCGCATCGGCACAAAATAGTAGTGCCGCCGGTTCATCAGCGTCCCGATGGCCGCCGCGGAGCCGCTGAGCGCGTCGTTTGTGGACATGGCCAGCACCACCGGCCGGTCGCCGCGCAGGTGCGACTTGACGGCCAGTGTGACGGGGGTGTCGATGATGTTCTGCGCCAGTTTGGCGGCGGTGTTGCCGGTACACGGCGCGACCAGCAGCACGTCGGTCCATTTTTTCGGTCCAATCGGCTCCACATCTGTCAGCGTCCGCAGCACCGGACGGCCGCAGATGGCTTCCGCCCGTGCAATCCAGTCGGCGGCGCGGCCGAACCGCGTATCGGTTTCGGCGGCGTGCGGCGAAAAAATCGGGAGCACGCGGTACCCGCGCGCAACCAAGCGCTCCATTTGCGCAAATGCCCGCGCAAACGTGCAGAACGACCCGGTGATGGCAAAACCCACCGTGCATTCGTCCATGATCATTCCTCCTCTTTGCCTGCGGACGCGCGGCTATCTGCGCATCCGCATATAGTGCAATATGACGGATCGGATGATGGCACCGGCGGTGCGCGGCGCGGTTTTGCCCGGCAGGCCGGGGGCGGGAATTACCGGAATATTCAGCCGTTTGGCCGCGTCGAAGTCCACGCCATACGGTGCGGACGCCAGCTCAATGACGATGGCGTCTGATGCGCAGTGCGCTAGGGCGTCTGCGTCTAAAATCTGCGCCGGGACGGTGTTGAATATCAGGTCGTACGATCCGCTGGCACCGATGCGTTCGGTTTCCACGGCGCGCCAGCCGTGCCCCTCAATTTCCGCCAGATCGGCGGATTTGCGTGCCGCTACCGTGACATCTGCTCCGAAAGCGGCCAGCAGCCGCGCCAGTACACGCCCGATTCGCCCATACCCGGTCACCAGACACCGCGCGCCGCACAGCGTCCGGTCGCTCTCCGCCAGCGCCAGCTGGATTGCGCCTTCCGCGGTCGGAATCGCGTTCCGCATGGCGAATTCCGGCGCGGCGGCGTAGTCGAGCATGCGCAGCGCCTGCCACTCCGGCGTTTGCGGCGCAGTTTCTGCCCGCCCGCAAAATACGGCCTTGCGCGCCAGCAGCTCCGGCCAATCCGACGTCAGCAGCATCCGTTCGCTGTTGTACGGCGCGAACAGCGTCTGCCCGTCTTTGGACACCGGCAGCGGCAGGATCACGGCGTCGCAGCGCGCAATGGCGTCCGCTACGCTGCATGTGCGCACGATGCCCGGAAACGAAAATTGATCGAATCCGGCTGCATACACAAAGTCTCCGCCAGCTGCCAGCGCCATCGCCAAGTACGCGCTGCGCAGGTCTCCGCCCACCACCGCAAAATGCATAATCCCCGCCATACGTTTCATCCAATCCTTTCGCGATCAATTTGTTATGGATATTGTTATTGTATGCGCGATGGCGGGCGCGGTGCGTATTTTTTGCAAAAAAATTGCGGACAGCACCTCTTGACAAAATTCGCGTTTTATAAGATAATATAGTAAGAGCTTTTGGACGGCTGTGCAGAAAGGAATCGCGATTGCATGAAATCAAACAATGACAAAATTTCGATGTCGGTGATACGGCGGTTGCCGCGTTACTATCGGTTTCTGTCCGATTTGGAGCGCCGCGGAACCAATCGGATCTCGTCGCGGGAGCTGTCTGCCCGGATGGGGCTGACGGCGTCGCAGATTCGGCAGGATCTGAACTGCTTCGGCGGGTTCGGCCAGCAGGGCTTGGGCTATATCGTTCCGCAACTGCGGGAAGAAATCGGTTCCATCCTGGGGATCGACCGGGTGTACCGCACGGTACTGATCGGCGCGGGCAATCTGGGGCGCGCGATTGCATCGCATATGGATTTTGCGACGCACGGGTTTCAGCTGATCGGGATTTTTGACTGCAATCCGGCGTTGGTCGGCCAAGAGATTCGCGGGCTGAAAATTCAGTCCGAACAAATGCTCGAAGATTTCTGCGCTGCGCAGCACCCGGAAACGGCGATTCTGTGCGTCCCCATGGCAGCGGCCGAGCCGCTGGGCAAACGGCTGATGCAGGCCGGGGTGCGCAGTTTCTGGAATTTCAGTCACTACGATTTTTCGGTCGATTACCCGGAAATGATCGTCGAAAACGTTCATATGAACGACAGCCTGATGACGCTGTGCTACCGTATGAGCGCGCAGGACCGCAGCGAGTGAGCGTGTGGACGTGCGACCCGGATCGTTTTGCGCAGCTTGCGTCGGAAATCACGGCGGCACATCAGCGCGACGGCGGAATCGGGACGCTGGGCGAAAAAAGCATCCACGCGGTGCTGAAATATTACTTTGACGAAAACCCCGACACGCATGAGCGTTCCGTCGGCACGTCGGTGGCGGACATCGTCGGCGCAGACGGCGTGATCGAAATCCAAACCCGCCAGTTCCACCGGCTGAACGCCAAGCTGACCGCGCTGCTGCCGGAATGCCCGGTGACGGTGGTGTACCCGGTGATCCGCCGCAAGCGCGTAACGTGGATCGACCCGGAGACGGGCGAAGCACTGCGCGTCGGGACGTTCCGGAAGTTTCAGACGGCGTGGGCGGTGTTTCCGGAACTGGCGCGCATTTTGCCGCACATAACGCACCCGCATTTCCGGCTGGTGCTGGCAGAGATGGAAGCCGAGGATTTGCGGCTGGCGGACGGCTACGGCGCCGACCGGCGAATCCGTGCGACCAAAGTAGACCGGCTGCCGACCCGGCTGCTGGCGGTACGGCAGTTTGACGCACCGGCGGATTACGCCGCATTCCTGCCCGCCCCGCTGCCCGATCCGCTGGACTCCGCCGCTTATGCGGCGCACTGCCGCATCCCGGTGGTGCAGGCGCAGGCCGCGCTGCGGGTGTTGGCGCAAATGCAGCTGATCGTGCCGTCGGGCCGAAACGGCCGGCGAAAGCAATATCAACTCCAACAATCAAACGGAAAGGAATCCATCTGAAAATGGCACTGCTGATTAAAATCAAATATCATACACCGGAGCTGATCCGGATCGAAAAAATCGACCAGGGCGACTGGATTGACCTGCGCGCCGCCGAGCGCGTGACGCTGAAAGCGGGCGAATTCCGCCTGATTTCGCTGGGCGTGTCGATGCAGCTGCCCGAAGGGTACGAAGCGCATATCGCGCCGCGTTCCTCTACGTTCAAAAAATGGGGAATTCTGCAAGTCAATTCGGTCGGCGTTGTGGACGAATCGTACTGCGGCGACACCGATGTGTGGATGATGCCGGTGTATGCCACGCGCGACACCACCATCGAGCTGAACGACCGCATCTGTCAGTTCCGGCTGATGAAAAAAATGCCGGAAGTGGAACTGGTGGAAACTGAATTCCTCAGCGGAAATGCGCGCGGCGGCTTCGGCTCCACTGGCGTTCAATAAAATTTTGCCGTTCGCCCGGTATGACGACCCCGTCGCCGGGAGAATATATAACAAGATACACGGAAGGAAGTGAATTGTATCATGAACAAAGTGACAAAAGAAACCGTGATCGGCGATATCCTGGACATGGACGCGACCACCGCGCCTTACTTCCTGGAAATGGGAATGCATTGCTTGGGATGCCCGTCTGCGCGCGGCGAGAGCTTGGAGCAGGCGTGCATGGTTCACGGCGTGGATGTGAACGAGCTGGTCGAAAAGATCAACGCGCACCTCGCAGGGAAGTGATTTCGCAGCCGCCCGATCCGCTGGGTTTCGGGCGGCTTTTTTGAGGCATCCGAGCAGAGAATGGGGGAGATCAACATGCAGGAAACGCCATTGACGCCGCGGTTGAAGCTGGCGGCATCGCTGGTGCGGCCCGGCGTTCGGGTTGCAGACATCGGAACTGACCACGCCTATATTCCGATTGCGCTGCTGCGCGCCGGGCAAGTGCGCAGCGCAGTGGCCACCGATCTGCGCGAAGGTCCGCTCGCACGCGCGCGGCAAAACGCGGCGCGCTACGGTGTGGCGAACGCGTTGTCGCTTCGCTGCTGCGACGGACTGGCGGCCGTGCGGCCGGACGAAGCGGACGACATTGTGATTGCCGGGATGGGCGGTGAGCTGATTGCGGCCATTGTTGCGGCGGCCGATTGGCTGCGCGACCCGGCCAAACGGCTGATTTTGCAGCCGATGTCGTCGGCCGAGGATCTGCGCGGCTATCTGCGCACGCATTCGTTTCTGATCGAGCGTGAAGTGCCGGTGACGGACAACGACCGCGTCTATACCGTGATGCTGGCGCGGTACAGCGCGACGGAACAAAACGATACATTTCCGGGATTTGACTTCGTGGGTGCGCTGGATGTGAAATCGCCGGAGGGCGCGGCGTATGCGCGCCGCCAGTTGCGGCATCTGACCCGCATCTGGGGCGGACAGCGCGTCAAAGACGACCCGGCCGCAGCCGATACGCTGATGATGATCCGGACGATTGCATCGCGTATGGACGGCCATCCGGTAGTGTTTGCCGGCGAAATTTACGACGAGATTGACCGGTTCGCGCCGTTCGCAACGGCAATGGACTTCGATAATCCCGGCCTGCTGGTCGGCAGCCGCGACCAGATTGTTGAAAAAGTGATGATCGCGCTGGATATTACGCCGCAGGTCGTGCGCGAAGCGGTGTCGCGCGGGGCATCGCTGATTATCAGCCACCATCCGGTGATTTTTGATCCGCTGCGGACGCTGCCGGAAGCGCATCCGGCGTACATGATGGCGCACCACCGCCTGACGGCGATCTGCGCGCACACCAACCTCGATATGGCGCCCGGCGGCGTCAATACCTGCCTGGCCGAGGCGTTGCGGCTGCAAAACTGCCGCCCGTTCGCGTGGTATCACGACCTGCCGGAGGGCTTGCTCGGTACGCTGCCGACGCCGCAGTCCGCAGAGGCGTTTGCCCGGTACGTCCGCGACCGGCTGGGCGGCGGCGTGCAGTGGGTGGACGGCGGCCGGACGGTGCATACCGTCGCGCTGTGCGGCGGCGCAGGCGGCAATCTGACGACGCAGGCGGTGCAGGCCGGTGCGGATGCATTCGTGACCGGCGAAGTACGCCATCATCAGCTGCTGGAAGCGCAAGCCGCCGGCCTGACGCTGGTGGCTGCAGGGCACTACTGCACGGAGCGCGTGGTGCTGGAACCGCTGCGGCAGCGGCTGGCGGAGGCGTTCCCGGCCGTGGAATTTATGTGCGCGGAGACGGTATCCGATCCGGCGCATACCATCGCGTAAATTTTCATTATTTTCGGGAGGGACTTACTTATGGCATTCGACGGCGCATTTTTGCATCGCATTCAACGGGAAATTGAACAAGCCGGGATCGGCGCCAAAGTTGATAAAGTGGCGCAGCCGTCGCGCGACGAGCTGATCCTGACGCTGCGCGGCCGCGAATCCGGCGGACGGCTGCTGCTGTCCGCCAACGCCAACAGCCCCCGCGTTCAGCTGACGGCGGAGTCCCCCGAAAACCCGGCAGTTCCGCCGATGTTCTGCATGCTGCTGCGCAAACGGCTGTGCGGCGGGCGGCTGACGGCGGTTCGCCAGCCGGAGATGGAACGTGTGCTGCTGCTGGATTTTGACTGCATCAACGAATTGGGCGACCACGTGACGTATACGCTGGCGGTGGAGATTATGGGGCGGTACAGCAACATTGTCCTGGTGTGCGGCGGGCAGATCGTCGATGCGATCAAGCGCGTGACGGCGGACATGACGTCCGAGCGGCTGGTGCTGCCGGGGCTGGCGTACGAATTGCCGCCGCCGCAGGAAAAATGGAATGTTCTGACGCATTCCAACGACGAGATCCTGTCCCGGTTGGCGGCAGTGCGCCCGGCGCCGCTGCATAAGGCGCTGCTGAGCGTTTTGCAGGGCGTATCGCCGGTGGTGTGCCGCGAACTGCAATTCCGTGCGGCGGGCGACGAGGCGCGCAGCAACGCGCTGACTCCGGCGCAGCAGGAAAAACTGCGCGACGCGCTGGATGCGCTGCGCCGCGAAATCACCGACGGCGCCACGGTGGAGATGGTGCGCGACGAAGGCGGAAAACCGATCGATTTCAGCTTTTTCCCGCTGTATCAGTACGATTCTGCCGCTGTGACCCGGATGGATTCGGCATCGGAGCTGCTGGACGCATTTTACGCGCAGCGCGACCGGATGGAGCGGATGCGCACCCGCGCGCACGATCTGCTGCATATTTTGGCCCAAGCCACCGACAAGCTCAGCCGCAAAATCAACCTCCAGCGCGGCGAACTGGAAGCGTGCGGGGAACGGGAGGAATTGCGCGTTTGTGCCGATTTGCTGAACGCGAATTTGTACCGCCTGACGGAAAATGCATCGTTTGCTGACGTGGAAAATTTTTACGAACCGGACTGCCCGATCAAGCGGATTCCGTTGGATCCGGCGCTGTCGCCCAGCCGCAATGCGCAGAAATATTACAAAGAATACCGCAAAGCCCAAACCGCTGAAGAGATGCTGACCACGCAGATCGCACAGGCGACCGCAGAATTGGCATATCTGGACACGGTGTCCGACGCGCTGAGCCGCGCGCAGACCGAGCGCGAATTGCAGGAAATTCGCCAGGAACTGGCGGATCAGGGGTACTTGCGCCGCAGTACCGATCGCCGCCGGCCGCTGCCGCTGCTCAAAGCGCTGCGCTTTACCACGTCGGACGGCTTTCAGGTGCTGGTGGGGCGCAACAATCGCGAAAACGATCAACTGACCCTGCGTCAGGCGGCCGATATGGACTATTGGTTCCACGTCAAAAATATTCCCGGCTCGCACACGATTCTCGTCACCAACGGCGTGGAGCCGAGCGAACAGGCCATCACCGAGGCGGCGCAGCTGGCGGCGTTTCACAGCAAGGCGTCGGCGTCGGCGCAGGTGCCGGTGGACTACACCCGCGTGCGCCACGTTCACAAACCCCAGGGCGCAAAACCCGGGATGGTGATTTATGACCACTACCGCACGGCATTTGTGACGCCGTCGGCGGAATTGACCCAGCGGCTGGCGGAAAACCCGTGAGCCGCGGGGGAAAACTTTTGAGTTTTGCGAAAAATTCAAAAAAGCCCTTGACAACCCCGCAGAAATGCGGTATAATAATCAAGCACTTTAACGAGCTGCGCAATTGAATATGGGGAAATTCCCGAGTGGCCAAAGGGGGCAGACTGTAAATCTGTTGTCTCTGACTTCGGTGGTCCGAATCCACCTTTCCCCACCAGAAAAAAGCACTTGCAACCGCAAGTGCTTTTTTTCTAATATTCGCCTGCGGGTCGGATATTGCGTAAAATAGAATTCTTGTTTTTTTCTCATCCCCCTATTGACTTTTTCTCATAACCGTACTACAATGAAAGAAAGTAAACCAACCACTCAGAAAGGGAATTTTGTCATGGGATTTTTAACTGGAAAAACAGCCATCATCACCGGCGGCGGACGAGCCGTATTGAGTGACGGCAGCTGCGGTTCGATCGGCTACGGCATTGCGACGGCGTATGCCAAAGAGGGCGCCAATCTGGTGTTGACCGGCCGCAACATGAAAAAGCTGACGGACGCGAAAGAGGAATTGGAGCGGCTGTACGGGATTCGCGTGCTGGCTGTGCAGGCGGATGTCAGCGCCGGAACCGACAACGAAGCGACGGTGCAGAACGTGGTGCAGCAGGCGATCGACACATTTGGCCGTATCGACGTGCTGATTAACAACGCGCAGGCGTCTGCATCCGGCGTAACGCTGGCGGATCATACCACCGAGCAATTCGATTTGGCGGTCTATTCCGGCCTGTACGCGACGTTCTACTACATGAAAGCGTGCTATCCGTACCTGAAAGAAACCCAGGGCACCGTAATCAACTTTGCGTCCGGCGCGGGGTTGTTCGGCAATTTTGGCCAGTGCGCATATGCGGCGGCCAAAGAGGGCATCCGCGGCCTGACCCGCGTGGCGGCGACCGAATGGGGCAAAGACGACATCAATGTCAACATCGTGTGTCCGCTGGCGTGGACGGCGCAGCTCGAAAAATTCCAGCAGGCGTACCCCGATGCGTTCAAAGCCAACGTGAAAATGCCGCCGATGGGTCACTACGGCGACGTGGAGAAGGAAATCGGCCGTGCGTGCGTATCGCTCGCTTCGCCGGACTTCAAGTATATGAGCGGCGAAACCATCACGCTCGAAGGCGGCATGGGGCAGCGGCCGTAAAATTTTGCTTCCCAAATGAAATAAATGCAATCCAATCGCTCGGTTTTCGACTGAAAATCGAGCGATTTTTGTTGCTGTGGAAGATAGTGCACCATTATGGAAGATTTTAGGGTTTACAAATCGCACTTGTTGTGTTAGAATCTATTTAGCGAAGGAACACAGCACGAAAGTTTGGGACTTGCCGTTCGGCCGAGGCAATGTTTCCGGGGTGCGTGCCTCGCGAAAATTCGATTTTAGAAGGGACAGTCAATTTATGAAAAAGCATAGCAAGAAATTTCTTGCGGTCTTTGCGACGATTCTGGCGTTGGCGTGCGTGTTGACGGCGTGCGCGCCTGCGGCGACGTCCAGCGGGAAAACGGAGTCCGAGGCATCGGAAGCCCCGGCGTCGTCCAAAGCGCCGGAAGCGCCGGTAACGCTGAAATACATCAACATGGGCGGAAAACCGAACTCCGGCAACTGCGATGGCATTTGGGAAGCGGTCAATGAGATTCTGCTGAAAGATATCAACGTCACGCTCGACGTAGAGTATCTGGGTAGCTGGGATGCGTCGGCGATGGCGCTGAAATATGCCGGCAATGAAAAATTCGATTTTGCATTTACCAACAAAGGTTTTGGGTTTGTGAACAATGCCAAAAACAACGCTTTCCGTGAAATTACCATGGACGAGCTGAAAGAATACGCCCCGTACATGGTGGAAACGCTGCAAAAAACCGCGTGGGCGACTTGCAGCGTCGGCGGAAAAATTTACGCGATTCCGAGCATCGGCTATGCGTGGCGGGACGCGACGGTTGCGATTCGCGGCGACCTGCGCGAAAAGTACGGGCTGGATAAACTGAAAACCGTAGAGGATCTCGAAAAATATCTGGAACTGGTTGCGAAAAACGAACCGACCATGGAAGCCTCGACCGGTGAATCGACGCTGCAGGTATTTATGGCGCAGCCGAAGGGGTACGCACGCGAAGATACGTGGACGTATAAGCTGGGCGAAAGCAATCCGGAAATCGAGCATGTAGCATTCTTGGACGACTACTTGGAATACGCGAAGAAAATGCGTTCGTTTTACGAAAAAGGCATTTTCCCGCCGGATCCGTTCAATGGAACCGTCGGCGGACAGGATAAGTTCAAAACCGGCATCTCCGGCGCCTACATGACGGTTTCGCAGACGATCAACAATCGTGTTTGTGTGCCGGTGAGTAAGAGCACGCCGGAATACAAAGTGGAAATGTTCAACCCGACGATGGGGTACAAAACCTACTCAATCGCCGAGGAAAATGCATTTGCCATCACACGCACATCGGAGCACCCGTTTGAAGTGATGAAAGCAGTCAATCACATGAACGAATCGGTGGAACTGCAAAAGCTGCTGAACTTCGGCGTGGAAGGCGTAGACTACGAGATGAAAGACAACCAGCTGGTGAAGCTGGCGGATGTCCCGGCGGACAAAGCGTACAATATCGGTGTCAACTGGAACATCACCAACAAAGTGCTGTGGGAGACTTTCTACAAGCAGGAAGCGTACGATGGGTATCAGGAAATCGTCGATGACCTGACGAAAAACTCCATCGAAAATCCGCTGTCCGCGTTCAACTTCGATACGGCCGCAGTCGAAACCGAAGTTGCGAATCTGGCCGAGGTCGCAAAGTCTTATAAGGATCTGTTTAGCTATGGCATGTTCGAAGACGTGGAGGGCACGATGAAAGAGTACCAGGCCGCCCTCAAAGATGCCGGCTATGAAAAGGTCAAAGCCGAGTACAATCGCCAAGCAAAAGAATTCCTGGCGACGTACAACAAATAAGTTTACAAGACTCCCCGCTCCGCGCGCGGCCGAAGGCCGTCACCCGACGGCCGCGCAGCGGTGTGGTGAAAATGTCGTTTCCTTCAAAGTGGATGCAGCGAACCTGCACCCAAGTCCAAACTGCGCCGTGCAATTTTTGCCCGGCGCGGTTTTGTTGTGCTTGCTGCAATGTCCGGAAATTGCGGTTTCCGCTGTTTTTCTGCGAAAAATATCGCGCGATTTTTGCGCTTGTGGAAGATAGTGCACCATTATGGAAGATTTTAGGGTTTACAAAGCATATAATCTATGCTAAAATCTAAATGACGAAGGAAATCCGGGACATTTTCTTTCGATTTGCCGTTCGGCCGAGGCAAAATCGGAGCGGAAACCGAATCTCCTCGTCGAAATTCGATTTTAGAAGGGAACAGACATTTTATGAAAAAGCACAGCAAATTTTTTGCGGCTTTGGCGGTGATCCTGATGTTGGCGTGCATGATGACGGCGTGCGCGCCTGCGGCCACTTCCAGCGGGAAAACGGAGTCGAAAGCGTCGGAGATCCCGGCGTCGTCCAAAGCGGACGAAAAACCGGTGACGCTGAAGTATGTGAACTACGGCGCAAAGCCGGATTCTGGCAACTGCGACGGCATCTGGAAAGCAGTTAACGACATTCTGAGCAAAGACCTGAACTGCACGATGGAGGTGGAATACCTCGGTTCCGGCGACAAGTCGCAAATGGCGCTGAAATATGCGGGCAACGAGGAGTTTGACTTCGCATACACAGCGCATTGGTTTGGTTTTGCCGACAACGCGCAGAACAACGCGTTCCGCGCGCTGACGATGGACGAACTCAAGCAGTATGCGCCGTATATGGTCGAAAATCTGCCGGATATCGCGTGGAAACAGGCCAGCGTCGGCGGTCAGATCTATATGCTGCCGAATATTATTTTTGAGTACAACAACGGGGTTTTCCTGGTTCGCGGCGATTTGCGCGAAAAGTATGGCCTGGATGCGCTGAAAACGATGGACGACCTGGAAAAGTACCTGGAAGTGGTCGCAAAGAATGAACCCGGCATGGAAGCCCTCGGCAACAATTATGTTGAGGCCATGTGGTTGGTATGCCCCAACGAATGGCGCGGCGACATCGGAAACGATGGATGGGCATACGATGTCGCGGATGCCGAAAATCCCGCAGCGTTTTGCAAAATGTTCACCGATGCGTATTTGACCTATGCGAAGAAAATGCGCGAGTTCTACGAAAAGGGCATTTTTACTTCCAACATCATCAACGACACAACGGCCGCAATCGATAAGTTCAAAAACGGGATTGCGGCGGCCGTGGCGCACAATGCACTTACCATGAACCAGACCGCGCTTGCGCTGAAAACCACGAATCCGGACTGGAAAGTGGAGCTGTTTAACCCGTATATGGGCAAAAAACTTTGCCTTGGGAATTTCACCGGGAACGGATTTGCTGTTACGCGCACGTCGAAATATGCAACCAAAGTGATTGAAGTCGTGAACCACATTTACGATTCCGTCGAGCTGCAGAAGCTGCTGAACTACGGCGTCGAAGGCGTGGACTACGAGCTGCAGGACGGGATGCTGACTGTCAAATCCGATGTGCCGGCGGACAAGAAAATGAACATCGGCTGCAACTGGAACATGAGCAACGACCTGCTGAAAAACACCTTTGCGAAGAAAGAAAAGTACGACGGGTACGCGGAAATCATGGCGGATTTCGAGAAAAATACCGTTTCCCACCCGCTGCAAGCCTTCACGTTTAACAAATCTGCGGTGGAAACCGAAGTGGCCAATATAACTGCTGTTTCAAAAGAGTATGGCGCAATTCGATTTGGCTTGATGGAAGACGTCGAAGGCACCGTCGCAGCCTACCGCGCCGCCCTCAAAGACGCCGGTTACGAAAAAGTCCAGGCCGAGTACGACCGCCAGATCAAAGAATTCATGGCAGCGTACAGCAAATAAACCTGCAAGGCGCGCTGTGCCGCGCACTGTTTGCGGTCGTCATCCGCAGCGGGACACTGCGCAGTGAAAAAAGGTTTTTTCTTCAAAATGGATGCAGCGAACCTGCTTCCAAATGTAAAATGCGCCGGGCAGAAATTGCCCGGCGCGTTTTGGTTATCCAAAAATATTTGCGCAGCATAAAATCCGCATCGACGGAAAATCTAAGTTCAGGGCCGGATTTCGATGCTGCCGCCGTCTTTCAGCGTGCGACCATCCAGCAGGAGCAGTTTTTCCGCAAGCAGCCGCGCAAATCCGCCCGCAATCGCCGCCGACAGGATCAAATCCTCCGTTCCCGTCACCGCGTATTCGCCGATGGTTTCGTGCGCCAAAATCGGCGCAGCCGCCATCCGTACCTGTTCCACAAAGTATTGCGCGACAATCTGGTGCCGTTCCGCGTAATTGGTGTAAATTACGCGCATTTCCTCTTCGGTCAGCGAATTCGGCAGCATCTCGTGAATCAGCGAAATGCCCAGCCCCTGTTTCAGCGAGCAGATCAAAATCAAATACGCGAGGTGCAGCCGGTAATACCGCCGGTTCCGTGGTTCCGGCATGACTTTGGTGCGTACGTAGTTGTTGATGGTGGCGGACGTGATGCACGCTTCGTCTTTCAGTTCCGGCGGCAAATAATCCAAATATTCTTTCAGCTGGATCACCAGCTGTTTCATGTACAGCCCAAAATCCGGGATATCCTCCCACGCCGGAAGCCGGTAATTATTCAAATATTTCTCCCACCGGCGCAGTTTTCCGGCGATCAATGCAGTGTCAAACGGCATATCTCCAATCGTCCTCTCCTTCGGTCTGATTTAACTATACCACATTTTTTTTCGCAGCGCAAGAGAAAATCGAAAATATTACTTGACAAAGTATTGATCTTGATGTAATCTAATATTAAACATTAGATAAAGGGGCGTGTAAGATCATGTTTAAGATCATTACAGATACATCTGCTAATATCGACAGCAAGCTGCTGGAACGTCATCATATTGGGGTGATTCCGTTTTCGTTCTATGTGAACGACGAAGGCTTGATCTGTACCGACACCGCGCGGTTCGACGGCGAGGCGTACTACGCGGCCATGCGCGCCGGAACGCGGGTGCACACGTCCCAGGTGACGCCGCAGCAGTATATGGACTGTTTCGAGCCGCTGTACAAAGCCGGGCGCGAAATTCTGTACGTCGGGATGTCGTCCGGGATCAGCGGAGCCTACGCGTCCGCCGAGTCCGCAGCGGCGCAGCTGCGCGAGGAATACCCCGATATCCGCCTGCGGCTGGTGGATACGCTCGGCGCGTCGCTGGGCGAAGGACTGCTGGTGCTGAAAGCGGTGGAGTGCCGCGCGCAGGGCATGAGTCTGGACGAAACGGCCGACCTGCTGCTGGAATTGCGGTACAGGATGTGCCAGGCATTCACCGTGGAGGACCTGAAATACCTGCGCCGCTCCGGCCGTCTGTCCAACGCCAAGGCGCTGATCGGAACCATGCTGCAAATCAAACCGCTGCTCCAAGGCAACCGGGAAGGGAAGATCATCAGCTTCGCCCGCGCCCGCGGCCGCAAACAGTCGATCGAAGCGCTGGCGGCGCAGTATGAGCAATTTGCAGAAGACACCGGCGACCCCATCGGCATTGCCCACGCGGGCTGTGCGGACGATGCCAAACTGCTGGAAAAGCTCCTCCGCCGCACGTCGATCCCGCCCAAGCGCGTGATAACGGTCTGTTACGAGCCGGTCACGGGCGCGCACGTCGGACCGGGCACGCTGGCACTTTTTTTCTGGGGACAGCCGGAATTCCGGCAGGCGTAACCAAATTACGACCGGATGACGCGTTTTGCGGTGCCGGATTGAATCTGCGCGATCCAATCGCGAACCTGTGCGTCGTCCGGTGTCGGAATCGCGGGTGCCGAACGACCCAGCCTGGTATATTTATCCGTTCCCAGCGCATGGTACGGTTCCAACTCTACATGGCCAATCCCGGCGTATTGATTGGCCAGCTGCGCAATCCCGGCAAAATGATCGGCTCGGTCGTTGTACCCGGGCACAATCGGACACCGCAGCACGATGGACTTTCCCCACGCGCTCAGCAAAGTCAAATTCCGCAAAATGATCTCGTTGCCCGACCCGGTGAACGCGCGATGCTTCACCGGGTCGGTTTCTTTCCAGTCGAACAGAAACAAATCCGTATCGGCGGCGACTTTCCGGAGTGCCCATTCGGCCGCATATCCGCACGTTTCCACCGCAGTTGCAATACCGTTGGATTTTGCACGGCGGAGGATTTTCGCCGCGAACTCCGGCTGTGCCAGCGGTTCACCGCCGGACAGCGTCAGCCCGCCGCCGGACTGCGCATAAAATATACGGTCTTTTTCCACCTCCGCGCACACTTCGTCCGCCCGCATTTCTTTGCCGTACCGGATCCGCGCGTCGTGGCGGCACACGAATTCGGGATCGTCCGCGCGCCCGCGGCACTGACCGCAGCCGACGCATTTTTCCGGGTAAAATGCGGATTCCGGGCGAAAATGCTGGCTTTCCGGATTGTGGCACCACGCGCAGATGAGCGGGCAGCCCTTCAAAAAGACAGTAGTACGGATGCCCGGCCCGTCGTGAATACAGAACCGCTGGATTTGCAGCACCGTGCCCACTGCGTTACACCCCTTTCTGGATGGTGCGGTTCAGGATCATCCGCTTCATCTCATCGGACAGCCGGTAGAAATACTCCGAATATCCGCCGACGCGCACCACCAGGTTTTTGTGCAGCTCCGGATGTGCGTACGCTTCCTGCAGCAGCGCCGCCGACGCGCACGTAATCTGAATCTGTATCCCGCCCATTTTCATGTATGACAGGATCAGCGCTTTGAGAATATCATCGCGGAAGTCGGCGTTGATGTTGAAATTCAGCACCGGCACGCCCAGCATTTTTCCCTGGTCAATGGCGACGACGCTTTTAAGCAGTGCGGTCGGCCCGCAGACGTCTTTCCCGAAAATCGCGCCCAGCGAGTCGCACACCGGCGCACCGGCTGCGCGCCCGTCCGGCGTCGCGCCGATGTGCCGTCCGGCGTCGGCCTGGCAATGGAACTGGATCGACGCGGCCAGAAATCCTTCGCCGATGAACGGCCGCTTGACCGATACCGTCGAGAAAATCTCGGTCGTCAGGCGCCGGGTAAACGCGTTGACGTCGGGATCGTCGGTGCCGAACACCGCCGGATGCGCGCGGCATTCTGCCAAAAAATCCGGATCGTTTTCGTGCAGCCGGTGCAGCATTTCGGCTGCGCCGATGTCCTGCGCACCGAATACCCGGTCGCGAATGACCAGCAGCCCGTCAATTACGTTAATCAGCCCGGCAAAGTTGATGATGCTCCACTTGTACCGTGCACCGCCGTTGTTGAAATCCAGCCCGCGGTCGATGCAGTCGTCCACCAGCAGCGTGCGCATCGGCAGCGGATTGAGCCGGGCGCGGATTTCCTGCGACTGGCTGATTTTATCGGTTACATTGTTCACTACTGCCCGAACAGATTCGATGTAGCATCGATAAAACGATTCAAAGTCCGGCGCACCTGCCAGATCCCGCGCCATGGTCTGCGTCAGAATCAGCAGCAGATTGATCCCGGCGTCCAGCGAGCCGACGTTCGACATTCCGGCGATCATACTTTCGGTGCAGCCGCCGCCGCAGAACTGCGCAATATCTGCCGGGCGGATACACGGAAAGCGTTCCGTCAGCCTGCGCAGCAGCTGCGGATTGTAAAACGCCGGCTGACCGTTTTGCGAGCGGATGCCGTCGAATGCCGCCGCCCAGACTTCGTCCGGCGTATGTTCATCGACAAACAGTTCCGTCATGGGGCGGCGTTTTCCTTTGGATGCGCGCAGGCACGGGATCGTCAGGGCGTTGGTGTCCGTTCCGAGCGCCATGGAATACCCGTCGTTGGCGTCCAAATTGTCGAACAGATTTTCCAGCAGCGGGATCACATCTTCGCCGTGATAAAAATCGATCAGATCGCTTGCCACGCATCCCAGATTGTCGCAGCAGTCCAGATACATCACAAAGTTCCACGCAACGACCGCTTCGTAAAACGATTCGGCCGGGCGCATCGGCACTTTTTTCAGCGCGTCAATCAGCGCGCGATCTGCGCATACGCTTTCCAAATAGGCGACGCACCGCGCGGCGTACGCCCGAATGCCATCGACCAATTCGGTCAGCCCGTCCCGCAGCTCCGGATCGGCCATTTCCCGGATTCGCTCCAAATACGATTCGAACCCTTCCCGGACGATCCGCCCGTAATGCGGGATCGAATGGCACGACATATTCCCGGCAACGGTATGTTCCGCCGGAACGACGGAATGGTATTGCCGAAAGTCGGCGTTGTACGCGTCCAGCAGCGCGCGCATTTTGTCATCCGCGCCGGACCAATCGACACTCAGCCCGAACGCACTATCCGGCGCCGGCGCCACGCGCATATCCCGAATCATACGTCCGGACGGGTACAGCGGCCGCCCGTCGTATTTAGGCAGTCGGCAATGCTCGTAATACCGCCGCAGCCCCAGCGCTTTGCGGTAAAACAGACTGCGCTCCGGCGTTTCAAACGCGCCGGCCGCCGCGTATTCGCCCATTTGGTAAAAATCATTCTGAATCATAAAATCACCCTCCCAGGCAAGATAGTTCTATTATACGAATTTACGCGGAAATTGCAATTGACAAATCATAACCGAATGTGTTAAAATCATAATATCAAGGAGGCGATCAGAATGCGATATGACGTTTATGCGGATCGAAACGTGCAGCTGTTCGAAAACTTTCAAATAGGCGGTTCCGACGACCCGCAGGTGACTCATTTTGGGCCGACGCGGCGGAATCATTACATTGTGCACTATGTGTTGGCGGGGCGCGGGACGTTCAACGGCGCGCCGGTGTGCGCCGGGCAGGGATTTTTGATTGCGCCGGGGGATCGGGAACATTTTTTTCCTGATGCGGCGGAACCGTGGACGTTGCTGTGGCTGCTTTCCGCGGACTGTGCCATGCGGGACTTTTTCAGCCTGTACGGAGCCGATCCGGCGACCCGCGTGTTCTCGTACCGCACGATTGACGCGGCGCAAAGCGCGATGGACTATGCCGTGCGGTACAGCGGGCAGATTCGCCCGGCAACGGAGGTGGTGGAACAGTATCTGCGTCTGCTCAATACGCACGCGTCCAGCCGACCGTGTACCGAACGATCCAATGCGGATATGTACTATCAGTTTGCGGTCGATTACATCGCGGCCAACCTCCAAAACGGCGTCACGGTAAAGGCGCTGCTGCGGCAGCTGGGCATTTCGCAGCCGTGCTTGTTCCGCATTTTTCGATCGCGTGCCGGTTGCTCGCCGCAGCAGTACATCAACGATTGCAAGGTGCGTCAGGCGCGCAAAATGCTGGCCGATCCCACGCTGACGATTTCCAATATCGCGCAAGCCCTGGGATATGCCGATTCGCACGCGTTTACACGTTTTTTCACGGATCAAACCGGCACCGCACCCGGCCGGTACCGCGCCGCACTGCGGCGCACCGCCGACGAAATCTCCGCATCCCGCGCATGATTTCCGCCTGCCCGCATATAAATAAACCAAACACGGTCAAGCGAATTGGAAGGAGCGGGATGCAATCGATGAGGCGGATACGGCAGTTTGCGGCGGCAATGCTGGCAGTATGGATAACGGGGTGCGCGCTGTGCGTACCGGCATGGGCGGAATTGGGCGAAGTACCGGCCAAATCGGCGATCCTGATCGACGGGACGACCGGCACGGTGCTGTATGAGCAAAATGCCCACGAGCGCCGCGCGTGCGGGTCGGTGACGAAGACCATGTCGATCCTGCTGTTCATGGAGGCCATCGACCGCGGCGAACTGACGCTGGAACAGCAGGTCACAACCAGCGCATTCGCCAATTCCATGGGCGGCTCCGAAATCTGGCTCGAAGTCGGCGAAGTGATGACGGTGGACGAACTGCTCAAAGCGATTGTGATCCAGTCCGCCAACGACGCGACCGTCGCACTGGCAGAGCAGACCGCCGGGTCGGAAGAAGCGTTCCTCGACCGCATGAACCGCCGTGCGGAGGAACTGGGTATGAACGATACGCACTACCTGAACACCACCGGATTTGACGAAGAAGGTCAATACACCACCGCGTACGACATTGCCCTCGCGGCGCGCGAACTGATTCGCCACCCGCTGGTGTTTGAATATTCCACCATTTGGATGGATGAGCTGCGCGGCGGCAAAACACAGCTGGCGAATACCAACAAGCTGCTGAAAACCTACCCCGGCATCACCGGGCTGAAAACCGGCACCACCGACGACGCCGGGAACTGTTTCTGCGGTACGGCGGAGCGCGACGGGTTGAAGCTGATTTCGGTGGTGCTCGGCTGCGCCACGTCGGCGGAACGGTTTTCGGCGACCAAAACGCTCCTCGACCACGGGTTTGCCCAGTGGGAGACGGTCACACCGGAATTTTCGGATGCCATGCTGACACCGGTTCCGGTGCAGGGCGGGATGCAGGACGCCGTCGCCGGTACCATCCAGGGGCAGCCGACGGGTCTGCTGGTGCCCAAAGGCCGCGGCGCACAGATCGAATACAAACTCACGCTGGCCGAAAACGTTGCAGCGCCGGTCGAGCAGGGGCAGAAGCTCGGCCAGCTGGAAATTGTGCTCGAAAATGAGACACTTTGTGCGTTTCCGGTGACAGCGGTCGAATCAGTCAACAAAATTACATTGATTCGAGCGTTTTCTGCATTGTTTCGCGCGCTGTTGTGCGGTATGATATAATCGTATCAAAATCGATGCTCACCTCAGAAAGGATATGTTAAAAAATGGCAGTTACATTTTCGGATCAATACCTGTCCGCTTTTGTAGATGCGGAGGAATACACCGCAATCGCCCCGCAGGTTCAGCTGGCGCATGAGCAGCTGCACGCCAAAACCGGCATGGGCAACGACTTCCTGGGCTGGGTAGACCTGCCCACGGCGTTTGACCGCGACGAGTTTGCGCGCATCAAGAAATCGGCGGAAAAAATCATTTCCGACACCGACGTGTTCATCGTGATCGGCATCGGCGGGTCGTACCTGGGCGCCCGCGCGGCGATCGAGTTCCTCAAATCGCCGATGTACAACGCGATGAACAAAAAAACGCCGGACATCTACTTCACCGGCAACAGCATCAGCTCCACGGCGCTCAGCCAGCTGCTGGATATCTGCGACGGCAAAGACGTGTCGATCAACATGATCTCAAAGTCCGGCACCACCACCGAACCGGCGATTGCGTTCCGGGTACTGCGCGATTATCTGGAGAAAAAATACGGCAAAGAGGGCGCACGTTCGCGCATTTACTGCACCACCGACCGCGCCAAAGGCACGCTGAAAGCGCTGGCCGACCGCGAAGGATACGAAACATTCGTGGTGCCGGACGACGTCGGCGGCCGGTATTCGGTGCTGACGGCGGTGGGGCTGCTGCCGATTGCGGTGTCCGGCGCGGACATTGACGCGCTGATGCAGGGCGCGGCGCAGGCGCAGTTTGAACTGACTGATCCGGACGTGCTGAAAAACCCGTGCTACAAATATGCCGCCAGCCGCAACATCCTTTACCGCAAAGGCTACGGCATCGAAATGCTCGTCAGCTACGAGCCGTCGTTCACCATGATGAACGAGTGGTGGAAGCAGCTGTTCGGCGAAAGCGAGGGCAAAAACCACAGCGGCATCTTCCCGGCATCGGCCGTGTTTTCGACCGACCTGCACTCGATGGGGCAGTATATCCAGCAGGGCCGCCGCACACTGTTTGAAACGGTCGTGCTGATCGACAAAGCCCAGCAGGAAATCTATATCAACGAAGAAGCCGAAAACGTGGACGGACTGAACTTCCTCAAAGACCGCCCGATGTCCTATATTAACCAGAAAGCATTCGAGGGCACCGTTCTGGCGCACACCGACGGCGGCGTGCCGAACATGGTGCTTCACATGCCGGAGGTCAGCGAGCAGGAACTGGGCTACCTGATCTACTTCTTTGAAAAAGCGTGCGCCATTTCCGGTTATCTGCTGGGCGTCAACCCGTTCAACCAGCCGGGCGTTGAAAGCTACAAGAAAAATATGTTCGCGCTCCTCGGCAAACCGGGCTACGAATCCCAGAAAGCAGCGCTGGAAGCGCGCCTGAATCACTAAGCGTCGAATTTTGCACAAAACCCGGCGAAAATGCAGATTTCACCGGGTTTTTCGATGCGAACTGAAAAATATTCGGGGAATCCCTTGACAAAAAGGTTTTTTTTCTATATAATAGTCGGGTAAGTGCTGAGGTGTCGATATGTTTTTGGAACTCAAAAAACTGTTTATCGGAGAAACTGCGTCCGAGTCCTTTGCCGCTGAGCTGGATTGGTCGGCGGAGCGGGTCGGCAGCTGCTGCCCGTTTGCGGCGCCGGTGCGCGTTTCCGGTACGGCATCCAACACCGCCGGGATTGTTCGCATCCAGTATCAGGCAGATACCGTGCTGAAAATGCCGTGCGACCGCTGTGCGGTCGAAACGGTGCAGCCGTTTTCCCGCAATTTTTTGCACATTCTGGTCGCTTCGCTCAACGGCGAAGATACCGGCGAATGGATTGTGGTCGAAAGCGGATATCGGCTGAACCTGGACGAGCTGGTGCTCGCCGATATGCTGTTGGAGTTTCCCTCCAAGTTTTTGTGTAAACCGGATTGTAAAGGGATCTGCCCCCGCTGCGGTGCAAACCTGAACCAAACGGCTTGCCGATGCACGGACAAACCGATTGATCCTCGCCTGGAGATTCTTAAAAGTCTGCTGGGCTGAGATTCTGAATTCTTGCAAGGAGGTGCTGACGATGGCGGTACCGAAGAGAAAAACTTCCAAAGCCAGAAGAGATAAAAGACGTTCCAACGTTTGGAAACTCGAGGCTCCGGCTCTCATGAAATGCCCGCAGTGCGGCGAATATAAGCGCCCGCACAGAATGTGCGCGAATTGCGGATATTACAACGGGAAACAGATCGTGAAGGTGGAAGGCTGATTTCCGTCTTTGAACTGGGAAAGGTAGAGGAGGAGCGTATCCTCCTCTCTTTTTTTGGCGGCAAAATGGATTGCCGCATCTTCGCACGAAAGGAGGCCAGCCGATGGCCGTACGCATTACCGGCGTCACGCCGCGCAGCCCGGCCGCCCGTCACGGCATTCGCCCCGGCGAGCAGCTGATTTCCATCAACGGGCACCCGGTGCGCGACGTGCTCGACTTTCGGTTCTACGAAACCGAAGCGGAACTGACCATCCGGGTGGCCGACGCATCCGGCGTCGAACGCGACGTTTCGCTGCGCAAGCCGCAGTATTCGTTTCTGGGGTTGGAATTTGAAACGTACCTGATGGACGCGCAGCGCCGCTGCCGCAACAACTGCATTTTCTGCTTCATCGACCAGATGCCGCCCGGGCTGCGGCCGTCGCTGTATTTCAAAGACGACGACGACCGTCTGTCGTTTCTGTTCGGCAACTATATCACGCTGACGAACCTGTCGCAGGCGGAAGTGGACCGCATCGTCGAAATGCACATCAGCCCGATCAACGTGTCCGTCCACACCACCAATCCCGAACTGCGCGTGAAAATGATGGGCAACCGCTTTGCCGGTAAATCGCTGGACTATCTGTACCAGCTGGCGTCGCGCGGCACGCAGCTGAACGGTCAGCTGGTGCTGTGCCCCGGTATCAACGACGGCGACGAACTGCGCCGGACGCTGCGCGATCTCAAACGCTTGGCGCCGGCTATGCAGTCGGTGGCGGCGGTGCCGGTCGGCCTGACCAAATACCGCGACTACCTGCCGCACCTCGACCCCTACACGGCGGAAACGGCCGGCGCAGTGATCGATATCATCGAATCGTTCGCGGCGGAATGCCGGAAAGACCTGGGTACCGGATTCATCTATGCGTCCGACGAATTTTACCTGCTGGCTGGCCGGCCGCTCCCGCCGGAGGATGCATACGACGGCTACCCGCAGCTGGAAAACGGCGTGGGATCGATCACGCTGCTGCGTACCCAGGTCATGGAGCGACTGGAAGAAACCGGCGCAGTAACACTCCCGGCGCCGCGGCATATTTCGATCGCGACCGGCGTGTCGGCCGCACCGCTGCTGCGGGAAATCGCCGCGGCCGCCAGCGCACGCTGCCCGCAGCTGACGTGCACGGTGTACGGGATTATCAACGACTTTTTCGGCCACCGGATCACGGTCGCCGGGCTGATTACCGGCGGGGATTTGCTCGCGCAGCTGGCCGACCGGCCGCTGGGCACGGAACTGCTGATTCCGAACGTGATGCTGCGGCACGAAGGCGATTTGTTTTTGGACGACACCAAACTGACGGACGTGCAGCAGCGTCTGGGCGTGCCGGTGACGCCGGTCGAAAGCGACGGCGACGCGCTGCTGGCTGCGATATACGGCACGGACGAATTTTAATGCAACAAACAGGAGATGAGGACGATGGCAAAGCCTGTGGTGGCAATTGTAGGCCGCCCAAACGTCGGGAAATCGACGTTGTTCAACAAATTGGTCGGAAAACGCCTGTCGATCGTGGACGACACGCCCGGCGTGACCCGTGACCGCATCTACGGCGACTGCGAATGGTGCGGCCGCACGTTTCTGCTGGTGGACACCGGCGGAATCGAGCCGTACTCAACGGACGTCATCCAGTCGCAAATGCGCCGCCAGGCGCAGCTCGCGATCGACACGGCCAACGTGATTATCTTCGTGACGGATCTGCGTTCCGGCGTCGTCGCGACGGATTCCGAAATCGCGGCGATGCTGGTGAAAAGCGGCCGCCCGGTGGTGCTGTGCGTCAACAAATGCGACACGCCCGGTGCGCCGCCGCCGGAATTTTATGAGTTCTACAACCTGGGTCTGGGCGATCCGGTGGCTGTGTCGTCCGTACACGGCAGCGGAACCGGCGACCTGCTGGACGAAGTGCAGAAGTATCTGCCGCCCGCGCCCGAATCGGAGGACGGCGAAGAGCCGATCCGCGTGGCGCTGATCGGCAAGCCGAACGTCGGCAAATCGTCGCTCGTCAACCGCATTTCCGGCCAGGAGCGCTCCATCGTGTCCGACATCGCCGGCACCACGCGCGACGCGATTGACACCGCCGTGGAAAACGAATACGGCAAATACGTCCTGATCGATACCGCCGGTCTGCGCCGCCAAAGCCGCGTGGACGACCAGATCGAAAAATACAGCGTCATGCGCGCTGAAATGGCGGTGGAGCGCGCCGATGTGTGCGTCATCATGATCGACGCGCAGGAAGGCTTCACCGAGCAGGATTCCAAAGTCGCCGGGCTGGCGCACGAAAAGGGCAAAGGCTGCGTGATTGCCGTCAACAAATGGGACGCCGTCGAAAAAGACGACCGTACCCTGCCGGAAATGCGCAAAAAGCTGCTGAACGACTTTTCGTTCATGCCGTATGCCGAAATCGTATTCATTTCCGCAAAAACCGGCCAGCGCATCGGTGACCTGTTCGGCCGCATCAATGAAGCCGCCGCGCACAATGCCATGCGCATCCCGACCGGCCGCCTGAACGATATCCTGGCGGACGCCACTGCGCGCGTCCAGCCGCCGACCGACAAAGGCCGCCGCCTGAAAATTTATTATATGACGCAGGCAGGAACCAAGCCGCCGACGTTTGTATTTTTCGTCAACAACGCGGAATTGTTCCATTTTTCGTACCAGCGCTACCTCGAAAACCGCATCCGCGATACCTTCGGCCTCACCGGCACGCCCATCCGGATGGTGGTGCGCCAGCGCGGCGAGGACGGCGTCAAATAACCGAAAACCGAATTCAAAAATTTTCCCAAAACGGCGGCGCAGCACCCGCCGTTTTTTGCTGCACCGCGCGCCCCCTGCCGCATATCATGAGAGTGAGACAGAATTGATATAAACAGGGAGGAAGGGAGATTCGGTGAAAAAAGAGTTGATCCTGGTAAGCTCTATCACCTATGCGATGAAAGCCAAAACGCTGCTGGAACACGCAGGGTTTCGAGCATATACGACGCGTCTGCCGCGTAATATTCAAAATACGGGGTGCGGATACTGCGTCTACGTGGAGCGCGGCACCGACCGCGCCGAGCAGTTGCTGCGGAAAGCCGGTATTCGCGTACTGGGTCGGTACACCGGCGGGGCGGCCGAATGATCTATCTGGACAACAGCGCGACCACTTACCCCAAACCGGAACCTGTGCGCCGCGCGGTGGCCGATGCCATGGTGCGGTTCGGCGCGAATCCCGGCCGCGCTGGGCACCGCATGGCGATGCAGACGTCGGAAGCGGTATTCCGCGCACGGGAAACGGCGGCGCAGTTCTTTCACACGGACGTTGAAACGGTCATTTTCACGCCGGGCTGTACGCAGGCGATCAATCAGGCGCTGAAAGGCTATCTGCACAGCGGCGATCACGCGGTGATTTCCTGCCTGGAACACAATGCGGTCTACCGCCCGATTACGGCGATGCAGGCGGACGGCGTCAGCTTCACCGTCGCCCGCGTTTTTCCCGGCGACGACGACCGCACGCTGGAATCGTTCGCGTCGTGCATCAAGTCCAACACGCGGCTGCTCGTCTGTACGCAGGCGTCGAACGTATTTGGAATCCGGCTGCCGGTGGAGCGGCTGGCCGCGCTGGCGCATGAACACGGCGCCGCCATGCTCGTGGACGCCGCGCAGTCCGCCGGGGTGGTGGATATCGATCTGAGCCGCACACCGATCGATTTTCTGTGCTGCGCCGGGCACAAAGGGCTGTACGGCCCGATGGGCACCGGCCTGCTGATTGCGCGGGAACGCCTCGACCCGATCGTGGAAGGCGGCACCGGCAGCCAATCCGCGTCGCCGTTCCCGCCGGACGAATACCCCGACCGGCTCGAAGCCGGCACCCCCAACACACCGGGCATTCTGGGACTGGCGGCCGGGATCCGATTCGTGCAGCAGAAAACGGTCGCGCGCATTTTCCGGCACGAAACCGCGCTGCTCACGCAGCTGTACCGCCCGCTGGCCCATCATCCGAAGTTGATCTGGTACGGCGACCCATCGCAGTCCGACCGCGTACCGGTGCTGTCGCTGAACGTCGCCGGTCAGTCCAGCGAAGAAACGGCCGCGCAGCTGGATCGCGCCGGAATCGCCGTGCGCGCTGGGCTGCACTGCGCGCCGCTGGCGCATCGCTGGATGGGTACGGCCGACACCGGCACCGTGCGCGTCAGCGTCTCCGCCTTCAGCCGCCCGGCGGACATCAACCGCCTGACGCAGGCGCTGCGGGCGGTAATAAATTAAAATTCCATTAAATCTGCAAAAAGAGCAGAAAAAAAGCTTGCATTTATCGGATAATATGATAAAATAAAAGAGGAGAAAATTGCGGTCGAATCAGGGGACGCTTTGCGCACAGCCCGGTGGTCACGGAAAGGGAATGGACGGTCTTTATGGCGGCATTACAGGAATTTTGGATGCGGTTTCAAAGCATCCTGTTAAGTATGAAGTGGAACAATGTGCTGGATATCGCATTGGTTTCGTATCTGATTTTCAAAGCGGTGGTACTGATCCGCAACACGCGCGCCGTGCAGCTGCTCAAGGGCATTCTGATGATCCTGCTGCTGTACGGAGTGGTGCGCGCCGCGCGCATGGAAATGATGCAGATGCTTTTCGACAGCGTCGTGTTCCAAGTGGGGATCGTGGCAATCGTGGTGATTTTCCAGCCGGAAATCCGCCGCGCGATCGAGCAGATCGGCAAAACCAGCATCAGCAAATTTCACGTATTTGGCGTTGCGGGCAACAGCGAATTGCAGCGCGCGCAAACGGAGGAAACCATTGCGGCTGTGTCCGATGCGTGCCAGATTCTCCGCAATATGAAAATGGGCGCGCTGATGGTTTTTGAAAACCGCGACGTGCTGACCGACATCATCAAAAGCGGAACCATCATCGAAGCCAAGCCGTCGATGGAACTGATCGGCAACATCTTTTTCAACAAAGCGCCGCTGCACGATGGTGCCATGATTATCCGCGGAAACCAGGTGTACGCCGCCGGATGCATCCTGCCGCTGACGCAGAACACCGATATCAGCAGCGAACTGGGTACCCGCCACCGCGCCGCCATCGGCCTCAGCGAATGTTCCGACGCCACGGTGGTGGTTGTGTCCGAAGAAACGGGCAACATCTCCATCGCGCGCAATGGCCGCCTGACGCGCAACTATACCAAAGACACACTGCGTGCGGAGCTGGAAAAAATCCTGATCCGGCCCGAACCGGAGACGGATCGGCGGATTTTCGTCCGATCAAACCGAAAGAAGGGGAATGCCGATGAGTGAGGAACAAAAAAAAGTTCAGCCAGCCGATGCGCCCGTCCCCCGCAAAAAAACGCTGGGCGAGCGGTTCCGTGCCCTGTTTTACAATAACTATTTCTTAATCGCCTTTTCGGCGCTGGTTGCGTTTTCCATCTGGATGGGGATTTCGTTTTCCGACACCACCACCGAGATGACGCGCACCGTCCGCGGCGTTCAGCTGGAATATTCCAACCTGCCGGACAGCGTCACGCAGCTTGGCCTGATGGTGATCGATACCCCGGCCAATGTGAATAAAGTGGACGTCACCATCACCGGCAAGCAGTACATCGTCAGCCAGGTCACAGCGGAAGATCTGAGCGCATACATCCGCCTGACCGATGCGACTTCCGCCGGAAACTACACCGCCGAAGTCAAAGTCGTGGCGGTCGGCCGCAGCAAGGATTTCACCATCCAAAAGGTCGATCCGCAAATCGTGAACGTGCGGCTTGACCGCATGACGACCAAAGAATACACGCTGTCCAGCTCCACCAACGAATACAATGCCGCTGAGGGCTACACGCTCAAAACCCCGACGCTGCGGGACACCACCGTGGTCATTTCCGGTCCGGCGACCGATATGCAGCAAATCGCGCGGGTGGTGGCGGAAGCGACCGTCCCCGACGAAATCAGCAAAACCGCGACCTACGAAGCCTCCATCCACCTCTACGATGAATACGGTCAGGAAATCAACAATTCCCTGCTGGAACTGAACATCGGGCAAACGGAGCTGACCATCGTCGCGATGCGGCTCAAATCGATTCCGCTGGAACTGGAATACCAGAACGCACCGGCCAGTATGGGCAAAAATATGATTACCCTGTCGCCGCAGTCGATCAACATCTCTGTGCCCAGCGATCTGTACGATTCGCTCACCAGCCTGACCGTCGGTACGCTGGACTTCTCTCAGGTGAATATGGACAACACCCGCTTCGAGTTCGACATCAGCAGCGTGCTCCCGGCCGGCTGCACCAACGAAGACGATATCAATACGATGTTCGCCACGGTGGATCTTTCCGGGATGCGGACGCGCGAATTTGATGTCAGCAACATCCGGGTCGACGCGCCGCCGTCGGACAAGAACGTCGAAATGCTCACGCAGTCGGTTCGGCTGACGATCACCGGCCCGGCCGGAGAGATCGAACGCATGACGGCCGACGATATTACCGTGGTGATCGATATGTCCACCAACCAAAACACCCTCGGCCAGCACGAAATCTCCGCCCGCATCGAAATGCAGAACGGCTCCGGCTGCTGGGTGTACGGCGCACCGACCGTCTTTGTGCGCATCGACCAGGCTGCCTCATCCAGCGGATGATTCGCACAATAATACAAAATTTTGTCATTCAAAGACCCGAACCGCGTTTTTTTGCGCGGAAATTCGGGTCTTTTTTTCGTTTGAACTTGAATTTATGCGGGAAAAATGATAAAATATAAGATAAATCAAAATGGGCAAGCATCGTGCAAAGGAGTTTGCGGCAATGAAACATTGGCAATTTTCCAAACCGGACAAAGAAACCGCTCACCGATGGGCGGAAGAATACGGAATTTCGCCGTTCCTGGCGATTCTGCTGCGGTCGCGCGGGTTTGAATCCGCCGGAGCGGTGGAACGATACTGCGCGCACAACGACTGGTGCAACCCCATGGATCTGCCGGATATGCCGCAGGCCGTGCGCCGCATCCGCCAGGCCATCGATGCATTCGAGCCGATTCTCGTGTACGGGGACTACGATGCGGACGGCGTCACGTCTACGGCCATGCTGGTGTCGTACCTGGATGCATCGGGCGGCAACGTGCGGTTTGCGCTGCCCAACCGCGAAACGGGCTACGGCCTGACCAAAGCGGCGGTGGATCGTGCCGCTGAACAGAAGATCCGGCTGATTATCACCGTGGACAACGGCGTTTCCGCCGCCGAAGAAGTTGCCTACGCCGCGTCGCTCGGCATCGATACCGTTGTGACCGATCATCACAAAGTGCCCGAAACGCTGCCCGCCGCCGTCGCCGTCATTGATCCGCACCGGACGGACGTGGACTTGCCGTTCCGCGACTGGTGCGGCGCGGGCGTCGTATTCAAGCTGATTGCCGCGCTCGAAGACGTCGGCGACGAGCTGCCGGAGGAGCTGCTCAGCAATTTCGCCGATCTGGCGGCAATTGGCACGGTGGCGGACATCGTCCCGCTGCTGGGCGAAAACCGGATGCTCGCCACCGCAGGGTTGCAGCAGCTGCGCGACACCAGCCGCATCGGGCTGCACAGCCTGATGCAGTCGGCGTCGCTGCTCGACCGCGAAAAGCTGACCGCCGGCGCCGTGTCGTTTTCCTTGGCGCCGCGCATCAACGCAATGGGTCGGATGGCGACCTCGGAGCACGTGGTGCAGCTGTTCCTGACGGATTACGAAGAAGAAGCCCGTTCCATCGCCGCCGAACTGGAAGAAGCCAACGCCGAGCGCCAAAAAGAGGAAAACGCCGTGCAGGACGCAGCGATGGCCTACTTCCGCACCCATCCACGCGTCCTGCTGGATCGTGTGCTGGTGGTTCCGGGCAGCGGATGGCACCCTGGCGTCCTGGGCATTGTCGCATCCCGGATCACGGAAAAATTCGGCAAACCATCGATCGTCGTCGCCGTTCAGGACGATGGCGCCGTCGGTTCGTGCCGCAGCCTGGGCGATTTTTCAATCGTGGACGCGCTGACCGCGTGCGCGCCGATGCTGCGGCGGTTCGGCGGCCATACACTGGCGGCCGGATTTTCAATGGACGCCGCCCGGCTGGACGAATTCACGGCTGCCGTCAACGCCTACGCCGCATCCCAACCGCAAATGCCGATTCCCGCGCTGCGGATCGACTGCAAGCTGAACCCGGCTGGCCTGTCGCCGAGCCTTGTGACCGATATGCAGCCGATGGAGCCGTTCGGCGCGGGCAATCCCACGCCGGTATTCGCAATTCTGGGTGTCCGGCTAATGGGCGTTCAGCCGATGGGCGGCAGCAAACACCTGCGGCTGACCGTTGAGCGTGACGGCAGCACGGCGCAAGCGCTGCTGTTCCGCACCACGCCGGAGCAGTTCCCGTACCGCGTCGGCGACACGCTGGATCTGGCGGTTACGCTGGAACTTTCCGCATACCGCGGCGCGCCGGAATTGTCGGTGATCGTGCGCGATTACCGTCCGGCAGATTTTGACGCGGAACCGCTAATCCGGCAAAAGCAGACATACGAAGCGTTTGCGCGCGGCGAACTGACCGGCGCGGCCGCCGCAGCCCTTCGGCCGGATCGCACACAGATTGCGGCGGTGTACCGCCTGCTGAAAGCGGAAGGCGAGGCTCCGCGCTCCATGGAATACTTATGCTACCGGCTGCGTGACGCGCAAATCGGGTACGACCGGTTGTCGATTGCGCTGGTGGCGCTGCGGCAGCTGGGTCTGATCGCATTGGCGCGCGAGGCGGACGTGGTTCGGGTCCGAATCCACCCGGCCGCGCAGAAAGTGCAGCTGGATTCAGCACCCATCTTACAAAAAATTCAGGAGGCGGTCGGCGTATGACATCAGATATTCACTTGCAGCAAAATCCGGAAACGCCGGCAGCAGTGCCGGGCGTCAAAATGATCGCGGGGATTCCGCAGTCGGCCGCGCCTGCCGTGCCGCCGGTCGATGCCGACGCGTTAATCCGGCAGCGCTGGGAGGAACTGGCGCAGGCCATGACCGCGTCCAACCGGCCGTACGACATGGACATGGTGCGCCGCGCGTTTGAATTCGCGCGCGAAAAGCACGGCACACAGCTGCGCAAATCGGGCGAGCCGTATATCACACACCCGCTGTCGGTGGCCGTGATCGTGACGGAACTGGGCATGGACACCGAATCCATCGCCGCCGCGCTGCTGCACGATGTGGTCGAAGACACGGACGAAACGCTCGACGATTTGTCCAAGCGTTTCAGTCCGGAAATTGCCAAACTGGTCAACGGCGTCACCAAAATCGGCCGGATTCCGTACTCCTCCCGCGAGGAGCAGCAAGCGGAAAACATCCGCAAAATGCTGATTGCCATGGCGGAGGACGTGCGCGTCATCATCATCAAACTGGCCGACCGCCTGCACAATATGCGCACCAGCCAGTATTGGGATCCGCAGAAGCAGCGCGACAAAGCGCTCGAAAATATGGAGGTCTACGCTCCGATCGCGCATCGGCTCGGTATCCGCGCCGTCAAAGAGGAACTGGAAGATCTGTCCATTCACTGTCTCGACCCCATCGGCTGTGCCGAAATCGAGAAAAATCTGGAACTGCGCAAAGCGGAGCGCGACGAATTCATCCGCGTCACCAAAGAGCGCATCCGCGAACGCGTGGCAGAAATCGTCCCGGATGTGTACCTCGAAGGCCGCGTGAAAAGCATCAACGGCATCTACCGCAAGATGTATATCCAGGGCAAAAACTTCGATGAAATCTACGATATTTACGCCGTGCGCGTGATCGTTCACACCGTCACCGACTGCTACAACGTGCTGGGCATCGTCCACGATATGTTCCGCCCGATTCCCAACCGCTTCAAAGACTATATCTCCACCCCCAAGCAGAATATGTACCAATCGCTGCACACCACCGTCCTGAGCAAGGAGGGCATCGCGTTCGAGGTGCAGATTCGCACCTGGGACATGCACCACACCGCTGAATACGGTATCGCGGCGCACTGGAAGTACAAATTGGGCATGACCGGCGACAAAACCGACCGAATCCAGGATCACATTGCCTGGGTGCGCCAGCTGCTGGAAAATCAGTCCGAAAACGGCGACGCCACCGACCTGCTGCGCTCCATTAAAACGGACATCGCGCCGGAGGAAGTCTTTGTGTTCACCCCCAAAGGCGACGTCATCAGTATGCCCACCGGCTCCACGATCATCGACTTCGCCTACGCGATTCACAGCGCCATCGGCAACCGCATGATCGGCGCCAAAGTGGACGGCAAAATCGTCCCGATCGACTACCAGGTCAAAATCGGCGACGTCATCGAAATTCTCACCTCCAAGGAAGTCGGCCACGGCCCCAACCGCGACTGGCTGAACATCGTAAAAACCAGCGAAGCGCGCAGCAAAATCCGCCAGTGGTTCAAAAAAGAAAAGCGCGAAGAAAACATCGAGCGCGGCAGGCAGGATCTGGAAAAGGAATTCCGCCGCAGCGGCTTTGTGCTCACCGAGGCAGACGAGCAGCAGCTGCTCCAAAGCATCGCCCGCCGCCAGCACATGAACGCCATCGACGACCTCTACGCGGCCATCGGCTACGGCGGCGTCCAGCTGACGCGCATCATGCCGCACGCCAAAGAGGACTACGCCCGGATGATGAAGGACCGCGCCCCCAGCGACGAACCGATCGTCGTCAAGCCGCCGGTGGAGCACGTGTCCAACGGCGTCGTGGTGGACGGCGTGCCGGACTGCCTGGTCAAATTCTCGCGCTGCTGCAACCCGCTGCCCGGCGACGACATCATCGGCTTCATCACGCGCGGCTTCGGCGTGTCCATCCACAAGCGCTCCTGCAAAAACGTCCCGGAGGATCTCCGCTCCGCCGCCGAGCCGGATCGCTGGGTGCCGGTGCATTGGGCGACGGATGTCAGCGAGGACTTCAAAGCCGTGCTGGAAATCCGCGCCATCGACCGCGAAGGGCTGCTGGCCGATCTGACCATCCTGCTGAGCAATATGCACATCATGATTCATTCCCTGAATTCCCGCGGGCTGAAAGATGGCAATTCCGTCACCTACGCCACCATCACCGTCCACGGGATGGAGCACATCAACGCGGTCATCGCGCGCCTGCGCACCGTGCCGGGCGTGCAGGAAATCCGCCGAACGTAAAGGAGTCCCTATGCTGCACATTCAATGCATTCGCTGCGGCGAAATCGAAGAAAATGCTTATCTGATTACCGATGCCGATACCGGTGCCGCCGCCCTGATCGATCCGGGCCTGGCCGAGCCGATTCGTCCGGCATTGGCGCAGCTGCCGGGCGGCGCGCTGCGGATGATTCTGCTGACGCACGGCCATTTTGACCACATCGGCGGCGCGGCCGCGCTCGCACGCGAAGCGCACGTTCCAGTGTATTGCCACGAGCGCGAACTGTCGCGTCTGACGCAGCCGGAGGGGACGCTCGCACCGATGTTCGGCCTGCCGCTGACCGTCCCGTCCGACGTCGCGCCGCTGCGCACCGGCCAGCGCATCGCATTGGGCAATACCACGCTGACCGTGCTGCATACGCCGGGCCACACGCCCGGCAGCATCTGCTTCGACGAAGGGTCGATGCTCTTTTCCGGCGACACGCTTTTCTGCGGCGGCGAAGGCCGCACGGATTTCCCCGGCGGCAGCGCATCGCAAATGGCCGATTCCCTGCACCGTCTGGCGCTGCTGGACGGCGACCGCCTGGTGTATCCGGGTCACGGCGGCCGCACCACCCTGTCGCAGGAGCGGCGTATCAATCCGTGGATGGCATCCGCCGTCCGGGACGGAGGCGCCTCATGATTTTACGCTGCATCGGGCATTCATTCCGGTATGAGCTGGAAAACGTCTGCCGCATTTTTTACCCGTTCGAGCGGATCACCGAGGACGGTTCCGACGATTGGGCAATCGATACCGTCTGCCAACCGGACGCTTCCGGCGCGGACCTGACGGTGCGCGTGCATCGTCCCGGTGCGCCGGACTGTACGCTGTCAGATCGCGTTGCGCGCACGGACACCGGGTTCGACGACGAATGCGAACGCCGCCTTGCCGTCCTGCTGTACCGCTACTTCACGCGCGAAACCGGGCTCACGCCCAAATGGGGCATCCTGACCGGCGTGCGGCCGATCAAGCTGATGCGCCACCTGATGGACGAGCTGGGCGAACCGGCAGCACGCGCCTATTTTGCCGACCGGCTGCTCGTTTCGCCGGAGAAAATTGACCTCAGCGTCCGCACGGCGCGCGCGGAGCAGGCCATTGTGGATTGTTCCCGGCCGGAGTCGTTCAGCCTGTACATCTCGGTGCCGTTTTGCCCCACCCGGTGCGCATACTGCTCGTTTGTGTCGCAGTCCATCCAAAAAGCGGCCAAACTTCTGCCGGAATACGTAGACCGCCTGTGCGACGAAATCGCCGCCACAGCGCAGGTCGCGCGCGACCTCGGCCTGCGGCTGGAAACCGTGTACTACGGCGGCGGCACGCCCACCACATTTTCGGCGGAACAGCTGGTGCGCGTGATGGACACCGTCGCCGCGCATTTTGACCTGTCCACCGTGCGGGAATACACTGTCGAAGCCGGCCGGCCGGATACCATTACCCGCGACAAACTGGACGCCCTGCGCGCAGGCGGCGTCACGCGCATCAGCATCAACCCGCAGACCATGAACGACGACGTCCTGACCCGCATCGGCCGCCGGCACACGGCGCAGCAAACGCGCGAGGCGTTTGCGCTGGCGCGCAGCGTCGGGATGGACAACATCAACATGGACACCATCGCCGGTCTGCCGGGCGATACGCCAGCCAGCTTTGCCGCCACCATCCGGGAACTGACCGACCTGTCGCCGGAAAGCATCACCGTGCACACGCTGGCGATCAAGCACGCCGCCTACTTAAACCACGAAGCGGGCTTGTCGCTGGCCGCCGAGGCCGCAGGCGTCGATCAAATGGTGCAGTTTTCGCAGGCGCACCTGTCCGCCTGCGGCTACAATCCGTACTACCTGTACCGCCAAAGCAAAATGCTCGGCAACCTCGAAAACGTCGGCTGGGCCAAACCGGGCTGCGAATGTTTATACAACGTGTATATCATGGAGGAAACGCACACGATTCTGGCGTGCGGCGCAGGCGCAACCACCAAGCTGCGCGACCCGAACCGCAACCGGATCGAGCGCATATTCAACTACAAATTCCCGTATGAATACAACGGCCGCTTTGCGGAAATGCTGAGACGGAAGGATCGGATTCGTGCATTTTACGCATCGCTGGCATCCAACCCGGACTGAAAATCGAATGGAGGGAACTGTAATGAGTTTTTGGAACGACGTGCGCGTCAACGCCCAGGCGGCGGCCCGCGAAGTCGGCAAGCAGGCGAACCGAGCGGGGCAGTGGGCGAAGCTCAAAGCCCGGATGGCCGCGCTGAATCGCACGCTGAGCACCAAATATGAATGGGTCGGCCGGCTGACCTACCGCGACCGCATCCGCGGAACGTCCGGCTCGGCCGACGGCCTGATGGACGAAATCGCGAAGCTCCGCGCCCAGCGCGCCGATCTGGCGCAGCAAATCGCGCAGCTGACCGGCGCGTCCGCTGTCGAAGCGGACGACGACCTGACGCCGCCCAGCGACCCGGACGCATCGTAAACCCCGCATATCTCCCTTTTTCTGTGCATAAATTTCCAACAAACGGTTATGCATTGTCCAAAGGGAGGAATCGTCCATGCCCAAAGCGCGGCAGCAAAATTTTCTGCAAGGCGCCATGATCTTGTCCGGCGCCGTGATCGTCGTTAAAATTCTGGGCGCCATCTACAAGATTCCGCTGACCAATATGATCGGCGAAATCGGGATGAGCGCGTTCAATACCGCGTACCAGCTGTATCTGCCGGTGTATTCCATCGCAGCGGCCGGGCTTCCTGCCGCGGTCGCGCAGGCCGTGTCCGCCCGGTGCGCCGCCGGAGATCTGTACGGCGCGCGCCGGATCCTGCACAAAATTCTGCCGGTGCTGCTGCTCAGCGGCGGGGCGGGGATGCTGCTGATGCTGCTGTGCGCCGCACGCTATGCGGCGGCCGTCGGCAATCCGGCGGCGGTGTCCAGCGTCCGAATGCTGGCGCCAACGGTGCTGTGCTGCTGCGCCATGTCCGCGCTGCGCGGGTACTACGCCGGGTTGCAGAACATGACGCCCACGGCGCTGTCGCAGATTTTGGAAGCCATGGGGCGGCTGGTGCTGGGCCTGAGCGGCGCACGATTCCTGCTGCTGCGCTGCCGCGCGGAATATGCGCAGTCCGGCACCGTGATGGGGCAGACCTGTGCCGACGAAGCCGAAGCCGTCCGCGCCGCGTCCGCATGGGCGTCCGCCGGTGCGATTTTTGGCGTGTCCGCCGGTGCACTGATCGGATTACTGGCGCTGTTGCTGTACGACCGATTCCACCGTCCCGCCCCCGGATTGCCCATGCACGGCGCAGCGGGTTCCATCCGACCGATTCTGCGGTCGGCGCTGCCGGTATGTGCTGGCGCGCTGATGATTAACCTGTGCGGTGTGCTGGACACCATGCTGCTGCAAACGCGCCTGCGGATGATTCCGCCGTCGCAGCTGCGCGCGCAATTCGACGCGCTGACCGTCCCGGACGCAGACCTGCCCGCATTCCTGTACGGCAGCTTCTGTATGGCGCAGAATTTGGCTGCTTTCGTCCCGACAATGGCGCAGGCCATCGGCACCAGCGCCTTGTCCAGCGTGTCATACGCGGCTGTGCGCGGCGCGGAAGCCTTGCGGGACAGCGTCGAAGATGTGCTGCGGCTGACGGCGCTCGTCGCGTTCCCGGCCGGACTGGGTCTGAGCGCCATTGCATCCCCGGCCTTGCTGCTGCTGTACGGCGCGCGGCCGGAGGGCGCGCACGCGGCGGTTCCGTCGCTGATCCTGCTCGGCATTGCGTCGATTTTCGTGACGCTGTCCGTCCCGATCAACAGTATGCTCCAAGCGGTCGGCCGCGCGGATATTCCGGTCAAGCTGCTGGCGCTGGGATTCGGCGTCAAGCTGGCGGCCAATCTGCTGCTGATCCCGCGTCCCGCGCTCAACCTGATCGGCGCGTGTCTGGGTACGCTGCTGTGCTATGCGCTGGTGTCCGTTGTCGGGCTGTGCGCGCTGGTGCGCAGCTGCCGCGCCCGCGTTCATGCGGGGCGGTGTCTGGTGCGGCCGCTGCTGGCCGGCAGCGCCAGCGCGCTGGCCGCGTGGGCGGCAGCCGAATACAGCGCCGCACTGCCGCCGCAGTATTCGGTGGCGCTTGCGCTGGCCGCCGCCGGATTTGTTTACGCCGTCGCGCTGCTCGCCGGCCGGGTGCTTTGCCGCCGGGATGTCGAAATGCTGCCCGGCGGTGTAAAATTGGCCGAAGGGCTTGCAGCCCGCGGCTGGATCCGTTAAAATAAAAAGACAGAAAAAATTTCACCGGAGGGATTCCAATTATGGTAACAATCGAGCAGAAAGACCAGTACACCATCGACGATCTGCGCCAAATCATGGCGCTCCTGCGCGCGCCGGACGGCTGCCCGTGGGACCGTGTGCAGTCGCACGCGTCCATCCGCCGCAACATGATCGAAGAAGCGTACGAAGCAGTCGATGCCATCGACCGCGGCAATCGAACCGATATGATCGAAGAGCTGGGCGACGTGCTGATGCAGGTCGTGTTCCACGCGCAGATTGCCGCCGAGGACGGCGCGTTCGCGTTCGACGACGTGGTGGACGGCGTGTGTCGCAAGCTGATTTTCCGCCACCCGCACGTGTTCGGCCCGCAATCGGCCGCCGACGACCGGGAAGCCATCGCCGATTGGGAAGCCCAAAAGAAAATTGAAAAAACGCAGAAAACGCAGACCGATTCCATGCGCTCCGTCCCGCGGATGATGCCCGCGCTGATCCGCAGCGCGAAAATCCAGGAAAAATCCGCGCGCAGCGGTCTCGATTGGCCGAACGCCGATGCAGCCTTGGCCGATGCCGCCGCCCAAATCGACGCGCTCCGCACCGCCCAGCCGAGCGATTCGGCGCGCCGCGCGCATCTGGGACGTCTGCTGTTTGCTGCCGTCGGCGCTGTGCGCCTGAGCGGCGCCGAGCCGGAGGAGCTGCTGACCCGCACCACAGACGCCTATATCGACGCGTTTGCCCAGGCCGAACCGCAGCTGGAAACGGCCGCCCCGCGGACCCCGGACGCGCTGCTGGTAGATTCTGCGCGCTGAACCGCGAAAATCGCGAAAAAATCGCGAAAAAATCACGTTTTTGCGCGTTCTCCCTTGACAATCCCACCGGGTTTGTAGTATCATATATAAGGTATCGTTCAAAATGCGGAAAACCGCGTGCGGCTGCCAGACGTTGCGCCGCATTGATTATTTTAATATTGGAGGATTTTTTGATGAACAAGACTGAACTGATTGCCGCGGTAGCGGAGAAAGCCAATCTGTCCAAAAAAGATGCAGATAGCGCTGTGAATGCGATTATTGATACGATTATCGCCCAGGTTTCGCAGGGCGATCGCGTCCAGCTGGTGGGCTTCGGCACGTTTGAGCTGCGCGAGCGCAACGAGCGCAAGGGCCGCGATCCCAGAACGAACGAAGAGATCATCATCCCGGCTTCCAAAGTCCCGGCGTTCAAAGTCGGCAGAGGCTTCAAAGTTGCGGTGAAATAATCCCAAATGCGGTGTTTCGTCCGGTTCCTTCGCGGGAGCCGGATTTTTTTCGCCGCAGCTTTCCACATCAATCCCAAAGGAGGAACCGCAAATGCGACTGGATAAATACCTCAAGGTTTCGCGCCTCATCAAGCGCCGCACCGTCGCCAACGAAGCGTGCGACGGCGGCCGCGTCTCCGTCAACGGCAAACCGGCGCGTGCGTCGTACGACGTGAAAGTCGGCGACGTGCTGGCCATCTCGCTCGGCGAAAAAACGCTGACGGTGCGTGTGACCGACGTGTCCGACGTCGTCCGCAAGGAAAACGCCGCCACGCTGTACGAAATCGTCCCCCGGTAAACATATGCGCCCCCGCCCCGTCATAAGATTACAGTAGCCGCCCCGTCCGGGCGGCGCATCAAACGGAGGAGGGGCGTCCCATGAGTGACGAAAAAAAGACGCAGCCGCACAGCCTGATCCTGGAAAACCGCCAAAATCTGCACCTCACCGGCATCACCGACGTCGGCGAGTTCGACGAACAGCTGATCCGCACCGTAACGTCGATGGGCGGGCTGCTGGTGCGCGGCAAGCGGCTGCACATCTCGCAGCTGGACCTCGCCAGCGGCGACCTAGTGATCGACGGCGAAATCCACGCGCTCCAATACGTCGAAGCGGTTCACAAAGGCAAAGGTGCCGTCGCGCGCCTGTTCCGCTGAGGTGCGCCCATGATGGATACGCTGGCGCAGCAGGTGCAGTGGTTTGCGCTGGCCGTGCTGCTGGGAATCGGATTCGGCGCGGCGTTCTGCGTCGAATCGCTCGTCGGGCGGCTGCTGCGCCTGCGCCGTACCGGCCAGTTTGCGCTGGATGTCGGCACTTTTTTGCTGTGCGCCGCCGTGTCGTTTCTGTACCTGCTCACGTTCCGCAGCGGGGAACTGCGCGGTTATCCGCTGCTCGGAATGGCGTGCGGCGCCGGAAGCTGGTTCGGGCTGCGCCGCATCTGCCGGGCGCTTGTGCGCCGAATTTGCCCCATGCATCAATTCACAAAAAATTTGCAAAAAAAAATTAAGAAAAATTAAATTTTCCACCCGAAAACCTCTTGCAAAATACCGGGGATATAGTGTATAATTAAACTATATCATAATCTTTTCGCAGAAACAGGGCACACGATTTTTCTGGAAAGGAGTCGCCATGAAATCGGTCTTGCAAATTGTCAAAAAAACCAAGCAAAAAAAGAGTCTGTTGCTTCGTTTGTCTTTTTTGGCGCTGATTATCTACGTATTGGTCGCGTTTGTCAATCAACAGCTGACGATTTCGGGCAAACGTGCAGAGCTTCAGTCGCTGGAGTCCAGGCTGTCGGCGCAAACCGTCCAAAACGCCGAACTGCAATCGCTCATCGGGGAAGACAACTGGAGCACCTACATCGAAAAAATAGCGCGGGAGACACTGAATTACGTCTACCCCGGCGAGACGATTTACGCCAATATCGCGGGAGACTGATTTGGGTTTTTTCAAAAAATTAAGGAGGCAATCGGGTCTGTATGCAGTTTGAGGTTGGGTCAATTCTGGAGGGCAAAGTAACCGGAATCACGAAATTTGGCGCATTTGTGGAGCTGCCGGGCGGAAAAACCGGCATGGTTCACATTTCGGAGGTCGCGCCGACGTTCGTGAAGGAAATCCGCGATCACCTGACGGAAAATCAGGAGGTCAAAGTCAAGGTACTGAAAATCGGCGACGACGGCAAAATCAGCCTGTCGATCAAGCAGGCCTTGCCTGCACCCGCGCGCAAGCCGATGCACGGCGGCCGCCGCCCGGTGGCGGACTGGCAGAAGCCGAAAAGCGAACCGGTCACGTTCGAGGACATGATGGCGAAGTTCAAGCAAACGAGCGACGAAAAAATGTCCGACTTAAAGCGCGTGACGGAAGGCAAGCGCAGCGGATATTCGCGTTCGCGCGGCAATCAGCAAAAATAATTTTCGGATTCAGAAGCGAAGTTGCCGCGGCGCTTCGCTTTTTCGATACAAAGGAAACAGTATGAATTTTACAATGGTTGCCCCGTGCCTGATGGGGCTGGAAAAACTGGTGGCCGGCGAGCTGCGCGCGCTGGGCGCCGACCAGGTGCGCGCCGAAAACGGCCGCGTGTGGTTCGACGGCGACGCGGCAATGCTGGCGCGCGCCAACCTGTGCAGCCGGTATGCCGAGCGCATCTGTATCGCCGTCGGGTCGTTCCGCGCTGTGACGTTTGAGCAGCTGTTCCAAGGCGTGCGCGCATTGCCGTGGGAGCGGTGGATCGGCAAAGAGGACGCGTTCCCGGTCAAAGGCCGCTGCCTGGACGCCAAACTCACCAGCGTGCCGGCGTGCCAGTCGGTCATCAAAAAGGCGATTGTGGAGCGGCTGCGGTCGGCATACCGGCTGCCGTGGTTTGCGGAAACCGGCCCGGTGCACCAAGTGCAGTTTTTGCTGATGAAAGACGAAATCAGCCTGTTGATCGATACCTCCGGCCCTGGCCTGCACAAGCGCGGTTACCGCGCAAACGCGACCGAAGCGCCGATCAAAGAGACCATGGCCGCCGCCATGGCGTATCTGGCATTTGTGCGCGGCGATTCGACGGTGTACGACCCGTGCTGCGGGTCGGGCACCCTGCTGATCGAAGCGGCGCTGTTGGCACTGCATATCGCGCCCGGACTGCGCCGGCGGTTCGCGGCGGAGCGATGGACGCAGATTCCGGCGTCGTGCTGGTCGTCGGAGCGCCGCGCCGCGCAGGAACGCATCGTGCGCGACCGCCCATTTGCGGCCTACGGCTCGGATATTGACGAAAACGCGGTGCGCCTGGCGCAGGAAAATGCCGCCAAAGCGGGCGTCGGCGCGCGGATTCACGTCCGCACGGCGGACGTCGCGTCGTTTGCCCCGGCAACCGACCGCGGGATCATCCTGTGCAACCCGCCGTATGGCGAGCGCCTGCTGGACATTCAGCAGGCGGAGGAATTGTACCGTACGATGGGCCGCCGGTTCCCGCAGCAGCCGGGCTGGACGTCGGCCATTATCTGCCCGGACGAGCAGTTCGAGTCCTGCTTTGGCCGCCCGGCGGACAAGCGGCGCAAGCTGTATAACGGCATGATTAAGTGCCAGCTGTATCTGTACGGGGTGCGAAAATAAAAAAAAGACCGTCGGCCAATGGGAACACATGACCGGCGTGGGAAGGATTGTGTGTTTGCCATGGCGCGCTATGTATTTATCATCAACCCCAAAGCGGGAAAACAGAATGCGGTCGAAACGGTTCTGCCGCGCATCGAAGCCTATTTTCGGTCCAATCCGTGTCCATATACGGTACACGTTACCAATGCGCCGGGCCACGCGACGGAGCTTGCGCGGGCGGAAGCCGCCGTGGGCGATCCGGTTCGGGTCATCGCCGTGGGCGGGGATGGCACGCTGTGCGAGGTGGCCAATGGGCTGATTGCCCGGGAAAATGCCGCGGTCGGGATTCTGCCGTGCGGTTCCGGCAACGATTACCTGAAATTGTTCGGTACGCACGACGATTTCACCGATCTGGATCGCCTGATGCACGCGGAGCCGCATTGGGTCGATATGATCCACGGCCGGGATATCAGCGCGCTCAATATCTGCTGTGCCGGGCTGGACGCCTCCGTCGCGATGAATATGGTGCGGTACAAAAAGCTGCCGCTTGTCACCGGTACCATGGCGTACGACATCGCCTTGCTCCGGGCATTCTTGGGACGTCTCGGCAATGACATGCGCATCTGGGTCGATGATCGGCTGGTCGCGGAAGGGGAGTTCCTGCTGAGCGTATTTGCAAACGGACGCTGCTATGGCGGCGGGTACTACGCCTCGCCGGAATCGATGATCGACGACGGCCAGCTGGACGTCATTCTGGTACGTGTCCCGAAAAGCCGCCTGCAAATTCCGCCGCTGTTAAAACTGTACAAAGTCGGCGATCACCTCCATGCACCGGAATTCCGGGATTTGCTGTCGGTTTACCACGGCCGAACCATCTCGTTCCAGGCCAAAAACCCGGTTGCGGTCACAGTGGACGGCGAATGCGTCATGGCGCAGGAGATGAGCTTCACGGTTATTCCCAGCGCCGTCCAATTTCTGGTTCCGGCCGGATGCAGTACGACTTGCTTGGCGGCAGCGCAAAAAGAAGCGGTCGTTGCGGCGCAGTAAAGCGGGAAAATGAAATAAAAAGCACCGAATTTTGAAAATTCGGTGCTTTTTTGGTTTGATTTGACCCGATTTCAGTGCGTCAATCGGCTTTCCAGCGAAATTTCCCGGTGTTCCTGCCCACTGTGGACAATCGCTTCCATTATTTCCAGCACGTGCAGCCCTTGCAGCCCGTTGGCCGGGTGATCGGCGCAGCCGTCGGTCATCGCTTGCACTATCCGCGAAACGCCCAACCCGCGACTGTTTTCCCGAAACTCGTTGACCAATTCTATTTCCACCCATTCTTGCCCATGATTAGATAAATATACCGGACCGTCAAAATTGTTGGGATCCGGAATCCGCAGCGATCCGTCGGTGCCGTGCAGCTCCATGTGCGGGAGCGTGCTGCGCCACACGTCAAAGCTGGTAATCAGCGTCGCAACGGCACCGTTCCGGAACCGGATCAGCGCGGCATTGTGCGTATCGACTTGAACATCAATAATTTTGCCGTTTTTTGGCTCGCTGGTAATGATCCGCTGCGCAAACGCGCGGCCGTTCATCGCGTAGACGGACTCCGCCTCGCCGAGCAGCTGCACCAACGCCGTCAGGTAATACGGCCCCATGTCAAACAATGGGCCACCGCCCGGCGCGTAGTAAAATTCTGGGTCTGGGTGCCAATGCTCGTGCCCATGGCACAGCATGAACGCCATTGCAGATACCGGACGACCAATTTTGCCGGATTGCACCAAATCGCACCCAGTTTGAATGCCCGCGCCGAGGAAGGTGTCCGGCGCGCACCCCAACCACAATTTGTGCTCGGCTGCCAATTCAACCAATTCTTTCCCTTGTGCATAAGTGAGCGACAGCGGCTTTTCGCAGTAAACGCTCTTCCCGGCCAGCAGGCAGCGCCGGTTGATGGGATAATGTCCCTGCGGCGTGGTCAGGTTCAGGATCAGGTCAATTTCCGGGCAGACCAACATCTCGTCCAACGTCATAATTCGCGCAATTTTGTACTTTTTTGCTGCATTTTCCGCCTTTTTGGGGTCGAGATCTGAAAGTGCATAAATTGCAGCGTTTTGGAACCGATTTGTCAGGTTTTGCAGATAAATGTCGCTAATATTCCCACATCCGACGATTCCGATCCGAATCATTTGCGCACCTCCGTTTCCGCACCGCGCGCCGCCCAAACAAACCCGCGTCGCATCAATTCCCGCGCCTCCGGGATGTCAAAAATCGTGTGGTCGTGGCCCAGACTGTTATAGAAAACTCTGCCATTTCCCCAAAGTTTGGTATATACAACCGGCATTTCCACAGCGCCGTTCGCCGCGTTTTCGCACGGTACCACCGGGAATTGCGTGCTGGCCAGTACGTTCACAGCGGGGTCCACATGAATGTAATACTGCTCACTGGTGACGGAAAAGTCGGAAATTCCGCGAATAATCGGCGAATCAGATGCACGTTTCATCCGAACGGTGTATGTCACATCGCCGTTGCCGGGGTGCGCAACCCACTGCGAACCCGTCATAAATTGCCAGTCGGTGCTCCACCGGAATGCGTCGCACATCCCGCCGTGGCACCCGGCGATGCCGCATCCGGCCGCCACAGCGCGGCAAACATTGGCTTCTGCCGCCGCGTTCAGCGTGCCCATCGTCCAGATCGGAACGATCAGGTCGTACGGCGCCAAATCGCCTTGCAGCACGTCCAGTGTGTCGGACAGCGTTACGTCGAACGACTCGGCTTGCAGCATTTCTGCGAACAGATGTGCCAGCCCGGCCGGATCGTGCCCGTCCCAGCCGCCGTAAAAAATCAATGCTTTTTTCATGAAAAATCCCTGCTTTCGTTTGAATTTGCCTTTATTTTAGCAAAATACGCCTTGCAATTCAAGCGCGAAAATGGTATAATCATGGACAGAAATCGTCTTTTTCAAACGGGAGGCGCATTGCGGTGCGGATTGAATCGGAGCATACTGTAAACGTTGGACAATTTTTCCTTACGCATGGAGAAGCCCTGAATTTCCCATTGCATTTACACCGCGCGTTCGAATATTTTGGCGTGCGCAGCGGCACTGCGAACGTGATCATCGACGGGGAGACGTATACGCTGGATGCCGGGACGGCGGTGCTGATTTTTCCGTATCAGCTGCATAGCTATCAAAGTGCGGAAAATTGCTACGAAATGGCGATTTTTTCGCCGGATATGGTGGAATCGTTCGCGCATCGCGTCAATGGGTTGTGCCCGGCGGACAACCGATTTCCGCTGCCGCCTGTGTATGTGCCGGAATCGTCGCCGAATGCCTTCCTCAAAAAGTCGGCTGCCTATGCGCTGTGCGGTTGGTTCGACGCCGTGGCGCAGTATCGCCCCAAAACAGCGCCGCCGCCGGACGATTTGCTGACAAACATCCTGCTGTATGTCGAAGCACACCGCCATTCGACGTGCACGCTGCAAGACGTTGCGCGGGAAGTTCGGTACGATTACGCCTATATATCGAAATTTTTCATCCGGAAAATGGGGGTGCAGTTCCATGCGTACGTCAATCGAATGCGGATCGAGGACGCCTGCCGGTGGCTCCGGGGCGGCGGGAAGAGTATGGAACAAATTGCCGAATCGTGCGGATTCGCATCGCTGCGCAGTTTTTACCGAACGTTCCATGATGTGGTGGGTACGACACCGGCGGCGTATCGGGACGCGCCGGGCGCGGCTCTGAACGGTTGAAAAATCACCGAAATTCCGCCGAATTGCACGAAAATCAAATAAAAACCGACCGGTTGACTCCAATATAAGGGCAACCCAGTCGGTTTTGTTTCGTTATGGCTTCAAACGCCGCGGAACCCGCGCCCGATAATCTCGCTGCTGGTCGTGACCACCGTGAACGCGGACGGGTCAATCTCATGCACCTTCTTTTGCAGCCGGATGGCCTCAATTCGGCGGCAAACCGTGTGCAGCATGGTTTTCCCGCCGTGCGTGTATGCGCCCTCTGCGTGGACCAGCGTGGCGCCGTGGTGTAGGTTGTGGATGATGTAGTCCGAAATCTCGTCGGGGTGCGTGGTGACGATCATGAAATATTTGCAGCTGTTGATGCTTTCGATCACACCGTCTACCAGGAATGCTTTCGCGAACAAGCCCAGCAGCGAAAACAGCCCGGTTTGAATGTCAAATACCAGGAAGGCGCTGGCCGCGATCAAAAAATCCACGCACAGCAGCGATTTGCCGACGTCCAGCGACGAATATTTTTTCAGAATCAGCGCGACAATGTCGGTGCCGCCGGACGACGCGCCGCAGTGGAAGATGATGGCCGAGCCGATGGAGGTCAGCAGCATCGCGTACACCAGCTCCATCAGCGGCTGATTGGTCAGCGGATGGGACAGGGGCACCAGCCATTCCAGCGCCTGCGTCAGCCCGGAAAAGAGCAGACTGCAATACACGGTGCGCACGGTGGCGTCGCGGCCCAAAACGAAAAATCCGATCACCAGCAGCAGGATATTGACAATCGAAATCCAGGTGGCGGGGGAGACCGGGGTGATCCGCCCCAGCAGCGTGCCGATGCCGCTGACGCCGCCGGTCGCGAAGCCGTTTGGGACTTTGAAAAAATAGACGCCGGCCGTCAGCAGAATCGTTCCGGCCGTCATGCCCAGGATGCGTGTGTGTTGTTTCATAAGGTACCCCTATCTTTGCAATTTCGGCTTCCATTATAGCACTACCCACACGGAATTGCAAGAAAAATTGCAAATAAATCAAAAAAGGCGCGCATCCGCAGATGCACGCCTTTTGAATTTCGGGGAAAACCGGTGCGATTAGTACATCCCTTCCGGAGCAGCCGGAGCCGCAGCCGGAGCCGGTTCTTTGATATCGGCCACGAGCGATTCGGTAGTCAGTACCATCGCCGCGACAGACGCCGCATTTTGCAGCGCAGAACGGGTGACCTTCGTCGGATCGACGATGCCCGCCGGGATCATGTCCACATACTCTTCCGTCAGCGCGTTGAAGCCGTAGCCCACTTTGTTGGCGGTGAGAATGTTGTTGATGATGACGGAGCCTTCCAGACCCGCGTTGGCCGCGATCTGGCGAACCGGCTCTTCCAGCGCTTTCAGCACGATGTGCACGCCGGTCTTTTCGTCGCCTTCCTTAGTGTCGTTCATCAGCTTGCTGACGGCCGGAATCGCGTTCAGCAGCGCCGTGCCGCCGCCTGCAACGATGCCCTCTTCCACGGCTGCTTTCGTGGCCGCCAGTGCATCTTCCACGCGGAGCTTCTTTTCTTTCATCTCAATCTCGGTCGCAGCGCCCACTTTGATGACCGCAACGCCGCCGGCGATCTTCGCCAGACGCTCTTGCAGCTTCTCGCGGTCAAAGTCGGACGTGGTGGTCTCGATCTGCGCACGGATCTGCGCCACACGCGCCTGAATCTCTTCGGAGTTGCCCGAACCGCCGACGATGATGGTGTTTTCTTTGTTGACCTTCACCTGGCGGGCATGACCCAGCTGCGCCATTGTGGTGTCTTTCAGTTCCAGACCCAGTTCAGCGGAGATCACCTGGCCACCGGTCAGGATGGCGATGTCTTGCAGCATTTCTTTTCTGCGATCGCCGAAGCCCGGAGCTTTGACGGCCACGCAGGTGAACGTGCCGCGCAGACGGTTGACCACCAGCGTGGACAGCGCCTCGCCTTCGATGTCTTCCGCAATAATCAGCAGCTTTTTGCCGCTCTGGACGATCTGTTCCAGCACCGGCAGAATCTCCTGAATGTTGGAGATTTTCTTGTCGGTAATCAGGATGCTGGCGTCGTCGAGCACGGCTTCCATTTTATCGGTATCCGTGACCATATACGGGGTGATATAGCCGCGGTCAAACTGCATCCCTTCGACCACTTCGGAGTAGGTTTCCGCCGTTTTGGACTCTTCGACGGTGATGACGCCGTCGGAGGTTACTTTCTCCATCGCTTCCGCGATCAGCTTGCCGACTTCTTCGTTCGCCGACGAAACGGTCGCGACGCGGGCGATGTCTTCGGTGCCGGCGACTTTCTTGGAATTCTTCACAACCTCGGCCACTGCGGTGTCCACGGCGGTCTGGATGCCTTTGCGGACGATCATCGGGTTGGCGCCCGCGGCCACGTTCTTCATCCCTTCGCGGATCAGCGCCTGCGCCAGCAGCGTGGCGGTGGTGGTGCCGTCGCCCGCGACGTCGTTCGTCTTGGTCGCGACTTCTTTTACCAGCTGCGCGCCCATGTTTTCGAACGCGTCGTCCAGCTCAATTTCTTTCGCGATGGTCACGCCGTCGTTCGTGATGAGCGGGGAGCCGAACTTTTTGTCCAGCACCACGTTGCGGCCTTTGGGGCCGAGCGTGATTTTCACGGTGTTTGCCAGCTGATCAATACCGGCTTGGAGCGCCTTGCGGGCTTCTTCGCCGTAGATAATTTTCTTTGCCATAATGCGTTACCTCCCAATTCAATTGCGTTCCGTTATTCCACAATCGCCAAAACGTCGCTCTGGCGGAGAATGGTGTAATCCACGCCGTCCAGCTTGACTTCGGTGCCGGAGTACTTGCTTGCGATCACGCGGTCGCCGACTTTCAAGTACATTTTCACTTCTTTGCCGTCTACCTCGCCGCCGGGGCCGACCGCAACGACCTGTGCGATCTGGGGTTTCTCTTTCGCGGAGCCTGCGAGGACGATTCCGCTTTTCGTGGTTTCCTCAGCTTCTTCCATTTTGATAACGACTCGATCTGCCAACGGTTTTACAGTCATGATTCATTGCCTCCTGCTATATATTGTTCCATTGGGTTTACCCGTTTGAACCGTTAGCACTCTGTGTTCCTGAGTGCTAGAACTATTTTAACGACATTGGCGCAAAAAATCAAGTGTTTTTTTGAAATATTTTTGGTTTTTACAATTTATTTACAATTGACGCGGGCGGAGGACGGGACGTGGACGATTGTTCCACATATGAAAAAAACAGGGGATGAAAAAACTTTTGAAAAGAATAAAAATTTTGAAAAAAACGGTTGACAAATACGAAATCATGATGTATAATATAACACGTTCGCTGAACAACACCGGCGAACGGCAAATATCGAGGCGTGGCTCAGTTTGGTAGAGCGCTGCGTTCGGGACGCAGAGGTCGCGTGTTCGAATCCCGTCGCCTCGACCACCATCCACCGCAATTCAGTTCGAATTGCGGTGGATTTCTTCTATTCATCCAGATCAGGATGTGTCGGCTTGCCGAAACAAATCGGGCCGAATCCAACGAATTTGAGGGGGAGAACGTATGAACCGCGCACTTGGGATTGCCAGATGCGGGCTGGCGTGCTGCCTTTGCACGGAGAATGTGCATTGCAGCGGGTGCAATTCCGGCGAATGCCCGGACAGGGATTGGTGCGAGAACCGCAAATGCTCCATGGAGCGCCATTACGCGCATTGTTCCGACTGCACGTCTGTTTGCAGAAAGGGGCTGCTGGCCAAAATCAAACCATATGGGTTTACGCTGTTTGTCCAAAGATACGGCGAGGCGACGCTTTTGGACTGCCTGGAACGGAACGAGAAAGTCGGGATTATCTACCACCGAACGGGCCTCAACGGCGACTACGATGACTTTGACGACGTGGAGCAGCTGATTGATTTTATCCGGACCGGGGAAAGGCCGACGTAATAGGTCGATGCATCCCGACGGAGCGGAAAGCCGTTTGCAGCGGCTTTCTTTTTTTGCCCGGCGCAAGCAGGACGCGCCGGACGGGGTGCAGAAACGGATTTGTGGAAAATGCCGGAAGTTTTCGGGTATACAGCCGATAAAATCGATAACGTACTGAAAAAACTGCAAAAAATGCTTGCATTTATCCAGCAAATGCGGTATAATTAAACCAATTCAGATGAATAACCAACCAGATAAGGATGTGTGATATTATGGCACTCAGAAAAGGCAGTATTGCCGTCAAAAATCGGATTCTGACCGTGTGTGTCCGGCTGTTTTTGGAGCAGGGCTATCGCCAGACCTCTGTGAACCAGATTGTGGACGAGGCCGGGGTATCGGTCAGCAGTTTCCAGAATATTTTCCACTCCAAAGACGGGGTGCTGATTGACCTGGTGCGCACGATGTTTGACGAGCAGTTCCGCACGGCGCGCCAGCTGGCCGATACGTCGATGCCGCCTGTGATGGTGTATGCGGTGGAAACGGCGATTCAGATCGTTTTGACGGAAGAGAACGACCGGCTGCGGGACATTTACATCGAGGCGTATACGCTGCCGGAAACGGTCGAATACATTCACCAGCACACCGCAAGGGAGCTGTACCGGATATTCGGGTCGTACCTGCCAACGTACGCCGAAAGCGATTTTTACGAGATGGAGATTGGAACGGCAGGGCTGATGCGCAGCTACATGGCGCAGCCGTGCAGCATTCATTTCCCGCTGCGCAAAAAGATCGAGCGGTTTTTGACGCTGTCGATGCGGGCGTATTGCGTGCCGGAAGCGGAGCAGGCGCAGGTGCTGGAATACGTCCGGCAGGCGGATTTGCTCACGGCGGCCAACGACGTGATGCAGCAGCTGTTTACGGCGCTGGAAACGAAGTTTTCGTTCAAACTGTCCGAAAAACCGTCGCTGGTCTGACCGGCCGGTGTCCCATAGAAAATCAGATGCCGCAGCAGAACACATCTGCTGCGGCACTTTGCATACCGGAAAATTATTTGTTTTTGGCGGCCTGCTTCATCCGCTGCTCGTGCGACAAGATCATTTTGCGCAGACGGAAGGTTTTCGGCGTGACTTCGACCAGTTCGTCGTCCGCGATGAATTCGAGCGCCTGTTCCAGCGACATATAGGACGGCGGCGTGAGTTTGAGCGCATCGTCCGACCCGGCGGCACGCATATTGGACACGTGCTTTTTCTTGCAGACGTTGACGGTGATGTCGTCGCTTTTGGGGCTGACGCCGACGATCATACCTTCGTACACCGGGACGCCCGGCCCGACAAACATCCGGCCGCGATCCTGCGCGTTAAACAGGCCGTAGCCCGTGGTTTCGCCGGTTTCAAACGAGATCAGGGAACCGGTCGAGCGCGTGGGAATATCGCCTTTGTACGGCTCGTAGGAGTCAAATACATGGTTCATGATGCCGTTGCCGTTGGTGTCGGTCAGGAACTCGGTGCGGTAGCCCATCAGGCCGCGCGCCGGGATTTTGAATTCCAGGTGCGTCATCCCGGTGTCGCGGGTGCCCATGTTGACCAGCTCCGCTTTGCGGCCGCCCAGTTTTTCCATGATGGCGCCGACGTAGGTTTCCGGGACTTCGATCATCAGCAGCTCAATCGGTTCCAGCAGCTTGCCGTTTTCTTCCTTCATGATGACCTTGGGGCGCGAGACCTGGAACTCGAAGTTTTCGCGGCGCATCGTTTCGATCAGGATCGACAGATGCAGCTCGCCGCGGCCGCTGACTTTGAACGTGTCGGCCGAGTCGGTTTCCTCCACGCGCATGGCCACGTTGGTCTGCACTTCCTTAAACAGCCGGTCGCGGATGTTGCGGGAGGTGACGTATTTGCCGTCTTTGCCGGCGAAGGGGGAGTTGTTGACCATGAACATCATGGACACGGTCGGCTCGTCGATCTTGACGAACGGCAGCGGCTCGATGCAGTCGGGCGCGCAGACGGTTTCGCCGATGTTCAGGTTGGTCAGACCGGCGACAGCGATGATGTCGCCCAGCTGGGCGTGATCGGTTTCGACGCGGTGCAGCCCTTCAAACTGATAGAGGCGCGTGATGCGCACGTTTTCGGTGGTGCCGTCGCGGTGGCAGAGAACGGCCGGGTCGTTGTAGTGCACCTCGCCGCGCTCCACGCGCCCGATTCCGATTCGGCCGACGTATTCATCGGCGTCGATGTTGGAAAAGAGCAGCTGCATCGGACCGTTCAGGTCGCCGTGCGGCGCGGGGACTTCGTTGAGGATGGTGTCAAACAGCGGGGTCATGTCGGTGCCGCGGACGTTCGGGTCCAGCGACGCATAGCCGTCGCGGCCGGAGGCATACACCACCGGGAAATCCAGCTGTTCTTCGTCGGCGCCCAGTTCGATGAACAGGTCCAGCACTTCATCGACCACTTCGGCCGGACGTGCGCCCGGGCGGTCGATCTTGTTGACGACGACGACCGGCTTTTTGCCGAGACCCAGCGCTTTTTTCAGCACAAACCGCGTTTGCGGCATACAGCCTTCAAACGCATCCACCAGCAGCAGCACGCCGTCCACCATCATCAGGATGCGCTCCACTTCGCCGCCGAAATCGGCGTGGCCGGGGGTGTCCACGATATTGATCTTGGTATCTTTGTACATCACGGCGGTGTTTTTGGACAGGATGGTGATGCCGCGCTCGCGTTCCAGCGCGTTGGAGTCCATCACACGCTCGGCGACGGCTTCGTTGGCGCGGAAGATGCCGCTTTGACGAAGCAGCTGATCGACCAGCGTGGTTTTGCCGTGATCCACATGTGCGATGATTGCAACGTTGCGTAGATTATTTCGAATATCCATACGTTTGATCTTCCCTTGTAATAGAATAAAAGGCCGTTAACTTATTTATTATAGCACGAAATCGCGAAAAACGCAAAAAAATCCGCACATTTTTTTCAAAGTTCATAGAGAACTTTGCCGAAACCTGCGCGAATTTTTTAGCGAGAAATCATAAAACGTGTCGATCACACCGAAGCCGGCGCCCATGCCGGCCGCGCGGCGGGCAGATTCATCGACAAACATACGGCGATGCCGACTGCGGTGGGAGCGTTTTGCCCGTCCGGGATTGTCAGCGTGAACGCGGTGCGGCCGACAGATTTGCTTTGGAGCTGCTGCGTGTACAGGATTTGCCCGTCGGATCGGCGAACGGTATATTCCCCCGTCATCGGCCGCCCCAGCACCGTACACGGTGCGCCGTCCACCCGCAGTGTGCGGACGCTGCCGTCCAGCATCATCCGCAGCTGCGCGCGCCGCTGACCGCCGACCTGAACGGTAAACATCCGGATATGCGGCAGCAGCATGGGGGAAATGTAAATTTCGGCTTCACGATCGTTGAGTGTGCCGGTGATTTGGAATCCGTCGCCGAACAGGCCGCTGAGCGTCTGCGCAGTGCAGCAGAGCGCGCCGGATTCATCGTAAACCGAAAACAGCGTCGTTCCGGCGGCGACGCACCGCATCAAATACAGCGTCAAGCAAAGGACTCCTTTCACACGCGTTTTTGCAGCACCTGAATGACGAAGTCGAACGGGGTGTCCAGCGACGGCAGCGCGCGCAGCCGCGCCATTGCGGCGGGGTCGGTGCGGTAGGCGTACGGCGTCATGGCCAGCAGATCGGCGGCCTGCGCGGCCGTCAGGTGCAGCGTGCCGGACACGCGCAGCCGGTCGCGCTCGACCAGGCGGTCGGTGGACACGCCCTGCTCGTCGTTTTCGTACGGATGATCGTACAGGGCAGATTTCAGCCCGAACAGGTGGCGATTGCCGGGCAGGACGTGCAGCAGCACGCCGCCGGGCTTCAAAATCCGGTCGAATTCCGCGCCGCAGAACGGCGCAAAGCACAGCAGCGCCAAATCAACCGATTCCGGCGCAACGGGGATCCGGAACACGCTGGCGACGGCATACGCTGTGGGGTCGGTGCGCGACGACGCCAATTTGACGCCGCTGCGCGAAATGTCGAACGCGGCCATCTGCGGTGCTTTTCCGGCGGCTTCCAGCGATTGGCGCAGTCCGTGCGTGTAATATCCTTCGCCGCAGCAGCAGTCCAGCACGGCGGCACCGTTCGGTGCGTGCGCCGCCGCCCATGTGCCGAGCTGCGCGGCCAGCGGTGCGTAAAATCCGCCGCTCAGGAAGCGGTGCCGGGCGCGCAGACAGTCGGGATCGTCGCCCGGCTCGCGGCTGTTTTTTTGGTTGGGCAGCAGCAGGTTGACATAGCCTTTGGCGGCGCGGTCGAAGCAATGCCCTGCCGGGCAGCGGTATGCATGCGGCTCCGCAGTCAGCGGCGCGCCGCACACGGGGCAGCAGAATCCGAATGCCATACACAGCCTCCTTTGGGTTACACAATCTGGAACAGATAGAATTTCAGGTAATCCGTTTCCGGGACGTTCCACAGGATGGGATGGTCGGGTGCTTGCTGGCGGGCTTCGATCTGCCGCAGCGCGACCCCGGCGTCGGCCGCCGCGCGGCGCAGCATATCGCGGAACAGTTCGTCCGTCGCGAAGTGTGAGCAGGAACAGGTGGCCAGGTACCCGCCGCGCGGCAGCAGCCGCATGGCGCGCAGGTTGATTTCTTTGTACCCGCGCATGGCATTGTGAACGGTTTGGCGCGATTTGGTGAACGCCGGCGGATCGAGGATAATCAGGTCGTACTGCCCGCGCGGCTGCTTTTCCAGCTCCGGCAGCAGGTCGAACACGTTGGCGGTCTGGAAGCGGATGCGGTCTTCCAGGTGATTGAGCCGGGCGTTGCCTGCGGCCAGCGCGACGGCGTCCTCCGACACATCCACCGCGTGGACGGATGCCGCGCCGCCCATTGCGGCGTTCAGCGCGAACGATCCGGTGTGCGTGAAGCAGTCCAGCACGCGGTGGTCTTTCGCCAGCTGCGCGACGGCGCGTCGGTTGTATTTCTGATCGAGGAAAAAGCCGGTTTTCTGCCCGTTTTCAAAATCAACGCGGTAGCGGAGCCCGTTTTCGACGATTTCGGTGACGGTGCTGTCCGGAACCGGCTCGTCGCCGAGCGGGAAGAAGCCTTTGGATTCCGGCAGTCCTTCGTGCGCGCGGATGGCGACGTCGTTGCGCTCATAAATGGCACGGATGGACTGACCGTCCGCGCGCAGCACGTCTGCCAGCAGCGGGAACAGCATGGATTTGCGCTGGTCGATGCCGAGCGACAGCGTCTGCGTGACCAGAATATCGCCGAACCGATCGACTGTGAGGCCGGGGAACTGGTCGGCTTCGCCGAAAATCACGCGGCACGCGCTGAGGTCGTCCGCACCCATCACGGTTTTGCGGTACGCCCAGGCGTATTGGAACCGGCGGCGGAAGAACGCGGCGTCGAATGCGTCGTTCGCATTGCGGGAAATCAGGCGGATGCGGATTTTGGAGTGGCGGTTGAAAAAGCCGGTGCCCAGGTATTTGCCGCCGACGGTGACAGCGTCTACCAGATCGCCGTCCTGCGCGACAACCGGTTCCTGCACTTCGGAATCGTAAATCCACGGATGCCCGCCCAGCACGGCGGCTTCGGCCTTTTTGCTGACGGCGGCAACCGGAAATTGACGTTGTTTGATCATACGGAATGAACCTCCCATGTGGACTCGTTTCTCTTATTTTACAATGTTTTGGGCCGCAGCGCAAGAGGCGGGACAAAAAATAAGGGAAAAAAACAAAAAAAGTCGCAAATCGTTTGACAAGCGGCGCGCTTTGAATTACAATATTAAAGTAAAAGGCAGAAACTGCATAACGACACGGTCCGATACCCAGAATTTCGGCAGAAGGATCGGGGAATATACGGAAAGGATCAGACGAACATGAAAAAATTGCGATTTACAGCGGCGCTGATATTCGGCAAGCTGTTGGAGTGGGGGCTGCGGGTGTTTACCGGCCGCGGCACCAATAAACCGGGGGTACTGATGCTGAAATTGTGCCCGGACGCGCTGGCGCATTTCCGGATGCCGCCGATGGTGATCTGCGTGACGGGAACAAACGGAAAAACCAGTACGTCGAACCTGATTACCCATATGCTGCGCAGCACGGGGAAAACGGTGGTCAACAATTCCAAAGGCTCCAACATGGCGCCGGGGCTGGTGTCGGCGCTGGCGGCGGCGTCCGATCTGCGCGGCCGGGTGCGTGCGGATGCGGCGGTGCTGGAAGTGGACGAGCGGTCGTCGCAATATATTTATCGCTACTTCACGCCGAATATCCTGCTGTGCACCAATCTGTTCCGCGATTCGATCAAGCGGAACGGGCACAGCGAATTTATCTTTGACAAAATCAACGACTTCCTCCCGGCGGAGACGACGCTGCTGCTGAACGGCAACGATGCGATTTCCGGGCTGCTGGGCGAAGGCGTCAACGAGCGGGTGTTTTACGCAGTGGATCGCACGGCGCGCAGCACGGAATCGTGCGAAAATTCCGTGTGCGATATCACAGCCTGCCCGCGCTGCGGCCACCGGCTGCGGTACGACTTTTTCCACTATCACCACATCGGCGTGCCGCGGTGCCCGGTGTGCGGGTTTGAGCTGCCGAAGCCGACGTACCGCGCGACGGACGTGGATTTTGCGGCCGGGACGTTTGTGTTCTGCGACCCGACCGACGGGACGGCGACGCTGCATTTCCGGTCCGGCAATCTGTTCAATGTATTCAACATCACGTCGGCCATTGCGGCGTGCCGGATGGCCGGGGTGCCGCTGGCGGATGCGGCGGCGGCCGTGACGGATTTGTCGGCCAAGACCGGCCGGTTCGACGCTGAGCAGGTCGGCAGGCACAACGTGATTACCATGCTGTTCAAAAACCAGAATCCGGTGTCCGGGACGCAGAGCCTGAACTACCTGAAACGGATCGACGGCGACAAGGACGTGGTGCTGATTGTGACCGATTCCAAAGATGCGGTGCACGGGCCGGAGGACATTTCCTGGCTGTACGACACGGATTTCGACACGCTGCGCGATCCGTCGGTGAAGCACGTGCTGATCGGCGGGACGCGGTGCGAAGATTTGGCGCTGCGGCTGATTTTGGCGGACGTGCCGCAGGAAAAACTGAAACTGTACCCGGACTACGGGACGCTGGAACGCGAATTGGCGGCGCAGGTGGCCGATGAACCGACGGTGGCGATATACTTTGAACTGTACGCGCAGTCCATTGCAAACCGGCTGCGCAATGCGCTGGCGCAAGCGGCGAAATAACGGGGAGGGACACGAAATGCGCATTACCATTGAATATTTGTACCCGGAATATAATAATCTGTACGGGGATCGCGGGAATCTGCTCTATCTGCGGCGCAAGCTGCGCGACGCGGGGGCGGACGTGGAATATATTGAAACCGGCCTGTTTGACGAACCGGCGTTTGTGAACCGGAAAGTGGATTTTCTGTATATCGGGCCGTGTACGGAGCGGCAGCAGGAGCAGGAAATCGCGCATCTGGCGCCGTACCGCGACGCACTGGCGGCGCGGATGAATGCGCCGGAGCTGACGCTGGCGACGGGCAATGCGGTGGAGCTGTTTGAAGAATACATCTTGCGGGCGGACAAGTCGCGCGTGGACGCGCTGGGGCTGATTCCGCTGCACGCCGAGCGGTTTTTGCGGCTGCGGTACAACGAATTGTGTTTGGGCACGTACGATGGGATGGAAATCGTTGGGTTCAAAAACCAGCTCAGCCACAGCTACGGCGACAACCCGCACCCGTTCCTCACGATGCAGACCGGGACGGGAATTCACCCGGCGGTGCGGGCGGAAGGGTACCACACGGCGGGATTTTTCGCGACGTACCTGATCGGCCCGCTGCTGCCGCTGAACCCGCCGTTCGCGGCGTCGCTGATTCGCCGGATGCTGCCGGAATACGTCGATGCGCCGCTGCCGTACGAGATGGAGGCGTACCGCCGCCGCGTGGCGCAGCTGCGCGACCCGGCCGTCAACACACGCTTTCACTGAGTATTCACAGAATTTTTCCGTTTCACCCTTGTGTTTCGGCGCGAAATATGGTAAAATAGATAAAGATGACTGAATTGGAGAAAGGATGAGCGCGATGCGTCTGTTGAAAGTTGCGGCTGCGGCTGTGTTGGCGGGGCTGCTGATATCGGTGGGAGGTGCTGCGGCGTATGCAGAGGGGGGATCGTCGGAGCAGGCGGTGACGTCGGTGACGGAGCCGTCGGGCGAGACGTCGTCGGAGGTTTCTTCGGCCATGCCGCCGCAATCTTCGTCGGATACGCCGTCGCACACATCGTCAGACGGGTCAACGTCCTCGGCGGCGTCGAGTGCGGCACCGGCGTCCAGTACGGCGTCGGGCGAGACTTCGTCGGCGGGTTCTTCGGATAAGCCGTCGGCGTCGTCGAGTGGATCGTCGCACGCGCCGTCCACTTCGATCGCCCCGTCGTCCAATGCACCGGTGAAGCCAACGGCGCCGGATTCGTTCCGCGTGGAGACCGGCGGCAGCAACATCACCGGATATTTCAAGCTTGACAGCCAGAACGTCCAGATCATCCGCGGGCAGGTGCCGGCGTCGGTCGATAAGCTGATCGTGCGGATCACGGCGTATGGCGTGACGACGACGGAGACGCTGGTGCTGGACAACAAAAGCGCGAAACAGGGCAAAAACGGATTTCAGTTCGAGTTCCCGATCACGTTTGTGGGGTCAGACAAAAAGACCGCGCACACCTACTACATATCGGTGGTGCGGGCGTACGACCTGTCCGGGTTGATCTCGGTGCCGGAATATTCCTCCCGTGCGCCGTCCTCGGCGGAACCGTCGTCGGCAAATGCATCGTCTGAGGTGTCCTCCGTGCGACCGTCCTCGGCGGTGTCTGAGGTGATCGGCAATTTGTCGTCGGACGAAATCAGCTCCGCCGGATCCAGCGTGCCGGATCGGTTCAGTGGGAAAAATCAGAGCTGGCTGCTGCCGGTGGCGATTTTGCTGATTATTTTGGGTGCAGGCGGAATTGGATTCGTCGTTTGGGAAATCCTAAAAATGCGCGGGGTGCTTCCGAAGTCCGGGGATTCTGCGGACGGTGCAGTACCGGAGGACGAAGCGGCGGACGGATTTGTCGATATTTTGGGTGCGGCGGCTGCACCGACGAAGCCGACGGCGCAATCCAGCCCGGATGCGTCCGCGCCGGACGCGTCCGATCCGGACGACGGAAAGATTGACCTCGACAAGTTCTTTAATTCCAAATCATAAAAGGGATGATCCACACGATGCGTAAGCGAATTGCAAGTCTCATTTGCGCGGCGGCTGCGCTGCTGTCGCTGCTGACCGGCTGCCGCGGCGACGCGAAATCGGCGTCGTCGGACGACGGATGGTCGCTGGTGACGGCGAAAAGCGCGCTGACGGTCGGCGTGTATACCGACCGGTTTCCGATGGCTTATACGAACGAATCGGAAATTTCCGGGTACGACGTGGATTTGATGACCGAAGTCGCGCTGCGGCTGGGCGTCAACGCCAAGTTTGTCTCGTTGAACGAAAAGCGCGATACCGCGGATGTGCTGCTGAATCAGAGTAAGATTGACTGCGCGATCGGCGCGATTCCGTATTCGGCGGAGCTGGAGCGGACGTATTTGCTGTCGGAACCGTACCTGACCGACCGGAAACTGCTGGTGATGAAGCAGGACGGGGAGATGAAAGATCTGGCCGATTTCGCGGGGAAAGTGCTGGCGATGACCCAAACGATGCAGGACGGCAGCTCCATTGCCGAATCACCGCTGTTTTTGGCGTCGTTTGCGTCGATCGAATATCCGCAGACCGACGAGGCGGCGGTCAATCTGCTGCTGGACGGCACGGCGGATGCGGCGGTGGTGAAGCAGACGGTCGCCGATTACTTTATCACAAACGAAAAATCCATTTGTTACCTGGCCAACGACACCGATGGGGTGGAAATGTTTGGAACAATGCAGTATGTGGTGGCGTTTTCGCTGAAAAACAGTGCGCTGCAAAAGAAAGTGGCCGAAGCATACGCAACAATGGTGCGCGACGGCGTGGTGGATGCATTGCAGACCAAATGGTTCGGCGACATCGACCCCACGCACCGGACAAAATCGGCGCTGGAAAAAGCCGCGCAGGCTGCCGAATAAAATGGCATATGAACGGAAAATCCGGGGGATCGCTGGGTCAGCGGTCCTCCGGATTTCGTTTGGTCATCAGCGCGACGTAATCGCGCAGCTGGCGTTCGGTGTGGATGCGGTCGTTTTCGTGGTGCACGGTCATTTGTACGCGCACCGGCAGCGAGATGAAATACCGCCGCACGTTGTCGTCCTCCATCAGCAGGTCGGTGAGATTTTCGGCCATTGGCGTTCGCTCCTTTTTTGGTTGATGGAAGTAGTGTGCCGCGCGTGCGGCGAAATATGCGGCGCGGGTCAAATCAAATGCGCGCTGCGGTACTGCGTGGGCGCGCGGCCGTATTGCCGGGTGAATGCGGCGGAAAAATGGTCGGCGTTTTCAAAGCCGACGTCGTGCGCAATTTGGGCGACCGACGCGTTTCCGGCAGTCAAAAACGCCGCTGCTTTTTGCAGCCGCAGTTGCAGCAAATATCGGTGCAGCGGCAGGCCGACCGCCTGGCGGAATACGGCGTTCAGGTAATTCGGGTGGTAGTGCAGCGCGCGGCCGATGCATTCGTTGGTGATCGGCTCGGCAAAGTGGGCGTCCAGGTAGCACAGCACCCGCAGTACCAGCTGATTCTGCGCGTCGCCGGGAAAGTCGATCAGCCGGTAACACGCGCATTGCAGCAGCGCGGCGGCGCAGGCGCGCCCGTGGCCGCCGATGCGGCCGAATTCGGTCACGATTTGCACCATGATATCGCGGAATGCGGGGGCGTCCAGCACGAACGGCTGCAGGAACCGCGCTTCGCCGCATTCCAGGTGCGTAGGCAGCAGCTGCGCCGGGTTGTACGCCGCTTCCGGCACCGGGAGCAGCGTGTAAATCTGGTCGGTGTGTGATTCGTTGAAGTCGAAATTCAGTGTGACAAAGTAGGGCGGATCGTCGGGGTCGGCCATCGGGTAATACGACAG
>CAJKBQ010000007.1 GCA_905198155.1 uncultured Eubacteriales bacterium
TGGAAATCACTTTCCCGCAGATATCGCAGACATGGTCATCGTCGTCATCCGCGTGATTGGAAATCGCTTTCCCGCAGATATCGCAAATGTGATTGTTGTCGTCATCCGCGTGATTGGAAATCACTTTCCCGCAGATATCGCAGACATGGTCATCGTCGTCGTCCGCGTGATTGGAAATCACTTTCCCGCAGATATCGCAAATGTGATTGTTGTCGTCATCCGCATGGTTGGAAATCGCTTTCCCGCAGATATCGCAGATATGGTCATCGTCGTCATCCGCGTGGTTGGAAATCACTTTCTCGCAGATATCGCAGACATGGTCATCGTCGTCATCCGCGTGGTTGGAAATCGCTTTCTCGCAGATATCGCAGACATGGTTCTTGTCGTCGTCCACATGGTCGGAAAGCGTTTTCCCGCAGACGTCGCACTTGTGATCTTTGTTATTGTCCGCATGCGCCTCCCAAATGGCATAATATGTCTGTTCAAAGGATTCAGTTGCCCTTATCATGACATCGTCGCCCGGAGCATAGTTACCTGCGTGCCCATCCGGAAACTGCGACCACCATTTGAAATGGTATCCCGCCCGTGTCGGGACGGTGGTGGGAATGTTGAACTTGAAAGTGCCGTTTTTCGCGGGCACCTGCATATCAGCAGGCATCCCCGTGACAGTATCGTCGTCAGTGTTGGCGTCAAACTTGGCAGTATAGATTTTTATGGCGTCGAGGTAGAGCTTCTGGTCGTTTTGATACACAACCTCCGCGCCCGCGTCGTCCGAAGTGAAATACGCCGTGTAATCCGTGCCGTAAGCATTGGAAAACACGACCGGATAGTTGGTGCTTGCGGTGGTAATGCCGACGGACGCGCCATCCGCCATCGTATCTGCAATGGTCAGCGTCTTGCCGGCGGACAGATACACATTGTTCTTCTTCCCGGAAACCGTGTTGTCTTTCACAACGGGCGCGCCGCTGAGGTTCAGTTTGCCGGAATTGGAAGGATTGATATAAATACCGCCGCCGTTTCCGGTGGCCGTGTTGCTGATGATCTTGCCGCCAGAAAGGTTGCAGGCCGATCCGGTGCGGTAAATATACACGCCGCCGCCGCTGCCGGTGGCCGTATTGCCGGAGATTTCGCCGCCCGTCATGTTCAGGACCGACGGTTCCTGATTCAGATAAATCGCGCCGCCGTCCACGCTGGTGTTTCCGGTGATCTTGCCGCCGCCGAGGTTGAAGGTGCAGTTCGCATCAACCAAATGAACCGCGCCGCCCTCTTTCGTGGCTCTGTTGCCGCTGATCTCGCCGCCGGTCATGTTGATCGTCGATTGCTTATCCGCATCCCGGCGCAGGCAGATTGCGCCGCCCCAGCGGGATGCCGTATTGCCGGTCAGCTTTGCGTTGCCGGAAATATTAACGGTTCCCCATCCCATCAGGATCGCGCCGCCGTCCAGGCTGGACGAGTTGCCGGTAATCTCTGCGTTGCCGGAAATGTTGATCGTCCCGCTGCCGCGCATATAGATCGCGCCGCCGCCGGCATCGTTGCTGCTCATGGTCGCTGTATTTCCGGAGATCGTGCCGCCTTGCAGATTGACCGTGCCGCCGGTGGTGGAAAAGAACGCACCGCCGTTTTTTGCCGTGTTGTTTTTGATGACGCCGCCGTACATATTGAAAGCGCCGCCGGTGGTGTTCGGCTTGTTTGCATCGAATTTCCGGTAAATCGCGCCGCCATAATTGTTGCCGTTGTTGCCGGAAATCTCGCCGCCGTACATATTGAATACGCACAGTTGGTCATCCAGCGCGATGGCACCGCCGCCGCCACCTTTGGTGACTTTTCCGCCGGTGAGCTTGCCGCCGAATAGATCCAGCGTGCTGGTGTAAAGGTAGACGCAGCCGCCGCCCCAAACATCTTTCGTTGCGCCCTTAATGGTGCCGCCGCCCTGGCAGTCGCACAGCACTAACCGACCGCCGTTTTTGACCTGAATTTTGGCGGTGCCGTTGCTGGATAACGTCTTGCCGTTCAGGCACAGGTAAAGCGTTTTGCCATCTACCGTCAGATGACTTTTCAGCGTCGCATTCCCCGTCAAATACACATAAGCCGTGTTATTGGTATACGAAATGCCGCTTGTGCCGTTCCACGCCGTATAGTCCGCGTCGGAATGGCTGGTGTGGTCGCCCGTCGTGACATTGCCGCCGCAAATGCAGTGGGTGTAGTGCACCGCCTGCGCGGCAATGCCGGGATCCGCATCGGCAAACGCCGCAGTCGGCATCAGCCCAATCCCGATGCAGATCGCGAGCAGAATGCTCAGAATTCGTTTTTTCATCTGGTTTCCTCCGTTCCGCTGCCGTCCGGCAGCTTAAAGTCGAATTTCATTTCCAACATCGCAAATAACTTTTGCATCACCTCCGTGGCAATGGTTTTCATATCCAGCGCGGCGACAAAGCCGAGCACTTTGGCCTGTTCTTCCTCCGGCACCTTGTAAACGCGCATTGCCGCCGTCAAAAACCGGCGCAGCTTGCGGTCCAGCGGGAAATGAATGTCGCACTTTCTCGCCATGTAGTTGCGCATCAGCCCCGATGTGCCAATCTCCATCTCGTAGAAATCGCTTTCGGCAAAATCCGGGAAATTCGCGCCGAAGATTTGCTTCAACTCCGCTGTGGTGTGCAGGTAGATATACTCCGCCGTGTCCGGCAGGGTGTAGGCTTCGATGTAAATTTCGCGCAGACTTTCGTTCAGCTCCGTCAGCGTCAGCTGAATTGCCGTTTCCACCGCGTATTCGTAAACCGGCGGCAGATCGGCATCCACCATGCGCCGCGCCGCGCCGAACTGGCCGCTGAACATCGTTTCCACCAATTCCAGCAACACGGCGTCCTTGGTGGGGAACAGGTTCTGGAAGCTGCCGCGGGTAATGTCCGCGCTTTCCGTGATTTGCGTGATGGTGGTTTCCTTGTACCCCTGCGACAAAAACAGCCGCACGCACGCGCTCAGAATTTTCTTCCGGGTTTCAATACCGTCCTTTCGCATAGAAGCATGCAGTGCCTCCTTTCTTAACTGGTATGTATACTAATTATACCGTATGAAGCCATATAAGTCAAGTGTTTTGCAAAAAAATTGGTGCAAATCCGCGGCTATTTGTTTGTGTGGGGAATACCGCACGAAAAAAGGGGAGAAGGCCGCTGCGCCTTCTCCCCGGAGAAATGATGATGTACTTGTTTATGGTTCCGCCCGGCGGAACGGGAATTTATGCATCCGCCCCGCCCGGCTGCCACTGTGCGGCTTTGAGGTCTACGCAGCCGTTCGGCAGGAACGGAACACCCTCTGCCGCGAGCAGCCGCGGCTGCGCGTCCCATCCGGGTGCGGTGCGTCCGGCGTGATTGACCACGCGGTGGCACGGGTATTCGCCAAAAAATTCCGCATGGCGCAGCGCCCATCCCACCTGGCGCGCATTGCGCGGCCGCCCGATGAGCTGCGCCAATTGGCCGTAAGTCGCGACTTTTCCGTATGGAATTTCGCCAACGGCCGATAGAATTTCAAAGACGAGCGATTCGTTCATAGCAAGCAGCTCCTGAAATAGGGAGATTCGGTACGGGGAGATTCCACTGGGTTATAGAAAAAATTTTTTGCAAGCAAAAATTTTTTCTCAATATGGAATTTCGCCAACGGCCGATAGAATTTCAAAGATCAGCGATTCGTTCATAGCAATGCGGCTCCGGAAATGGAAATTCGGTATGGCGGAATGCCAATGGATTTCTGAATGGGATCTCGCCGCCGGTCGGTTGGACTGCAAAACAGCGCTTCGATCGCTGCACCTTTCGCCCGATCAAACTGCCGCAGGCAATATCACTCGGCCGAAAGGCCGAATATCACTGCGAAGCAATACCACTCGCCGCAGGCGAATATAACTGAAAAGTGCTTGTTCCTTTGGAACAAGCACTTTTCTCTGGTGCGCCCGGAGGGATTCGAACCCGCGACCTTTTGATTCGTAGTCAAACACTCTATCCAACTGAGCTACGAGCGCGTGTCACTCTTTTCGAGTGCCTATATAGTATATCACGGCGCCTTCAGAAAGTCAAGCCTTTTTTGAAGTTTTTTCAAAAAATTTCATCGAACCGGGGCGAACACCAGATCATTCCGCGAGGGCGCGGATTTTTGCGGCAACAGCGGCCGCGCAGACGTCAATCCCGTCGTCGGTCAGGTGAATGTGATCGTCCTTGCGGATGAAGCGGTCAATGTCAGGCGCAACGAGCGCATGCAAATCGTTGATGACAACGCCCTCCGCTTCCAGCTTCGGAACGATAAATGCGTTATACGCTTCAATGACCGGGTTGGAATTAAAGTGATTCTCCGAATCGACCGGGGTGGTGGTCGCGAAAATGATGTTCGGCGTGATGCGTTTCAGCACACGCAGCGTCCGCAGCACGAAGTCGGCATATACTTCTTTCGGCGTGAACGGCCCGTCGCCCGCCAGGTCGCACACATCCCACAGCCCGTTGTTCCAGTGAATCACGTCGGCGCCGGCCATCTGTTCCTGCCATTCATGCATCACGCCGCGCATCGTGTACTGAACGAACCGGCAGTTCTCCTCCGGCTGCCACACCGTGTACGCATCGCCGAGCAGCGCCGGCACCTTTTTGCCGTACCCGATCAGGCGAATGGAATCGCCCAGCAAAATCACTTTTTTCATCTGTGAAAATCCTCCAAATGATAAATTTGATTTTAGTTGATTTCATTTTTCTTTTTCCGCGCCTTCGGAACCGGCGTCACCGCTTCCAGCACCGCCGCCACGCGCCGCACCAGCGCCGGGTTTTCAATATCCAGAATATAATGCGGTTTCGCCCCGTCGTACGGCGCACCGACCGGCGCATCGTGCAGCAGTTCGCCCAGCTCCGGCAGCATTTTGACGAATACCGTGCTGTCGCACACCGTCAAAATCGGCTTGTCGTTGAGGTAAACCATGTATTCCCCGAACATCTTGCGGAAGCGCACCGCGCCCAAATCGGCCGGCAGTTGTTCGCACACAAATGTGATATATTCTGCGGAGGTTGCCATCGGGTGCCTCCTCGCTCAAAGCAGCGCCCGCATCGCGAGCAGCAGCGCACGTTCGGAAGCGTCCTCGCGAATTTCCTGCCGGGTGCGCAGCTGCATCGGATCCAGCCGCAGTTCCTGCGCGCAGTGGAGCCGATTGCTCGATATGGCAATGTACACCAGCCCGATCGGCTTTTCCGGCGTCCCGCCGTCCGGCCCGGCGATCCCGGTGGTCGAAATGGCAATGTCCGCGCCGGTTCGCGCCCGAATGCCGTCCGCCATCTCCTGCGCCGTCTGCGCCGACACCGCGCCGTACTGCGCCAGCGTTTCGGGCTGTACGCCCAGCAGCTTTTCTTTGACTTCGTTGGCGTAGGCGCATACCCCGCCCAGATATACGGCCGAGCTGCCGGGAATCCGTGTAATTTTTTCCGAAATCAGCCCGCCGGTGCAGCTTTCCGCCGTCGCCAGGCGCAGCTTTTGAATCCGCAGTTCTTCCACAACGGTTTTTGCATGGGTCATGAATATCCGCTCCTTGTCCGATTTTCTCCATTATACTACACCCGGCCGTAAAAACGCAAGGGAAATCGAAAAAAAGATTGCATTTTTCCGCGTTTTATTATATCATTATATAGAACAGTCCGATTGGACGGAAGAGAAAGGTTCGATGAATATGAATAGCCCGATTTTGGATTTGTACGCTTACGCGATGGAAGACTATCAAACCGTCAATGCGCCGCTGATCGAAGTGCGCCGCCAATATTTTGAAAACCCGGATCAGGCGGATGCCCGCGCGCATACCGTCCGGGCCGAAAACGGCGCTGCGATCCGGTACCGGATGACCCCGCGCACCTTTCAATGGCGCGTGCGCGGCGGCGGCGCAGGCCAGCACGCCGACCGCACCAAAGACGGGGGATATGCGCTGCGGATTTTCGGCAGCGACGGCGCGCTGTTCCGGACGGAATATTTTGACGCGTCGCACCGGCTGCAAAAAATCGTATACGACCAGCACGGGACGCTGCGCGGAGAGATCACGGTCGGCGACGGCTGCATCGAAACGTCGTTCCTGCTGACGGACGAGGACGTGTACCACCGGCAGAAGCTGGTGCCGTGCCCCGAAGTGCCGTACGAGCCGAAAGAAGCCTACCACCGGTTCACCAAGTTGCTGGGTGTGCCGCCGGTGATCGCTTATACGCCCGACGGCGTGCTGTGCTACTACACGGAGGCGAATGCCGCCCGCGCGCAGCGGCTGGCCGCCGAGCCGCCGCAGTTCCGGTTCGACGTGCCGCAGCCGGCGGATGCGGCCGCGCCGGAATCGCAGGAGCCGGAGCTGCTTCCGGAGCTGGATTCCCTCCCGGAGCCGGAATCGCCCGCCCCGCCCCCCGAACAGTCGGAATCGCCTACCCCGGAAGCTCCGGACGGCAACAACAAACGGTATTATGCGTGCGGGAAATTACAGTCCGGAAAAAATATCGGCGGTGATACGCCGCTCCCGGCGGAAATGTATGACGCGCTGCGCGAAGCGATTGCGCCGCAGCCCGCGCAGACGGAGACGCGGGAATTCCGCACGGCGGACGGCGATTGGCGGATCCAGACGACCGGCCCCGTCCTGAACTATGCCGGCGCAATTCGCAGCGGAATGCGCAACGGCTTTGGCGGCTCCATCGACCCGGCATCGCATTCGGCGCAGGTCGGAACGTGGGTGTACGACGGTTTCTGCGGTCTGGAAACCTGCACCGCGGACAACGGCGCGATTTATGCGCGGTTTGTCGATACCACGCAGCCGGAAGCATCAGCGCAGACGGCGCTGTTCCGCGCGGACGGCGCACTGCTGTACAGCGGAACGGTCGCGGACGGCTGCCGCACCGGATTCGGCACGGCGCTGCGCGGAGACGGCAGCTACTACGTCGGCACCTGGGCCAACGACCAGCCGGACGGCATGGGCGTGCTGATGACGGCGGACGGCGCACTGCTGTATCAGGGCCAGTGGTCGCACGGACAGCGCTGCGGACACGGCACATCGTACCGCGACGGCCAAGTGTCGTACTGCGGCGAATGGGCGGCCGACCGCTGCCACGGCGCAGGCACGCTCGTGTGCGCAGACGGCAGCCGAATCGTGGGGCAGTTCGCGCACGGCGCAGTGTCCGGCGACGTGACGGAATTCGCGCCGGACGGCCGCAAACGGTACGAAGGGCAAATGGCCGACGGGCAGTATCACGGGCACGGCACCCTGTGGGCGGCCGACGGGACGTCCCGCACGGGCACATTTGCGCGCGGCAAACTTTGCGGCGCGGCCGAAGAGACCGATCGCGCCGGACGGCTCGTTTACCGCGGCACGTTCGAAGACGGCGTACGCAGCGGGACGGGCACGTTGTACGACGCGGACGGCGCGGTGCAATATGAAGGCGGGTTTGCCGCCGGACAGCCGGACGGCCGCGGCAAATGCTATGCCGACGGCGACCTGGTATACGCCGGAGAATTGCGCGGCGGCGTGCGGGATGGCGTCGGCGCTGCGCTGACCCACGGCGTCCCGCAGTATTTCGGCCAATGGACTGCCGACCAGCCGGACGGGCTGGGCGTGATGTACCGCGACGGCGAACCGGCGTTGGCCGGGCATTTCGCCGCCGGACAGCCGGACGGCCGCGTCAATGCATACGAATCCGGGCAACTGGTGCGCGAGATGATTTACCGCGGCGGCGCGCCGGAATACATGATTGAATACGGTTCCGATGCGATTTACGCCGGTGCGGTCTACGGCGGCAAACGCTCCGGGCTGGGGCGTCTGCTGAACGAATATTGCGAGTGCGTGCAGCAGGGCGTGTTCCAGGACGGCGCGTTCCGCCGCCCCGCGCAGGTGATTCCCCGTCGGCTGGATCCGCTGCCGTGCCCGGACGCGCTGCGCGACACGCCGTATGAGTCGATCGCGTGCCCGGCGGACGGGTACATTCTGGGGTTGCCGATCCGCGACGGAATCTATTCGGGTCAGGTTCATGACGGCTTGCCGCACGGCCGCGGCACGATTGCTTACGCCGATCATATTTACACCGGATATTTCGCCGACGGCGCGCCGAGCGGTGCTGGCAGCCTGTATTTGACCAACGGCGAGGTCATTTCCGGTTCATTCGGCGACGCGCCGGATGCCAAGCGCGTGCAGTGCGGCGCGGTGACGTATGCGGTGCGGCCATCGGCGGCGGAGTAAAACGACGGAATTTCCTGCGCGCCGCACCAAATTCCCGCTTGACAAACGGGCGCGGGCGTGCGATAATAGAGCCGTCTCAAAATCCTGTTATATCAGAAGGAGTCCCAAACCGATGAAATTATATCAATATTACGATGCCCCGCTGGAAGTCCACGGCCTGCCGTTTTATGCGGAAAATCACCGGCTGGAACGGCTGACCGACGCCGACGCAGCGGCGCTGCGCGCAGAAAATCCGGAATCCGGCGTACTGATTTTGCACCGCCGCACGCCCGGCGCGCGGGTCTGCTTCCAAACCGATGCACCGCAGTTCACCGTCCGGATGGAACTGGAAAAAATCACGCCGGACGTCGGAATGTCAATTTTTGCGTGCCAGTCAGTCACAGTATTAATCGGCCCGCACCAATCGCCGCGCTTTGCGGGACTAGTGAATCCGCCGAACTATACCGCGTGCACCGCAGAAAAAACATTCAAAAAGCCCAATAAAATGGAAGATATCACGCTGCTGCTCCCGCGCAACGAGCACGTCGTGCAGCTGGAAGTCGAAGTGCCGGACGACGCGCGCGTCGAAGCACCGACCCCGTACCGGTATGCGCCAATCCTGTTCTACGGCTCGTCAATCACGGAGGGCGGATGCTGCTGCCACGCGCCAAATGCCTACACGCACCGCGTGAGCAGTATGCTCGGCGCTGACTACTACAACTTCGGATTTTCCGGCAGTGCGCGCGGCGAGCTGGCGCTGGCCGACTGCATCAACCGAATTCCGATGTCCGTGTTTGTGTACGATTATGACCACAATGCGCCCGATCCGGCGCATTTGGCGCGCACGCATGAGCCGTTTTTCCGCCGAATCCGCGCGGCACACCCGGAATTGCCGATTGTGATGCTGACGCGGCCGGTGTATGAGCCGTCGTCCGACGCCGACGCGCGGTATGAGATTATTGCGCAGACGTACCGCCGCGCGGTCGAATCCGGCGACCGGAATGTCTGGCTGATCGACGGCCGGACGTTCTTCGGCGCCGATGGCGCGTGCTGCTCGTGCGACGGTTGTCACCCGAACGACCTCGGTTTTTACCGGATGGCGCAGCGGGTGGAGCCGGTGCTGCGGCAGATTCTTGAATCCCGGTACGGAAATTAACGCGTTTTTTCGCCCAAACCGGTTGCAAAATCCGGCGAAATGATGTACAATAATAAAAGATTCTAAAAGTTTGGAGTGGATTGATATGAGTAAAGTATTGGTAGAAACTTCCGCGCGGCACGTCCATGTGACGGCGGCGGATTTGGCGGCGCTGTTCGGCGAGGGCTACGAGCTGACGGTGAAGAAAATGCTGTCCCAGCCGGGTCAGTTCGCGAGCAACGAGCGCGTGACCGTTGTCGGCCCGAAAGGCGAGCTGGCGAACGTGTCCATTCTGGGACCGGTGCGCCCGGCGACGCAGGTGGAGCTGGCGCTGACCGACGCCCGTAAGATCGGCGTGGCGGCGCCGGTGCGCGAGTCCGGCGATATCGCGGGGACGCCCGGATGTAAGCTGGTCGGCCCGAAAGGCGAAGTGACCATCGCCGAAGGTGTGATCGCGGCGAAACGCCACATTCACTTCACCCCGGCCGACGCGGCGGAAGCCGGCGTGACGGACAAACAGATTGTTTCGGTAAAAATTGACACAAACGGCCGCAGTCTGGTGTTCGGCGACGTGGTGGTGCGCGTGAGCGAAAAATTCGCTGCGGCGATGCACATCGACACCGACGAGTCCAACGCAGCCGGGTGCGCCGGGACGGTGTACGGCGAGATCATCTGATCCGTTTGACCACAGCGAAAAAAGCCTTCCGCGCAGGAAGGCTTTTTTGCGTTTTTCCGCATTCGTGCGGTCAATTCCGGCACTGCGGCCGAATCGAAATTCTGGCCGGCGCATCGCCGTCCGGCGGGAAAATGCCCAAAATGCGGTTGTCGGCGTAAACGGTGAAACCCGGCGGCGCAATCATGGTGCATCCGGCGGCGCGCGCCCGTTCATGCAGCTGCGCGGCGGTCAGCGACGGGAAGGCGCACAGCGTGATCGCGCCGCACTGCGCCGTCATCACTCGGCCGTCCGGATATCGCGCCAGCACGCGCAGTGCCGGATCGGGGACGATTTCGATCAGCGGGAAATCGTGCAGCAGCGTGTACCCGTTGTACGGAAAATCCGTCATCCGATAGCCGAACGATTCCACAGGATACGCCGCCGGGTTTTCCCGAATCGCAATGCCCGTCATCCGGCGGACGCGGTCGATGTCAAACTGCCCGGATTCGTCAAGCGCGCCGAATGCATAGTGGACAATCCACTGTGCGTCCGGCCGGGTGCGCGCGCGGATGGCGGCGAATTTGGATTCCGACAGCGCACACAGCCCGTCCACCACAATCAGCCGGTATTGATCCAGCGGTATCTCCGCCAAATCCGCCAGCCGCGCGGTATCCACCGGCGCGCCGCACAGGTGCATCTCTGCGTGCAGGTGCATATGCAGCCCGCCCGCCAACCCCATGCTGGGCGCGTGCATCCGGTCGCCGACTTCGTCGGTAATCAGCAGAATTTCCGCCGTGCTGCGGTGCGGCAGCCGGTTGACCTGCGCGGCCAGCGCCGTCAGATCCGCGATGGTCTGCATCAGCACCGGGTGATCGTACCATCCATCGCCCAGATCCATCCACCAGAACCCCTGCCCATATGTCAAATTTTTGACGGCTTCCCGCTGCAACAGTGTAACGGACTGCGCCAGCGTACGGGTTTGCGTGTCGGCGCGCCGATCCAAAAACGTGCGGTTGTCAATTTCGTCCATCCAGGCTTTTTTGCGGTTATATGACTGCGACGGCCCCTGTTCACCGCCCGGCTGCCCGGCCTGCGCGCGGTAATATCCTTTGGGCGACGCCAGAAAATCGACGTCCGGCGATTCCAGCAGCCGCGCCGCCGCCAAATGTCCGCATTCGGCCGCAGTCGGCAGGTAAGAATAGCCGTAAAATACGCCCGCAATCAGCGCCGGGTCGGCCTGTTTCACGGCGCGGCACAGCGCCGCCGCCGCCCGGGCGTTTGCATCCGACAAAAAATCGTAGTAATCGCGGCACGCGGCGTCGGACGCAAAGCAGAATTCCGCCAGCGACCCGCGCGCAGATCGGCGCGCCGTAGACGGGACACCCAGCGGGCCGTCCGGCTGCTGCCACGCCGCGCGCAGCGCCGCTTCGGAGCCGTACCGCGCCCGCGCAAACGCAATAAAGTGCCGGGTATGCGAGATTCCGTAATCGCCGAACCGGCCGCTGCCCGGCCGATTCCACCCGCCCCACACCGTCGATTCCCCGCAATTGCCGTATGCAATGTGGTACCCGACGATCTGCCGGGCAAACGGCGTTTCGGCAATGTGCGCAATCAGCCGCCGGATGGCATCGGCCGCGTCGCGCAGCCACACCTGCGACGAAATGCTTTGGAGCGCAATGCGTCCGCCGACGTTGGGGCGGTCGTCGCGGAACGCGATGCGCCCGCCGTTGACGCCGTATCCGGCGGCGCTGTCGTACCCCAAAATGTCCTGCGCGGGGGTATCTACCAGCGCGGCGATCTCGCGTTCGGACTGGGGGCCGCCTTCGTACACGAACACCTCGGCCGGGTGATTGCGGCACCAGTCGATGGGCACGTTCAGCTTGATCCGGGGCAGTACCCGAATTTGGGAATTGCCGTCCAGCAGCGCGTGCAGCACGCGGTCGGTCAGCCGGTAGTCGAAGCGGCCGTCCCCGTTCCACCCGGTCGGGAGGATGACGGTGTGGTTCCGCACGCCGCAATCCGTAAATTGATCGTGGAAGCGGCGGTACGATGGAAAGTCGTCCGAAAAGATGAGCTGCGTCCCGTTTGAATTGTACCGCGGCGGGTCATAGCAGAATCCCAATCTTGACCAAAAGAAAGGTTCTGTCCGCAGTGCGGCGGGGGAGACGCGGAAATGAAAATTTTCGTCTGAAACCTGCATTTTTTCAGTCCTCCGAAATTGATTTTTTTCGCGCAAAATGGTACAATTATATTATAAAAGCGCTGCAAATCGCGCACAACCGAAAAAACGATCAAAATGGTTGAAAAAACGCACTTTTGGAGGGATTTGAATGGAAATGAACGAAGAATGGGCCCAATTGCAGGCCGAATGCACCGCCTGCACCGGCTGCGTACTGTGCAGCGGGCGGCACCATGTGGTGTTCGGCGTGGGGAACCCGGCGTCGCAGGTGATGCTGATCGGCGAGGGGCCGGGGGAAAACGAAGATTTGCAGGGCGAGCCGTTCGTCGGCAAAGCGGGGCAATTGCTGGACAAGATGCTGGCCGCCGTCGATCTGGATCGGAAAACGAACGTGTACATCGCCAACATCGTGAAATGCCGTCCGCCGCACAACCGCGACCCGCTGCCGGAGGAGCAGGAAGCCTGCATCGGATGGCTGCGGCGGCAGGTGGCGCTGGTGCACCCCAAAATCATCGTCTGCTTGGGGCGGATTGCCGCCATGCGCCTGCTGGATCCCAATATCCGGATCACGCAGCAGCATGGGCAGTGGGTGCAGCGCAACGGTGTGTGGATGATGGCGACGCTGCATCCGGCGGCGCTGCTGCGCAATCCGGCGCAAAAGCCGGACGCGTTCTGCGATTTTTTGAATTTGCGCGAAAAAATCCGTGAATTGTGCGGAAATGCCGGGTAAATAAGCAAAATTGCCGGATCGTGCGCTGCACGGTTCGGCAATTTGGATGGGGCGGTTATTTCATGGGGGTGTCGTAGCCGTCCGGGTTCTGGCTTTGCCAGCGCTGGAAGTCGGCGCGAAAACCGAGTGGGTTCTGCGATTTCCTCAGCCTGCGCGACAAAATCCAAGATTTGAACCGCGCGTGACGGGACAGAAAAATCGGCGATGCACTTGTGTATGCACCGCCGATTTTCGATTTGCGTTCGATTATCTCGCCGTGCCGCAGTACCCGGATTTCCGGCGTTGCCAGCGCCGGAAGTCGGCGCAAAAACCGGACGCGTTCTGCGATTTCCTCAGCCTGCGTGAAAAAATCCAAGATTTGAACCGCGCGTGACGGGGGACAAAAAATCGGCGATGCACTTGGGATGACCGCCGATTTTGATTTGGACTCGATTATTTCGCTGTGTCGTAGCCGTCCGGGTTCTGGCTTTGCCAGCGCCAGGAGTCAACGCACATCTCTTCGATGCCGTACTGCGCCACCCAGCCCAGCTCTTCCCGGGCTTTGGTCGGGTCGGAATACACCACCGGCAGGTCGCCTTCGCGGCGCTCGCCGAAGCGGTACGGCACGTTGACGCCGCTCGCTTTGATGAACGCGTTCACCACGTCCAGCACGCTGTACCCTTCGCCGGTGCCGAGGTTGTATGTGAACAGTCCGGTGCCGGCCATCGTTTTGCGCACGGCGTTGATGTGCCCGCGCGCCAGATCCACCACGTGGATATAGTCGCGGATGCAGGTGCCGTCCGGCGTGTCGTAGTCTTTGCCGAAAATCGTCAGTTCCGGCAGCTTGCCGACCGCCACGCGGGCGATATACGGCATCAGGTTGTTCGGGATTCCGTTGGGATCTTCGCCGATCAGGCCGCTTTGGTGCGCGCCGATGGGGTTGAAGTAGCGCAGCTTCACGATGTTCCACGACGCGTCGGACGCGTAAAGGTCGTCCAGAATATGCTCGATCATGACTTTGGTGCGGCCGTAGGGGTTGGACACATCGCCGATTTCCATGTCCTCGCGCAGGGGAGAAATGCCGTTGCCGTATACCGTTGCCGACGACGAGAATACGATCCGCTTCACGTTGTATTTGGCCATTACTTCCAGCAGCACGATGGTGCCGTAGACGTTGTTTTCAAAATATTCAAGCGGCTTGTGGCAGGATTCGCCCACCGATTTCAGCCCGGCGAAGTGAATCACCGAGTCGATTGCGTACTGCTCGAATACGCGGCTCAGCCCTTCGCGGTCGCGGATATCGCATTCGCAGAACGTCACCTGCTTGCCGGTGATGCGCTGAATGCGGTGCAGCACTTCGGGTTTGCTGTTGTAGTAATTGTCCACCACAACGACGTCGTACCCGGCGTTCAGCAGCTCCACGCAGGTGTGGCTGCCGATATATCCGGTGCCTCCGGTTACAAGAATAGACATATAAATCAGTTCTCCTTTCGCGTAAGTCGCATAAGCGATCCGTTGATGTTCTTATTTTAACGGATTCTTCGGCAAAATGCAATAGCCCCGGCAAAATATGATACAAAAATGCATATATTTGATTTATTTCACCCCAATTGATACTGCGGCGCAAACGGGGCATACTGCGGAGGGAGGGTTTTGCCTTCCGAAAACGAATATGTGTGAGGAGTGAATTGCAATGTATCCGCACCATCCCATCGAAGAGCCGGACACGCAGGAACGCCGGGACGAAGCCGCCCGCCGCAAGCGGATGCGGAAGTTCGGCTATATGCAGAACATCGACGGCATGACGCAGATTCTGCCGCAGATCAGCAGCGCGCCGATTCCGTCGGACGTGCTGGGCAGCTACACCGGCACCGCCGCCGCCGCCGCAGACCCGTACCCGGAGCAGGACGCCGACGATTTGTAAAAAACCGGAACGCATGGAGCGGCGGGCAGGCATTCAACGATTTTTGCCCGCCGCTGACTTTAACGGAATTATTTTTCCAATCCTATTGCAATTTGCACGGTAAGATGGTACAATAACATCGATATGATTTTTCGCAGAAAGTGGGGACAAGCAAATTGGTTTTTTCGAGTTTGGAGTTTTTGTACTTGTTTTTTCCGCTGTGTATGCTGGCGTACTTCCTTGCGAAGTCCGTCGGCACCAAAAACACGGTGTTGATTCTGTTTTCATTGGTTTTCTACGCATGGGGCGAGCCGGTATATGTGTTCCTGATGATCGGGACGATTTTTGCGGACTACTTATTCGGGCTGGCGATCGAGCGGACGCGCACCGGAAAGTATGGAAAGCTGGTGCTGGCGCTTGGCGTCGCGGTGAACCTGGCATCGCTGGTGCTGTTCAAATACGCGGGGTTCCTGCTGGAAATTGTCAACGGGATATTCGGCACAAAATTTGCTGCGACCGGGTTGAGTATGCCCATCGGGATCTCGTTTTACACGTTCCAGGCGCTGTCGTATCTGGTCGATGTGTACCGGGCGGACGTGAAAGCACAGCACCAGCCGCATAAGCTGCTGCTGTACGTCAGCATGTTCCCGCAGCTGATTGCCGGGCCGATTGTCCGGTATCAGCAGATCGCCAATGAAATCGACTGCCGGACGACGACGCCGATCGATGTGTCGATGGGGATCGACCGGTTCATTGTCGGACTGGCGAAAAAAGTAATTTTTGCAAACGCTGTGGGGCAAATGGCATCCACATATTTGGATCAGCAGGATCTGACGAAGGTGCCGGCACTGGCGGCGTGGTTTGCGCTGACCATGTATGCGCTGCAAATTTATTTCGATTTTTCTGCGTATTCCGATATGGCCATCGGGATGGGGCGGATGCTTGGGTTCCACTTTCTGGAAAACTTCAACTACCCGTACCTGTCCACATCGATCACGGAGTTCTGGCGGCGGTGGCATATGTCGCTGGGCACGTTTTTCCGCGACTATGTGTATATCCCGCTGGGCGGCAACCGGTGCAGCAAAGGGCGGCATATTTTCAATATGTTCATCGTGTGGTTCCTGACGGGGCTGTGGCACGGCGCCAGCTGGAACTATGTGCTGTGGGGGCTGTATTTCTTCGTGTTTTTGGTGCTGGAAAAGTATGTGTACGGGAAATTCCTCGAAAAACACGGGATTTTTGCCCATATTTACTTCCTGATTCTGGTCGTGTTCGGGTGGTCGCTGTTCTATTACCGCGATTTGGGCCGGCTGGGCACGCTGATCGGCTCGCTGTTCGGCGCGCACGGCGTCGGGATTCACGACACGCTGTTCTGGGAATATTTCCGCAGCAACGGGCTGATGGTGATCGTTGCCTGCATCGGTGCGACGCCGGTGCTCCAGCTGCTGAAAAAGCTGTATGTTTATGTGTGCAGCATCGGCCGGGTGACGCAGCCGGACGGCACCGTCGCGTACACCACGCGGGTGCCCGCGACGATCGCATATATCGTCAAAGGCGTTGCGCTGGCGGCGCTGCTGCTGATCTGCACGTCGCTGCTGGTGGGGCAGACGTTTAACCCGTTCATTTACTTCAACTTCTGACGCAGCACGAAAGGAGCGAGATTGACATGAAAAAATATACGAAATACCGCGCCGGTGTATCGCTGTTCTTTTCGGTGCTGCTGGTGGTGGGCGTGCTGAATGTGGTATGCCCCAAACCGACGTATTCCGAGGCCGAACACCGCGACCTGGCCAAAATGCCGAAATTTTCGTGGGCGACGCTGGCCAACGGGGAATACATCTCGAAATTCCAGCTGTATTTCAGCGACACATTTTTCGGCCGGGAGCCGCTGTCAAAAATCGGCACATGGTTCCGCAGCCTGTACAGCCTCGGCAGCAGCGACGAGATTTTTGTTCCGACCGATCCGACGGATTCGGGCGATCACGGGATTGCAGGCAACGATTCCAGCGATGCGCCGTCGTCGGGGGTGAATTCCGATGCGCCGTCGTCGGGCAGTTCGTCACAGGCACCGTCGTCCGCGGCACCGTCGTCGCAGGCGCCGTCGTCCGCAGCACCGCCGGAGCGCGAGGAGGATGCGTCGTACACCAACGGGATGTACGTCAGCCAATCGACGGTGTTTCAGCTGTACAATTATTCGCCGAAGGTGAATGAGCGCTATGCGGCCGCCGTCAGCGACTTTGCGGCGCGGTACCCGAACGTGAAAACGTACTGCATGGTGGTGCCGATCAACACGGCGTTTTACCTGCCGGAGAAGCTGATGAGCAAAACGTCCGACGAGCGGGCATCGATTCAGAAGATTTACGATGCGATGAGCGACGCGGTGACGACGATTGACGCCTACACGCCGCTGGAACAGCACGCGAACGAGTATATTTACTTCCGCACCGACCACCACTGGACGCAGCGGGGCGCGTATTACGGCTACACGGCGTTTGCAAAAGCGACGGGCGTCACGCCGTTCTCGCTGGACGGCCTGCGCACCATCCGGTACGACGGATTTTTGGGGTCGCTGTACAGCACGCTGAAAAAAGGAAATGCGGCGGTTAATCTGTCGTCGCTGGAAAAGAATCCGGACTACGTGGAAGCCTATATCCCGGATTTCCAGTATAAACTGGACTATTACCCGAAAGAAAGCATCACGAAGCCGGGCTATATCCTGGGCAAAGGCACGCTGGTCAACGAGAACATGAAAAACGGCAGTTATATGTGCTTCATTCACGGCGACCAGCCAATGGAGATTATTGAGAATTACGACAATCAAAACGGCAAAACGCTGATGATCTTCAAGGAATCGTACGGCAACGCGTTCGTGCCGCTGGTGTGCCACGATTATCAGAAAGTGATCGTGATTGACCCGCGGTACTTCAAGTGCAGCCTGAAGGAACTGATGGGGATGCACGACGTAACCGACGCGCTGTTCCTGAACTATATCCTCGCACCCGGCACGCCGCAGCGCGTCAACGAGATTGAGAAAGTGGTGCGCAATTGAGAAAGAATACGCAGCCACTCGCCGTCCGCATTGTCGCCTGGATTTTGGTCGGCCTGCTGGTTTTGTCCGTGCTGGTCGCCGCAATCCAGTCCCTGATGTAGCAAAATATTGATATCCAAAGGGGCGATCCATGATCGCCCCAAGCACACCATCCCCTCCCACGCAGCCCAAAAAATATCTATTATGTATGATCTCTTATCTATTATCTAAATAAAAAGATGAAAGGACCCGATCCCATGCCAGAAACAACTTCCGCCCCAACGAAAAAGCCCGTCATTTTCAGCGCCATTCAGCCCAGCGGCACCATCACGCTCGGCAATTACCTCGGCGCACTCAAAAACTGGGTGACGATGCAGGACGATTACGACTGCATTTTTGCCCTCGCTGACTTGCACACCATCACCGTCCGCCAGGATCCGGCGACGTTCCGCCGCCATACGCTGGAAGCGTACGCGCTGCTGATGGCGTGCGGAATCGACGTGAACAAATCGCTGTTTTTCATCCAGAGTCATGTTCCGGCGCACGCGCAGCTGGCGTGGGTGCTGAACTGCTACACGCAGTTCGGCGAGCTGTCGCGGATGACGCAGTTCAAAGACAAGTCCCAAAAACACGCTGACAACGTCAACGCCGGGCTGTTTACTTACCCGTCGCTGATGGCGGCCGATATCCTGCTGTACCAGGCCGACCTAGTGCCGGTAGGCGCCGACCAGAAGCAGCATTTGGAGCTGACCCGCACCATCGCCGAGCGGTTCAACGGCGCGTACAGCCCCACATTCACCGTTCCGGACGGCTACATCCCGAAAACCGGCGCGCGGATTATGAGCTTGCAGGATCCGTCGCGCAAAATGTCGAAATCGGATGAAAATGTCAATGCATGGATCGCCGTGCTGGACAAACCGGACGATATCATGCGCAAGTTCAAGCGCGCTGTCACGGATTCCGACACCGTGATCTCCTATACGCCCGACAAACCCGGCGTGTTCAACCTGCTGAACATCTACGCCGCCGTCACCGGCACGCCGGTGGAAACGCTGGTCGCGCAGCTGGAAGGCAAGGGGTACGGCGTGCTGAAAACGACGGTTGCCGAAGCGGTGATCGAAGCGCTGCGGCCGATTCAGGAGCGGTATGCGCAGCTGATCGGCGACAAAGCGTATCTGGCGCAGTGCTACAACGATGCCGCCGCGCAGGCCGCCCGCATCGCCAACCGCACGCTGAGCAAAGTGATGAAAAAAGTGGGATTTGTGATGCCGTAACCGGTGTCGCAGGCAGAATAAACAGCAGCCCATCGGTGCAGCAATGTGCCGGTGGGCTTTTTGCGCGCCGGTGGCGTCTCTGCCCAGAATCCGGCCGGATTCCGGCCGAATCGCGGCTCCGGTGGGGGAGGAAGTCCCCACAACGCGCGCCGACCGCCGGATTCGACAGCCGGGTGGGGAAAATTTCACCATTTTTCGCGCCGGGAATCGGGAAAAAGCCGATTCCGGCGCGAAATTTTTTCAAAAAATTTTGAAAAAAGGTTGCAATTCCGAGTGCCATCCGTTATAATAGAACTACTAAGTGGTGAAAGGTGGGGGCATTCGGTGGATTTCGGCGGGAAAACCCGCGCGGAACCCATTGTACGCACAACGATATGCTGTTAGGCGAGTTCCAACATAATATCGACGCCAAAGGGCGGATCATTGTGCCCGCGAAGTTCCGGGAGGAGCTTGGCGAATGTTTTTATGTCACCCGTGGTCTGGGCGGATGCCTGTGGGTGTTCGCGCAGTCGGAATGGGACGCCATTCTCAAAAAATTCAACGAGATGCCGCTGGTCGAAAGCCGCGACATCGCGCGCTACTTTTTCTCCGGCGCGACCGACGTCACCCCCGACGCGCAGGGCCGCATCATCATCCCGCAGAAGCTGCGGACGCACGCGCATCTGGAAAAAGATGTGACGTTCATCGGCCTGAACAACCGGGTCGAAATTTGGAACACGGACGACTGGGCGCGCGCCAACGACGCGATCGACGAACAGTCGGTCGAAGAAAAAATGGCCAGGCTGGGGCTGTAACCGGGAAGGAGCGCGTTAATTCATGGAATTCGTTCACAAACCGGTGCTGTTCCGCGAAACAATCGCCGGGCTGGACGTCCGGCCGGACGGGATTTACCTGGACGGCACGGCAGGCGGCGGCGGACATTCGGCCGCCATCGCGTCGCAGCTGCGCGGTGGCCGGCTGATCTGCGTGGATCAGGATCCGGACGCCATCGAGATTCTGCACGAACGGCTGGGCGGCGACCCGCACGTCACCATTGTGCAGGACAATTTCAGCCGGATGGACGACATCGTCCGCCGATTGGCACTGCCGCCGCTGGACGGCGTGCTGCTGGACATCGGCGTGTCGTCACACCAGCTGGACACGCCTGAACGCGGATTTTCGTTCCATGCGGATGCACCGCTGGATATGCGGATGAGTCAGTCCGGTACGACGGCCGCCGAGTTGGTCAACACCTGCTCCGCGCAGGAGCTGACGCGGATTTTCCGTGAATACGGCGAGGAGCGCTATGCGTCGTCCATCGCCCGGCAGATTGTCGCTGAGCGCGCGCAGCATCCGGTGGAAACCACGGAGCAGCTGACGGCGGTGATCCGGTCGGCGATTCCGGCCAAGGCGTGCCGCGAAGGTCACCCGTCCCGCCGCGTGTTTCAGGCGCTGCGCATCGCCGTCAACGGCGAGCTGGACGCGCTTAACACCGGGCTGGACGCCGCATTCCGTGTGTTGGCTGTCGGCGGCCGGCTGGCGGTGATTACGTTTCACTCGCTGGAGGATCGTATGGTCAAGCAGCGGATGGCGTCGTGGTGCGAAGGCTGCACCTGCCCGCCGGAGTTCCCGGTATGTGTGTGCGGCAAACAGCCGCGCGCGTCGCTCGTCACGCGGAAGCCGGTGGAGGCGTCGCCCGAAGAGCTGGCCGAAAATCCGCGCAGCCGCAGCGCCAGACTGCGCATCTGCACCAAGCTGCGGGACGCAGAGTAAGCTTTGACCTTCCGGTTTCTATTTACGGATCAATTTTACAACGCCGGTTCGGCGGAAAGGACGGAAAACGCTCATGAATGTTCAAAACAATGCGGCATACGATTTTGACCGGTTTGCACCGCAGCAGAAGCCCAAAAGCAATGTCGTGCAGCTGCCTGCGCAGCCGCCGGCGCATCAGCCGCGCCGGAAAACGGCGATCCGCCCGATCCTGCGGCGGACAGCGCTGTGCGTGATCTGCTTTGCGCTGTTCGGCGCGCTGATCTACAATCAGATGACGATCAACGAGCTGAACACGTCGATCCAGAAGCAATCGGCCGCGCTCAACCGCTCCGAAAACGAGTATATCCAGCTGGAAATGGCCGCGCAGTCGCGCATGACGCTGGAAGAAGTGGAGCGCTACGCGGTGGACGTGCTGGGGATGCAGAAGTTGCAGAATAATCAGATTCAATACGTCCGCACCAACGACCAGGACAAGGTCGAGGTGGCCGATACGGCGGACCAGTCGGTCTGGGACCGGATTCGGGATTGGATTTCGGGGATTTTCTCCTGAGCAATGGCATAGCAATCGGACTTCCGGAATAAAATGAAGTATCCAAATCGCATTCAAAACGGGGAGCCCAGCGCAGACTTGGCTCCCTTTGTTTCATACAACACCCAACCGCGCGAAAGGAGGCGTACATTATGAGCAGCAGTCCGGTGCAAATGCGGCGGCGCGTGATCATCGCGACGGCGCTGCTGATGGCGATGGGTCTGGGGCTGATCGGCCGGCTGGCGCATTTGCAGCTGGTGGAGGGCGAGGCGCTCCAACAAAAAGCCGTGAATCAGCAGATGCGCGACACCGAAATCGGCGCGTCGCGCGGCACCATTTACGATTCGACCATGAAAGTGCTCGCCCAGAGCGCGACTGTGTGGAATGTATACATCTCTCCGGCGGACATCAAAGGAACAGACACCAAAATCGAGCAGAAACGGCAGCTGCTGGCGAATGGACTGGGCGAACTGCTGGGAATTGATGCCAGCGTGATTTACGAAAAAACGCTTAAAACCAAAAGCTACGCCGAATACATCGTCAAGAAAGTGGAAAACGACGTCCGCGAAAAAATCCTGCAATTCAAGTCGGATAATCCGTCCGTCGCGGCGGTCATCGGGCTGGAAGAGGACAGCAAGCGGTACTACCCCAACGGAGAATTGGCGGCCACGGTGCTGGGCTTCACCGGCACGGACGGCCAGGGGCTGGCGGGGCTGGAAGCGTATTACGACACCACGCTGACCGGCGTGCCCGGCCGGGTGATGACGATCAAAAACGCGCAGGGCACCGAGATGGATTTCGCGTACGAGCAGCGGATTGACCCCAAAGACGGCAACAATTTGGTGCTGACGCTGAATCAGGTGATTCAAAGCTACTTGGAAAAGAATCTGGACAAAGCGCTCGAAGATTACGACGCGTCGCGCGCGGTCGGGATTGTGCTGAACGTGAACACGTTCGAGATTCTGGGCATGGCGACCCGCAGCGCGTACGACCCCAACAATCCGTTTGCCATCGCCGACGAAGCGACTGCCGCGCAGATTCAGGAGCTGGAAGGCGACGAACGCACGGCTGCACTGGCTGCGGCCCGCAGCCTTCAATGGCGCAACACCGCCATCGCCGATACGTACGAGCCGGGGTCGGTGTTTAAGTCGGTCACGGCGGCGTCCGCGCTGGACGAAGGCGCGGTGACGCTGAAAACCACGGTGGAGTGCAAAGGCCGGTTCGTGGTCGGCGGCTGGGGATACAAGTGCAACAACTACGCCGTTCACGGCACACAGGACGTGGTTGGCGCGCTCAAAAACTCGTGCAACATCGGGTTTATCCAAATCGGGCAGAAGCTGGGCGCTTCGGCGTTCTGCGCATACTACAAAGCGTTCGGGCTGACGGAGAAAACCGGAATCGACCTGCCCGGCGAAGTGACGCCCGCGGCGGGTGTGCATTATCACGCCGAAAACAGCATGGGCGTGTCCGAACTGGCCAGCTCGTCGTTCGGGCAGTCGCAGAAGGTCACGCCGCTGCAAATGGTGACAGCGATGGCGGCGATTGTCAACGGCGGCAAGCTGGGGACGCCGCATTTGGTGAAGCAGGTGCTGGACAGCGACGGCAACATCGTCTCCACCGCCGACGAAGGGTTCAAACGGCAGGTGGTGTCGGAGGCGACGTCCGAACAAATGCGGTACGCGCTGGAAAAAGTCGTCAGCGAAGGCGGCGGCAAAAACGCGTCGGTTGCGGGCTACCGCATCGGCGGCAAAACCGGTACCGCCGAAAAACTGGATAACGAGGACCGCTCCAAACGGGTGGTTTCGTTCTGCGGGTTTGCTCCGGCGGATGATCCGCAAATTGCCTGCATCGTCGTGGTGGACGAACCGCGCGCCGGGTCTTACGGCAGCACGGTCGCCGCGCCGCTGTTCAAGGCGATTATGGAAGACGTACTGCCGTATCTGGGGATCGAAAAAACCGGCGAGACGGTGCAGTCCACCGGGATTTCGGTGCCGAATGTGCTGAATCAGTCCGTTGCCGACGCGCAAAAAGCAATCGCTGACCAAAAGCTGACCGCGAAAGTGATCGGCAGCGGCGATACGGTGCTGGCGCAGTTCCCGGATCCGCAGACGTTGCTCGGTTCGGGCGGCGTGGTCGCACTGTTCACCGGCGAGGAAGAAAAACAAACCGTCGTGGATGTGCCGGATTTCCGCGGGATGACGCTGGTGCAGGCCAATCAGGCCGCAGCCGCCGCGGGGCTGAACCTGCGGCTGTCCGGCAATGCGACCGGCAAAGGCGCGACGGTGTCGCAGCAATCGATCGAACCGAAGTCCCAGGTGACGCCGGGGACGATCGTGACGCTGAATTTTATCGTACACAACCGTGAATAATTCCGGAATTCCCGGACAATCAAAGGAGTATGATGCCCATTCATGGAGCTTTCTGCATTGCTTCACGAGGTTGAAATGCAAGCCGAACCGGTGCAGGAAGTTGAAATCAGCGGAATCACAGACCGTTCCGCGGACGTACAACCCGGCGATTTATTCGTGTGCATCCCCGGCCGCCACGCCGACGGTCATGCGTTTGCCGCCCAAGCGGCAGAGCGCGGTGCTGCGGCGCTGGTGGTGCAGGCTCCGCTTCCCCTTCGGCTGCCGCAGGTGGTCGTGCCCAATCCGCGCCGCGCATTTGCGCAGCTGTGCGCCAATTTTTACGGCCGCCCGGCCGCGCGGATGCAGATGATCGCCGTCACCGGCACCAACGGCAAAACCACCACGGCGTGGCTGCTGCGGCGCATTCTGGCGCAAAACGGCCGCAAAACCGGGCTGATCGGCACCATTGCCTGCGTCCCGGACGATGCGTCCGCCAGCCCCATCCACTACACCACGCCCGACCCGCCGTCGCTGCACCGCCAACTGCGCGACTGGGCGGCGGCCGGGGCGGTATGCGTGGTGATGGAAGCGTCGTCGCAGGCGATTGCGCAGGAGCGGCTGGCCGGAATCGATTATTCGTGCGGCGTGTTTACCAACCTGTCGCCCGAGCATCTGGACTATCACGGGACGATGGAATCGTACTACCAGGCCAAACGCGCGCTGTTCGACCAGTGCGCGTGCGCCGTGGTCAACATCGATTCGCCGTGGGGCGCGCGGCTGACGCGCGAACTGCCGTGCCGGGTGGTGACGGTGTCGGCGCGGTACCCGATGGCGGATTATGTGATCGACGCGCCGCTGTACACGGCGTCCGATACCGAATTCACCCTCACGCACCACCGTCTCGCGCGCACGGTGCGCCTGCCGATGGTCGGCGCATACAACGCGATGAATGCGGCCTGCGCGATTGCGGCGGCGGCGCAGTGCGGCGTGCCGATGCGATTTGCCGCCGCGGCGCTCGAATCCGCCCCGCCGATTCCCGGCCGGATGGAGCCGATGGTGCCGGAGCTGCCGTTCCGGATATTTCTCGACTACGCCCACACGCCGGAAGCGTTGGAGCAGGTGCTGACGGCGCTGCGCGGGGTGTGTACCAGCCGGCTGATTGCCGTGTTTGGCTGCGGCGGCGACCGCGACCGCGCCAAGCGCCCGCTGATGGGTGCCATCGGCGGGCGGCTGGCCGACTGGACGATTTTGACCAGCGACAATCCGCGGACGGAACCGCCCGAACAGATTCTCGACGAGATCGAGGCCGGAATTGCGGATTGCCCGCACGACCGGATTGCCGACCGCGCCGAAGCGATTCGCGCCGCCGTGCGGATGGCGCAGCCAGGCGACTGCGTGCTGATTGCGGGCAAAGGGCATGAACAATATCAAATTCTGGGTGCGCAAAGCCACCCGTTCGACGAACGCCAAATCATTCACGATGCGGCAAAGATGTGGAAACAGGAAAGGAACATCGGATCATGGAACCATTAAAGTTAAAGGATGTGGCAAAAGCGGTGGGGCTGAGCAGCAATTCGGAGCTGCAAATTGAGCGGATCAGCACCGACACGCGCGCAATCTGCCCAGGCAGCCTGTTTGTTGCGCTGAAAGGCGACCGGTTCGACGGCCACCAGTTCGCGCAGCAGGCAGCGGACGAAGGCGCTGTTGCAATTCTGGCGGAAGCGCCGGTCACGGTCAGCCGCTGGTTTCCGGTGCTGACGGTGCCCAGCACCCGCGCGGCGCTGCTCCAATTGGCGCAGTATTACCGGATGCAGTTCCAGATTCCGGTGGTGGCCGTGACGGGCAGCGTGGGCAAAACCACGACCAAAGAGATGATCGTGGCGGCGCTGTCGGTCAAGTACCGCACGCTGAAAACCGAGGCCAACCTCAACAACCAGATCGGCCTGCCCAAAACGCTGCTGCGGCTGGACCACACCATCGAAGCCGCCGTGGTCGAAATGGGCATGGACGATTTTGGCCAGATTCACAATATGTCGATGTGCGCGGTGCCGTCGATTGCAGTGATTACCAATATCGGCCACTGCCACATTGAAACGCTCGGCTCGCAGGAAGGTATCCGCAAAGCCAAGCTGGAAATTCTCGACGGGATGGACGACACGTCGCCGGTGATCCTCAACGGCGACGACCCCATGCTGGCGGAGGAAGCGCCGGGGCTGAATCACCCGGTGCTGCTGTACGGCATCGAGTCGCCGGAGTGCGACATCCGCGCCGAATCGATCGAGGAAGGCGCGTTCGGGCTGCGGTTTCATGTGACGGTGCCGTCGATGGGCGTGCGCGTCCCGGTCGAGATTCCGGCGTTCGGGCGGCACTTCGTGCTGGACGCGCTGGCAGCGTTTGCGGTCGGGATCCTGCTGCAGGTGGATCCGGCGGCAATTGCCGAGGGATTGGCGCACTACACGCCGTCCGGAATGCGGCAGCACATCGTCCATGCGTCCGGGATTACCGTGGTGGAGGACTGCTACAACGCCAGCCCCGACTCCGTCTGCGCCACGCTGCAAGGCCTGCAGTATATGGGCGACGGCCGGAAGCTGGCCGTGCTGGGCGATATGCTGGAACTGGGCGATTACAGCGAAGCCGGACACCGCCGCTGCGGCCGCCAGGCCGCGGAACTGGGCATTCCGATCGTCGCAATCGGCCCGCAGTCCCGGTTCACGGCCGAAGAAGCGCAGGCGCACGGCGGAACGGCAACGTGGTACGCGGACAAAGAATCGGCCGCAGCGCCGCTGCTGGCGCAGATTCAGCGCGGCGACACCGTCCTGTTCAAAGCCAGCCACGGGATTCACATGGAGGCGCTGATGAATCAGGTTTACGGCGTGTGGCCGAAAGACGAAAAATAATCGGAAGGGGTATCATCGAAAATGAGCGGATTATGTGCGGCGCTGGCCGCGGCAATTGCATTCGGCGTTACGGCGCTGATGGGAAAATGGGCGATCCCGTTTCTGCATAAGCTGAAATTTGGCCAGACGATCAAAGAAGTCGGTCCCACCTGGCACAAAAACAAGCAGGGCACGCCGACGATGGGCGGAATCATGTTTATAATCGGCATTTTTTGTGCCATACTAATTGCGGTGCCGGTGTACTACGCATCTGTCACGCCGGCTGGTGCGGCGGTGTGGGGCGAAAGCACGCTGCAAAAAACGCGGGTATTCGGCGGGCTGGTGATGGCGCTGGCCTACGGCGCGATCGGCTTTCTGGACGACTACATCAAAGTCGTCAAAAAACGCAACCTGGGGCTGACGCCGGGGCAGAAAATGCTGCTGATGTTCCTGATCGGCGGACTGTACCTCGCGTCGCTGTACATCGCGGGCGAGCGCGGTGAAACGTGGATTCCGTTCGCGGGGACGGTCAACCTGAGCTGGGGCTACTGGCCGATTGCGCTGTTCGTCATCCTGGGCACGGTCAATGCGGTCAACCTGACCGACGGGATCGACGGACTGGCGTCGTCGGTGACGATGTTCGCCGCGATGTTCTTCATGCTGATCGCGTCGGTGCTGTCGTACTGCGGGCTGAGCATTCTGGCCGCGGCGGTCGCAGGCGGATGCGTCGGGTTTTTGGTGTACAATTTCCACCCCGCGAAGGTCTTTATGGGCGACACCGGGTCGCTGTTTCTCGGCGGATTGGTCGTCGCGATGGCGTTCGGCGTCGGCAGCCCGATCCTGATTTTGCCGGTGGGATTTGTGTATTTTATGGAAGCCATGTCCGACATCATTCAAATCGGATACTTCAAGCTGACGCACGGCAAACGCGTGTTCAAAATGGCGCCGATTCACCACCACTTTGAGATGTGCGGGTGGAGCGAGGTCAAAATCTGCGGCGTGTTCAGCCTGATTACCATCATCGGCGGCGGAATTGCACTGGTGTGCACCCTGCTCGGGTAAAAACGTGCCGAATGCGGCGGAAAGGAGCGGAACAAACGATGGATCAAGCAAAATCGCAGCCGGCCGGCCGGCCCAAATCCATACGCACCAAGCTGAAAGCATTTTCGGTGCGCGCCGGAATCGACCTCCCGTTTTTCCTGCTGATTCTGCTGATTTTGGGAATCGGACTGATTATGCTGTTTTCGTCCAGCTATGCGTATGCGCTGGCGTACAAAAAAGACAGCCTGTACTATGTAAAGCGGCAGCTGATCTGGATGCTGGCCGGGATCGTGGGGATGCTGGGCGTGTCATATTTCGACTACCACAAGCTGCACCGGTTCGCGATTCCCGTGCTGGCGCTGTCGTACGCACTGCTGGCGGCGGTGCTGGTGCTGCCGACGCACGGCAATGCCCGGCGGTGGATCTACATCGGGAGCGCATCGTTCCAGCCGTCGGAAATCACCAAGTTCGCGCTGATTCTGATCTACGCGCACCTCATGTCGAAATATTACCGGAAAATGACCAAATTCCTCACCGGCATCATCCCGTATGTGCTGATATTCGGTTCCACGGCGGCGCTGCTGATTTTGGAGCCGCATCTGTCGTGCACGATGATTATGTTTGCGATCACGGCGCTGATGATGTTTTTCGGCGGGGTCAAAGTCCGGTGGTTCGTGCTGCTGCTGATTATTCTGGGTGTGATCGCGTATATCGCGCTGTTCACCGATCTGGTGCCGTACGCGAGCGACCGCATCGGCGTGTGGCGCGACCCGTTCGGCTATCCGGACAAAGATAAGTCGCACCAAACGCGCCAGTCGCTGTACGCCATCGGTTCCGGCGGACTGCTGGGTCTGGGCCTGGGCAATTCGCGGCAGAAATACCTCTACCTGCCCGAACCGCAGAACGACTTCATCTTCTCGGTCATTTGTGAAGAACTGGGACTGGTCGGCGCAGCGCTGATTTTGGCGCTGTTCGGGCTGCTGATCTGGCGCGGCGCGCTGATTGCGCTGCGCGCACCGGATAAATTCGGAACGCTGCTGGCGATGGGGCTGATCTCGCAGGTGGGGCTGCAAGTGCTGCTGAATGTGGCGGTGGTGTCCAACACCATCCCCAATACCGGCATCAGCCTGCCGTTTTTCAGCTACGGCGGCACGTCGCTGGTCATGCTGCTGTGCGAGATGGGCGTGGTGCTGTCGGTATCGCGCAGCGGGCGCGCCGAAAAAACGTAACGGAAGGATGGGCATCCATGAAAATCTTATTCACCGGCGGCGGAACCGCCGGACATATTAACCCGGCGCTTGCGGTGGCCGGGTACGTTCGCGATCATGAGCCGGACGCGGAGATTCTGTTCGTCGGGTCGCAGGGCGGGATGGAGGAGCGGCTGGTGCCGAAAGCCGGGTTCCGGATCGAAACGGTGCCGGTGTCCGGGTTCATCCGCAAGCCCAGCTGGCGCGCGCTGAAACACAATCTGCGCGCGGTGAAGCTGGCATTCGACGCCTCGCGCGCCTCGGCACGCATCCTGCGGGCGTTTCAGCCGGACATCTGCGTGGGGACGGGCGGCTACGTCAGCGGTCCGGTGCTGCGCGAGGCCAAAAAGCTCGGGTACCCGGTGATCGTTCACGAATCCAACGCCTTCCCCGGCGTCACGATCAAAATGCTGGCCAAATACGCCGACCGCATCCTGCTGGCAGTGCCGGACGCGGAAGCGAAGCTCGGCGGCAATTACCACGACAAAATCGTCGTGACCGGCAACCCGGTGCGCAGCGAAATGCTGTTTGCCGACAAAGCAACCGCCCGAAAAAAGCTGGGGCTGGACGACCGGCCGGTGGTGCTGTCGTACGGCGGCAGCCTGGGCGCGGAGAACATCAACCGCGCAGTGGCGGCGCTGATCTGCCGCACGGCGCAGACCGATTCGGTGCAGCACATCCACGCATACGGTCAATACGGCCGCTGGTTCCCGCAGCTGCTGGAAGACCACGGCGTGCACCTGGCGGATCATCCGAACCTGGATATCCGGGAATACATCGATAATATGCCGGACTGCGCGGCCGCGGCGGATCTGATTATCTGCCGCGCGGGCGCGATGTCGCTGAGTGAGCTAGAAGTGCAGGCCAAACCCGCCATCCTGATCCCGTCGCCGAACGTCGCGGAAAACCATCAGTATTACAACGCGCTGGCGCTCAGTTCGCGCGGGGCGGCGGTGCTGCTGGAAGAAAAAGACCTCACCGGCGACCGGCTGTGTGAGCTGGCGCTCGGGCTGCTCGCCGACCCGGAAAAGCTGGCATCGTGCGGGCACAACGCCGGCAAGCTGGCCATTGTGGACGCGAACGACCGCATTTACCACGAAATCCGGCAGGTATTGGCCGCGAAAAAGTCCGCAACCCCGTAAAAACCCGCATTCACATCCGATTTGCGCCGCGCATAGAATGGCGTATTGAACCGGGGCGACCCGGCGGAAGGATGTGGAGCAGGAATGTCCGAATTCATCATTCGCGGCGGACGGCGGCTGCGCGGTGCGCTGACGGTGCACGGCGCGAAAAACGGCGTGCTGCCGATTTTGGCAGCCAGTTACTTAACAGATGGCAGCTGCACGCTGCGCAATTGTCCCGATTTGTCCGACGTTCGGCTGTGCGGCGCAATTCTGCGCGGACTGGGCGCACGGGTGCAGCGATGCGGCGGCGCGCTGCTGGTGGATGCCGCCGGCGCGTGCGGCAGCTGCATTCCGGCGGCGGAGATGCGCGAAATGCGGTCGTCGATCGTATTTCTCGGCGCGCTGCTGGCCAAAGTCGGCTGCGCGACGCTGTGTGCGCCCGGCGGGTGCGACCTTGGCCCGCGGCCGATTGATCTGCATCTGTATGCGATGACGCAGCTGGGCGCGGAAATTCAATGCGCGGACGGCGTGCTGTACTGTACGGCGCCGGGCGGCCTGCGCGGCGCGGAGATTCGGCTGCCGTTCCCCAGCGTCGGCGCGACGGAAAACGCCCTGATTGCGTCCGTCACCGCACGCGGCGAGACGCGAATTTTCGGTGCGGCACGCGAACCGGAGATCGACGATCTGGCGCGGTTCCTGAACCGGTGCGGCGCACGCGTTTCCGGCATCGGCACCGATACGCTGGAAATCGCCGGCGTCCGTCGGCTGCACGGCGCGTCGCACACCGTACTGCCCGACCGGATTGAGGCCGCGACCTACCTGACGGCCGCCGCGATGACCGGCGGGGATGTGCTGCTGCGGCGGATGAATCCGGCGCACCTCCGGCCGGTGCTGGATTGCCTGCAGGACGCCGGGTGCGACGTGCGCGTCTCCGCCCATGCGGTTCGGCTGCGCGCGCCGCAGCGGCTGACGTCGTTCCCGCCGGTGCGTACTGCGCCGTATCCCGGATTCCCCACGGACGCGCAGGCGCTGCTGATGGCGGCGGCCGCCGCGGCGCGCGGAACATCGACGTTTGAAGAGACGGTCTTTTCCGACCGGTTCCGGCACGTCCCGGCGCTGCGGCGCATGGGCGCGGATATCCGGACGGACGGCGCGCACGCGGTGGTATACGGCGTGCCGCAGCTGCACGGCGCGGCGGTGCAGGCGACCGATCTGCGCGGCGGAGCCGCCATGATTCTGGCCGGACTGGCGGCGGACGGCGTCACTACGGTGGCGGACGACGGTCACATCGACCGCGGATACGAAAAAATCGAGTGCGTGCTCCAAAGCTTGGGCGCGGACATCGGGAGGGAGCGCATTTGGCAAGTGAAAGAAAAAATCCCGGCGCCAATCAGCAAAACCGCAGTCGGGTAAAAAAGCGGCGGCGCAAACGCCGGCTGCGCCTGGGCATCATCCTGGTGGTGCTGGTGGCGTGCGGCGTGTTTGCGGTGCTGTCGCTCACCACGCTGTTCCGCGTGGAGACGTTTACGGTCAGCGGGGATTTGGGCGCGTATACCAAAGAGCAGATCATCGACGCGTGCGGGATCGCATCCGGCACCAATCTGTTTTCGGCGGATACGGACGGCGCTTCGGCGCGGATCACCGCGCAGCTGCCGTATATCCGCACCGCGACCGTGCGCGTCCGCCTGCCCGATCAAGTCGCCATTGCGGTGACGCAGTCGCAGTCCGCCGCCGTGATCGAAACGAATCTCGGCTGCTTTGAAATCGACGACGCGCACAAGCTGTTGGCTCAAACGGACGCCGGGCGCACCGGGCAGGTGTTCCGCGGCGTGCAGCTCAGCGGTGCGCAGCTGGGGCAGACGGCGCAGTATACCGACCCCAATGCCGCCGGAATTCTGTCTGCGATTGCCGACGGCCTGCGCGACGCGGAAATGGACGACGTGCAGTATGTGGACGTCACGGATCTGTACGCCGTGCGGATTCAGATGAACGATCTGCTGACGATCAAGCTGGGCAGCACGGCCGACCTGCAAAAAAAACTGCGTTTCGCCCGATATGTGATCGATCACAAGCTGGATCCGACGCAGTGTGGCACGCTCGACCTGTCTGTCAACACGGATCAGGCCATCTTCCGGCCGGACTACGGTTCCGTCGGCACCATCCAGCGCCCGGCAGAATCCGACACCGGCGCAGGTTCTTCATAAGTTCACGGAAAATTTCCGATAAAAATGCAATTACCTGTTGCACAATCGGCCAAAATAAACTATAATAGATACAAACATCATTTAGAACGTCCCGACAAGGATCAAATACAGGAAACGGAGAGATTCGGAATGCCTTTTGAAATTGATAACGAAATGGATCAGGTCGTCCAGATTAAAGTCATCGGCGTGGGCGGCGGCGGCGGCAACGCGGTCAACCGCATGGTCAGCTCCGGCGTGCAGAACGTCGAGTTCATCGCGGTCAACACCGACCGCCCGGCGCTGAACCGGTCGCTGGCGACGTACAAGCTGCCGATCGGCGAAAAAATCACGCACGGCAAGGGCGCTGGTTCGCACCCGGAAATTGGGTGCAAAGCCGCCGAGGAAAATCAGGACGAAATCCGCCAGGCGCTCGAAGGCACCGACATGGTCTTCGTTACGGCCGGCATGGGCGGCGGCACCGGTACGGGCGCCGCGCCGGTGATCGCCAAAATCGCAAAGGAAATGGGCATCCTGACCGTCGGCATCGTGACCAAGCCGTTCGCGTTCGAGCGCAAGCACCGCATGGATCAGGCCGAAGCCGGGATCGCAGCGCTGCGGCAGAACGTGGACTCGCTGGTGGTTATCCCCAACGAGCGGCTCAAATACGCCAGCGACGAAAAGCTGACGCTGCTCAACGCGTTTTCCATCGCGGACGACGTGCTGCGCCAAGGCGTGCAGAGCATCTCGGATCTGATCCTGCTGCCGGGGCTGGTCAATCTGGACTTCGCCGACGTCACCTGCATTATGAAGGACGCCGGGTACGCGCACATGGGCGTGGGTCGTGCGTCCGGCAAAGACAAAGCCGAGCAGGCCGCCAAAGCCGCGATTTCCAGCCCGCTGCTGGAAACCTCGATTTCCGGCGCGCGCGGCGTCATTATCAACATCACGTCGTCGCAGGACATCGGGCTGGACGAAGTGGACAAGGCGTCCACCATGATTACCGAAGCAGCCGACGAAAGCGCCAACATCATTTGGGGCGCGGCGTTCGACGAATCGCTCGAAGACGAGATGATCGTGACCGTGATCGCCACAGGGTTTGACTCGGTGGACGAGCCGAATGCCGAAGCGCCGCAGGCCGCAGCCGCCCCGGCGCGGACGGCTGCCCCGGCGGAACCCGCGCCCGCCCCGGCCAAGCCTGCGCCCGCGCCCGCGCCGCAGCCGCAGCCGGAAAAGCAGTCGGCCAAAGCCCAGATTACGGATATTGACGACGATTTCCAAAAGATTCTGGATATATTCCGCAAGTAATCCGAAAAGGAAAGGATGTTTAACAACATGGAACCGAAATACAAACGCGTGCTGTTGAAACTGAGCGGCGAGGCTTTGGCCGGTTCGCTGAAAACCGGGATCGACTTCGATACCGTGCTGGCCATCGCCAAAGAAATCAAAGCCTGCGCCGACATGGGCGCGCAGGTGGCGATCGTGGTCGGCGGCGGCAACTTCTGGCGCGGCCGTTCCTCCGGCAAGATGGATCGCACCCGCGCGGATCACATGGGGATGCTCGCCACGGTCATCAACGCGCTGGGCGTCGCGGACGCGCTGGAACAGCTGGGCGCCGAGGTGCGCGTGCAGACGGCGATCAGTATGCAGCAAATCGCGGAGCCGTACATCCGCAACCGCGCCGTGCGGCACCTGGAAAAAGGCCGGATCGTGGTGTTCGGCTGCGGCACCGGCAACCCGTTTTTCTCGACGGATACCGCTGCGTCGCTGCGCGCGGCCGAAATTGACGCCGATATCATCCTCAAAGCCACCATGGTGGACGGCGTGTACGACAGCGACCCCAAAAAGAACCCCGACGCCCACCGCTACGACACCCTGTCGTTCGACGATGTGCTGGGGCAGCACCTGGGCGTGATGGACAGCACCGCCGCTTCCATGTGCAACGACAACCACATCCCGATCCTGGTGTTCAGCCTAGCAGACCCGCACAACATCGTGCGCGCCGTGCAGGGCGAAGAGATCGGCACCATTGTAGACTGATCCCATTTTCAATTTTTTGGAGGAATCACATATGACGATGAAAGAAATTTTTGACGTGACCGAGCAGAAAATGAACAAAACCCTGGCTGCGCTGGGCAAAGAATTCGCGTCCATCCGCGCCGGCCGCGCCAATCCGGCCGTGCTGGATCGGATTATGGTCAGCTACTACGGCGCCGACACGCCGATCAATCAGCTGGCGTCCGTTTCCGTGACGGAAGCGCGCACGCTCACCATCCAGCCGTGGGACGGCTCGGTCTGCCGCGCGATCGAAAAAGCAATCCAGGCGTCCGACCTGGGCATCAACCCGCAAAGCGACGGCCGCACCATCCGCATCGTGTTCCCGCCGCTGACCGAGGAACGCCGCCGCGCGCTGACCAAGGACATCGCCAAGCTGGCGGAGGAAAGCAAAGTTGCGCTGCGTTCCGTGCGCCGCGATGCGATGGAAAAACTCAAGGCCGAAAAGAAAAACAGCGTGATTACCGAAGACGACCTGAAATCCGCCGAAAAGACGATTCAGGACCTGACGGACAAATTCTGCAAGCAGGCCGACGCGCTGTGCGCCGACAAGGAAAAAGAGATCATGAGCATCTGATCTTGCATACTGCCGGGTATCCGATGCGGGAGGACGCGCCGTTCGTGCACAGCGACGGCTGGTTCTCCCGTTCTTTCGCAGCGGCGCAACGGAAAGGAACAGAAATTGCATGGGACTTTTTTCGCACAAAAAAGCGGCGCGCGCACTGCCCACGCACGTCGCCGTGATTATGGACGGCAACGGCCGCTGGGCGAAAAAGCGCGGATTGCCGCGAACGGCCGGCCACAAAAGCGGAGCCGAAAACTTTAAGCGGATTGTCCGTTACGCGTCGTCGATCGGGATCCGGTACTTCACGGTGTATGCGTTTTCCACGGAAAACTGGAAGCGCCCGTCCGACGAGGTCAACACGCTGATTCACCTGTTTATCCAGTATCTGGACGAAGCGACGCGCGACTTCATGGACGAAAACATCCGCGTGCGCTTTTTGGGCGAAATCGATGCGTTTCCGCCGAAACTGCGGGAACTGATTGACCGGGTGGAGCGCACCTCCGCCGACCGCACCGGGATGACGCTGTGCGTCTGCCTCAACTACGGCGGCCGCCGCGAGCTGGTTCACGCCGTGCGCGCCCTCGCGCAGGAGGTGCAGGCCGGAACGCTGTCACCCGACGCCATCGACGAAGCCGCCATCGCCGCGCACCTGTATTGCCCGGATGTGCCCGACCCCGACCTGGTAATCCGCACCAGCGGCGAGCTGCGCCTGTCCAACTTCCTGATGTGGCAGACGGCGTACGCAGAGCTCGTCCCGGTGCACACCCTGTGGCCGGACTTCACCCCGCAGAAGCTGGACGAAGCCATCGCGCAGTACACCGGCCGCAGCCGCCGGTTCGGCGGGATCTGAATGATTTGCAAAGGAGTAATCGACCATGAAAACCCGAATCATCAGCGGCGCCGTTGCAGGCGCACTGCTCATCGGCGCGCTGGCGCTCAGCCAGCGGTACGCCGTGGTGCTGAATATCGTCATCGCGCTGATCGCGGCGCTGGCGTCGTACGAAATCTGCGGCGCGACAGGGCTGCGGCGTCACGCGCTGATCCCGATTACATCGGCGTGTCTGGCGGCGTTCCTGCCGTTTGTACCGATGCTGACGAACGCGACGTACCCGTTCGCCGAAACGGCGGTGTATACATATCTGCTGATCCTGTTTGTGCATCAGCTGTTCCATCACAAGGACGCCGCGATTCCGGACGTCGCCACGGCGGCGCTGGTCACAATCTTCGCGTCCGCCGCCCTCACCTCGATTGTCCGCATCCGCGACATCGGCGGCAGGCAGCACGGGATGTTCCTGCTGGTGCTGGCGCTGCTGGCGGCATGGGGCAGCGACAGCGGCGCGTACTTTGTCGGCGTGCTGTGCGGCAAGCATAAGCTCTGCCCCGAAATCAGTCCCAAAAAGACGGTGGAAGGCTTCGTCGGCGGGGTCGTCAGCTGCATCGTGATCCTGGAACTGATCGCACTGGTGTACAGCTTTTGGATCGTGCCCGGCACGCAGGTGCATTGGCTGCTGCTGGCGGTGCTGGCCGCGTTCAGCTCGGTAATTTCCGTAGCGGGCGACCTGACGTTCTCGCTGATTAAGCGGCACTACGGCATCAAAGACTACGGCAATATCATGCCCGGCCACGGCGGCGCGCTCGACCGGTTCGACAGCGTGATTTTCGTCGCGCCGCTTTTTGCACTGATGATACAATATTTGCCGGTTTTCGGTGCATAATCCGATTTGCACCGTGTACAATGAAATGGATGGACAAACGACAGGAGGAAGTACCGTGAACCCATCGTTGATAATCCTAGGATCTACCGGCACCATCGGCGTGCAGGCGCTGGAAGTGGCGCAGCAGCACGGGATGCCGGTGCGCGCGCTGGCGGCCGGGCGCAATGTGCAGCGGATGGAAGCGCAGATTCGCGCGTTCCGGCCGGAACTTGCCGTGCTGCAGGACGAAGCCGCCGCGGCCGATTTGCGCACCCGCGTGGCCGATCTCCCGGTGCGGGTGCTGGCCGGTACCGACGGCGTGCTCGCCGCCGCATCGTCCGACTGCGGCATCGTGCTGAACGCCATCGTCGGGATCGCCGGGCTGCGGCCGACGCTGGCCGCCATCGAGGCCGGGCATCCCGTCGCGCTGGCCAACAAAGAGACGCTGGTGGCGGGCGGCGCGCTGGTCATGCAGGCCGCGCAGGCACGCGGCGTCCCGATTTTGCCGGTAGACAGCGAGCACAGCGCGATTTTCCAGTGCTTGCAGGCCGCGCCGCCCAACCGCGCGCTGCGCAAACTGATTTTGACGGCGTCCGGCGGGCCGTTTTTCGGCCGGACGGCGGCAGAGCTGGCGGACATCACGCCCGCGCAGGCGCTGCGCCACCCCAACTGGTCGATGGGCGCGAAAATTACCGTCGACAGCGCTACCATGATGAACAAAGGGCTGGAAGTCATCGAAGCCACCTGGCTGTTCGGCGTCCCGGAAGATCGCGTGGACGTGGTGGTGCACCGCGAAAGCATCATCCACTCCATGATCGAGTTCGACGACTACGCCGTGCTGGCGCAGCTGGGCGTGCCGGACATGAAAATCCCAATCCAGTACGCGCTGACGTACCCGAACCGGTACGCCTGCCCCACGCAGCCGCTGGACCTCGCGTCCTACGGCAAGCTGACGTTTTTCCCGCCGGACGACGCGACCTTCCGCGGCTTGCCGCTTTGCCGCGACGCCATTCGCCGGGGCGGGCTGTGCCCGGCAGCACTCAACGGCGCCAACGAAGCGGCCGTTGCGCTCTTTTTGGCCGGCAGGCTGCGCTTCCCGCAAATCGCGGAACTCGCCGCCGAAGCAATGGCGCATCAGCCGGCCGGCGCGGCCGATTCCGTCGCACATATTTTGAAAGCCGACGCCGCTGCGCGTGAATTCGTCCGCGCGGCTGTGGGTGCAAACGAAAGCGAGGTTTTTGCATGAATACCGTATGGACGATTCTGATTGCGTTGTTGCTGTTCGGGCTGGTGATTTTCCTGCACGAATTCGGCCACTTTTTCACGGCGAAGCTGTTCGGCATCAAAGTCAATGAGTTTGCGCTCGGCATGGGGCCGAAGCTGATCTCGTTCGGCAAAGGGGAAACGAAATATTCGCTGCGGCTGCTGCCGATCGGCGGTTTCTGTGCGATGGAAGGCGAGGACGAAGACAGCACCGACCCCCGCGCATTCAACCGTCAGAAAGTGTGGAAACGCATCATCGTCGTGGCGGCGGGCGCGATCATGAACCTGATTCTGGGCTTTTTCCTGCTGCTGGCGCTGCGCGCGCAGGCGGATTACTTCCTGTCCAACACCATTCACAGCGTCGGCGACGCCGTAACCTACACCGACGGCGCATCGCTGGAAGCCGGCGACAAAGTGGTGTCGATCAACGGATTCCGCATTTTCTGTGAATTCGACATGAACTACGCCCTGTCCCAATACGGCGGCGAACCGCTGGACTTCGTCGTGAAGCGCGGCGGTCAAACGGTCGATGTGCCCGGTGTGAAAATTAATTTCAAGCAGGTGACGGGCAAAGACAATCAATACGCATTCTACATCGAAGAACTGCCCAAAACCGTCGGCTCCGTGATTACCCAGGCCGCCAAATACACCGTCTCCATCGGGCGAATCGTGTGGGTCAGCCTGATCGACCTCATCCGCGGCCGATATGGGCTGGACGCCGTGTCCGGGCCGGTCGGCACGGTGGAAATCATCGGCGAAGCGGCATCCGCCGGTGCAAATTTCAAAGAATCGCTCAACAACCTGATCTGGGTCATGGCGATGATTACCGTCAACCTCGGCATTTTCAACCTGCTGCCGATTCCCGCGCTGGACGGCGGGCGGCTGCTGTTTTTGGTGATCGAAGCCATCCGCCGCAAGCCGGTGCCGCCCAAGTACGAAGGCTGGGTGCACGCCGCCGGGTTTGTGCTGCTGATCGGGCTGATGCTGGTGGTCACGTTTAACGACGTGCTGAAATTGTTCGGAAAATAATGGTTCGCAGCAAATCCGCCTCGTGCATTGCGGGACGGATTTGCGCTTTGGAACGGAGGAAATGCGTATGGAACGCAGAAAATGCCGCGCAGTGCGCGTTGGAAATTTGACCGTCGGCGGCGGCGCGCCGGTGACGGTGCAGTCAATGCTCAGCGTCCCGGCCGCAGACGTCGCCGGGAATGTCCGCCAGGCGCAGGCGCTGGAAGCGGCCGGGTGCGAGCTGATCCGCGTCGCCGTGCCGGACCGTGCGTCCGTGCGGCTGATTCCCGCGCTGAAAGAAGCCGTGCGCGTGCCGATTGTGGCGGACATTCACTTCGACTACCGCATCGCGCTCGACTGCGCGGCGGCCGGCGTCGATAAAATCCGCATCAACCCCGGCAACATCGGCAGCGACGACCGCGTCAAAGCCGTCGCCGACGCGTGCCGCACGCGCGGCATCCCAATCCGCATCGGCGTCAACACCGGGTCGCTCGAACGGTCGATTCTGGCGCGGTACGGCCACCCGTGCGCCGAGGCGCTGTGCGACAGCGCCCTGTATCACGCGTCGCTGCTGGAACGGTTCGACTTCGACCGGATCGTCCTGTCGCTGAAAGCATCCACGGTGGACATGATGGTGCAGGCGTACGAACTGGCGGCGCAGCGGTGCGACTACCCGCTGCACCTCGGCGTCACCGAAGCCGGGACGGAGCGGATGGGCCTGATCAAATCCGCCGCCGGCATCGGCTCGCTGCTGCTGCACGGCATCGGCGATACCATCCGCGTCTCGCTGACGGCCGACCCGGTGCGCGAAGTGGCGGCCGGGCGCGACCTGCTGCGCGCCCTCGGCCTGCGGCAGGATGGGATCACGTTCGTGTCGTGCCCCACTTGCGGCCGCACCAGGATCAACCTGATCGAACTGGCGCAGCAGGCGGAAGCACGGCTGGCCGGGTGCCGCAAAAATCTGCGCGTCGCCGTGATGGGCTGCGTTGTCAACGGCCCCGGCGAAGCACGCGAAGCCGACATCGGCATCGCAGGCGGCGACGGCTGCGGACTGATTTTCCGCAAAGGCGAAATCCTCCGCAAAGTGCCGGAATCGCAGCTGCTGGACGCGCTGGTGGAAGAAATCGACCGACTGTAACCCTGTAAACCATGGCAAGGAGCGAACGATCGTGGGAAAACGCAACATTTTGGAATTTCTGCGCACGCTGGGCGCGGGCGAAACGGAACTGCGCGGCCTGCCGGACGGCGAAATCGCCGCGCTGGACATCGACCACGCCGCGCGGGTGATCCGCCTGACGGCGCATTTTGCGCAGCCGCTGACGTCGGCGGAGCAGGCGGCCTTTCAGCGGCTGCTGACCGTCCCGGCCTTGCAGCTGCGGTCGGCGGAGCTGCGGCCGATTTACCCGCCGGATACGCTGACGGACGCGTGCATCCCGGCGATTCTGGACGAGCTGATGCAGGCGCACGCCGGCGCTGCGGGCTTTTTCACCGGCGCCGCCGGAAAGCTGGACGGCAGCGTGCTGACGATCACGCTCCGCAACGGCGGTCAGGCCATGATGACGGCGCTCGGACTGGAAAAAGAGCTGATCCGGCTGATCCGCGCGCGGTTCCAGCGCACGGTGGAGCTGAAATTCGACGGCGTGACGGCGGTGACGCCCGAAACCCCGTCCTACATCGCCGCGCAGGAAAAAGCGGTCGAAACGCAGAAACGCGCGGCCGTCGCGCACAAAGTGGAGCGCCATGCCCGCGAAATGCACGACGCCGACCGCGTGCGCGGCGACGAGCCGACGACCATTTCCATCCGCCCGGCGGGCTTCATCCCGCAGATTCTGCTGTCCACGGCGGAGCCGATATTTGGCAAGCGAATCCATGTGCATCCGACCCCCATCGCCAATCTGCCGCGCGGCGAAGCCGAAACGGCGGCCGTGACGGTGTGGGGCGACGTGCTGTCCGCCGAGTCGAAGGACACCAAAGACGGCAAGCGCGTGATCGTGACCGTCACCGTGACCGACTACACCGACTCCACCACGCTCAAAGCCATCCTGGACAAAGAAAAAGCCGAGCCGCTGCTGCGGCTGTCGGCCGGAGATACGCTGCTGGTCAACGGCAGCTTTTCGTTCGATACGTTCGATAAGGAGTACGCCATCCGCGTGCGCGACGTCAACACCGTCGAAAAGCTCAAAGTGGTGGACGATGCGCCCGAAAAGCGCGTGGAGCTGCACTTACATACCAATATGTCGGCGCTGGACGCGCTGACCCCGGCCGGGCAGCTGGTGCAGCGCGCATACGAATGGGGCCACCGCGCCATCGCCATCACCGACCACGGCGTGGCGCAGGCGTTCCCGGAGGCGATGAACGCCGCTAACGCCATCAAAAAAAGCGGCGGCCACATCAAAGTCCTGTACGGTACGGAGGCGTATTTTGTCAACAATCTGGTGCCCATCGCCGACCATGTGCCGGACGTCCCGCTGGAAAGCGAATACATCGTGTTCGACACCGAAACCACCGGCCTCAGCGCCGAGACGGAACGGCTGACGGAAATCGGTGCGGTGCGCATCCGGGACGGCGCAGTCATCGAAGAATTTGACACATTTGTAAATCCAGAAAAGCCCATCCCCGCCAAAATCACCGAGCTGACCGGCATCACCGACGAGATGGTGCGCACCGCGCCGTCCGAGGCAGAAGCGCTGCGGAAATTCATGGAATTCTGCGGGCCGAATCCAATACTCGTCGCGCACAATGCACCGTTCGACGTGGGGTTCATCCGCAAAGCCGCCGCCCGCAGCGGGATCGAATTCGCGTTTTCCAGCATCGATTCGCTGCCGCTGGCGCGCGCCGTGCTGCCTGATCTGAAAAACCATAAGCTGGATACCGTCGCCACGGCACTCAAGCTCCCGCCGTTCCGGCATCACCGCGCGTGCGACGACGCGCGCGTGCTGGCGGAAGCGTTTTTGCTGCTGATCCAGCGGGTAAAGGAAGATACTTCCGCCAAATCTGTGCGTGACCTGAATACGGCACTGGCGGGCGCAGACCCCAAAAAAATCCCGTCGTACCACCAGATCATCCTGGTGCAAAACGCCGTCGGGCTGAAAAACCTGTACAAACTGATTTCCAAAGCCCACCTCGACTACTACTACAAGCGCCCCCGGATCCCCAAAACGGAGCTGATTGCGCTGCGCGAGGGGCTGATTATCGGGTCGGCGTGCGAAGCAGGCGAGCTGTTCCGTGCCGTCGTGGCCGGAAAAAGCTGGGGCGAATTGAAGGAAATCGCGTCATTCTACGACTTTTTGGAAATTCAGCCCATCGGCAACAACGAATTCATGGTGCGCACCGGTGCGGCCAAAGACGACGAACAGCTGCGCGATTACAACCGCACCATCGTGAAGCTGGGCGAGGAGCTGAACATCCCGGTGGTCGCGACGTGTGACGTCCATTTTCTGGAGCCGTACGACCAGATTTACCGCCAGATTCTGCAAGCCGGGCAGGGGTATACCGACGTGGAGCACCAGCCGCCGCTGTACTTCCGCACCACACCCGAAATGCTGGCTGAATTTGACTATTTAGGCAAAGAAAAGGCGTACGAAATCGTCGTGACCAACCCGAACCAAATTGCCGACCGGATCGAAGAAGTGGAGCCGGTGCTGGGCGGATTTTATCCGCCGGAAATTCCCGGTTCCGACGAAGATTTGCAGCGCATCACCTGGGAAAAGGCAAAATCCGTCTACGGTGACCCGCTGCCCAAGGTCGTGCACGACCGGCTGGACAAAGAGCTGCACTCCATCGTGGACAACGGCTACTCCGTGCTGTACATGACGGCGCAGAAGCTGGTGGCGGATTCCAACGCACACGGCTATCTGGTCGGGTCGCGTGGCTCGGTCGGCTCGTCGTTCGTCGCGACCATGGCGGGCATTTCGGAGGTCAATCCGCTGCCGCCGCACTATGTGTGTCCCAAATGCTGCCACAGCGAGTTTTTCCTCGACGGCAGCTACGGCTCCGGGTATGACCTGCCGCCGAAAAAATGCCCGAAATGCGGCGCGGAATACCAGCGCGACGGGCACGAAATCCCGTTCGAGACCTTTTTGGGCTTCGGCGGCGACAAAGTGCCGGATATCGACCTGAACTTTTCCGGCGAATACCAGTCGAGCGCGCACCGGTACACGGAAGTGCTGTTCGGCAGCGCCAACGTGTTCAAAGCCGGTACCATCGCCACCATCGCCGAAAAAACGGCGGAGGCATTCGTCAAAAAATACGCGGCGGAGCGGTCGCTGACGTTCTCCCGGGCGGAAATTTCGCGGCTGGCCGCGGGCTTTACCGGCGTGAAGCGCACCACCGGTCAGCACCCCGCCGGGATGATCGTGGTGCCGACGTACAAGGATATTTACGACTTTACCCCCATCCAGCGCCCGGCCGACGCCACCGATACCACCACCGTCACCACACATTTCGACTTTCATTCCATTCATGACAATATTTGTAAACTTGATATTCTGGGACACGATGTGCCGACGACATACAAATATCTGGAAGAAAATACCGGCATTCCGGTGATGGACGTCTCGATGAGCGACCCGGATGTGATGAACTTGTTCATCTCCCCGGCGGCCCTCGGCGTCACGGAGGAGGACATCGACTGCGACACCGGCTCCCTTTCGCTGCCGGAAGTCGGTACCAATTTTGTGCGAAAAATGCTGCTGGAATGCCAACCCAAAACGTTTGCCGACCTGCTGCAAATTTCCGGCCTGTCGCACGGCACCGGCGTGTGGGCGGGCAACGCGCAGGATCTGATTCACAACGGCACCTGCACCATCTCCAACGTGATCGGTACGCGCGACTCGATCATGACATACCTGATTCACAAGGGATTGGAGCCGAAAATGGCGTTCAAAATCATGGAAATCGTCCGGAAAGGCAAGGCCGCCAAGCTGCTGACCGAAGAGCACATTCAGGCGATGAAAGACCACGACGTGCCGCAGTGGTACATCGATTCGTGCATGAAGATTCAATATATGTTCCCCAAAGCGCACGCCGCGGCCTACATGATCGCTACGCTGCGACTGGGGTGGTACAAAGTGCATCAACCGCTGGGGTACTACGCGGCGTATTTCAGCGCGCGCGGCGAAGGGTTCGACGCCGCCACCGCGATGCAGGGCGTCGATGCCGTCCGCGCCAAGCTCCAAGAGCTGAAACGCAAAGGATTTGACCAAAGCGCCAAAGAAAAGCAAATGTTCCCGTTTTACCAGGTCATCAACGAAATGCTCACGCGCGGGATTGAGCTGCTGCCGGTCGATTTGTACCAGTCGGACGCCAAACGCTACCGGATTGAGGACGGGAAAATCCGCCTGCCGTTCGGCTCGCTGGACGGCGTGGGCGAGGCGGCGGCGGAAAGCTTGCAGCACGCGCGCGACGGCGGACCGTATATCTCGGTCGAGGATTTGCGCATTCGTTCCAAAATCTCAAAATCTGTCATCGAGACGCTTCGCGCTGTCGGCGCGCTCGACTGCTTGCCGGAGACCAGCCAGATCACACTGTTCTGAACGGTTCGTTTTGCTGCAAAACGCGAAAAAATTGCATTTTTTCTGCATTCCTGCGCCAAATCCCTTGCTATTTGATGCGTTTTCTGATATGATATAAAAAGAACGATTTTGCAGAAAAAAGGCGGGGTTTTGAATGAAAAACGCAGAAATTGCGAATGTGCATTCGGCGAAAGAAATCTTGCGGAAGGTCGGGCGCAGCATCGGCGCCGTTGCGTCCGCAGTGCGCACCTGGTGGGAAAATGGCAATTCGTACCAGCACCGGGCATACGGCTGGGCAGTGACCGGATTTGTGCTTTGCCTGCTGAACCTGTTCACGGTGGGGCTGCTGCCGGTGATGAGTTACCTGGCGATTGCGTGCTGCGCAGTGGCGCTGTTCCGCGGCAACCGCGCGCTGATCTCCCCGCTGGGGATTGCGCTGGGCGTCGTGGGGCTGATTTTGTCGCAGCGGGTGTACCACGCGGTCAGTCTGTATGCGACCGACGCGGACGCGTTCCGGCAGGTGCTGACGGACGCGATGACCAAAGTGCAGTCCACCATCGCCGGACTGGTGTGAGACGCGATTTTTTGCAAAAACACGCGGAAACGCTTGCATTTGGCGCGAAAAAATGATAAAATGATTTGTATTTGATTTTCTGGAGGTTGACATCCATGTCCGGACATTCGAAATGGAATAATATCAAACGTAAAAAAGAGAAAACCGACGGCGCGCGCGCGAAAATCTTCACGAAGATCGGCCGCGAACTGGCGGTGGCCGTGCGCGAAGGCGGCAGCGCCGACCCGAACGCAAACTCGAAGCTGAAAGACTGCATCGCCAAAGCCAAAGCGAACAACGTCCCGAACGACAATATCGAGCGGATCATCAAAAAAGCGGCGGGCGACGGCAACTCCGAGCAGTACGAAGCCATCACGTACGAAGGCTACGGCCCGTCCGGCATTGCGGTGATCGTGGAGACGCTGACCGACAACCGCAACCGTACGGCCGGCGATATTCGCCATTATTTTGACAAATACGGCGGCAATTTGGGCACCAGCGGCTGTGTTTCGTTCATGTTTGAGCGCAAGGGACAGATCGTCATCGAGCGCGAAGGGCTGGACGAAGACACCGTGATGGAAGACGCGCTGGAAGCCGGGGCGTCCGATTTCAACGCCGAAGAAGATGTGTTCGAAATTTCCACCGAGCCGGACGATATGGGCGCGGTGCGCGATGCGCTGGAAGCGAAAGGCTACACGTTTTTGTCGGCCGAAGTGGCGGAGGTGCCGTCCACGACGGTGGATTTGACCGACGAGGACGCCATTGAGAAAATGACGAAGCTGCTCGAAATGCTCGATGACAACGACGACGTGCAGGAAGTGTACCATAACTGGAATATGCCGGAAGAAGAGGACGAGGACTAAGGTTCTTGTGCGGTTCGGCGTAATTTGATTTAATTGGAAAAAGGCGGTCTGCCCTTGGTGGGGGTGGGGCGTCTTTTTTTCGCTTAAAATAAGAAAATTGTGGATACTTAAATAAAATTCGACATTTTTATGAATTAACTATTGACATTCCAAAGTGCATGGCGTATAATATGTATATCAAACATAGATGGGAGAATGAAAAATGTTTCAGGACGTTGGCGGATCAATACGGGGTGTCGCAAAGTTTTTTGGGTATTTGGGGTTAATTGGTGGTATAGGCGTTTGGTTCATTCTCTTATTTATTGCGCAGGTCGCGCTGGCTTTCATCGCGCTCGGCAGCGGAATTGTGCTGTTTCTTTCATCGTTTGCATTGTATGGTTTTGGTCAGCTTGTGGATGATGTGCACGCAATCGCGCAATCAAATCAACCGGAAACTACGCAAAAAAGCGAAGAATCGGACGAATTGCCGGATCTTTGATGGAGGGAAAAACAATGGAAGCACGTTACACGCAGTTATTTGTAAAGCACGATAATCTGTACACAGAAGGTGCCCCAGTTTGCATCGCGGCATACGCGCTGTTGCGGGACAATCAGACAGAAAAGCTGGTTGCACAAATCAAAATGGTCAATTTATCGTCGCAGGCGATCCGGGCGGTGAAGGTATCTATTTGCGCCGTTGACGCTTTCGGGGCGAAAATCGACGCTGTCGGTGTGTATCAATATACAGGGCTTGATGTACATCGAGACGAGGCGTTCGGACACAAAACTGCGGTGATTTTGCCGAGTCCGTTGGTTGCGAGCTTTACTTGCAAGTGCTTGGGCGTTGTTTTTCAGGACGGAGGAACATGGAGTGCACCGGAGAACGCGGTATGGACACCGTTGGCGAAGCCTAACGAAATATTCAAAGGACTTGGAGGAATGGCTCTTCAGTATAAACGGGAAATAGGCGAAGACGCGAAATTTGTTCCGGAAACGGATCGGGATTTGTGGTTGTGTACTTGTGGCGCAATCAACCGCGCGAGCGAGGCACTGTGCCATAAGTGCGAAAAGTCCAAAGAGAAGATGTTCTCGAAGCTGGATGTGAACGCTTTGGCGGAGCATCATAAATTGTTTTTGCAACAGGAATTGGCGCAAAAAGAGAAAGAGGAGGAAGCAAAGAAAAAGGAGGCCGAGGCAGCACGCAAGCAGAGAAAGAAGGTCTGGATTTGGGCCATTTCTGTAATTGCGCTGGTTCTTGTTGTGGTGGGGATTTATATTGTGCCACAAGAAATAAAGTATGGTGCAAAATATAAGGATGCGATTGCGTTGGCAGAAAAAGGGGAGTATAGTGCGGCAGTAGATGAGCTTGAGAAAATGGAAGGGTACTGGAGGGCAAAAGCAAAGATAAAAGAAATAGAACAGGACGAAACAGATTTCGCGCGTTTGACGGAACTAATTGATAGTTTGGAAAAATTCAATGCACCAAAGGGCTTGGAAAGATTCTATGGAATTCCTGAAAAAATAGAAGAGGCGGAGAAACTTGTAAATAAATTAGAAAAACGTAGAAACTGCGAGGTGCTTCCGTTAAAAACAAGTCTTAAGTTAATAAAGATGAAGTACAACTACAATGTTAATAGCAATTCGAAATAATATGCAAACATTGACAAATCTCTTATTTCACCCCATATTTTAAGGGAAATCCGCACCCAATCGGCAGTTTATGCGCTGCAACATAAAAAAACCTCTTTGCAAATTTGCAAAGAGGTTTTTGCGATTTTAAGAGGAGCCTAACGTCGAACCCTTTACCCCCGCACACCCCCCGCAAACCCGCTGTACTCGTCCATAAACCACTCTGCCGTCTTTTCCATCCGCACAGCGACCGCGTCGCCCTTGAACGAGATCGTGACCGCCAAATTGCCGAAGTAATCGTCCGCCACGAACGACCGCAGGAACAGCTTGTGCGGTTCGCGCCAGACCGCCGCGTTGAGACAGCGGTACCCGCGTCCCAGCGGGTGATTGATCGATGCGCCGGAATACTGCGTCTCCGGGAATTCGGCTTCCACATATTGCCCAAGCCCAAACGGGAAGCGCTTTTCGCCGCGGTCGGTGTCCAGCACCAGCGCGCCGCCGTCCCCGTCGAAATGCAGCACAAACGCGCGGATGCCCATCGGATTCGGGTTCAGCCGATAGCGCACGCCGTCCACCTGCGATGCGAATTCGGACGACGATTCGCCCGCCGGCAGTGCAATTTTCAGCCCGCTCAGCAGCGATTGCAGTTCGTTGTACGCGGCGTCGTCCCTCGGCAGCGCGTCGGATTGCAGCCGGTCGAGGACATAGAACCGCAGGTAATCGTAGATGTATGCGTATCCGGCCGGTGCGCCCTGCGTGTCGCTGGTGCAGACGAACAGGAAGTCATTCGCCGGGTCGCAAATCGCCAGCTGGCCGCCCATGCCGAGGAACGAGAACGTGCCGTCGGCGGTGCACCAAATCTGGTACCCGTAGCCGTGGCCGTGCAGCCCGTCGGTGTGGCCGTCGGTGCAGTTGTCAATCTGGCGCGACGTCGCCGCGCGCGCGTACGATTCGCTCAGGTACCGCACGCCGTCCACGCATCCGGCGCCCAGAAAGACGCGCGCAAACCGCGCCAGATCGCGCGTGGTGCAGATGACGCCGGAGCCGCCCCAGGAATGGCCTTCCGGCGCGCGGACGCACCAGGCGTCCTCCGAAAAGCCCAGTTCACGCAGCATTTTGTCTTTGAGGTAATCCAAAAAGGGTTTCCCCGTCAGCCGTTCTACCAGCACGTCCAGCACATAGGTCGCGGAGGTGTCGTAGTGGAACAGTGTTCCGGCCGGGTGATCCGGCGCGATGGTTGGGTGAAAGAACGAGTGCAGCCAGTTCATCCGGTCAACGCCGGGCTGGGTGTAGGTTGCGCCGGTGGGGTAGGGTGTGGACATCATCAGCAGGTCGCGGATGGTGGTTTCCGCCAGGTACGGGTCGCGCTGCGCGGGCAGCTGATCCGGGAAATAATCGACGATTTTGTCCGTCAGGCGCAGCTTGCCTTCGTCCACTAAGCAGCCGATGGCCGCGCTGGTGAAAGTTTTGCTGACGGAATACATCCGGTGCTTGGACGACGCCGTAAACGGCGCCCAATACCCTTCGGCAAACACGCGGCCGTGCCGCATCATCAAAAAGCTGTGGTGCATTTCGCCGCGGCGGTTCAGCGCGCGGACAAAATCCGTGACCCACGCGGGGGACACACCGACCGATTCCGGCCGGGTAAATTGAATCGCATCCATTTTTTTCTGCTCCTCCATGCAATGAAATGGGATTATTTGGCCCACTGCAAGAATTTCGCGGCGGTGTCCAGCTCGTTTTCGTAGAAGCACAGGCGGAACCGGTACGTCAGCGTTTGCCCGGCCGGGATGGTCAGGCCGCCTTTGAAGTATAGATTGTTCGCGGCGAACAGACCGTAGTTGCGGATGTGCCAGGTGGTGGGGTAACGCTCGTTGTCCTCGTGGTCGAACGCGGCGATGCCGTAGCGGCGGCCGTCGATCACGCCGGCGTAGTCGCACCACGGTGCGGGGCGACCCCAGCATTCGTCCTCGTTTTCCGCGCCGTATGCGTTGCGGAACTGGCCGCCGCGGTCGGCGCGGAGGGATTCGTTGACGCGGATGCCCAGCGGCCCGGCTTCTTTCGTCGGGCCGAACTGCACGTCGCCGTACGATGCGGTGAACGTGACCGTCAGATCCACGGTGCGGCACGCGGCGGATTGATTGTAGAACGTAAAGGTGCGCTGCTCATCGACGAACGGCCGGCCGTCCAGCGATTCCCACACATTGCGTGCGGTGAATGCGCCGTATGCCGCGCCGGATACGATCTCCGTCGGTGCGCCGGCACGCTCGCGGCCATAGGTGCCGTATTCGTTCCAGAAATCGACGCCGTTGACGTCGCCGACGGCCACGAATACCGACCGCTGGTGCGGATGCTCTTTGGTTTCGAGATCCAGCCGCGTGAACGGGACGCCGGTCGAGGCCATCACCGGGCCGAGGAAGGGTTTCAGAAACGCGTCGGAATAGACATACCGCGTGAACAGCTGGTCGCCGATGCGCACTTCCAGCGCGGATTCGCCGTCCGCCGGAGTGAATGTTACGCCGCCCGCCGTCGGTTCGTCGCTCAGCGTGAACGTTACCGGCACGCCGCGCGCCGCATCGGCGATCACGACGAAGCCGTCCGCTGTTTTCTGCGCCGGGAAGCGCCGCCCGTCCGTCGTGACGGCGGATTGAACGGTGTCCGGAATAGCTTCTGCCTGAACGTAAAACGGCTCCTGATACACGGTGCGCCGCGCCTGAATTTGATAAGTCATGTCAAAATACCTCCCGCATAAACGGATATGCCATCCGCACATCCGACGCAAAATCTTCGTACCGGCACTCGATCGTGACGCGGCCGCTGTACGGCGTGCCGCCCAGCACCGCGCCGAACGTGCGCAGGTAATCGCCGCCCGCCCGGTTGGGAATCAGGCGATCCGGCGGCTCCGCCACATGGACGTGGCGCAGGATATCCTCGTTTTCCACCAGCACCGTCAGCGGTTCGTCCTCGCGGTACATATGATACGCGTCGGCCAGCAGTTTCAGATTCGGCAGGTTCAGCCGCCGCACAATCGCTGCGCCGGCCGGGACGGTGTTGATGGCGTTGTCCTCGCTTTTGTTCAGCGGCTCGATCACGATGGTGACGCCGTGCACCCGCGCGATGGATTCCGCTTCGGTCAAAAATGCATCCAGCTCGGCCTGCGCCTGCTCGGGATCCATCTCGTCCGGGATATGGCGCGCGGCGCCGCTGCCGAACACGACGTATTCCACGCCGACCAGCTCCATCCGCCGCAGCGCGTCCTGCAAATAGGCGCGGATGGCGGCGTGATCTGCCTGTGCGCCGAGCAGCGGCAGCCGGCCGGGGATAAAGCTGTTGCACACCTCGACCCGGAACGCACCGCTGCGGTACGCGTCAGCGGCCTCCGCCAGTTCCGCTTCCGACAGCTCCATCAGCCGGGCGACGGTGATTTCAATATAATCGTACCCCATTTCGCGCACAGCCTGATAACCGCTGCGCAGCGATTGCAGCGGCGACGGATCCACCGCGGCGACGCCCTGCGGCATGAACGATCCGCCGGGCAAACAACATCCGATTCGCATAGTGATTTTCCTTCCTTTCGCGTCGATACGCGTTTACCTTGATTATACGGGAACGCAGCGCGTTCGTCAACGCGGAAACGGACGAAAATCGAAAAATCTGCCGCCAATTTGAAAATAAAGCTTGATTTTTTTTCTGGAAATGATACAATTGAACGGAAGAGATCTTTTTGCGAAGGAGGGCGGCGGATGTCCGAATATTTTTCCATCCGACACGAGCGCAGCATCTTTGCCAACGAGGCGCGCGGCGAGTCGTATCACACGCACAAAACCCATGAGCTGCTGCTGGTGACGTCCGGCGATTTGGCGGCGCTGACGCCGCGCAGCTACCAAAGCCACCGCGGGCCGTGCTTTCTGCTGTACCGCGCCGGGCACCTGCACAACCAGATCAATCGCGCGGGGACGGTGTACGAACGGTTCTATCTGCGTTTTGCGCCGGATTTCTGCGCGATTCCGCCGTCGGCGCAGCCGCTGTTCAGCGCGGAGACGCAGCCGGACGCGGTGCTGCTGCCGCTGTCGGTGCGCCGGGCGCAGCAGCTAGCCGCCGCGGCCCGCATTGTGGCGGAGCTGGCGGAATCGATGAAAAATCCCGGCGCGGACGAGCGGGTGCAGCTGCTCGCCGGCTACATCCTCAGCGAATACGGACGCCGGTACGCGCACGGCGCGGCACCGCAAAGCGGGGCGGAAGCGAATTATCTGTCCGACGTGACGATGTACATCGGCACACACCTGACCGAAAAGCTGACCATCGGCCGGCTGGCGTCGGTGTTTCATGTGGGGCACACGAAGCTGTCGTCCGACTTTCGGACGTATTTGTCAATGAGCGTCAACGAATACATCACCGCCGAGCGGATCAACCGCGCGCGGATGCTGCTGTGCGCGGGCGCATCGGTGGATGCGGCGGCGGAGCAGTGCGGCTTTTCGGACAGCGGGTACTTCATCCGGGTGTTCCGCCGGTACGAGCAGGTGACGCCGCTCCAATACAAGCGCGCGCCCAAATAAAAAAATCCGCTCAGCCGAGCGGATGAAGATCGATACCGAACAGATACAGAATTGCGAACAACGTCATCAGCACGGCGCTGCAAAACATGGGGATGAACAGTAAGTACGACAGCATGGCAACCACCGAGTAATAGTTTGCCAGCTTGCGCACCGCACCCAGCACGATGCACGCGGCGCACGCGAGCACCGACAGGATGGCCACCACGAACAGCACGCGGTAGAAAAACCATTCGCTGGTCAGCGCGCGGCCGAACACAATCAGCATCAGGATCGCCGGAACCGCCATCAGCGCGTGGCGCGCGGTGCGCGGGGTCAGCAGGTCATTTACGGTCATTTTGAATCAAACTCCTTTTCGGCTTGACGAATTCTGCTTCAATTATAGCACACCTCCGGCCGGATTTCAAGCCAAAAGGACCGATTCGTGAAACTCGCGAAAACAAGCTGCAAATTTCCGAAAAAAAGATGGTCAAATCGCGCGAAATGTGATACAATAGAAAGAAAAGACGCAGCAGGAGGAGCATTGCAATGATTTATCTGGTCGAGGACGATCAAAACATTCGCGAACTGGTGACGTATACGCTGAGCAGCCTGGGGATGGCGGCGACGGGATTTGCCGTGCCGTCGGCGTTTTGGGCCGCGATGCAGCGGGAAACGCCGCAGCTGGTGCTGCTGGATCTGATGCTCCCGGAGGAGGACGGCCTGTCGGTGCTGAAAAAACTGCGGGATTCCGCCAAATGGGCGCGGCTGCCGGTGATTATCCTGACCGCGAAGGACAGCGAGTACGACCGCGTGGTGGGGCTGGATCGCGGCGCGGACGACTATGTAACCAAGCCGTTCGGCATGATGGAGCTGGTTGCGCGGATCAAAGCCGTGCTGCGCCGGGTGGATCCGGCGACGGAGGAAATTTACCGCGCCGGCACGCTGGAACTGAACGCCGTGCGCCATACCGTGACGGCGGCCGGTCAGCCGGTGACGCTGACGCGCAAGGAGTACGACCTGCTGCGGCTGCTGCTGCAAAATCCGGGGATGGTATTCACGCGCGACCAGCTGCTGGACCGCGTGTGGGGCTACGCGTTCAATGGCGAAAACCGGACGGTGGACGTTCACATCCGGACGCTGCGCCAAAAACTGGGCGATGCAGGCGAATGCGTGGAGACGGTGCGCGGCCTGGGGTACAAGCTGAACGCGCGCGGGTGATTCGGGTTGAATGGGGGAAGAAACCATGAACATGACGCATAAAATCTTCAAAAATATGTTTTTCATGACGATCACGATTTTTCTGGTCAGTTCGGTGCTGCTGATCGGCGTGATGTACGGCTATTTCAGCCGCCAGCGGCGCAGTGAGCTGCGGGCGGAGGCGCAGTGGCTGGCAGCGGCGGTGAATGCGGACGGGATGACGTTCCTCGAAACGGGCGCGAAGTCCGAAGAAATTCGGCTGACGCACGTCGCGGCCGACGGGACGGTGCTGTTTGACAGTGCGGCCGATCCGGCAGCGCTGGACAGTCACGCCGGCCGGCCGGAGATTGCGCAGGCGCTCGCGTCCGGGTACGGCGAGTCGGTGCGGCATTCCGCGACGATGAACGGCCGCGCGATTTACTGCGCGGTGCGGCTGGCGGATGGGTCGGTGCTGCGCGTGTCCGGGATGCAGTACACGATGTCGTCGCTGATTGTGAATATGTTCACGCAGATTGTCCTGACGCTGGTGGCGGCGCTGGCGCTGTCGGCATTTTCGGCGGCGCGGATGTCGCGCGCGATCACGATGCCGATCAACGACATCAACCTCCAAAATCCCGACGAGCGCGATGTGTACGACGAACTGCGCCCGCTGGTGCAGCGCATCAATGTGCAGAACCGGCAGCTGCAAATGCAGATGGAAGAGCTGCGGCAGGAGCACGACAAGCAGGACGCGATGCGCCGGGAATTTACGGCCAACGTGTCGCACGAGCTGAAAACGCCGCTGACGTCGATTTCGGGCTTTGCGGAGATTTTGCGCGACGGTTTGGTCAAGCCGGAGGATGTGCGCCGGTTTGCGGGGAATATATATGCTGAGGCGCAGCGGCTGATGGAACTGGTCAACGACATTCTGCGCCTGTCCCGGCTGGACGACCATACCGCCGAGGTGCAGGTGGAAGCGGTGGATTTGTACGACCTGTGTGCCGAGACGGTGCAGCGGCTGGAATCGGTCGCGCAGCAGCGCGGGGTCATGATTCACCTGGATGGCGCGCCGACGGCGATTCACGGGGTGCGGCGGATTCTGGAAGAAATTGTACACAATTTGTGCGACAACGCCGTCAAGTACAACCGGCCGGGCGGCGAAGTGTGGGTGACGGCCGCGCCGGACGGCGACGAAGCGGTGCTGACCGTCCGCGACAACGGCATCGGCATTCCGGAAGCGGATCAGCCGCGCGTGTTCGAGCGGTTTTACCGCGTGGACAAAAGCCATTCGCGCGAAATGGGCGGTACCGGGCTGGGGCTGTCGATCGTGAAGCACGGGGTGCAGCTGCATCACGGCCGCATCGCGCTCGAAAGCGAGCCGGACGTTGGGACGCAGATCACGGTGATTTTTCCGGTCGAAACCGGATTTAACATGGATTTAACATAAACGCGGTTTGGGATTTAACAAAAAAACGGTATCATGAGAAATGTAAATTTTATGTAAAGAAAAAATCGAAAAAAGGATGAAGCGCATGGATATTTTTTCACTGATCCGGCTGGTGTGCGGACTGACGTTTTTCTTGTTCGGGATGAAAGTGATGTCCGTTAACCTGGAAAAAATGGCCGGCGGCAAGCTGGAACAAATGCTGCGCAAAGTGACGGCCAGCCCGGCGGCGAGTCTGGTGCTGGGCGCGATCATCACGATCGCAGTGCAGTCGTCCTCGGCCACCACAGTGATGCTGGTGGGGTTGGTCAACTCCGGGATTATGCAGTTTTCGCAGACGCTGAACGTGATTTTCGGCGCGAATATCGGCACTACGCTCACGTCGTGGATTCTGTCGCTGTCCAGCATCGAAAGCGACAACGTGCTGATTCAGCTGCTGAAACCGAAGAATTTTTCGCCGATCCTCGCGTTCATCGGAATTCTGATGGTGATGTTCTCCAAAAAGGACAAGCGGCAAAGCATCGGCACCATCTTCGTGGGGTTCGCGGTGCTGATGTACGGCATGGAGTTTATGACCGAAGCGGTCAGCCCGCTGGCCGATATGCCGCAGTTTTCGGAGCTGCTGGTGAAGTTCAACAATCCGATTCTGGGCGTGCTGGTGGGCACGCTGTTCACCGGGCTGATCCAAAGCTCGGCGGCCTCCATCGGGATCCTCCAAGCGCTGTCGCTCACCGGCGGGATCACGTTCAGTATGGCGATCCCGATCATCATGGGGCAGAACATCGGCACCTGCGCGACCTCGCTGATTTCCTGCATCGGGACCAGCCCCAAAGCAAAGCGCGTCGCGGTGGTACACGTGTCGATCAAAATCATCGGCACGGTGATTTGCCTGTCGGTGTTTGAACTGCTGAACGGGATTTTCCATTTCCCGTTTGCCGCGCAGGACGTCACGCCGCTGACCATCGCGCTGGTGCATACGATTTTCAACGTTGTGATTACCATCTTGCTGATGCCGTTCAGCAAGCTGCTGGTGAAGATGACCGAATGGCTGGTGCGCGACACGCAGAAGAGCGGCGGCCATTCGCCGGTCTTTACGCTGGACGAGCGGCTGCTGCGCTCGCCGTCCGTCGCGATTCAGGAGTGCAACAACTATACCATTAAAATGTCCGAAATCGCCAAGGAAACGCTGCTGACTGTGATGACCGTGCTGTTCGAGTACGACACCAAAACGGCCGAATGGATTTTGGAGCAGGAAGAAAAGCTGGACGCGCTCGAGGACAGCCTCAGCACCTACCTGGTCAAGCTGTCGGCGGAGGCGCTGTCCAAAAGCGACAGCCAGCAGATTTCCAAAATGCTGCATGTGATCGGCAATTTTGAGCGGCTGGGCGACCATGCGGTCAATCTGCTCAAAGTGTCGCGCGAGCTGTACGAAAAGCACATTTCGTTCACCGGCGAAGCGGCGCGCGAGCTGAAAGTGCTGACGGACGCCGAATTCGAGATTCTGACGATCACGGCGCGCGCATACAAAGAGACGAATCTGGAACTGGCCGACCGGGTGGAACCGCTGGAACAGGTGATCGATCAGCTGATCGCCACCATCCGCAATAACCACATCAACCGCTTGCAGCAGGGCGCCTGCACCATCGAAATGGGGTTCATCCTGTCCGACCTGCTGACGAACTACGAGCGCATTTCCGACCATTGCTCCAACATCGCCGTGGCGCTGATCGAGGTGGAGCACAACCGGTTTGAAACGCACAAATACCTCAACGGCGTTAAATTCGGCAACAGCACATTCAACACGTTTTTTGACGAATACGAACTGAAATACACGATTTGAGTTCCAATTCCCCCTGCGGCGGCCCGAAAATGATTCGGGACGCCGCTTTTTGGTTCAAAAACGTAAAAGAATTTCGAAAATGCTTGCAGTATGCGCCGGAATTTGCTATAATAACTTTAAGTATGGGCTTTGCCCCGAAGGAAAGGATCTTGCCAAAATGAAAGTGACGCTGCTGGCGCATACGCCGGATCCCGAAAAGCTGGTTGCCGCAGCCGCCAAGCTGTGCTACTCGGCCGCGGACATCGACACGGTGATGGACGGACTGACCGACGAAAAGACCGAATATTTTGTCAATATGCTGGCCGGGCTGGGGCACGACAGTCCCACGGAGCACGCATCGTTCACGTTCGGGATCGAAGGCGTGTCCCGGTCGCTGCTGGCGCAGATCACGCGCCACCGCATCGCGTCGTACAGCGTGCAGAGCCAGCGGTATGTGCGCGAAAAAGGCTTTGAATTTGTGGTGCCGCCGGCGATTGCGGCGATTCCGGAAGCCAAAGCCGAATACCTTGCGGCGATGGAAGCGGATCAGCGCACGTACGAACGGCTGACGGAGCTGCTCAAAGCGCAGCATCTGGCACAAATGGAAGCCGAAGGAAAAGCACCGGATGCGCGCGCCGCCGAAAAGAAGGCCATCGAGGACGCGCGGTTTGTGCTGCCGAACGCGTGCGTGACCAAAATGATCTGCACGATGGACACACGGTCGCTGCGGAACTTTTTCGCGCACCGCTGCTGCAACCGCGCGCAGTGGGAAATCCACGAGCTGGCCGACCGGATGCTGGCCGAGGTGCTGCGGGTGGCGCCGCATTTGTTCGCGGCGGCCGGGCCGGGCTGCCTGCGCGGCGCGTGCCCCGAAGGCAAGATGACGTGCGGCAAATGCGCCGAGGTGCAGCGCCGCTATCAATCGCTGCGGGCGGCGGCCGCGCAGCAGAAATAACCGAAAGAAGGAGAGATGTGCGGTGCGACCCACACTGATTGCGATCGAAGGACTGGACGGCAGCGGAAAAGCCACCCAGACCGCCCGACTCGAAGCGGCGCTCCAATCGCGCGGCATGGCGGTGCGGCGGGTAACGTTTCCGGACTATGCGGAGCCGTCGTCGGCGCTGGTGAAAATGTATCTGGACGGGACGTTCGGTACCGACCCCGGCGACGTCAATGCGTATGCGGCGTCCACGTTTTACGCCGTGGACCGGTACGCCAGCTTCCGGCGGTTCTGGCAGACGGATTACGAGCAGGGGACGGTGATTCTGGCGGATCGGTACACCACGTCCAACGCGATTTACCAAATGGCAAAGCTGCCGCGCGCGCAGTGGCAGGCGTTTTTGATCTGGCTGGCGGATTTGGAGCACGACAAAATGGGCCTCCCGCGCCCGCGCCGGACGATTTACCTGGATATGCCGCCCGAAATTTCGCAGCGGCTGCTGACCGGGCGGTACCACGGAGACGAGTCCCAAAAAGATATCCACGAAAGCCACCTGACGTACCTGCGCAGCTGCCGCAATGCGGCGCTGTATGCCGCGCAGTATTGGTCGTGGAGCCGGATTTCGTGCGCAGCCGGGGACGCGCCGCGCACGGTGGACGACATCGCGCAGGATGTGTGCCGCATTGCCATGGAGGTGCTGAAAGCTTGATTCCGTTTCATATCCCGACGCTTGCCGACCGCGCATGGGCGGAGCCGCTGCTGCGCGCGGCGGGCGACCTGACCAGCGAGTCGGCGTTTGGAACTTATTTCCTGTGGCAGGATCGTTATCAATATGAAATCGCGCAGGTGAACGGGTATTTTGCGGCGCGCAGCATTCACGGCTATGCGCTGCCCGCCGGAACCGGCGATTTGCGCCCGGTGCTGGATGCGCTGCGTGCGGACGCCGCCGGGCGGGGGGTTCCGCTGCGGATCCAGGTGTCGGAACTGCTGCGGGACGCGCTGGCCGCCGCTGCGCCGCAGCTGAAATTCACCGAGCACCGCGGCGAGGCCGATTACCTGTACCGTGTGGCCGATTTGGCGCAGCTGGAAGGGAAAAAATATCACGCCAAGCGCAATCACATTGCGAAATTCAACCGGCTGTATTCGTATCAGTTCGAGCCGGTGACAACGGTGGCGCAGGAGCAGGAATGCCTGGACATGATGCACCGGTGGGTCAGCAGCAACGAAAATGCCGCCGATTTTCGCATGGAGGAAGAAGCCATCCGGTTGGCGTTTGCCGACACGGCGGCGCTGCACATTCGCGCCGGGCTGCTGCGGGTGGACGGCAACGTGATTGCTTTCACTGCGGGGGAACCGGTGGGCGCCGACGGCTTTGACCTGCATTTTGAAAAGGCGCTGACGGAATACGACGGCGCGTATGCGGTGATTAACCAGGCGTTCGCCGCCCATTGCCTCACGGACTGCACCTGGGTCAACCGCGAAGAGGACATGGGGCTGGACGGCCTGCGCCGCGCCAAACTGTCGTACAATCCGGCGCAGCTGCTGATGAAATACACGGCAGAGGAGTGATTCGATGTTCTGCGAACCCGACGCGTCCCGATGGCCGGAGATGATCCGGCTGTGGAAAACGGCATTCGGCGACGACGATGCGTTCATCGCACCGTTTTTCCGCCGCATGGGCAACGGGCTGCGCGCCCGCGTCTGCATCGTGGACGGCCATGTGGCGGCTGCCGCATATCTGCTGGATGCGTCGCTGGACGCGGACGGCGTTCGGACGCCGATGTGGTACGAATATGCGCTGGCCACGCAGCCGGCACTGCGCGGCCGCGGGCTGATGACGGCGTTGCTGGCAGACGTCCGTGCCGCCGCTGCGGCCGCCGGAGTGCCGTATACGGCACTCCGCCCCGCCTCGGAGAAACTGGCGGATTACTACGCCCGGCGCGGCTACCGGCCATATTTCCGCAGCCGGGTTGTGCCGATGACGCGTGCAGAACTGGGGAAATTGGAAAATTCGGTCGCAGCACAAAATCCGTACGATCCCGAACAGGCGTGGGAACGGGCGCTGGCGCGCACCGCCGGGTCGGCACATTGGTCGCAGTCGGCAATCGCGTTCGCATTGCAGGCGGCAGCCGTCGGCGGCGACCATGTGTACGCCGGATCGGCCGGTTTTGCCGTCTGGGCGGAATCGGGCGGCGAAGCCGAGGTGAAACTGTGGGCGCCGCAGACAAATGCGTCGGCGCTGGCGCGTGGGCTGCTGCGGTCGCCGTGCAGCCGGTTCCGGATTCGGGTGCCGGTGCATTCGCCGGACTTCCCGGACGGCGATGCAGGCGTTATCGACGGGATGCTGCGCAGCACCGACGGCCGTCCGCTGCCGGACAGCGCGGATGGTTTTTTGGGCATGGAAATCGATTGAATATCAGACGATCCCAAAGGAGTGGAAAACGATGATTTATGTATTTTTGGCGCCGGGCTTCGAGGAAACCGAAGCGCTGGCCACGGTGGATATCCTGCGCCGCGCGGGCGACAATGTCGCGACGGTCGGCGTGATGGACAACGTCATCAAAGGCGCGCACGGGATTCGCGTGGTGACGGACGTCACCATGCAGGACGTGCAGGGCACGCATCCGGATGTGATCGTGCTGCCGGGCGGGATGCCGGGTACGCTGCACCTGGAGCATTGCCAGTGGCTGGCGGAAATGATCCGCGAAGCGTACCGCGACGGCAAGCTGATTGCGGCCATCTGCGCCGCGCCGTCGATTTTGGGTCACATGGGGCTGCTGACCAACCGCAAGGCGACGTGTTTCCCAGGGTTTGAAGGCGAATTGCTGGGCGCGGAGGTCGTGCCGCAGCAGGTGTGCCGCGACGGGCAATTTATCACGGCGAATGGGCCGGGCGCGGCGATGGCGTTCGGGCTGGAAATCGTCCGCGCGCTGCACGGCGACGCTGCCGCCCGCAAAATCGGGGAAGCGATGCAGTATGTGTCCTGATCCGGCGGACAAATCGGCGCTGCGCGCACGGTTTCGCCGTTTGCGCCGGGAAACGCCGCCGGCGGTATGCCGGGCGCGCGACGCAGCGATTGCGGAACGCGTGCGGTCGCTGGCCGAATACCGGCATTGCACCGCGCTGCTGATCTATGTGTCCAAGCCGGACGAAGTCGCGACGGATGCGCTGATCGAATCGGCGTGGGCCGACGGCAAAACGGTCGCAGTGCCGCGCAGCGCGCCCGACGGCACGATGGTGTTCTGCCGGATCACCGATTGGTCGGAGCTGCGGCCGGGTGCATTCGGCGTCCGGGAGCCGCAGGATGCGTGTCCGCCGGTCGTGCCGGACGCGCGCGCATTGTGCGTGGTGCCGGGGCTGTGCTTTGACGGCTTCGGCTGCCGCGTGGGGTACGGAAAAGGGTATTACGACCGGTTTTTGCAGCATTTTCCCGGCCAAACCGTGGGACTGTGTCCTGCGGCGGCGCTGGTGCAGCGCATCCCGGCCGCGCCGACGGATTGGCCGGTGCAGCAAATCGTAACGGAACAGGAAGTGCGCCGGGCGTCCGGCAGCAGTAAGGAGGTACGCCAGTGATGGACGAACAACAAACCAATCCCGCCGCGGAATCGGCGGATACGGAGCAGGATTTTCAGGCGCGGCGCGAGAAAAAGGTGGAGGAATTCGTGCTGGATTTCCAGACGGACGACACCGACAGCGACGGCGCGCCCACGGCGTCCCCGCAGCAGGAGGAAGACCTGAGCAGTTACAGCGCGGGCCGCAAACCCAAAAAAGAACGCGCCATGGCGCGCCGCAAAAAGCACGGATGTATGTATCACCTGCTGTCGTGGTGCGTGATTCTGGCGATTTCGGCGGTGCTGTCGCAGTTTTTGGTCGGCGGCGCATACGATTTGCTGGGCGCCAGCCGCAAGGCGGGCGAAGTGCAGATCGAGATCACGCCGGAGATGACCGAGGACGACGTGGTGGACGCGCTGGAAAAAGCGGGCGCCATCAAAAAGCCGTTTTTCTTCAGGCTGTACGCCAAAGTGACGAAGGCCACGTACAGCCCCGGCACCTATGTGCTGGAACGGAACGCCGACTACGAATTGATTAACAATTCCCTGCGCGGGACGGCCAACCGGGTCGATACCGTAAAGCTGACGTTTATCGAAGGCGAAACGGTTGAAACGTACGCCAAAAAACTGGAAGAAGCGAACGTGTGCAGCGCGGAAGATTTCCTTGCGGCGATCAACGAAGTGGATTTCACAAACTATTCGTTTATCAAATCCATCGCCGACACCAAAGATGCGCGTGCGTATTTCCTGGAAGGGTATCTGTTCCCGGATACGTATGAATTTTACAAATACGAAAAACCGGCGTCCGTTATCAAGCGGTTCCTGAACAATATGAATTCCTCGAAGCTGACCAAAGAGCGCTACGATGATGCCGAAAAACTCGGCATGACGATCGATCAGGTGCTGACGCTGGCGTCGATTATCCAAAAAGAGTCGGGCGACCCGGATGATATGTACAAAATCTCGTCCGTGTTCCACAACCGGCTCAAAAATTGGGGCGAAAACGGCAAGCTGCAATCGGACGTCACGACGTTCTATGCGCAGACGCTGCCGGAGCAGTACCGCAGCGCGTACGATACGTATATTTGCAGCGGGCTGCCGGTCGGCGCGGTGTGCAACCCCGGTCTGGATGCGATCAAAGCTGCGCTGCATCCGGCCAAAACGAACTATTACTACTTTGTGGCGGATGTCAACGGCAAAACGTACTTTGCCCGCACGCTGGCGGAGCACGAGCGCAACATCGCGATTGCGGCGGCGGTTCAGCCCAGCAAAGACGCGCCTGCCGAATCGGTCAACGCCGAGGGCGACTGATTCCCGACATTCGGAAAGGTTGAATGATTCAATATGGGTTCCCTCATCCAAGCGCCGGAGCTGCTGGCTCCGGCGGGCGATATGGAACGGCTTCAGGCGGCGATTCGCTTCGGTGCGAACGCCGTTTATTTGGCCGGAAAACAATTCGGAATGCGCAGTGCGTGCGCCAATTTTGCCCCGGACGAGCTGCGCGCAGCCGTGGCGTATGCGCACGCGCGCGGCGTCCGCGTGTATGTGACGTGCAACATCGTCCCGCACCCGGACGAAATGGCGCACCTGCCGCAATTCCTGACCGACGCGGCGGCTGCCGGTGCGGACGCGCTGATCGTGTCCGACCTGGGCGTGTTCCGCGTGGCGCGGCGCGTGGTGCCGCAGATGGCGCTGCACGTTTCCACGCAGGCCGGTGTGACCAATGCGGAATCGGCCCGGCTGTTTTACGAGCTGGGTGCGCGGCGGATCGTCCCGGCGCGGGAGCTGTCGCTGGCGGAATTGGCGGCGATTCGGCGCGAAATCCCGGCGGATATGGAGATCGAGGCATTCGTCCACGGTGCAATGTGCGTGTCGTTTTCCGGGCGATGCCTGTTGTCGTCGTACCTGACGGGGCGCGATTCCAACCGCGGCGACTGCGCGCAGCCGTGCCGGTGGCGCTATGCGCTGACGGAGGAAAAGCGGCCGGGGCAGTATTTCCCAATCGAAGAGGACGACCGCGGGACGTATATCATGAACGCCCGCGACCTGTGTATGATCGACCACATTCCGGAGCTGATGGCGGCTGGCGTGACCAGCTTCAAAATCGAGGGGCGCGCGAAATCCGCGTACTATGTGGCCTGCACCGTCAACGCATATCGCATGGCGATCGACGCGGCGATGGCCGGCCGCCCGCCGGAACCGTGGGTGCGGGAAGAGGTGCAGCGCATCAGTCATCGCGCGTATTCCACCGGCTTTTTCTTCGGCGACGCGCCCGGCCAGTGTTACGAAAACGGCGGGTATCTCCGGTCGTACGAAGTCGCGGCGGTCGCGCAGCACTGGGCGGACGGCGTGCTGGTCGCGGCACAGCGCAACCGGTTTTTCTGCGGCGAAACGCTGGAAATCGTCGCGCCCGGCCGCCCGCCGGAGCCGCTGCCGGTGACGGCGCTGTTCGATGGCGACGGTCAGCCGATTGCATCGGCCAATCACGCCGAGATGGTACTGCGCATTCCGTGCGCGCAGCCGGTGGCACCCGGCGCGCTGCTGCGGCACGTCAAACCGTGAATTTTTTTTGCACATGAAAAACCCCGTCGGGCCGCATGAATTTGCGACCCGGCGGGGTTTTGATATTCCGGCGCGGGGATTAGCCCTGCGCTTCTTTTTTCTTGTCGCCGATGTGAACCAGCGCGTTGGTGATGATCCCGATGATCAGCGCCGTTGCGATTTCGGTGATCGTGATCGCACCGAAGTTCAGCGTCAATCCGCCGATGCCGGGCACCAGCACCGAAGCCACCACGAACAGGTTCTTGTTTTCGCCGAGATCCACCGTCTGAATCATTTTCAGACCGGACACCGCGATGAAGCCGTACAACGCAATGCAGATACCGCCAACCACGCAAACCGGAATGGTGTTGACGAACTGCACGAACGGGTTGAAGAACGAGAGGATCAGCGCCAGCACCGCAGTGGTGCCGATGGTGAAGATCGACGCGTTGCCGGTGATCGCAACGCAGCCCACGCATTCGCCATAGGTGGTGTTGGGGCAGCCGCCGAACACCGCGCCGACGATCGAGCCGATGCCGTCGCCCGCGATGGTTTTGTCCAAGCCGGGATCGGTGATTAGGTCGCGGTCAATGATGGAGGACAGGTTTTTGTGGTCGCCGATGTGCTCCGCCAGCGTGACGAACGCGACCGGCGCGAACAGCGCGATCAGGCTGACAATCGACGTGCCGTCAATCTGGTTGCCGAAGCCCTCTTTGAACGCCTGGATAATCGTGAACTGCGGAACGTGGATGATGCTGTCCATGTTCGCCAGCGCAGCGTAATCGATCAGCTTCATCGCATCGACTCCGGCCGCGTTGCCGATCAGCGTGAAGATCGAGGCCAGCACATACCCGGCCGCGATGCCGATGATGAACGGAATCAGCTTCATGGTGCGGTTGCCTTTCACGCTCGCAATTACGGTGACGAGGAACGTGACCAGTCCCACGAGGATGGCGAACAGGTTGTAGTCCCCGGCGGACGTATTGTTCAGGTTATTGACCGCGGAGCCGCACAGCGACAGTCCGATCAGCGCAACAGTCGGCCCGATGATGACCGGCGGGAGCAGTTTGTTGACCCACGCCGACCCGGTGAACCGGATAATCACCGCGATGATGACGTACACCAATCCGGCGATCAGCGACCCCACGATGATTCCGCAGAAGCCGAACACGCACGCACCGGCCAGCGAGTTGATAAACGCGAACGACGAACCGAGGAACACCGGGCTTTTGCGCCGGGTAATCAGCAGGTAGCACAGCGTGCCGGCGCCGGCGCCGAACAGCGCCGCTGCCTGATCCATGACGATGCCGCTGCTGTTGAGCAGGTTGACCAGGGTCGGAACAAGCAGCGTTGCGGCGATGATCGCCAGCAGCTGCTGGAACGCGAATACCAGGTTGGGGCCGAATTTCGGACGGTCGTGAATGCCATACGTCAGTTTCATCGGGATTCCTTCTTTTCGATAAATTTCTGCAATTTATCACGGCAATCAAAAGCGCCCTGCCATTTGGACATGGCAAGGCGCGTGATACGTCATTCAAAAGCAAAGCGGACGACGCTTTGGGTACGAATCTTGCCAATATCTCTGTATCGGATTAAAGATCACCTATGTAATTGCGGGATTATCATACCACACATCGCGCGAAAAGTCAACGGAAAATTCATATTTTTTTGAAAAACATCGATTCGACGGATTTTACGTCGGTTTCGGTTCAAAATTCATTCACCATTTTTCCACATTCGGTCGTTGACAGCGCGCACCGGCTGTGCTATAATAAACGCAAGTGGAGGGATGACCCATGAAATTCAAAACGCAGCTGTTCGACGAATTGGCTGTGCGGCGCGCGCTGATGCGCATTTCGTACGAAATCGTCGAAAAATCCGACGACCTGAACCGGGTGGCGCTGATCGGCATCCGGACGCGCGGCGTGCCGATTGCCGAGATCATTACCGAAAATATCCGCAAAAACGCCGGGATCGGCGTCCCGCTCAGCTCGCTGGACATCACCCTGTACCGCGACGACCTGTCGATGATTTCGCCGCAGCCGACCGTCCGGCTCACGGAAATCCCGTTCGATATCAGCGGCCGCGAAGTGATTTTGGTGGACGATGTACTGTTTACCGGCCGCACGGCGCGGGCTGCGATGGATGCGCTTTTTGCGCACGGACGCCCCGCGCAGATCCGCCTGGCGGTGCTGGTGGATCGCGGTCACCGCGAACTGCCGATCCGGCCCGACTTTGTGGGCAAAAATATCCCCACGGCAATGCGCGAAGTGGTGCGCGTCAATCTGCCGGAAATCGACGGCAAGATGAACGTGGAGCTGTACGAACAGGAAGATTAAAAAATCGCACGCCGAGCGATCGGCGTGCGATTTTCTTTTGGCCCGTTTTTATGCGTTTGCCGCCGAGCGGATCATCTGTTCCAGCTTTTTGGCGGCCAGTCCGAGCGGCTGATCTTTGCGTTTCACCAGCACCACCTGCCGCTCCGGAATCGGTTCCGCAAGGGGAATTACCCGTACCGCGCGGTTTTCGGCCAGAAAGTCCGCCGGAACGAACCCGACGCCCAGCCCGGCCTCCACCATCGGCAGAATCTGGTCGGCCGTGCAGGCTTCAATGTCGGCGCGGAAGGTCAGCCCGTGCAGCGCGAACCATTCGGAGAAAAATGCGAAAGATTTCGTGTCCTCGCCCAGCGAAACAATCGGACAGCGCAGCAGGTCGGCCGGCGTCGCCGGCGAATGAATCCGCGATTCCATCATCGGCGCGCATACTGCCACCTCCCGAATCGGCTTCACAGGCAGCTCGGTCAGCGACGCGGCCGGAACGGTGGGGGAGGTGACGACGGCAATATCCGCAAACCCGTTTTTGAGCGCGTCGATGGCCTGCGGCGTGGAGTGGTTGCTGATCCGGATGTGGACGCCGGGGTAGTCGGAGCGGTACCGTTTCAGGATCGGCAGCAGCAGGCAGCGCAGCGCGACTTCGCTGGCGGCCACGGATACGGTGCCGGTTTGCAGGCTTTTGCTTTCGGCCACTTCGGCCTCCCCCGCGGCAATATGCTCCACCGCGATGCGGATATGCTGGTACAGCCGCTCGCCTTCGGGCGTCAGCTTCATCCCGCGGTTGGTGCGCGAAAAGAGCGGGCACCCCAGCTCGCTTTCCAGCACCTTGATGGTGCGCGTCAGGTTGGGCTGATTGTTCCGCAGCAGCTTGGCCGCCTGCGACACCGTTCCATATTTGGCGATATAGTAAAAGACGCGGTAATACTCGTAGTTGATATACATCGTGATCTCCCGGAGCCATGTTGAATTGATATATCCGGCATATGAACCGCAGATTTTGCAAATGGCACTGATGGTATTATAATAGAATCGACACCGAATGTCAAGCAATTTCCGGAACGGATGGAAAGGACGGTCTTTGAATATGGCGGAATTTTGGGACATTGCGATGGGAATTTGGATGGATGCGGGGCTGCTGATCTGGGTGCTGCACCTGGCGCGGTCGATTCGCACCGATGCGTCGAGTCGCGGCACCACGCGCATCATGTCGGTTTTGCTGGGCGCCGGGATGCTGTTTGCGCTGGCAGCGCGGTACAGGACGACCGATTGCGCGGTATTGTGGGTGTATGCGCTCGGGGCGATGCTGTGCTACACGGCATTTGTATTCACGTTCCCGCGGCGCGCGGTATCATGAAGCCGCATGGCCAAATGTCCGACAGTTTTCGCGCCGCGGTGTTCATCATCCTGTCGGGCGGGTTTCAGGACGCTTATACCTACGGCTGCCGCGGCGAAGTGTTCGCCAATGCGCAGACCGGAAATATTGTCCTGCTGAGTACGGCGCTGTTTCAGCAGGAATGGCCGACCGCGATGAAATACCTGATTCCGGTCGGTGCGTTTTTGGTGGGAACGGCCGTCGCCGAACTGGTGCACATCCGGCTCAAAAACTACGAAAAACTGCATTGGCGGCAGTTGATCCTGATCGTGGAGATTGTGTTGCTGTTTGTGGTGGGACTGTTGCCGGATCGGGTGAACGCATTGGCCAACGCGCTGGTTTCATTTGTGTGCGCGCTGCAAGTGCAGACATTTCACAAAGTGCGCGGCCACGCGTATGCCAGCACCATGTGCATCGGCAATATGCGCGCGGGCACGGAGGCGCTGTGCGCATACGTCCGGTCGCGCGACCGCGAGATTCTTCGGAAAGCGGGGACATATTTCGGCGTGATCGCAGTGTTTGCGGCCGGCGCCGGGCTGGGGCGCCTATTAACGGAACAGATTGGCCTGCGGGCGGTCTGGATTTGCTGCGCGCTGCTGACGGTCAGTTTCGCGATGATGTTTGTGCCGGAAAAATGACGGAATCTGATGCTGTCTTGTATGGCGTTTTTTGGACTCCAACATGGGAGCGGGATGCACGGCGTGACCGGCATCCCGCTTTTTGTTCGGCGTAATGCGGATGCCCCGATGGGGAGGGTCAAAACTTTGCGTCAGCTCGCGTTCCGGCGCGCGCCAAAGCCGATGCCGGCCGCAATCCGCCGTGCACAGAACAAAAATCGCCGCCCCGGCGGGATTTTACCCCCACGCCGGAGCGGCATTTTTGCGCGTAAGGCGCTTATTTTTTCGGGATCAGCTTGGTCACGCCGCCCATATACGGTTGAAGCACCGTCGGAATATTGACCGAGCCGTCGGCGTTCAGGTTGTTTTCCAAAAATGCGATCAGCATCCGCGGCGGAGCCACGACAGTGTTGTTCAGCGTGTGTGCCAAATACTTGCCGTTTTCGCCGTTGACGCGGATTTTCAGGCGGCGCGCCTGCGCATCGCCCAAATTGGAGCAGGACCCAACCTCAAAGTATTTCTTCTGCCGCGGCGACCACGCCTCCACGTCGCAGGATTTCACTTTCAGATCCGCCAAATCGCCGGAGCAGCATTCCAGCGTGCGCACCGGGATGTCCATCGAGCGGAACAAATCGACGGTGTTCTGCCACAGCTTGTCGTACCACATCTTGCTGTCCTCCGGCTTACAGACGACAATCATTTCCTGTTTTTCAAACTGATGGATTCGATACACACCGCGTTCTTCAATGCCGTGCGCGCCCTTTTCCTTGCGGAAACATGGGGAATAGCTGGTCAGCGTATACGGCAATTCCGCTTCCGGGATAATCTGGTCGATGAACTTGCCGATCATCGAATGCTCGCTGGTACCGATCAGGTACAAATCCTCGCCCTCGATTTTGTACATCATCGCGTCCATCTCGGCGAAGCTCATCACGCCCGTCACCACGTTGCTGCGGATCATGAACGGCGGTACGCAGTAGGTGAACCCGCGGTTAATCATGAAGTCCCGCGCATACGAAATCACCGCGGAGTGCAGCCGCGCGATATCGCCCATCAGGTAATAGAACCCGTTCCCGGCCACGCGCCGCGCGCTGTCCAGGTCAATCCCGTTGAACCGCTCCATGATCTCGGTGTGGTACGGAATCTCAAAATCCGGCACCGCCGGCTCGCCAAACCGCTGAATTTCCACGTTTTCCGAGTCGTCTTTTCCGATCGGAACGCTGGGGTCGATGATGTTCGGGATCGTCATCATGATCGTGCGGATGCGCTCTTCCAGCTCGCCACAGCGCGCTTCGTCGGCGGCCAGCAGCTCCGACTGCTCCGTGACCTTGCGCTTGGTCTCCTCGGCCTCGTCGCGCTTGCCCTGCGCCATCAGCGCGCCGATCATTTTGGAGTATTTGTTGCGGTTGGCGCGCAGCGTGTCGGCTTCGGATTTGAGCCGGCGGTTTTCGGCGTCCAGCGCGATCACTTCATCGACCAGCGGGAGCTTTTGATCCTGGAATTTGTTGCGGATGTTTTGCTTGACGATTTCCGGGTTTTCCCGGACGAATTTCAGATCCAACATAATTTGAATTGCCTCCTGTGAAAAATCAGATACAGATAACAAAAAAAGAGCCACTTATCCCAATCACATGGGACGAAGCTGCTCCGTGTTGCCACCCAAATTGCCGGCGCGATTGCCGACCGCTCGTACGGTGCGGTAAAGGGCACCCCCCTTTGGCTCCTCGCCAAACGCTCCGAAAGCGGACGCGCTGCACCCTGCCCGCAGCTTGCACCAACCGCTGCGTCTCTGTGATGGTTCGGGCGCGCGCTTTTTTCATCAACGCGCATTTTCTTATATTATACTGCAATTCCGTGCAAAAAGCAAGGATTTCCGGGAAAAAAGTGCGAAAAAAGTGCACGAAAATTGCGGTGCAGATTTTACATCGAAAATGCACGAAAATGGTTGACAAATCGCAAAAAATGCGCTAATATGTAATCAGCGTTTTCGCAAATTTCATCGGAAAGAGGGCAGTTAGCAATGGGAAAAATTGAGATTCAAAGCAAGGAAACCGGGATTTCGTTCCGGCTGAAAGCAACCAACGGAGAGATCATCGCGGTGTCAGAAACGTACAAATCGATGAAATCCTGTAAAAAGGGAATTGCATCGGTGCAGCGCAACGCACCGATTGCAGCGGTTGAGGATCAGACGGTCGAAAATTTTGAAAAGTGCAAGCATCCCAAATTTGAAGTTTACGAGGATAAAGGCGGAAAATACCGGTTCCGGCTGAAAGCAACCAACGGGCAGATTATTGCGGTGTCGCAGGCGTACAAATCGCGCAAAAGCTGCCTGAACGGGGCAGAATCCGTGAAGAAAAACGCGCCGGACGCAAAAATTGAAGAAATTACGGGTTAATCGGGAAAATTCGCTTGACGTGTGCCGAATTTTGCGGTACAATTAGAGTTGGACAACGAAAGGTAGCCCGTCGCCTGCGTTGCGGCGCAAGCGACGGGCTGATTGCGCAGGAAAGGCGAGGCCCAGATTATGATTCGCGACGAAAAAGGAAACACTTGGTACAAAGGCAACCTGCATACGCACACGACACGCAGCGACGGCCGCAAAACGCCGGAGGATACCATCGCGCTGTACCGCCAAAACGGATACGATTTTTTGGCGATGACCGACCATTGGAAGCCGAGCGCGAACGAAACCGCGCCCAACGGGATGCTGATGGTGGCGGGGTGCGAGTACGACTTTGGCGGCGAGGTAATCGGCGGGGTGTTCCACATTGTTGGGATCGGGATGCGGGAAGCGCCTGCGGTGGCACGCGGCAGCGCGCCGGACGCGGTACAGCCTGCGATTGACGCGATTCACCGCGCGGGCGGGCTGGCGATTTTGGCGCACCCGGCGTGGTCGATGAACACCGAGGCGCAGATTCGCGCGCTGCACGGGCTGGACGGCACCGAGATTTACAACACGACGTCCGGTACGCCGTGGAATTGCCGCCCGTATTCGGGCGAAGTGATCGACCAGCTGGCGGCGCGGGATGTTTTTCTGCCGTGCATGGCGGCCGACGACGCCCATCACTACAACGGCGACGAATGCAAGTCGTATATCATGGTGCGCGCGGCGGCGTGTACGCACGACGCGATTTTGGATGCGATTGCGCGCGGCGATTTTTACGCGACGCAAGGCCCGCATTTCACTTGGACGCTCGACGGCGACGCGTTGACGATTCACTGTTCGCCGGTGGAGCAAATTGTATTTTTTGACAATCTGTGCTGGAATGGCAGCCGCGTGACGCGCGGCGCGGCATTGACCGAGGTACATTACACCGTTCCCGCCAACGAACGCTTTCTCCGTTTGGAATTAACGGATGCGGCCGGCCGCGTTGCGTGGTCGTCCGCTATTCCGGTCAACCGTTGATTCCGTTATTTCGTACGGCCTGTTCGGCATTGCCGGATGGGCCGGTTTTATTTTTCGCAACTTTGATGGACGAAAGGAGCGTCTGCCGTGGCAGAACTGCAAATTTGGATGCTGAATTCACAATATATCCATGCATCGCCTGCCCCGTGGTGTTTGAAGCAAGGGGTGGCGCAGTATGCGCATCGCACCCACCATGTCACAATTGTGGAGGGTACAGTCAACGAACCGGCGGCGGTGCTCGAAAAACGGTTGACAGCCGATCCGGCACCGGTGTATGGGTTTTGTTGCTGCATCTGGAACATCACGGTGGTGCGCCGGTTGGTTCGGCGGCTGCGGGCGGTGCGGCCGGACGCATACATTATATACGGCGGGCCGGAAGCGTCGTTTCGCGTGGCGGAATTGCTGCGCGACGACCCGATTGACGCGGTGATCTGCGGCGCAGGCGAACGTCCGCTGGCCGCGCTGCTGGATGCGCTGGACGGCGACCGGGCGGCGATTCCGGAAATTCCGGGGGTGTGGCGATGCGTGGACGGGGCGGTGCGTGGGGGCGCGGCGGAATGCGCGCGCGAATTGCCGGAGCCGCCGGACGACGCGGCCTATGCGGATGCGCTGCACGGCCGGATTGCGTATTTGGAATCGTCGCGCGGATGCCCGTTTTCGTGCGCATTCTGCCTGTCCGGCCGCAACGAGCCGGTGCGGTTCCGCCCGATTGCAGAGACGGAACGGCGGCTGGAGGAACTGGCGAACCGCGGCGCGCGAACGATCAAGCTGATTGACCGCACGTTCAACTGCAATCCGGCGCGGACGTACGAATTGCTGGACTTTTTGATCCGCGAATGCGGCCGGTCGTACCCGGCGGACGTGCGGTTTCACTTTGAAGTGGCGGCCGATTTGTTCGACGACCGGACGATTCTCCGGTTGGCAGACGCGCCGCGCGGGCTGTTCCAGATGGAGGCCGGAATTCAGAGCTTTCACGCCGACACGCTGGCGGCTGTCAGCCGTAAAACCGACACCGACCAATTGGAACAGCGGCTGCGGACGTTGATTGGGCTGGGCAATATGCACATCCATGTGGACTTGATTGCCGGGCTGCCGTATGAGGACGAGGTGCGGTTCGGCGAATCGTTTGACCGGGCGTACGCGTTGCAGCCGCAGATGCTGCAATTCGGGTTTTTGAAGCTGCTGTACGGGTCGCGGCTGCGGGAACAGGCGGAAGAATATGGATTTACATCGTCGCCGGAGCCGCCGTACGAGATTCGATCCACCCGATGGCTGACGCCGGACGCGCTGGATCGGCTGCGCCGGACGGCCGATGCGCTCGACCGGATTTACAACAGCGGCCGTTTTTTGGAAACCGCGGCGTACCTGCTGCGGGCGACGGGGTGGACGCCGTTCCGGCTGTATACGGCGCTCGGCGCGCGGATTGCGTGCACCGGGCAGTCGGCCGCGCTGGATGTGTATACTGCGCAGCTGCACGATGCGGCGGCTGCGCTGCCCGGCGTGACAGTTGACGCGCTGCGGAGCGCGATGGTGCGGGATCGGTTGGCGTCCGTGCGTGGCGGCAAGCTGCCGGATGTGCTGCGGGCGCCGGATCGGCGGCTCCCGGCGGTGCTGCACGATGCGCGCCGGCGGCTGGGGATTCCGGCAGACGCGCTGGGTGTTGCGATACTGTACGACGGCGAAGTACGCGTGGCGACGGCGGATTACCGCGTGCCGGATGCGATTTCCGGCCGGTATCCAATTTCTGAATATTCTTTGGCGGAATTTCAAATTTCCTATTGAAATTTTCTGAAAATCATGTATAATAAAAAGAGAGAATCCGTTTTACTTTTGCGTAAAATGAAAAACAGTGTAAGGAGATTATTATGGCACATTCGATTATTACCATCAGCAGAACGTACGCAAGCGGCGGCCGCGAGATTGGGCGGAAGCTGGCCGAACGGCTGGGCTTTGCGTTTTACGACCGGGCATATATGCTCCAGCTGGCGCGGGAACAGGGGCTGGCTGAATCGCTGCTGAGCGAGCAGGAGGAACACACGCCGACCAGCCTGCTGTATTCGCTGGTGACGGGCAGCTGCGTGGTCAGCAAAAACGGGCTGCAATCGGCTTCGCTGAGCGAGCAGCTGTTTGCGGCGCAGACGAAGCTGATTCGCGCGGCGGCGGAGAAGGAACCGATGGTGATCGTCGGGCGGTGCGCGGATTCGATTTTGGCGGCGAACAAGCCGGTGCGGTTTTTCCTGTATGCCGACCGCAAGGCGCGGATTCGGCGCGCGGTGGACGTGTATGCGCTGAGCGAGGACGAGGCCGCGTACCGGATTGACCGCGGCGACCGCAGCCGCAGCGCGTATTATCAGCTGCACACGCCGAATCGCTGGGGCGACCGCGATTGCTACGATTTGATGATGAACGTGACGCCGCTGGGCATTGACGGGACGGTGGATTTTTTGGCGGAATACCTGAATCGGCGGGCAGATTTCCGCCGTGGGTGAAGCGCAGCGGCTGGTGCATCCGCTGGCGCCGGTGTTTGATGCGCGCAGCCGGGTGCTGATTTTGGGGACAATGCCGTCCCCGGCGTCGCGCAGCGTCGGGTTTTACTACGGGCATCCGCGCAATCGGTTTTGGCCGACGCTGGCGCAGGTATTCGGGGAGCCGACGCCGCAGACGACGGCGGATCGGCGGACGTTTGCGCTGCGCCACGGAATTGCGCTGTGGGATGTGCTGCATTCGTGCGAGATCGTCGGCGCGTCGGACGGTTCCATCCGCGACCCGGAGCCGAATGATGTGGCGGCGCTGCTGCAGGCGGCGCCGATTCGTACGATTGCGACAACGGGGACGGCGGCGGCGCGGCTGTACCGCAAATACCTGCGCGCGCAGACGGGGATGGACGCCATCGCGCTGCCGTCTACCAGCCCGGCCAATTGCCGTCGGGGGATTGAAGCGCGGCTGGTGGCGGCATACGGCGTGCTGCGGGTGCTGTGTGCGGAGGAGCCGGCATGAATCTGCGGGACATGGTGATTTATCAGCTGCACGAAGTGGTGCCGGTGCGGCGCGTGCGGAACGAGATTTTCCGGATGCAGGACCGGCCGTGGCATGGGTTTGTGGCGGTGTCGTCCGGCAGCTATGTATACACGCAGGGCGGACGGCGCATTCCGTCGGACGTGACGCATTTTATCTATCTGCCCAAGGGCGCGACGTATGAGCTGAAGTGCATCGAGGACGACCTGAGCTATGTGGTCAATTTTGAGTGCAACATCGGCGATTCGGCACTGCAAAGTTTTCCGGTGGATTCCGGGGCCGAGGTGTCCCGCCGGGTGCGGGAGATGGCGGCGCAGGCCGATCCGCTGCGGCGGATGGCGATGTTGTACGAAGTGATGAGCATGGCGGCGGCGTCGCACGGGGGTGCGCCGTCGTACCGGATGATTCAGCCGGGCGTGGCGTTTTTGGATGCGCGGTTTGGCGACCCGGAGCTGAATATTGATGCGGCTGCGCAGTGCGCGGGGCTGAGCACGGTGTATTTCCGCAAGCTGTTCGCCGAAAATTACGGGGTGTCGCCGTTCCGGTATGTGCAGCAGCTGCGGATGGCGCAGGCACGCCGGCTGCTGTGCGAGCGGGAATTGACGGTGGAGCAGGTGGCGCTGGCGTGCGGGTACCGCAGTGTGTACAGTTTCAGCAATGCGTTTCACCGGATCACGGGCGTGTCGCCCACCGGGTATATCCGCGAAAACAGCCGCATTTGAGGCTGCGGGCGAATCTTAAATTATGAAAAACCGGCGTCCCCGAATCCGAGCAGGATGGGGGACGCCGGTGATTTTGTATTTTGCGGGGATTACAGTACCTTCGACAGGAACTCCTGCGTGCGCGGCTGCTGCGGATGGTTGAACACCTCGTCCGGCGTGCCTTGCTCCAGGATGCGGCCTTCGTCGATGAACAGGACGCGCGACGCGACTTCGCGCGCGAAGCCCATTTCGTGCGTCACGATGACCATGGTCATGCCGTCGTCGGCCAGCTGCTTGATGAGGTCGAGCACTTCGCCGACCATTTCGGGGTCGAGCGCGGAGGTCGGTTCGTCGAACAGGATGACCTTCGGGTTCATCGCCAGCGCACGGACGATGGCGATGCGCTGCTTTTGCCCGCCGGACAGCGTGGACGGGTAGACATCGGCCTTGTCTTCCAGCCCGATGCGGCGGAGCAGATCCATCGCGCGCTGCTTTTCTTCGGCGATGATCTGCGCTTTGGTCAGCTTCGGCGCGTTGGATTTTGAACCGAAAAACGCGCGGCGCGCGGCTTTTTTGCGCTCGGCATTGCGGATGTATACCGGCGCAAGCATGATGTTTTGCAGCACGGTTTTGTTGTTGAACAGGTTGAACTGCTGGAACACCATCCCGATGTGACGGCGGTGCAGGTTGATGTCCACCTTCATGTCCGCCAGGTTTTCGCCTTCGAAAATAATCGAACCGCCGGTGGGGTCTTCCATGCAGTTCAGGCAGCGCAGAAACGTGGATTTTCCGCTGCCGGACGGCCCGATGATGACGACTTTTTCCCCTTCGCGGATGGTGACGGTGATGCCCTTAAGGACTTCCAGGTCGCCGTAGGTTTTTTTCAAATCAATTACGTCGATCACTCTTTTTCAGGCTCCTTTCCATAATGCGGATCAGCAGCGTAATGAGCAGCACCAGCACGATATAAATCAGTGCCATCACCAGGTACGGCACCATGAATTCGTACGAGTTGGTGCCGATCCGGTTGAACGCGACGTACAGATCCAGCGCGCCGACGAAGCTGACGACGGACGTTTCTTTGATCAGGGCGATAAATTCGTTGCCCAGCGTCGGCAGGATGTTTTTGATGGCCTGGGGGACGACGATGCGCGTCATCGCGACCGAATAGCTCAGCCCCACGGCACGGCCGGCTTCGAGCTGGCCGGGATCGACCGACTGGATGCCGCTGCGCATGATTTCAGATACATAGGCACCGCTGTTCAGCCCGAACACCAGGATGCACACGTTCAGCGACGGCAGGTTCATCCCCATCAGCGGCAGCAGCACATAGTACGCGACCAGCAGCTGTACCACCACCGGTGTGCCGCGGAACAGGCCGACGTAGACGTTGGCGATGCCGTTCAGCACGCGCGGCAGACGACGGTATTTGGGGAATACGCGAATCACGGCGAGCAGCGTACCGATTACGATGCCGATCAGCAGGCCGATTACGGCGATCAGGATGGTGTTGCGCAGACCTTCCAGCACCGTGCGGTAGCCGCCGGCGTTGGCAAAGATGTTCCAGAAGTTTTGTAATTTTGCTCCAAAGCTTCCCATTTCATTCTCCTTTCTTTCCGCAGCAGAAATCTGCCGGAAAATGCAGAATAACCCCGCTCCCGAAAATCGCACGAGAGCGGGGGAATTGTGCGGAAATTATTTGTTGACGGCGTTCAGCGCTTTGACGATCGCATTGGCCGGCGCTTCGTCGATCACGACGAATTTCAGGTTGCCGTTGATGACATTCTGAATTGCGAGCGAACCGCTGTCGTATCCGGAAGTGGTGATGTTGGCGAAGCCTTCAAATTCCATTTCCTCGTCGCCTTCCAGGTACAGCTGACCGGTGGTGCCGTTCTGGCAGCCGGCTTTGGTGCCGTTTTCCATGCCTTTGATTACAGCGACAACGTCGTCGGCAGTCTTGCAGCTGTCGAACGTGGTGTCGGACGTGAGGGTGACGACCTTCTGAGAAGCGGCATAGTAGCTGTCGGAGAACGTGACAAACTCTTCGCGCTCCGGTTTGATGGTCAGACCGGCCATGGCGATATCGGCTTTGCCCTGCGAAACGGACAGGCACACGGCGTCGAAGGACATATCAACGATGACCAGCTCTTTGTTCAGGTATTTGGCCAGTCCGGCGGCAACTTCCATATCGATGCCGTAGAACTTGTCACCCTGTTTGTACTCAAACGGTTCAAACGCGGCGTTGGTCGCGACTACCAGTTGATCTTTGGACGAATCCACTTTGCCGGCGTCGATGCCTTCCGGCTTGCCGTCGCCGAAGTATTTGTCACAGATTTTACCGAGCGTGCCGTCTTCTTTGATCTGCTTGACGTATGCGTTCACTTTTTCGAGCAGTTCCGGATCGTCTTTTTTGACGCCGAACGCGTAATCTTCGTCCGTCAGTTTGATGTCGATTACTTTGACTTCTTTCGAGGCCGATTTGCCGCAGGACGCCATCGCGACGACCATCAGAACCGCAAGCAGCAGTGCGGCGATTTTTTTCAGTTTCATGAAAACCCAGCTCCTTTGAAAATGTTGTAATGAATTTTACTTGTAATATCATACACGATTATGCGAAAAAATGCAATAGTTTTTCGAAAAAAAGGTGCAAGAACATCTGCATAAAAATTGACGCAAAATCGTGAAAATCGAATAAAAATGAATATATACACCGATTTTGCATAATATAAAACCCGATGATTTACGCTTATGTAAAATATTTGATGAATTCGGGTCGAATACATATACATTTTTGAATGAATAAAAATTCATTGCACGATGCGCCGGGGGACTTGACATCGGCGGCTGCGGCGGGTATACTGAAAGAGAAAAGCCAGGCGGCACGGAACAGGAGGATTTTTATGGCAAAAACAGCCAATGACAAAACGAATGCGATGCGGATGCTCGACCGCGCGAAGGTCGCGTATACCGTTCACGAATACAATACGGACGACGGATTGATCGATGCGGTGCACTCCGCGCAGAAGATGGGGCTGGATCCGGCGATGGTGTACAAAACGCTGGTTACGCGCGGCACCGGGAAGGATTTTTATGTGTTCGTGATCCCGGCGGCGGAAGAACTGGATTTGAAAGCAGCGGCGCGCGCCGTCGGCGAAAAATCGGTCGCGATGCTGCATGTGGCGGAGCTGCTGGGGATTACCGGATACATCCGCGGCGGGTGCTCGCCGGTCGGGATGAAGAAGCTGTTCCGCACCACGATCGACGCGTCGTGCATGGGGCTGGAGAAAATGGCCGTCAGCGGCGGCAAAATCGGCCGGATGGTGGAGCTGCGCCCGGCGGACTTGATCGCGGTGACGCACGCGCAGACCGCGGAGATTTTGATGCGCCACGCATAACCGCCGGCTCGTCCGCATAGGTATCCTTATATAGACCAAAGCAAAAGGATGATGCGGACATGGAATCCCACGAATCGGAATTTGTATTTGTCAACCGGACGGTCGGCGTGCCGGTGCGCCCGGCGGAAGCGCCGGTGCGGGCGGCCGCGGCGGACGATCCGTTTTCGCCGCCGGAATCGGATGCGGCGGTACCGGAAGATAATCCGCCGGTTCCGGCGGTTTCCGCTGTGCGGCCGCGTCGGGCGCTGTCTGGCGAGACGAGGCTGCTGCTGGTGCAGATTGCGGCGGCGCTGCTGCTGGCGGCGGCCGTCGCGCTGGGGCTGCGGCTGGGCGGGGAATCGTTCCGTGCGCGCTATCAGGACTGGATCGGGTACCGGTCGATTGACCTGAACGCGTGGCTGACGCCGATTGTGCCGGATTCGTCCGTGGCTGAATCGTCCAACCCGGATTCGTCTGTTCCGGATTCGTCTGTTCCGGATTCGTCCGTGTCGGATTCGTCCGTGCCGGATTCGTCCGAGCCGCCGACGGACGCGGCTTCTGCCGGATGAGGGCGGTCCTGCGGTTTCGGCTGCTGGGGTTTCCGGCGCAGATCAGCGTATGGTTTTGCGCGGCGGTCTGTCTGCTGTGCTGGTTCGACCGCACCGGATCCATGCGCGCGTGCATGGCAGCCGCTGCGGTGCATGAGCTGGCGCATTTGACGGCGATGCGGCTGCTGCACTGGCAGGCGTGCGAGGTGCGGTTTACCGCGCTGGGGATTCGGCTGATCCGCCGCGAGCAGACGCCGTATCCGTACCGCGCGGAATGCGCTGTGCTGCTGGCCGGGCCGGCGGTGAATCTGCTGCTGGCGGCGGCGCTGGCGTGCGCGGGATGGTGGAATCCGGCGGGGGCGGCGCAGCTGTCGCTGGGACTGTTCAACCTGCTGCCGGTGGCGCCGCTGGACGGCGGCCAGGCGCTGAACACCGCGCTGCGGCAGGCGCTCCCGCTGCGGCGCGCCGAGCGCATTGCCGATTTCCTCACGCTGGCGGTGCTGTTCCCGCTGATGGCGCTGATGATTCTGACGGTGCTGCGACAGCGGATGAATGGGTCGCTGCTGGCGGCGACGGTGTATTTGATGATATTTTTTGTGATGAAACACCGCTGAACGCTTGCCAATCGGCCGCCGATGTGGTACAATAAATCGAATCGGCTCCGGTCAGGGAGTCGGCATGGAAAATTCAAATGAAATCGAAACAAATATAAAGGAATGCAGCCAATCATGATCTCTCCTCAGGTGGAATCGGTGCTGATGAACGTGCAGAAGCCGGGACGATATACCGGCGGCGAGCTGAACAGCATCGTGAAAGACCGCAAAGATATCGATACGCGATTCGCGTTTTGCTTCCCGGACACCTACGAAGTCGGGATGTCGCATCTCGGGATGAAAATCCTGTACAGTTTATTCAACGAAAAGCCGTATCTGTGGTGCGAGCGGGTGTTCGCGCCGTGGGTCGATATGGAAACCCAAATGCGCGCGCACGGCATCCCGCTGTATGGGCTGGAAAGCGGCGACCCGATTCGGGATTTTGACTTCATCGGGTTTACGCTCCAATACGAGATGAGCTACACCAACGTGCTGAATATGCTCGACCTGGCGGGGATTCCGCTGCGCAGCGCCGACCGCGGCGACGCGCTGGGGCAGATTGTTTGCGCGGGCGGGCCGTGCGTATGTAATCCGGAACCGCTGGCGGATTTTGTCGATCTGTTTTTCCTGGGCGAAGGCGAAGAGGTCGATCTGGAAGTGATCGAGCTGTATCGCGTCTGCCGCGCGGAAGGCGTCGGAAAATCGGAATTCCTGCGCCGCGCCGCGTCGATTGAAGGTGTGTATGTTCCGGCGCTATACGATGTGACGTACCGCGCGGACGGCACCATCGATGCGGTCACGCCGCGGGACGGCGCGCCGGCGCGGGTGCGCAAGCGCATCATGAAGGATCTGGATCACACCTATTACCCCGACAAATTTGTGGTGCCGTATCTGGACATTGTGCACGACCGCGCGGTGGAGGAAGTGTTCCGCGGGTGCATCCGCGGGTGCCGGTTCTGCCAGGCAGGATTCATTTACCGGCCGGTGCGGGAAAAATCGGCCGATACCGTCAACCGCCAAAGCCGCGATTTGTGCGCGTCCACCGGGTACGACGAAGTGTCGCTGTCGTCGCTGAGCACCAGCGACTACACACAGCTGCGGCCGCTGCTGGAACAGATGCTCGGCTGGTCGGCGCAGGACAACGTCAGCGTGTCGCTGCCGTCGATGCGCGTGGATGCGTTTTCGGACGAATTGGTGCAGAAGCTGCAGTCGGTGCGGCGCAGCGGGCTGACGTTCGCGCCCGAAGCCGGGACGCAGCGGATGCGCGACGTCATCAACAAAAACGTCACCGAAGCGGAATTGGTGGAGACGTGCACCAAGGCGTTCCGCGGCGGATGGAGCTCGGTGAAGCTGTATTTCATGATCGGGCTGCCGACCGAAACGGACGACGATATCCGCGGGATTGCCGAATTGGGGCAGACGGTGGTGGATACCTACTATCACTTGCCGGACAAGCCGAAAGGGCGGGGCGTCAGCGTGTCGCTGAGCGCGTCGTCGTTCGTGCCGAAGCCGCACACGCCGTTCCAGTGGGAACCGCAGGACACGCGCGACCAGTTGCAGGAAAAGCAGAAGATTTTGCTCGGCGCGGTGCATTCCCGGAAGATTACGTGCCACTACCACGAGGCCAAAACCTCCGTGCTGGAAGGCGTGTTTGCGCGCGGCGACCGGCGGCTGGGCGCAGTGCTGCTGCGGGCGCACCGGCTCGGATGCCGGATGGACGGCTGGGCGGATTGCTTTGACTACGACGCCTGGCAGCAGGCGTTTGCGGACTGCGGGGTGGATCCGGCGTTTTACGCGCACCGCCGCCGCAGTTTCGACGAAGTGCTGCCGTGGGATCATTTGGACTACGGCGTGACCAAGGCGTTTTTGCGCCGCGAATGCGAGAAGGCGTATCAGGCCGCCACGACGGCAAATTGCCGCGAAAAATGCGCGGGCTGCGGCGCTGCGTGCTGGAAAGTGGGGATTTGCGTTGAAAACCGTACGAATCTGGTTCCGTAAGATCGGAGCCGCCAAATACATATCGCACCTGGACCTGAACCGCTGCATGGCGCGCGCGATGCGCCGCGCAGCGATCCCGGCGTGGGTGACGGAGGGGTTCAACCCGCACCTGTTTCTGACGTTCGCGCTGCCGCTGTCGCTGGGGCAGGAGGGGCTGGACGAGTCGATGGACATCAAATTGCCGGACGATTTCCCGGTTGAGACGCTGCCCGACCGGCTGAACGCTGTGCTGCCGCCGATTCTGCCGGTGACGCGGGCGGCCGAGGCCGTCGAAAAACCGGCGGCCATCGCTTCGGCGGAATACCGCGTCGCGCTGCGGGCGGACGACGGCGACCCGGCACTGGCGGACGCGCTGGCGCAGTTTCTGGCGCAGGACGAGATCCCCGTTACGAAAAAAAGCAAGTCCGGCGACCGCACGATCAACCTGCGGCCGTACCTGGGCGAATGCACCGCCGGACCGGCGCCGGACGGCGCGGCGCTGCGGCTGGTGCTCCCGGCGGGCAGCAGCGAAAACATCAACCCGGCGCTGCTGACGGACGCGTTTGCCGCAGCGTACGGTCGGCCGCTGCACATATCGATCGTACGGACGGCGATTTACGACCGCGACCGAAAAAAATTTGCGTGAACGCGCGAAAATCCGAAAAAACGCTTGCATTTTTCGGCGAGGCATGGTATAATATACGGGCATTTGGATTGCCGTTGCGGGATCGCAATGGGGTTTGATGCCCGGCTTCGGCCGAACAATCAAAGCGGGCAGTCCTCTGCCGGGCGGGCGCTCGGTAAGAATGTCTGAAACTTTAAGGAGGATTTTGAATCCATGGATGCTCTGAAAATGATCGCTGCGGACTCCGTCAAAGCGGAAGTCCCCACCTTCCATGTCGGCGACACCGTTCGGGTGGACGTTAACATCCGCGAAGGCGAAAGAGAAAGAATCCAAAGCTACGAAGGCACCGTGATTGCGCGCAAAGGCAGCGGTGTGGCGGAAACCTTTACTGTGCGCCGCGTTGCGTACGGCGTTGGCGTGGAGCGTGTGTTCCCGATCCATTCCCCGAACGTGAAGAATGTGGTCGTGGTGCGTCAGGGCCGCGTCCGCAGAAGCAAGCTGTATTATCTGCGTGACCGCGTCGGCAAGGCTGCCAAGGTGAAAGGACAAATTCGCTAAAGCAAAGAAAGGGACGCAAGTCCCTTTTTTGTTTTTTTACGTACTTTTGCGCGAAAGGAAGGACAGTATGGAGCAACAGATGACCATCCAGTGGTTTCCGGGGCACATGGCCAAGGCGCGCCGCAAGCTGCAAGATGCGCTGCCGCTGACCGACGCGGTGGTGGAGCTGACCGACGCCCGCATCCCGGAAAGCAGCCGCAACCCGGAGTTGGATCGGCTGCTGGCCGGCAAACCGCGCCTGCTGCTGCTGAATAAAAGCGACCTGGCGGATCCGGCTGCGACGGCGCGGTGGAAAGCCTATTATGCGGCGCAGGGGATTCCGGCGCTGGCGGTGGACTGTAAGTCCGGCAGCGGGCTGAACGCGTTTCTGCCGGCAGTAAAAACCCTGCTGCACGACCAGATGGAGAACTGGAAGCAAAAAGGCATGGTGGGGCGGGCGATCCGGCTGATGATCGTCGGGATTCCCAACATCGGGAAGTCGTCGTTCATCAATAAAATGGCCAAAACCGGGCTGGCCAAAGTGGAAGACCGCCCCGGCGTCACGCGCGGGAATCAGTGGTACACCATTACCAAAGGGGTGGAACTGCTGGACACGCCCGGCGTGCTGTGGCCGCGGTTCGAGGATCGGACGGTCGGCGAGCGGCTGGCATTTACCGGCGCGGTGCGCGACGAAGTGCTCGACGGCGAGCAGCTGGCGGCGCGGCTGGCGTGGGAATTGATGCGGCAGGAGCCGGCGAAGCTGACGGCGCGGTACAAACTCCCGGCGATGCAGCCCGAAACCGGGTACGATTTGCTGGAAGCGATCGCGCGGCGGCGGGGGATGCTGGTGTCCGGCGGAGAGGCGGATTTGGAGCGCGCGTCGGTGATGCTGCTCGACGAATTCCGCAGCGGCAAAATCGGGCGAATTACGCTGGAGCTGCCGCCGCAGACGGAAAGAGGGACGGTATGACGACACGGGCAAAAAAACCGCCGGTGCAGTGGTTTGCACTGGAAGACGAAGCGGCGCAGGCCGGATTCCGCGCCGTGTGCGGCGTGGACGAAGCCGGGCGCGGCCCGCTGGCCGGGCCGGTGTATGCGGCCGCGGTGATTCTGCCGCCGCACTGCGAAATTCCCGGCCTGAACGATTCCAAAAAACTGACGCCTGAAAAGCGCGACGCGCTGTTTGACGTGATCTGCGCGCAGGCGACCGCGTGGGCGGTGGCGTCGGCCAGCGTGGAAGAGATTGAGACGCTGAACATCCTGAACGCGACGTTCCGCGCGATGCAGCGCGCGGTGGCACAGCTGGATCCGGCGGCGGACATGGCGATGATCGACGGCAACCGGCTGCCGCAGCTGGAAATTCCGGCGCGCGCCATCGTGAAGGGCGACGCGCTGTCCGCGTCGATTGCGGCGGCGTCGATTCTGGCAAAGGTGTCCCGGGATCGGTATATGATGGAAATGCACGCGCAGTATCCGCAGTATGCGTTCGACCGCCACAAGGGATACGGCACGGCGCTGCATTACGAGCGGCTGCGGGCGTACGGCCCGTCGCCGATTCACCGGATGAGCTTTTTGAAAAAGTTTTTGCAGGAGGAATCGACGGATGGCCGTGCGTAGTGGAACGGCGGGCGAAGATTACGCCTGCGGCATGATCGAGGCGCGCGGCGGGCAGATTCTGTGCCGCAACTACACGGCGCGCGGCGGCGAGATCGACATCGTCGCGCGGGAGGGGCGGTACTTGGTGTTCGCCGAGGTGAAGCTGCGGGCGGCGGCGTCGCTTGTCAGCCCGCTGGAATCGGTGACGCCTGCCAAGCAGCGGCGGCTGATTCGCACGGCGGTGCAGTTTATGATGGCGCATCCGTCGGAATTGCAGCCGCGGTTCGACGTGGTTGCGCTGACGACCGACGGCTGCACCGGCGAGATCATCCGCGCCGAATATATTGAAAATGCGTTTGACGGAGGGGGATCGTATGCGGCTTTTTGATTTGCACTGCGACACGCTGACCGTTGCGATGAACGCGCGGAAATCGCTGGCGCACAACGATTTGCAGCTGGATTTTGCGCGCGGAGCGTCGTACCGCCCGTGGATTCAGACGATGGCCGTGTTTGTGCCGGACACGCTGCGCGGCGACGCGGCGTGGGACTATTTTGACCGGTCGGCGCGGTACCTGGACGGCCAGCTTCAAACCGAACTGCCGGACGTGGCGCGCTGCACCGACGGCGCATCGATCCGCGCAGTGCGCGACGGCGGCGGGCAGGCGGTGCTGCTGGCAGTGGAAGGCGGCGCTGTGCTGGGCGGCCGGCTCGACCGTGTGGCGGCGCTGGCGCAGCGCGGCGTTCGGATGCTGACGCTGACATGGAACGGCGCCGACGAGCTGGGCGGCGGTGCGGCGGAATCGGGCGGACTGACGCCATTCGGGCGCGACGCGCTGAAAGAATTGCGCCGGTACGGGATTCTGCCGGACATTTCGCACGCCAGCGACTCGCTGTTCTGGGACGTATGCCGTGCAGACGACGGGCCGCTCGTCGCGACGCATTCCAACTGCCGCGCGCTGTGCGGCCATCGGCGCAATCTGACCGACGACCAGCTGCGCGAGCTGATTCGCCGCGGCGGATTGATCGGGCTGAACCTGTACCCGGAATTTTTGACCGGCGGCACGGACGCGTCGTTCGACGATATTTACGCCCACCTGATGCACATCTGCGACCTGGGCGGCGAAGCGCTGACGGCGATCGGAACCGATTTCGACGGCGCAGATATGCCGTCGGAACTGCCGGACGCGGCGGCGCTGGCGAAGCTGGCAGCGTATCTGCGGCGTCGGAACCTGCCGGAATCGTTCATTGACGGCGTGTTTTTTGACCACGCAGCCGATTTTTTCATTCAATCTCATTGACAACCCGAAAAGGAAGTGTTTGACCATGATGCAATATTGCAGTACCCGAAACGCCGATCTGCGCGTCCCGGCGGCCGCCGCGATTGCGCAGGGCATCGCGAAAGACGGCGGCCTGTTTACGCCGGCGACGCTCCCGCAGCTGACGGCGGCGCAGCTGGAAGCGATGCGGCCGATGACGTACGCGCAGCGCGCAGAGACGATCCTGCGGCTGTTTTTGACGGATTACAGCGACGACGAAATCCGCGACTGCGTGGCGGACGCGTATACCCCCGCCAAATTCGGCGGCGAAAACCCGGCGCCGCTGCACAAGCTGGACGATACGCGCGCCGTGCTGGAACTGTGGCACGGGCCGACATGCGCGTTCAAAGACATGGCGCTGCAAATTCTGCCGCACCTGCTGACCCGTGCGCTGAAAAAAGAGCAGACCGACCGCACGGCGGTGATTCTGGTGGCGACGTCCGGCGATACCGGCAAAGCGGCGCTCGAAGGGTTCCGCGACGTGCCCGGCACGCGGATGATGGTGTTTTACCCCGAACGCGGCGTCAGCAATATGCAGAAACGGCAGATGACGACGCAGGAGGGCGAAAACGTCGCGGTGTGCGCGGTGCGCGGCAATTTTGACGATGCGCAGACCGGGGTCAAAGCGATTTTCACCAACCCGGCGCTCCGGGAGCGGCTGGCGGACAACGGAATGCAGTTTTCCAGCGCCAACTCCATCAACTGGGGGCGGCTGCTGCCGCAGATTGTGTACTACTTTTCGGCGTACTGCGACTGGTTTGCCGACCGGCCGGAAGCGTTCGGCAGCCCGATCAATTTTGTGGTGCCGACGGGCAACTTTGGCAATATCCTCGCCGGGTACTACGCCAAGCGCATGGGGCTGCCAGTGAACCGGCTGATCTGCGCGTCGAACGAAAACAACGTGCTGACCGAGTTCATCCGCACCGGGCACTACGACCGCAACCGGCTGTTTTACACGACGGAATCGCCGTCGATGGATATCCTGATTTCGAGCAATCTGGAACGGCTGCTGTTTGACCTCAACGGGCACGACAGTGCGCAGATTGCGAATTATATGAATCAGCTGGCGCTGAACGGCGGCTATCAGGCCGACCCGGCGCTGATGGACACGCTGCGCGCGACGTTTTACGGCGACTACTGCACCGATATGGAAGGCCGCGCGGCGATGGCCGATGCGTTTACGGACGACCATTATCTGATCGATCCGCACACGGCTGTGGCGGCGGGTGTGTATCACAAGTACGTCCGCAACACCGAGGACCCGACGGAGACGATCATCGTTTCGACCGCGTCGCCGTACAAATTTGCCGATTCCGTGCTGCGGGCCGTCGCGCCGGGCGTGCCGGACGATGATTTTGCGCGGCTGGGTGCGCTTTCGGCGGCAACCGGCACCGAAATTCCCGCGCCGCTGCGCGCGCTGCGGGACAAGCCGGTGCGGTTTACGGACGTCTGCGCCAAAACGGAACTGGCCGACGCGGTGTGCCGTCAGCTGCAATTGAAGTGAAGCCGGTTCGGCGGAAAGGAGTGCGTGGATGGCGCTGTATGCAATTGCCGATTTGCACCTGTCGCTCGGCGAGGAAAAGCCGATGGACATTTTCCGCGGGTGGACGAATTACATCGATCGCCTGACCCGGAACTGGACGGCGCTGGTGCAGCCGGCGGACACCGTCGTGGTCGCCGGGGACGTCAGCTGGGCGATGAGCCTGGACGGCGCGCGCACCGACTTTGCATTTTTGGATCGGCTGCCGGGGCGCAAGCTGCTGCTGAAGGGCAACCACGACTACTGGTGGAACACTCGCCGGAAAATGGATGCGTTTTTGGCAGAACAGGGGTTCGACTCCATCCGGATCCTGCACAATTCCGCCGAGCGGTACGGACCGTGGGCGCTGTGCGGGTCGCGGGGCTGGTTTTTCGACGCCGAAGCGGATGCCGACAAAAAGGTGCTGCTGCGCGAGGTCGGCCGGCTGCAAGCGTCGATCGACGCCGGACGTGCGCTGGGCGGGGAGCCGCTGGCGTTCCTGCATTACCCGCCCGTCACCGCTGCGGCGCGCTGCGACGAGATGATGGACGCGCTGCACCGCAACGGGATCACCCGGTGCTGGTACGGCCATCTGCACGGGCCGTCGATCCGGCGGGCGGTGCAGGGCGTCGTGGAAGGCATCGAATTCCGGTTGGTGTCGTGCGATGCGGCAGACTTCACACCGGTGCGAATCGCGTAAAAATTCGCGATTTCCAAGAAAAAAGTAAACTTTTTCAGAAACTTCGCCGCAAGGGGTAGAAAACTGAAAAAAGATATGCTATAATCTATAAATGTGCATTATTATGTCAGATATCAGGAGGAACATTACCATGAGTCTCAAATCCAACAATGCCGTCAAAACCAATGTCCACGAGTTCGAGATCGAAGTCGATGCCAAAACCTTCGCGGATGCGGTGACGCGCGTATTCCAGAAAGAATCCAAAAAGATCACGCTGCCGGGCTTCCGCAAAGGCAAAGCGCCGCGCGCGATGATCGAAAAGTTCTACGGCAAAGAAGTGTTTTACGAAGAAGCCGTGCGTGCGGTGTATCCGAACGCGGTGGAAGATGCCATCGACGCGTCCGGGCTGGAAGTGGTCGATGTGAAAACCGACGAAATGAAGATCGAAACCATCGGCGACGACGGCCTCACGTTCAAAGTGAACGTCGTGGTGAAGCCGGAAGTGACGGTTTCCGAATACAAAGGACTGTCGGTGACGAAAAAATCCGCCGATGTGACGGACGACGAGATCGACGAAGAGCTGAAACGCGTGCAGCTGCGCAACTCCCGTCTGGTCGCGGTCGAAGATCGTGCGGCGGAAAAGGACGACGTTGCGGTGATCGATTTTGAAGGATTCATGGACGGCCAGGCGTTCCAGGGCGGCAAGGGTGAAAGTTACAGCCTGACGCTGGGCGCGGGGCAGTTCATTCCGGGCTTTGAAGATCAGGTGATCGGCCACAATGTGAACGACGAATTCGACGTCAGCGTCAAGTTCCCGGAGGATTACCAGGCGAAAGAGCTGGCGGGCAAAGACGCGACGTTCAAAGTGGTGCTGCACGAGATCAAAAAGCGCGAGTTGCCGGAGTTGGACGATGAATTCGCCAAAGACGTCAGCGAGTTCGACACGCTGGATGCGTACAAAGCGAATATCAAAGAGACGATCGGCAAACGCAAAGCGGATCAGGCCGAGGACGACGTGAAAAACCAGCTGATTGACCAGCTGATTGCAAACATGACCGCCGAAGTGCCGGAGGAAATGTTTGAGCAGGCGGTGGAACGCAGCATGGAGGACTTCGCGTATCGGCTGTCGTCTCAGGGCATGGACATCAAGCTGTATATGCAGTATACCGGGATGGACGAAGCCGGGATGCGCAAATCGTTCCGTCCGCAGGCGGAGCGTCAGGTGAAGCTGCGTTTGGCGCTGGAACAGATCGCGAAGCAGGAGCAGCTGGCGCCGACGGCCGAAGAGCTGGATGCGGAATACAGGAAACTCGCCGATTCGTACAAGATGGACGTTGAGAAGATCAAAGCGGCGATTTCCGAGAAAAACCTGACGGAAGATATTGTCGTCGAAAAAGCGATGACGCTCGTCGAAGAATCGGCGGACGTGAAAGCAGAAGCCTGATTTTTTGATTGCTTTCGGTGCGGCTGCTGCATAACCGCGGCCGCACCGGCACATATTGAATAAGAATACCAGATTCCGGACGCCCGGAAAAATTGACAGGAGGCTGAGCAAAATGAGTCTGGTCCCAATGGTGATTGAACAGACCAACCGGGGGGAGCGGTCGTACGATATTTTCTCCCGCTTGCTGAACGATCGGATTATCATGCTGTCCGAAGAAGTGAACGACACCAGCGCAAGCCTGGTGGTCGCGCAGCTGCTGTACCTGGAAGGGCAGGACCCGACCAAGGACATCAGCCTGTATATCAACAGCCCCGGCGGCTCGATCACGGCCGGGATGGCGATTTACGACACGATGCAGTATATTAAGTGCGACGTGTCTACCATCTGCATCGGCATGGCGGCCAGCATGGGTGCGTTCCTGCTGTGCAGCGGCGCCAAAGGCAAACGGTTTGCGCTGCCGAACAGCGAGATCATGATCCACCAGCCGCTGCTGAGCGGGATGCAGGGTCAGGCGTCGGACATTAAGATTCACGCCGACCGGCTGATCCAAATTCGCGAGCGGATGAACCGGATCATGGCCGCCAACACCGGCAAGGATTACGAAACCATCGCGCGCGACACCGATCGCGACCACTTTTTGACGGCCGACGAGGCCGCAGCGTACGGCCTGGTGGATCAGGTCATCACCAAACGCTGAATTTGTTTTTCTCAATGCATGGCACAGACCGGAATGCGTCTTTGCCGGAAAGGATTGGTTGTCTTCATGCCCCGTAACGATGAACCGAAGGATCGTGCTGTCTGCTGTTCCTTTTGCGGCAAAACACAGGATCAGGTCAAAATTATGATCGCCGGGCGCGGTGTCCACATTTGTGACGAATGCGTGGCGCTGTGCGAGGAGATTATGGAGGACGAATACGGCATTTCGCCGGTGCGCCGGAAGAAATCGACCGATGCGGCGCCGCAGCAGTTGCTGAAACCGCAGGAGATCAAAGCCCGTCTGGACGAATATGTCATCGGCCAGGACGAAGCCAAAGTGGCGCTGGCGGTTGCCGTATACAATCATTACAAACGCATCAATTCCATCGGCGACGATGGGGTGGAGCTGCAAAAAAGCAATGTGCTGCTGCTGGGGCCGACCGGCGTCGGCAAGACGTTTTTGGCGCAGACGCTCGCCAAAATTCTGGATGTGCCGTTCGCGGTAGCCGACGCGACCACGCTGACCGAAGCCGGTTATGTGGGCGAGGACGTCGAAAACATTCTGCTCCGGCTGATTCAGGCGGCGGACTTTGACGTGGAGCGCGCCGAACGCGGCATCATTTATGTGGACGAGATCGACAAGATCGCCCGCAAGTCGGAAAATGTATCCATCACCCGCGACGTCAGCGGCGAAGGGGTGCAGCAGGCGCTGCTCAAAATTCTGGAGGGCACCGTGTCCAACGTGCCGCCCACCGGCGGCCGCAAACATCCGCAGCAGGAGTTTATTCAGATCGACACGACCAACATCCTCTTTATTTGCGGCGGCGCGTTCGACGGGCTGGAAAAAGTCATCGAAAAACGCACGAATCATTCGGCGCTTGGATTCGGCGCCGACGTACGCAGCCGCAAAGAGCTGGACACCATCGCGTGGATGAAGCAGGTTACCCCGCATGACCTGGTGAAATTCGGACTGATTCCGGAACTGGTGGGTCGGCTGCCGGTGATTACGGCGCTGAGCGGACTGGACGAGGATGCGCTGGTGCGCATTTTGTGCGAACCGAAAAATGCAATTTTGAAGCAGTACAAACGGCTGTTTGAGATGGATCAGGTGGAATTGGAATTCACGCCGGAAGCGCTGCGCGCTGTTGCAGCCAAGGCGCTGGAACGCCGCACGGGCGCGCGCGGTCTGCGCTCCATTATGGAAGAAACGCTGACGCCGCTGATGTACGAAACGCCGTCTGACCACACGATCGAGAAAATCACGATCACGCCGGACTGCGTCAACGGCACCGGAACGCCGGAGCTGGTGCGCGATTTGAACCGACAGCTCCCGGAGCCGCAAACGACTGCTAAAAAACGGGCGCGCAAGATCTCCGCGTCCTGAATGACCCAAAGCAGATAAAAATGCGGGTGATCTGCGCGGCCGCTGCGCCGCGCGGATTGCTCGTTTTGTCATAGAATCGTTTTCTTCGTTTGCGCATTGCCGCAAAACAAGACTGCGAACCCCCGAAAAGGAATGAGAATCGATATGGATACACAGGCAAGAGAATGGAAGTCGCTGCCCACCGTCCCGCTGCGCGGGCTGGTTGCGTTTCCGGATACCATTTTTCATTTTGAGGCCGGCCGCCGGAAAACGATCATCGCGCTGAACCAGGCTGCGGAACAAAACACGCCCGTGTTCTTGTTGACGCAAAAGTACGATGACCACGATGCGCCGACGTTTGCGCACGGCGATTTTTACAAGGTCGGCGTGGTCGCACGCGTGGTACAGATGATCCGCGTCAGCAAAGACACGATCCGCGTGGTGACGGAATGCATCGCACGCGCCTGCGTGATGCAGGTGGTGCAGGAAGCGCCGCTGATTCGCGTGGATGTACGGGAAATGCTGTGCAAACCGGTGCCGAAAAACGACCGCGCCGTTGCGACGTTCCGGTCGGCAACCGAATATTTTGAAGAATACAGCCAGGAGGCGGCGCTGGCCGAACCGGAGCAGTACCAGAAGATTCGCCGTTCGGGCGATTTGATGCTGCTGTCGCATTTTCTGGGCTCGGTGCTGCCGCTGCGGCAGGAATTGGCGCAGGATATTTTGGAGCAGGACGACGTTGAAGTGCGGTTGCAGCAATTCATGGTATTCATGGATCGCGAGATTGAGCTGCTGCGCACCGAAAACGAGATTCAGGACAAAGTCAAGCAGCAAATGGATCGAAATCAGCGCGAATATTACCTGCGCGAGCAGATGAAGGTGATTTCGGACGAGCTGGGCGACGGCGATTCCCCGGCGCAGGAGGCCGACGAGTACCGCGCCAAGGTTCGGGGGCTGCATTTGCCGAAGGAATCGGAGGAAAAGCTGCTGCATGAGTGCGACAAGCTGACCAAGATGCCGTTCGGGTCGCACGAAGCGACGGTGGTGCGCGGGTATCTGGATACGTGCCTGGGGCTGCCGTGGAACACGCAGACGACCGACCGAATTGATTTGGCGGCGGCCGAAAAGAAACTGAATCACGACCATTACGGGCTGAAAAAGGTCAAAGAGCGCATTTTGGAGCTGCTGGCCGTGCGCCAGTTGCAGCCGGATGTGCGCGGGCAGATCATTTGCCTGATCGGTCCGCCCGGCGTGGGCAAGACGTCGATCGCGCGGTCGGTGGCGCAGGCGATGAACCGCAAATATGTGCGCGTATCGCTCGGCGGCGTTCACGATGAGGCGGAGATTCGCGGCCACCGCAAAACGTATATCGGCGCGATGCCCGGCCGGATTATGGCGGCCATCGCGCAGGCCGGTTCGTGCAATCCGCTGATGCTGCTCGACGAGATCGATAAGCTGGGCGGCGATTTCCGCGGCGATCCGGCGTCGGCGCTGCTGGAAGTGCTCGACCCGGAGCAGAACGTGACATTCCAGGATCATTTCATCGATTTGCCGTTCGACCTGAGCCGCGTGCTGTTCATTACGACGGCCAATGACGAGGCCGCCATCCCCGGGCCGCTGCTCGACCGGATGGAAGTGATTCGGATTCCGGGCTACACGCGCGAAGAAAAATTCCATATTGCCAAAGATCACCTGTATCCGACGCAGCTGCGCCGGAACGGACTGGATCGCCGCCGCGTCCGGATGACGGACGACGCGCTGCGGGCGCTGATCGACGGGTATACGCGCGAGGCAGGCGTCCGCAGTTTGGAACGCACGCTGGCGTCGCTGTGCCGCAAAGCCGCGCGCAAACTGGTGTCCGAGGACGCGAAAAGTGTGAAGATTGATTCTGGCGATCTGGAACCGATGCTGGGGCCGGCACCGTTTGCGGACGATGCGCTGTCGCTGCAAAATCAGGTGGGCGTATGCAACGGGCTGGCATGGACATCGGTCGGCGGCGAGATGCTGCAAGTGGAAGTCGCGCTGATGGAAGGCACCGGCAAGCTGGAACTGACCGGTTCGCTGGGCGACGTGATGAAGGAATCAGCGCACATCGCGATCAGCTGTGTGCGGTCGCACGCGTCGGAATTTGGAATTGACGGGGAATTCTATAAAAAACAGGATATCCATATTCATGTGCCGGAAGGCGCTGTGCCGAAGGACGGACCGTCTGCCGGTGTGACGCTGACGACGGCGCTGGTGTCTGCGCTGACGAACAACCCAATCCGCGGCGACGTTGCGATGACGGGCGAAGTGACGCTGCGCGGGCGGGTGCTGCAGATCGGCGGGCTGCGCGAAAAATCGATGGCGGCGTATACGCACCAGATGAAAACGGTGATTATTCCCAAAGGAAATGTGCCGAATCTGGCCGACGTGGACGATGCGGTGCGTCAGCAGCTGGAATTTGTTCCGGCGGAGAATATCACGACCGTGTTGAATACGGCGCTGCTGAACCCGATTCAGCCGGTGTAAGCGGGCAAACGGAGAAGGGGGTGTGTATTCCATGTTAAAAATTGAACAGGCGGAGTTTGAAGCGGCGGCGGGTCTTCCGAACCAGTTGCTGCCGCCGGATCTGCCGGAATTTGCGGTTGCCGGACGATCGAATGTGGGCAAGTCCACGTTGATTAACCGGATGGTCAACCGCCGGAAACTGGCGCGCGTCAGCGGAACGCCCGGCAAGACGGCGACGATCAATTTCTACCGGGTCGGCGATGCGCGGTTGGTGGATCTGCCCGGATACGGGTATGCCAAGGTGTCGCGGAGCGATCTGGAACGCTGGTCGGCGCTGATGGACGGGTATTTCGTCGCGGCGCGCGATTTGCGGCTGGTACTTCAGCTGTGCGATATGCGCCATCCGCCGACGAACAAAGACCTCGATATGATTCACTATTTGCAGCAGACCGGCCGGCCGATTGCGCTGATCCTGACCAAAACCGACAAGCTGACCATTACGGAACGCGGAACCCAGGAGGTGTGGTATCGCGATTTTGCGCGATCCGAGGGGATTGACGAAGTTGTGATGTTTTCGGGCGTGACCGGCGAGGGAACGTCCGTTGTGCGGGGACTGCTGAATGCGCGGCTGGGGTGACGCTTTGCGGCCTTGACAAAAATGTGCGGGAAAAGGAGTATTTACACGAAAATGATGGAAAGAAAAGAACCGGCGGGCGCAGAACTGCTGTATGAGGCGGTGCTGCAACTCCGAACTAAAGAAGAATGCGCGGCATTTTTTGCAGACTTGTGTACCGTTACGGAACTGAAATCGATGGCGCAGCGGCTGGTGGTGGCCAAAATGCTGTGCGACAGAAAAGTGTACAGTGAAATCGTGAATGCGACAGGTGCCAGCACGGCGACGATCAGCCGCGTGAATCGTTCGCTGATTTACGGCAGCGACGGGTATTCCGGCGTATTTGCGCGCATGAATGCGGAAAAATGAGCGGATATTCGGTTTTTTCGCGCTATTATGATGCGTTGACGCGCAATGTCGCCTACGACGACCGATGCGGTCAGTATTGCACGCTGCTGGCGCGCCACGGCGCGCAGCCGCATTTGGTGCTGGATTTGGCGTGCGGAACCGGCAGTTTTACGCTGGAACTGGCGCGGCGCGGGATGGAGCCGATTGGCGTCGATGCGTCGCCGACGATGCTGGCCGAAGCGCAGCAGAAGGCGGCGCAGGCCGGGCAGAATATTTTGTTTCTGTGCCAGCCGATGCAGCGGCTGGACCTGTACGGGACGGTGGAGGCGGCGTTCTGCACGCTGGACAGCATCAACCATTTGACGCGGCCTGCGTGGGTGCAGGAGACGTTCCGGCGGGTGGCGCTGTTTTTGGAGCCGGGCGGGCTGTTTCTGTTCGACGTCAACACGCCGTACAAGCACCAGGCGGTGCTGGGGAATCAGACGTATGTGATGGAAACGGACGCGGTTTACTGCGTGTGGCAGAACGAATTGCAGCCGGATCGGATGACGGTGCAGTTTCAATTGGATTTTTTTGAGAAGCAGGGCGGGCTGTATGCGCGGCGAACGGAGCGATTCCGGGAGCGGGCGTATACGGACGAAGAAGTGCGCGCGTGGCTGGAAGCGGCCGGATTGGCGTGCATCGACTGCGTGGCGGAGCGCACGCTGGCTGCGCCGGATGAACATACCGAACGCGTGATTTACGTCGCGCGGTCGATGAAAGAGAAAAAGGAGTAATTTGAAATGGCTCGAACCGATCATTTGGTGCGCTGTATCACGGCGGACGGCTGCATTACGGCGATGGCCGTGGATTCGACCGAGACGGTGCAGACGGCGCAGGCGCTGCACCATGCGTCTGCGGTGGCATCTGCGGCGCTGGGACGGTTGATGACGGGTGCGCTGCTGATGGGCGGCGCGATCAAAACCGACCGGGCGACGGTCACGCTGCGCGTCAATGGCGGCGGACCGCTGGGTTCCCTCATTGCGTCGGCCGACAACAGCGGCCATGTGCGCGGATATGCGCAGCACCCGGACGTGGTGCTGCCGCTGAACGACCGGGGCAAGCTGGACGTCGGCGGCGCGGTGGGGTGCGACGGCGTGCTGAACGTGGTGTGCGATTCGGGTGCGGGGGAACCGTATGTGGGGCAGGTGCGCCTGGTGTCGGGCGAAATTGCCGAGGACGTGACGGAATACTATGCCCGCAGCGCGCAGACGCCGACGGTTTGTGCGTTGGGTGTGCTGGCGGATAAAAACGACCACGCGGTAATCCTTGCAGGCGGCCTGCTGGTGCAGTTGCTGCCTTCGGCAACCGAAGAGGCCATCGCGCATTTGGAACGGAATTTGCCCCTGCTGGAACCGATTACGACGATGCTGGCCAAGGGGATGACTCCGGCGGACATTTGCCGCCGTGCGCTCGATGGGTTCGACGTGCGGGTGCTGGACGAATCGCCCGTGCATTACGCGTGCACGTGCAGCATGGAGAAGGTCGCGCACGCCATCGCGGGGCTGCCGTCGGCGGAGATTCTGGGCTTGCGGGACCCGAAAGGATACGCCGAAGCACGGTGCCCGTACTGCGCCCGGACGTACCGGCTGACCAACGAAGAGCTGCAAAAATTGGCCGATCAGAAAAAACAGGAAGAAAAATAAAAAAACTTCAAAAAAACGCTTGACAAATCGATCAAGATATGATATCATATAACACGTCGCCGGAACGCAAGACAAACGAAAGCGAAACGGCGGTGCAGCAAACGGAAACGTCCGCTGCATGGTGCCTATGGAGGCATAGCTCAGCTGGGAGAGCATCTGCCTTACAAGCAGAGGGTCACAGGTTCGAG
>CAJKBQ010000008.1 GCA_905198155.1 uncultured Eubacteriales bacterium
CATGCGGCGGCGGGTGTAGTAGTTGCCGGACGTGTAGTGGCAGTCGCCGGGGTGGCATCCGCACAGGATCACGCCGTCTGCGCCGCGCTGGAACGCACGCAGGATAAACATCGGGTTCACCCGGCAGGAGCACGGCACCCGGATGATTTTTACGTCGGCCGGATAGCTCAGGCGGTTGTTGCCCGCCAGGTCGGCACCGGCGTAGGAGCACCAGTTGCAGCAGAACGCCACGATCAGCGGCTTGTATTCATTCACTTGCATATTGCGTCCACCTCCGCCATGATTTGTTTATTCAGGAAGCCTTTCAGGTCCATTGCGCCGGACATACACGCCACCGTGCACGCGCCGCAGCCCTGGCACACCGCCTCGTTGACCACCGCAACGCGGCGCACTTTGGTGGTGCGGTTCGGCATCCGGAATTCTTTGTTTTCGTAGGTAATTGCGCCGTAGGGGCACACGTTTGCGCACGTGGAGCAGCCGTTGCACATCATCTCGTCGGAATGCGCGACGCACGGGTTGCCGGTCAGCTTGTCTTTGCACAGCAGCCCGATCACCTTGGCGGCGGCCGCACCGGCCTGCGAGACCGTTTCCGGAATATCCTTCGGCCCCTGGCAGGTGCCGGACAGGAACACGCCCGCCGTGGGGCTTTCGACCGGGCGCAGCTTCGGATGCGCTTCGGTGAAGAAATCGTTGGTGTCCATGCTGGCGGTCAGCATTGTTGCCAGCGGCCGGGCGGATTTGTCCGGTTCGATGGCCGCGGCCAGCACCACCAGATCGGCGTCGATGTGCAGCTGCCGGTTGTCCAGCAGATCCGATGCCTGCACATGCAGCTTTTTGCCTTCCGGCACCACTTTGCCGACCATGCCCTTGATGTAGTGCACGCCGTACTCTTCGACTGCGCGGCGGTAGAACTCGTCAAAGTTTTTGCCCGGCGTCCGGACGTCGATGTAGAACACATAGACTTCGGTGTCCGGGTACTTGTCGCGGATGAGCATCGCGTGCTTCGCGGTGTACATACAGCAGATTTTGGAGCAGTATTCCTTGCCTTTTTCGGCGCAGGATGCGCACCGCGACCCGACGCACTGCACAAACACGATGGTGTGCGGGTGTTCATGGTCAGACGGCCGCAGCAGCGTGCCGCCGGTCGGCCCGGCCGCGTTCATCAGCCGTTCCAGTTCCAGCGAGGTAATCACGTCTTTCGACTGCGAATACGCAAACTCGTCGAATTTCTCCATCGAAATCGGGTTGAAGCCCGTCGCGACCACGATCGCGCCGTATTGATTTTCGATGTATTCGTCTTTCGCTTTGTAGTCGATGGCCCCGGCGGCGCACACTTTGGCGCACAGCCCGCATTTGCCGTTTTTCAGCATCATGCAGTAGTTGGGGTCGATCGTTGCGACCTTCGGGACGGCCTGCGCGAACGGAATGTAAATCGCACGGCGGTTGTCCATCCCCAGGTTGAATTCGTTCGGGACTTTTTTCTGCGGACATTTTTCGGTGCAGGCGCCGCATCCGGTGCAGATGTCCTCTTTCACATAGCGCGCGCGGCGCTTGATGGTGACGTCAAAATTGCCGACAAAGCCTTTGACGGCGGTCACTTCGGAATACGAATAAATCCGAATTTTTTCGTTTTGCGCCACATCCACCATCTTCGGCGTTAGGATGCAGGCGGCGCAGTCCAGCGTGGGGAAGGTTTTGTCCAGCTGCGCCATTTTGCCGCCGATGGTCGGCTTGGTTTCCACGATATCGACCGGGAAGCCCGCGTCGGCGATGTCGAGCGCGGTCTGAATCCCCGCGATGCCGCCGCCGATGACCAGCGCGCGCTTGGTGACGGGGCTTTCGCCCGGCGTCAGCGGCGTGTTCAGGTTCACTTTGGCCACCGCGGCCTTCGCCAGAATGATCGCCTTGGCGGTGCCGGTGGGGACGTCTTTGTGCACCCACGAGCACTGCTCACGGATGTTGGCGATTTCGACCATGTACGGGTTGATCCCGGCGGCCGCGGCCGTTTTGCGGAACGTCGCTTCGTGCATCCGCGGCGAGCAGGAACATACGACGATGCCGGTCAGCTTCTGCTCGGCGATCGCCTGCTTGATGATATCCTGCCCCGCCTGGGAGCACATATATGGATAATCGGTGGAGAACACCACCCCCGGTTCGTGCCGGATCGCGTCCGCTACGGCTTTCACATCGACGGTTCCGGCGATGTTGGTGCCGCAGTGGCAAACAAATACCCCGATTCTTTGCATGGGATGCTGCTCCTTTCTTACTTGGCATATTTCCGCAGCGCGCTGACCAGCAGCTGCTGCGGGAGGTCGTCGTCGAGCCGGGCGGGGATATCGTCGGCGGTCAGGTGATTGCCGCCTTTCTGCCGCACGGCCAGCAGCCGCAGCGCTTCCACCAGCTTCGCCGGCTCCACGCCGCGCGGACAGCGATCCACGCACGCAAAGCACGACAGACACTTGTACAGCGATTCCGACCGCAGCAGCGGTTCAATCTCGCCGGTTTCGACCATATATACGAACTGATGCGGATGATATTCCATCTCGTCGTACGACGGGCAGGTGCCGGAACATTTGCCGCACCGCATACATTTGCGCGGATTCACGCCGCTCATGCGGAGAATCTGCTCCTGCTGACGCTGATTATTCTGCATGGAAATCCTCCTTTACGCCGAGCGCTTCGGCCAGCAGCTCGGTAAAGTAGATCACCGGGACCGGACTCCCGGCTTTGACCAGATTGTATTTGCACAGCGGGCACGCGGTCACAATCGCTTCCGCGCCCAGCTCCGCCGCATTCTGCGCGACGGCGGCGCCTTTTTTGTGCGCGGCCGCTGGGTCGTCGAGCGCGACGTATCCGCCGCAGCATTCGTTGCGGCGCGCGTAAATCACCGGCTCTGCGCCCAGTGCGCGCAGGAAATCCTCGATGATCTGCGGATTTTCCACGTCGTCCATCGCCATCACTGTGCCGGGGCGCAGCAGCAGGCAGCCGTAGTACGCGCCGATCTTGCGCCCGGTGAGCGGGTGCACCACCGCTTCGCGGATGCGGTCGAACCCAATTCCATCGCGCAGCAGCTCTAGGTAGTGCAGCACCTGCGTTTCGCCGTGGTAGGCGATGGGGGACTTGTCCTGCGCCAGGTACGCGTTGACCTTGGCGGCAAATTCCGCGTCGTTCTGCATCGCGTGGTTCGTTTGCTTGATTACATTGTGGCACGCGGAACATACCGTCACCAGCGGCTGACCGGCCGCGGCGGCGGCCGCCAGCGCCCGAACGCTGGACAGCTTGCTCGCGATCTCATCTTTCGCCGTTACGAATACCCCGCCGCAGCACTGCCAGTCCGGCACTTCGCACAGCGTCGCGCCGAGTTTTTCGGCGCAGGCGCGTGCATAAAAATCCAGATCTTTGGCTTTGGTGCGGAGGGTGCATCCCGGGTAATAACTTACTTTCAATTCGGAAACCTCCCAACACTGCGCACTGTTATACCATCTGCTCCGGGTGGAACACTTCGTCGAATTTTTCTGCCGTAAGGAATCCAAGCGCAACGCACGCTTCTTTGAGCGAGATGTTGTCCTTGAACGCCTTTTTGGCGGTTTTGGCCGCGTTTTCGTATCCGATATACGGGTTCAGCGCGGTGACGAGCATCAACGAGTTGTGCAGATTGTGGTACATCTTCTCTTTGTTCGCGGTGATCCCGACGGCGCAGTGAATGTCGAACGACACAATCGCTTCGGCCAGCAGGCGCGCGGACTGCAGGAAGTTGTACGCCGCCACCGGCATAAACACGTTCAGCTCAAAGTTGCCCTGCGATGCGGCCATGCCGACCGCGACGTCGTTGCCCATCACCTGCACGGCGACCATCGTGACCGCTTCGCACTGCGTCGGGTTGACCTTGCCGGGCATGATCGACGAACCCGGCTCGTTTTCCGGAATGTGGATTTCGCCCAGGCCGTCGCGCGGGCCGGACGCCAGCCACCGCACGTCGTTTGCAATTTTCATCATGTCGCACGCGGTCGCTTTGATCGCGCCGTGCGCGAACACCAGCTCGTCTTTCGACGTCAGCGCGTGGAATTTGTTTTCGGCCGTGACAAACGGTTTGCCCGTCAGCTCGGCGACTTTGGCGGCCACCAGCTCCGAAAAGCCTTTCGGCGCATTCAGCCCGGTGCCGACGGCCGTGCCGCCGAGTGCCAGTTCATGCAGCGGTTTCGCCGCCATTTTCAGCAGCTCCACGTCGCGTTCCAGGCTGGCGCGCCAGCCGGAAATTTCCTGACTGAATTTGATCGGCGTCGCGTCCTGCAAATGCGTGCGGCCGGACTTTACGATGCCCTCGTTTTCGGCTTCCAGCTTTTTGAACGTTGCGATCAGTTGCGCCACCGCCGGGATCAGCTTGTCTTCCATCGCCAGCACCGCCGAGATATGCATCGCGGTGGGGAACGTATCGTTCGACGACTGGCTCATGTTGACGTCGTCGTTCGGGTGGCACAGTTTCGCCCCGGCCAGCTGATTGGCGCGGTTGGCAATGACTTCGTTGGCGTTCATGTTGGACTGCGTGCCGGAGCCGGTCTGCCACACCACCAGCGGGAAATGGTCGTTCAGCGTGCCGGAGATTACTTCGTCGCACGCCTGCGAAATCGCCGACAGCTTTTCGGCGGTCATTTTTTCCGGGCGCAGCTCAGCGTTGGCCAGCGCCGCGGCTTTTTTCAGGATACCGAACGCGTGCGTAATTTCGCGCGGCATGGTTTCGATATCGACGCCAATCTTGAAGTTTTCGTGGCTGCGCTGCGTTTGCGCGGCCCACAGCCGATCCGCCGGGACCTGCACTTCGCCCATCGAGTCGTGTTCAATGCGGTATTCCATGACAAAATCCTCCAAATCTCGTTCAGAATTCAATTTGTTTCATCACGTCTTTCAGCGTATCGGCGCTGTGACGCAGTTTCTTGACTTCGTCGTCGGTCAGCGACAGGTTGACCTTGCCGCGCACGCCGTCAAACCCGACCAGGTTCAGCGTGCTGAGGCACACGTCGTCCACCCCATATTCGCCGTGCATCATCGTGGACACGGTCATTGTGGTGTCGATCCCGGCGAGCAGGCATTTGCAGATGTGGCACACCGACACCGACACCGCGTAGAACGTGGCGCCTTTGCGGGCGATCACGCGCGCGCCGGACTTGCGCACATACTGCTCCACTTCTTCAAAGTCCAGCTCCGGCGCCGCCAGACCGGGCGTCGTAATCAGCTTCTGACATTCGCGGATCGGAACGTTGGAAATATTCGCCACCGACCACGGGATGAACGACGAATCGCCGTGCTCGCCGAACACATACGCGTGGACATTGCTTTGGTTGATGTTGTAATATTCCGACAGCCGTGCGCGCAGCCGCGCCGTGTCGAGAATGGTGCCGGAGCCGATGATCCGGTTTTCCGGCAGACCGGACAGCTTGTTGAACGTATAGGTCAGGATATCGACCGGGTTGCTGACGATGATGTACGTCGCGTTCGGCGCATATTTGGTAATTTCGGGGATAATCTGCTTGGTGATGTTGACGTTGGTCTGCGCCAGCTCCAGCCGGGACTGTCCCGGTTTGCGCGCCACACCGGACGTCACGATCACAATGTCGGAATTCATCGCGTCGCGGTAGTCGCCGGCATACACCGAGCAGGCACCGCAAAACGGCGTTCCCTGGCGGATGTCGAGCGCTTCGCCGAGTGCTTTTTCGTTGTTGATGTCGATCATCACGATCTCGGAAACCAGCCCCATGACGGTCAGCGTGTACGCGATGGTGGAACCGACGCTGCCGGTTCCGATGATAGAGACTTTGTTCACAATGGCACCTTCCTTAAATTCAAATTCAGTTTGTTAATATTATAACATGCTTTCATCCGGTTGTAAATTGCGAATTCCGCATATCAGTATTGCGTTTATCGATATACGACGGATGAAATCGCGGTTCGGGCGGAAATTCCGCGCATTTTCGCGGCGAATGCACCAGAAACCGTCCCACGCGCCGCGTGCGATTGGGCAAAATAGCGGCTGCGCGAAAAATGCAAAATTTTTGTAAATTTTGCGGTCTGCATGACGATACCCGGAATCGGGCATACTCCTTTTACAAAAAAAGGAGGTCAAACGGCCATGCAATATAATAAGGTGGAAATTTGCGGCGTCAACACCGCGAAGCTGAAAGTGCTGCCGGAAGCGGAAAAGCTGCGGCTGCTGCGGCTGTCGCAGGCGGGCGACAAAGCGGCGCGCGACGCGCTGATATCCGGCAATCTGCGGCTGGTGCTGAGCGTGATTCAGCGGTTTTCGAGCCGCGGCGAGTCGATGGACGACCTGTTCCAGGTGGGGTGCATCGGGCTGATCAAAGCGATCGACCACTTCGACCTCAGCCTGCAGGTGCGGTTTTCGACCTATGCCGTTCCGATGATTATCGGCGAAGTGCGGCGGTATCTGCGCGACAACAACGTGATCCGCGTCAGCCGGTCGCTGCGGGACATCGCCTACCGCGCGATGCAGGTCAAAGAGCGGCTGACGGCCGAAAAAGGCGCCGAACCGGACATTTTGACCATCGCGGCCGAACTGGGGCTGCCCAAAGAGGAGGTCGTGATGGCGCTGGAAGCGATCGTGGACCCGATCTCGCTGTACGAGCCGGTGTACTCCGACGGCGGCGAACCGATCTGCGTGATGGACCAAATCGGCGACCCGAACGACGATTCCAACTGGCTGGACGAAATCGCGCTGCGGGAGGCGATTGCGTCGCTGGCGCCGCGGGAAAAGCGCATTTTGTCCATGCGGTTTTTCCAGGGGAAAACGCAGATGGAAGTCGCGTCGGAAATCGGGATTTCGCAGGCGCAGGTGTCGCGGCTGGAAAAAGGCTCGCTGGAAAAAATCAAGCAGCAGCTGCGGTAACGCTCACCGCACGCCGTAATACTTGGCCAGCAGCGCCAAAAACAGCCGGTCGCCCATCAGGTGCCGCGCCCGCACCAACGCACATTCTGCCGGATTGCCGACGGTGTACCGCAGCCGCGGCCGCCGGGCGTTCACAATCCGTACGATTTTGCGCGCCAAAACTTCCGGCCGGCTGCCGCCGCGCTCGTCGGACTCAATCCGGCGCAGTGCCGCACGGTGAGCGGCCGCATACGGCGAATCGGCGCTGGTCGCCATGGTGCGGCTGGCGGTGAACCCGGTCGCAAAGTCGCCCGGCTCGATCAGCGACACCGCAATGCCGAACGGCCGCGCCTCGCTGTACAGTGCTTCGGTGTAGCCTTCCACGGCATATTTGGTCGCGCTGTACGCGCCCTGGTACGGCAGCCCGACCCGCCCGCCGAGCGAGCTGAAATTCAGAATCTGCCCGCTATGCTGCGCCCGCATCCCCGGCAGCACCGCGCGGCACAGCCGGGTCATGGCGAAGTAATTGATTTGGAACAGCGATTCCATCGCGTCGTCGGCGGTTTCTTCCAGCGCGCCGCCGATGCCCGCCCCGGCGTTGTTAATCAGGACGTCGATTCGTCCGGCGTCCGCCGTCACGCGCGCGACGATATCCGCTGCGGCGTCCGGCGCGCACAAATCCGCCGCAATGTGCATCGCCAGGCACGCCTGGACGTCCGGCGGCGGCGTGCGGCGGCTCACGCCGTAGATTCGGTGTCCCTGCGCCGCCAGCGCCTGCGCCATGGCCTTGCCAAAGCCGGACGACACGCCGGTGATCAGGATGTTTTTCATGGGAATTCACTCCGTTTCGTCAAATTTCGTGCGATGGGGGATAGTTGTATTGTACCACAATCCGCGCCCGGACGCAATGGAAAATCGTTGCGCAGGGATTGACTTTTGGGCGCGGGGAGTGGTACAATATATAATAGTAAGGGATTTGATTTGCAAGGAGGTGCGCAGGGTGAATCCATTGAATGCGGTATTGCGGGACACCGTTTCCGGGCTGCAAAAGCTGTTTGGCGATCGGCTGAAAAATATTTGGCTGTATGGTTCTTATGCGCGGGGGGATCAAACCGATGAATCGGATATCGACGTGATGGCGCTGGTGGATCTCAGTGCGGGGGAACTGGCACGGTATCGGCGGCAAATCAGCGATTTCTCATCGAATTTGGATTTGAAATACGGTGTTTTGCTGGCGATTAAGCTTCAGGATCGTGCAACGTTCGATTTTTATGGCGCTGCGTCGCCCTTTTTTCAGAACGTAATGCGGGAGGGTGTATCGCTTGTATCGTGAGGAGCGACTGAACTTGCAAGGAAGTGCGCCCATGAAATACACCCCCCGCTGCTGACTTTTACAGCGGAGATGAGTGCCAGCGCGCCCAACGCCTATTAACACCCCCTGATATCCCCCCAAAAAAAACACACCACACCGCCGTCCCGCGCGCCCAAAGCGCCCGGTTCCCGGCGGTGTTTTCAATCTCAATTATCCAATTTTCTCCAACTCCACCCGCAGCTGCCGCAGAATCCGCTTTTCCAGCCGCGAAATGTACGACTGCGAAATCCCAAGCACGTCGGCGACCTCTTTCTGCGTGTGCTCCGACCGGCCATTCAGCCCGAACCGCAGCTCCATAATCATCCGCTCCCGCTTCGGCAGCCGGTCTACGGCTTGGTGCAGGCTGCGTTTTTCGGCCTCGGATTCCAAGTTTTGCCCCACCGTGTCCGGTTCGCTGCCCAGCACGTCCGACAGCAGCAGCTCGTTCCCGTCCCAGTCCACGTTCAGCGGCTCGTCGATGGACAAATCGTTGCGGTACTGCGCTGTTTTGCGCAGGAACATCAAAATTTCGTTTTCAATGCAGCGGGACGCGTAGGTTGCCAGTTTGATGTTCCGCTCCGGCTGAAACGTCCGCACCGCTTTAATCAGCCCGATCGTCCCGATCGAGATCAAGTCCTCGATCCCGGCGGCGCGCGTCTCGAACTTGCGCGCGATGTACACCACCAGCCGCAGATTGTGCGTAATCAGCTCTTCGCGCGCTGGCTCGTCCCCGGCGCGGATGCGGCGCATCACTTCGGCCTCCTGTTCGGCCGTCAGCGGACTGGGGAGCACCTCTGACCCGTTGATGTAAAACAGCATATTTTTCTTTCGTACGCTGCGGAAGATTCGCAGCAGTTGATCCCAAAGATGACACATGGCAATAATCCTTTCTGCAAAATATTCGATATAAAGCGGTGAATGCTACCGCCCGCCGACGGAAGAAGGATCGCTCGCCCGATCCGCAAATGCCGCCGCCGGAAAAATGGCGTCATACCCGGTGGCATCGCGCAGCTCGGCGCACGACGCCACATACAGTTCCGCCGCAGGGCGCAGCGGTTCGTCGTCGGACGCGATGGATTCCGGCTGGCACGCCGGGAGCAGCCCGCCGCCGCGCAGCGTGTCGAACCGGACGAACCGGAAATGCTGCCGCGCCAGCCGGGCGGTTTCCGGCTCGGATGTCCCGTCGGTCACGCCGTGCAGCGGGACGAATACCGGCTCCGTCAGTGCGCGGTCGGCGACGATGACCGGCAGGCCGCTGACCGGTTCCGTCAGCAGGTTGCCGCTGTCCACCAGCCCGACCCCGCATACCGTGCGGCCGTTGCCGCTCAGGTGGAACCGCACGACGCGCGGCCGACGCCGTGTCCGCAGCAGGCGGCGCACGGCGGTCAGCGCACCGTAAATCGCGACGGTGATTGCCACGAATACCGGCGGCGAGATCGAAAAATATACCATCCCGCCGTGCCAGTACAACCCGTCCGGCCGCACGAACGCCCACAGCGCGTACCAAACGCCCGACCATATCGCGCCCGCCCCGTACAGGCACGCGACCTGCGCCAGCAGTGCGCGCGGCGAACGAATGCCGAATGCGACCGCGCACATCGCCGCCCCGGCGATGCCTGCGCCGGCCGCCGGAACCCATGATGCCGGAACCAGAATCAGCAGCGATGCCGCTCCGCCGATCAGTGCGGCCAGCGCCATCCGAACGCGCCGCACCGGCCGGCGGCAGACCGCCGCGCACAGCCGCAGCAAAAAATAATCGGTCAACGCGTTTGCAGCGACCAGCATATCGGCGTACAGAACCATGCGGATGCCTCCCTCCGGCTTGTTCTTCTGTTCCATTATATGCCAGTCCAGCGAAAAAATCCGTCGAAACGCGCGAACCGCAAAAAAAGCGTCGAAGCCCACGCAGGACTTCAACGCTTGCTTTGGGGACGGCGGCTGCAATTTATGTAGCCGCTATCCGTTTTTTCGGTCGGTCAGTCCGAAACTGATGGACAACGCCTGGTCGATTCGCCGCATCGACGCACCGTCCAGCCGGCCCATGCATTCTTTGAGTCGGCGCTTGTCGAGCGTCCGAATCTGTTCCAGCAGTACAATCGACTCCCGTGCCAACCCGCTGGTGCCTTCGGTCAGGCGGATATGGGTCGGCAGTTTTGCTTTGTCTTTCTGGCTGGTGATTGCCGCAGCAATCACCGTGGGGCTGAACCGATTGCCCACGTCGTTCTGAACGATCAGCACCGGCCGCATCCCGCCTTGTTCCGAGCCGACGACGGGGCTCAGGTCCGCGTAATAAATATCGCCGCGATGCACAGTCACACTTCTTCACGCTCCGCTTCTTTTTGGTTTGGACGAAAATAGTGTGTCCGGCTGCGCCGGATTTTATACCGGCCAGCCACTCCATCCTATTCCGATTTCTAAAAAATCGTCCAAAAAACCGGCCGCCTCACGCAGCAGCCGGAACCGAAGCCGTGTTTTTTTCGGCATATTCCAGTGCGATTTCCGCGTTTGCAGCCGGAAATGACAGATGAATTATTTTTCCGTTCCCGTCCATCTCAATCCGCACGACGGTGCCGTCGGCAACGGCGCTGCCCACCCAGCCGGAAGTCCCGTCCGTCCAGCTCCACGCCGCCGTCACGGCCGCCGGGAGCGTGCGGAGGACGCTGTCCGCCGGAAATACCGTCGCCGGAACGGCAAACGATGCGCTGCCGGACGTCACGACGTATTGTGTACCGTCGTACGTCCACGAAGGCGCGCACGACGCGCAGTCCGGCCGAATCCCGACGGTGAATCCGTCCCAATCAAATGTTCCAGTGCGCGTGTCCCCATTGATTTCGGCGCGATACGTGCCGGAGCCGCCCACCTGCATCTCCGGCCGCCCCACGGGCGCCGCTTTTTGGCATCCCATGCACAGCATGACGCACAGCGCCCCGGCAATGATCGGTATGATTCGCTTACGCAAACAGGACACTCCTTTCCAAATGGGCGGTGGGGGAGACGAGGCGCGGTGTGGGAAGTTGCCGCGGCCGATGGCAACTCTTTTGGGTGTGGCGCAAGGATAGCGCAACGTGGCCAATCGCTGCGGCCGCAAGCAACTCCCTCAGTCTCGCGCCTGCGGCGCGAGCCAGCTCCCTCGCGAGGGAGCCTTGGGGGTCGTATTGTCAGTGTAGCGCCTTAGGACAATAAACCATCGGCCGAAAAAATTATCCGACTACATGGATTTCGTGGTACATGGCTCCCTCGCGAGGGAGCTGCCGAGAGGCTGAGGGAGTTGCCCCTCCACCCGCACTGCAACCAGACAGAGCAACTATCCCCCGCGGCAAAATTAGCCCCCCAAATCCATTTCCATCTCCCCAAACACCGTCCCCAAATCCGCCGCCATGTCGGACGGCTGCATCACCCGCGGGTGGAGCCGCCGGGCGCATAAATCCCCGGCGCGCCCGTGCAGATAAACCGCCGCCGTCGCCGCGTCAAATGCATCCATGCCCTGCGCCAGCAGCCCCGTCAGCAGCCCGGCCAGTAAATCGCCGCAGCCGCCTTTGGCCATCCCGCTGTTGCCGGCACAGCAAATGCGGACGCGCCCATCCGGCGCAGCAATCACCGTGTGATGCCCTTTCAGCACCACGCAAACGCCGTGCGCCTGCGCAAATGCCCGCGCCGTCGGGACGCGCGCCGTCTGAATCTCCTGCACCGTGCCGCCGACCAGCCGCGCCATTTCGCCCGGATGCGGCGTCAGCACGCACGGCGCACCGTAGGCGTCCAATGCATCTATATGTGCCGCCAGCAAATTTATACCGTCGGCGTCAATTACCATCGGCCCGTCGCCGCGCGCCAGCAGCGCCGCCAGCATCCGATCGGCGCAGTCGTCCGTCCCGCCGCCGCAGCCGAACAGCACCGCGTCCGCTCGACCCAGCGCGCCGCATACCGCCGCCGTGTCGCCCGGCCGGTACGGTAAATATACCGGCTCCCACAGCGTCCCCGCCAAGATCGGATACAGCGTGTCCGGCACCGCCAATTGCACCAGTCCGCAGCCGCTGCGCAGCGCGCCGGTGGCCGCCAGCGCCGCAGCGCCCGCCATCCCGTACGACCCGCATACGCACAGCGCCCGGCCAAAGCTGCCTTTGCTGCTTTCCTCCGGCCGCAGCGGCAGCATCGCGGAAATGTCCCCGCCGTCGGGCAGCTCGGCATACGGCGCGTCCGCCGTCGGCGGCGTCCCGATGTCGATCACCGTGACGCGCCCGCAGAACCCGTCGGACGGCGCGTGCAAATGCACCGGCTTCCGGCAGATGAATGTCAGCGTGTCGTCCGCGCGGAAGGTCAGCGGGTCGGCGCGGCAGGCGTCGCATTCCGCCCCGCTGGGCAGATCGAGCGCCACGCGGCGCGCCCGGCAGCGGTTGACGCGATCCATCACGGCCGCAGCCCGGTCGCTGAGCGCCCCGTGGAACCCGATGCCGTACACCGCGTCCACAACCACCGCGTACCCGTCCGCCACCGGTGCATCCGGCGCAAGCATCCGGACGGATTCGCACCCGTCGAGCATCCCGGCCGCTTCTTGCGCCAGTTCCGTGACCGGCGCGCCGTCCACGCGCAGAATGTCCACCGCGCGCCCCTGTTCGGCGAGCACGCGCGCCGCAACATACCCGTCGCCGCCATTGTTGCCCTTGCCGCACAGGATCAGCACGCGCCCCGCCGGGCAGTTTTTCAGTATCCATTGTGCCGCCCGCGTCCCGGCGCGCCGCATCAGCGTGCGCAGATCGGTTCCCTGCGCAACGGCATTTTGTTCCATTTGCCGCACTTCGGCGGCGGTGTAAACGCTTTGCATCGCAAATTCCTCCTGAATCTCTGGGATATCGTCCATCCAATCAAAAAAATCGGGTCGCCGGATTCACTCCGCCTCCCCGATTACAATCACACTGGTATACGCCCGCGTGTGCGTCACGCTGACGGAAAACCGCACGCCGGCCGCAATTTCCGCCGCCCGGCCGCTCAGCTGCAAATACGGCGCGCCGTTTTCCGCGCGCAGCAGCTCCACCTCGCGCAGCGAAAACCCGCGTACGCCGGTGCCCAGCGCCTTGCCCAGCGCTTCTTTGGCGCACCAGCTGGCCGCCACGCTGCCGACGGGGAACCCGCGGCGTTCCAGCAGCCGGTATTCCGCGTCGCCCAGCACCGTCCGGCAGAACCGCGGCCGCCGCATGGCGCGCGCGATGCGGTCATTTTCTTCCAGGTCAATGCCCAAACGCATGGAACGCCACCTGCCGCTTCAAAAACGGCTTGATCGCGGCCAAAATCCGGTCGCTCGGCGAAAACACCACCAGCACATGCCCCAGGTCTTTGTGCATCAGCTCCATGCTCCACGCGTCGGAATCGGGCTTGTTGTCGTCCGTATACAGAATCTTGTCGAAGGTTTTCTGCGCGGCCTCGTCGGGATTGAATTTTTTCATCTCGTCCACGTCGCGGCACTCGAACGTAATCTGCCGTTTGCGGCGGCTGCGCGCGATGATTTTATCGATGACCATGTACCCGTTGGTGACGCTGTATTCGTACTCCACCCGGAACGACCGGATCAGGTACCAGTCAAGGAAGATCACGCCCGCCAGCGCGGGGAGAATGAACATGGTGCCATAATTGCCCAGCTGATTCAGCACGATCAGCAGGACGTAGTACAGCACGATGCTGCCCAGCACGATGCCAAAGATTTTTGCGTAATCTTTGCCGCTGTTTTTGCGTTTTACAATATATTCGTTGAAAATATCCATGAAAAAATCCGTTCCTTTCGCGTCCGTCCAAATCTTTCTTTCATTGTAGCACATTCCGCCCCAAAATGCAATCCAATTCGTTCGGCAAATATCTGAATTTTTTATGTACGATCGTACAAACCGCGCGCCGTCACGGCAGCACCGCGAACAGCGCGCCCGCAATGTCCAAAATATCGTCCAGCGCAATCGCCGTCCCGTCCGCCATCACGATTCGGCGGCCGTCTAGGTCGATTTTCTGCACCGTTCCGTCCACCGTGACGTATGCGCCGCCGGATTTCCGCGCGTCTGGGCAAAAATACGTCACCGCGACCTCCGGTTCCTCACGGAGATGCTCTGCCAGCAGCTGGTATTTCAAATTCAGCGCGATCAGCGCCTGTTCATCCAGCTCCAATTTTTCGTGCGTCAGCCGCGCCCCTGCCCGTCCGCGTTCCAGCCGCGTCAGATCCCACTCCGTTTCCGGGTCGCGGATCATCCGGCCGCTTCCGGACTGTGAGTAGTGCAGCACCTCCCCGGCTTTGGTGAAGCTGCCGTATTCGACCGTTTTGATAAACGCCATGGATTTCAACAGGTTCATGTCCATTGCGATCCCCCCGATTCGGCCGGTTTCATTTGAAAATGCATTTGCAATGCGGATCCCGCTTTTTATGATACATCATTTTGTGCGGAGCTGCAAGCGGGGCAGGGAGCAAAATCCGGACGGGATTCTGCGCTGCGGTGCCGGTACGCCGTTGGAGACATCCCCACATACCGCGCAAAAAACCGGGAAAACGGCGACACCTCGCCGAACCCGACGGCCGATGCGACGGCGCTCACCGGGGCGTCTGTGGTGCGCAGCAGGTCGCACGCGGCATCGATCCGCTGCCGGATGATGTACTGCTTGGGCGGAACCCCGACTTCGCGGACGAAAAGATTGTACAGGTATCGGTCGCTGATGTGCAGCGCATCGGCAATCCCGCAAACCGTCGGCGGTGCGGACAGGGACGATTCAATGTGCATTTTTGCCTGCCGGATCAGCGCGCGCTCTCCGGTCGGGCGCGTGCCGGCGGTGTGCATGGCCCATATTTCAAAAAAGACGGCGAGCGCTTCATAATGCGGTATGGCGCCTGCCCGCAGGCGCAGCCGTTCCGCCAGCCGCAGCAGCGCGGCGGTAAACGGTACGGGGAACTGCGCCGCAGCGCAGCCCGCATGGCGAACATACGATTCCGCCGCGCTGCCGCCGAAAATAAGCCAAAAATATTGCCACGGCTGCGCCGGGTCGGCATGATATTCGTGCAGCTGCCCCGGACGGATCAGGAATCCGTTCCCCGCTGCGACCGGCTGCCCGTTGAATATGCCGCGGCCGCGCAGCACATAGTGCAGAATATACCATTCCCGCCGGCCGGGTCCCCAATGCGCCTGCGCGCCGTCCTGCTCGATCCCCATTCCGGAAACGTAAATCGGTTCGCGGTCGTCGTAATCGGTGATGAAGCAACACGCCATTCTGTCGGCCCCCTATGATTTTGTCATATTTCCGTATGGTTTTCCGATTGCATTCGGTACGGAACTCTGATATGATTATACCAGAAATCCTACACGTTTGTCAATCGGAGGAACACAAAAAATGAAACAGAGCTGGGAATCAAAAATCGCACCGGCAGCACCGTTTTCCGGTGCACCGCGAATTACGGCGCCGCTGGTATACGGCGCATCGCCGAATCTGCCTATACTGTGGCGGGTCGGCGTACTGGGGGAACGGCCGGTTCGGCTGGAAGCCGACGGGCTGCCCGACGGACTGGTGCTGCGGGAAAATGTCATATCCGGATCGGTGCCCGCCGGGGAATATCCGGTAACGCTGCGGGCGCACAGCCGGCTGGGCAGCGACGAAAAAACCGTGACGCTCCGGGTGGCGCCGGACGGCGCACTGCGCACGCCGCTGCTGGGGTTCACGTCGTGGAACGCCTTTGCGTCCGGCGTGACGCAGGCAGACATCGAATCGACGGCGGAACTGCTGGTTCGCACGGGACTGGCGGAGTATGGGTACACATATGTCAACCTGGATTCCGGGTGGCAGGGGGCGTACGGCGGCGCATATGACGCGGTGCAGCCGAACGCCAAATTCCCCAATATGCGCGCCATGTACGACGCGCTGCACCGGCTGGGGATCAAAGGCGGGATCTACTCCAGCCCGTTCCGGGCGTGCTGGGGCTGCCCGCCGGAGCAGAAAATCGCGCCCGGCGCAACGCGCGGTGAGCCGGACATCCGGTTCGGCGACATGAACACGGGGATCGGAACGGAGCACCGGGAGCCGGAAAACGTCCGGCAGTGGGCGGAATGGGGGGTCGATTACCTGAAATACGACTGGCGCCCGACCGACCCGGTGAACGCCGACCGGATGAAGTCGGCGCTGCGGGCCGCCCCGCGGGAGATTCCGCTGTGCGTGACGGTCAACGCCATCCCGGAATATGCACTGTATTGGAATCATGCGTGCTGTTCGTGGCGCAACAACAACGACACCGTGCCGTCGTGGCAGAATATCGCCGAACGGCTCGCGACGGTGGACGATTGGACCGACCGAACGTCGCCCGGGCATTTTTACGACCTGGATATGCTGGCGATCGGCGAAATGGCACTGTTCAGCGACCCCAAAGAGGCGGTGCATCAGCCGTGGCGAACCCAGACCCTGACGGAAGACGAGCAGATTTTTGCAATGACAATGCATCTGTTTTTCCCGTCACCGGTTCAGCTGAGTATGCGGCTGGATCGGCTGACGCCGTTTACGTTCGCGCTGGCCGCAAACGAGGAACTGCTGGCGATCAATCAGGACGCGCAGTGCAGCTTCCCGGTTCGGGACGATCTGCCGGACGCGGATTGCCGCATTTACCGCCGCGCAATGGCTGACGGCGGGTGGACGGTTGCAGTGTTTAATCTGTCGGCGTCGGTGCAGTCCGGCACCTACCCGCTGGGCGGGGACTGCCGGCTGCGCGACCCGTGGCGCAAGGTAGATTTGGGAATTGCAGACAGGATCGTGTTTTCGCTCCCGCCGCATTCGGCAGCGGTGCGGCGGGTACGACCGGTGTAAAACGCAAAAAAACGGAGAAAAATGCGCAAAAGTGATCCGATTTGCCGCAAAATCAGGCAGACGCCCAAATGAACGGAAATGGCGCCGTTTTGCGCGGTTTTGCACGGATTTTTGAAAAAATCACGATTGAAAAAGAGGAATCCGCAATGAACACAGCAGCACCCGACATCCTGAATTTGGCAAATTATCCCGACCTGCACGCCCCCGCCGCCGAATGGTTTTCCAGCCAGTGGCACGTCCCAACGGACGCCTACCGCGCCAGCATGGCCGACGGCCTGCACGCCGCAGGCGGCGTTCCGGCGTGGTATATCGTGCGCGACGGCGCCGAAATCGGGGCCGGCATCGGCATAATCGCCAACGATTTCCACAAACGCCCGGACCTGACGCCCAATCTCTGCGCGCTGTACGTTGCGCCGCCGTACCGCGGCCGCGGCTGGGCGCGGGCGCTGCTGAACTGCGCGTGCGCAGATTTGGCGGCGCACGGCGTGCCGGACGCCTACCTCATCACCGGCCACACCGCGCTGTACGAGCGCATGGGCTGGACGTTTTACGGGATGGTGACGGAGAACGACGGCGGGCAGATTCGGATGTATCACAAATCGCTTTGATTTTTTTCATTTTCCCGAAAAAAATACAGAAAACCCCTTGACAAATCCGTTTGACCGGCGTATAATAACAGACATGAAAGGCAAAGGCGTCTGAATGAGGAGTTTCCTCTGTTCAGTCGCTTTTTCTGTTTTGTACCATCATCATGAAGATAAAAACGAGGCAATGGCGTCTCGGAATGATTGGGTTCGTTCCGGGCGGATTGTCTCGTTTTTTGATTTTGCAGAAGGAGTAGAGCAGTTATGAAAACCGTATCCGATTACTTTGGCAGTCTCGTGTTCGACGACCGCGTGATGAAAGCGACGTTGTCCGCCGACATCTACCAGTCGCTGAAAAAAACCATCGACGAAGGCGCCAGCCTGAACAACGACGTCGCCAATGCGGTTGCCACCGCGATGAAAGACTGGGCGGTGGCGCACGGCGCGACGCACTTCACCCACTGGTTCCAGCCGCTGACCGGCATCACCGCCGAAAAGCACGACAGCTTCATCTCGCCCGCGCCCGACGGCGGCGTGATTATGGAATTTTCCGGCAAAGAGCTGATTCAGGGCGAGCCGGATGCGTCGTCGTTCCCGTCCGGCGGGCTGCGCGCCACGTTTGAAGCGCGCGGCTACACGGCGTGGGACCCGACGTCGTACGCGTTTATCAAAGACAAGACGCTGTGCATCCCGACGGCGTTCTGCTCCTACGGCGGCGAGGCGCTGGACAAGAAAACCCCGCTGCTGCGCTCCATGCAGGCACTGAACAAACAGGCACTGCGCATCTTGCGGCTGTTCGGCAATACGGACGTCAAATGCGTGCGCACCTCCGTTGGTCCCGAGCAGGAGTACTTCCTGGTGGACAAAGAGATGTTTGAAAAGCGCAAAGACCTGATTTTCTGCGGCCGGACGCTGTTCGGCGCGAAACCGCCGAAAGGCCAGGAGATGGACGACCACTACTTCGGCGTGATCAAACCGCGGGTGGCGGCGTACATGGCAGACCTGAACGAAGAGCTGTGGAAGCTGGGGATTCTGGCGAAAACCGAGCACAACGAAGTCGCGCCGGCGCAGCACGAACTGGCACCGATTTACTCCACCACCAACATCGCCACCGATCACAACCAGCTGACGATGGAGATCATGCAGAAAGTCGCGGCGCGGCACGGACTGGTTTGCCTGCTGCACGAAAAGCCGTTTGCGGGCGTCAACGGCAGCGGCAAGCACAACAACTGGTCCATGGCAACCGACACCGGCGTCAACCTGCTGAAACCGGGCGAAACGCCATACGAAAACGCGCAGTTCCTGCTGTTCCTGTGCGCAGTGATTCAGGCGGTCGATGACTACGCCGACTTGCTGCGGCTGTCCGTCGCGACGGCGGGCAACGATCACCGGCTGGGTGCCAACGAAGCGCCGCCTGCAGTGGTGTCGATGTTCCTGGGCGACGAGCTGACCGCAATCCTCGACGCGATCGAGCACGACGTGCCGTACAGCGCCGCCGAAAAAACGGTGATGAAGCTGGGCGTCCATGTGCTGCCGAAGTTCATGCGCGACACCACCGACCGCAACCGCACCTCGCCGTTCGCGTTCACCGGCAACAAATTCGAGTTCCGGATGCTCGGCTCGTCCAACAGCATCGCGTGCGCGAACATCATGCTGAACGCCGCAGTGGCGGAATCACTGAAAGAATATGCCGATACGCTGGAGCAGGCGGACGATTTTGAAGCGGCGCTGCACGATCTGATTAAAAAGACGATCACCGACCACAAGCGCATCATCTTCAACGGCAACGGCTACGACGACGCCTGGATCAAAGAAGCCACCGAAGTCCGCGGCCTGCCGAACCTGCGCACCACGCCGGACGCGCTGCCCGCGATTCTGGATCCGAAGAACGTCAAGATGCTCACGTCGCACAAAATCTTCTCCGAAGCGGAGATTCATTCCCGCTACGAGATCACGCTGGAAAACTACTGCAAGACCGTGAACATCGAAGGCCAGACGATGGTCGATATGGCGCGCAAAGAGATCGTCCCGGCGGTGGAAGCGTACACCGAAGAGCTGGCCAAAGCGCTGACCGCCAAGAAAGCGGCGGTGCCGGGTCTGGCGTGCAAGTACGAGACGGAATCGATCAAAAAGCTGACGCTGCTGACCGACGAGATTGCCGCCGCGACCGACAAGCTGGAAGCGGCGCTTACGGAGTACAAGACGATTTCCGACGTGACGGCGGCGGCCGACTTCATCCGCGACGTGATCCTGCAAAAGATGACGGAGCTGCGGGTGGTGTGCGACGAAGCGGAAACGCACACGGCTGAAAAATACTGGCCGTTCCCGACGTACGGCGATCTGCTGTTCGGCGTACGCTGAGGGGTAAAAACAACGGTTGCGCCGCGCCTTGCGGCGGTGCGGCGCGGCCGAGAATATAAATGATATTGAGTAAAATGGGGGAGAGTACCATGACTTTCAGTGCGGTAAACACCATATGGGTGCTGCTGGGCGCAGCGCTGGTGTTCTTTATGCAAGCGGGCTTCTCAATGTGCGAAGCCGGATTTACCCGGGCGAAAAACACCGGGAACATCCTGATGAAAAACCTGATGGACTTCTGCATCGGCACGCCGTGCTTCTGGCTGATCGGCTTCGGCGTGATGTTCGGCGCAGGCACGGGGCTGTTCGGCTGGATCGATCCGCTGATTATGAAGGATTACAGCCACATCCTGCCGGAAGGCGTTCCGCTGTGGGCGTACGCGATTTTCCAGACCGTGTTCTGCGCCACGTCGGCGACCATCGTGTCCGGCGCGATGGCAGAGCGCACGAAGTTCAGCGCGTACTGCATTTATTCTGCGGCGATTTCCCTGTTCATCTATCCGATCTCCGGCCACTGGATTTGGGGCGGCGGCTGGCTGTCGGAGCTGGGTTTCCACGATTTTGCCGGGTCCACGGCCGTGCATATGGTCGGCGGCGTGTGCGCGCTGATCGGTGCGGCGATCTTGGGGCCGCGCATCGGCAAGTACGACAAAGACGGCAAACCGCGCGCCATCCTCGGGCATAACCTGACGGCTGCGGCGCTTGGCGTGTTCATCTTGTGGTTCTGCTGGTTCGGCTTCAACGGGGCGTCCACCGTCGGCATGGATACCGACGAAAAACTCATCAGCGCCGGGCTGATCTTCTTCAACACCAACTTGGCGGCGGCGGTGGCTTGCTGCACCACGCTGATCTTCACATGGATCCGTTACGGCAAACCGGATGTGTCCATGACGTACAATGCGGCGCTGGCCGGCTTGGTCGGCATCACCGCGGGCTGCGATGCGGTCGATCCCATCGGCGCAGCGATCATGGGCTTGGTGTTTGGCATTGTGATTGTGCTGGCGGTTGAATTCTTCGACAAGGTCGCAAAAATCGACGACCCGGTCGGCGCGATCTCCGTCCACTGCGTTTGCGGCGCACTGGGCACGATCCTGACGGGATTCTTCGCCACCGGCGTTTCGACCGAAAAAGGCGTGTTTTACGGCGGCGGCTTCCACTTCCTCGGCGTGCAGACGCTGGGCGTGGTTTCGGTTGCAGCGTATGTCGCGGTAGTCATCACCATCGTATTCCTGATTTTGAAGCGCACGATCGGTCTGCGGACGTCGGCGGCTGACGAGATCGAAGGGATGGATATTTCCGAGCACGGGCTGCCCACGGCGTACGGCGGGATTGCAATGCTGCCGGACACCACGACCGACGACGAATCGGCAGAGGCGCCGGTGGCGGTTACGGGCGATGTGCCGGTGGCAGAAGCCGTGCCGGTGAAGCGCGAAGCGAAGCTGGAGCCGGACAACGGTTCGCCCAAGTTCACCAAGGTGGAGATCATCTGCAAAGAAGCGCGGTTTGAGCCGCTGAAAAAGGCGCTGATGGATCTGGGCATCACCAGCATGACGCTGTCGCACGTGCTGGGCTGCGGGATCCAGAAGGGTAAGCCGGAGTATTACCGCGGCGTTGAAGTGGAACCGACGCTGCTGCCGAAGATTCAGCTGGACATCGTGGTCAGCAAAGTTCCGGTGCGCAGCGTGATCGAAACCGCGAAGCGCGTGCTGTATACCGGCCACATCGGCGACGGCAAGATCTTTGTGTACGACGTGGAAAACGTCATCAAGGTTCGCACCGGCGAAGAAGGCTACGATGCACTCCAGGATGTGGAGTAACCGGGAAAATCCAATCTGATTCTGAGATTCCGTTTTTATAATTTTACTTTCAAAGGCGATGGAGCCGGGAAAAGTAACGCAGACATCGCACGCACAGCGAGCGCGGGCAGGGTGAGAGCCGCGCCGCCGCCTCTGCGCGAAGAACCCCCGGCAAGCCGCAATCCGAACGGGCTGCGCAAAACGCAGCGATTCCCCAGTAGGTGCGCCGGGTGCCGCCCGTGACCGCGGCAGGCTTTGGTAGAAGCCGACAGAGAAACAAGATAGGTGGTACCGCGAGGACAGCCCTTGCCCTATCAAACGCTGCACAAATCTGTACGAATTCCAGTGATTTTCAATTTTTCGGAGGATGATGCAAGATGTGTTCGATTATGGGATATTGCGGCTCCGGCGCGGTACTTTCTGCGTTTGAGCGCGGGTTCGCGGCGACGGTGTCGCGCGGACCGGACGATAGCCGGATTGTGGACACCGGCCGCGGCCTGCTGGGCTTTCACCGCTTGGCGATTATGGGCCTGACGGACGAAGGGATGCAGCCGTTCGCGCTGGACGGCAGCTATGTGGTGTGCAACGGCGAAATTTACGGCTTTGAGCGGATCAAGGCGCAGCTGGCGGACAAATACACGTTCCGCAGCGGCTCCGACTGCGAGATCCTGCTGCCGATGTACCGCGAATACGGCACGGCGATGTTCGCCATGCTGGACGCGGAGTTCGCGATGATTCTGTACGACGGGGCGACCGGGCAGTACATCGCCGCGCGCGACCCGATCGGGATTCGGCCGCTGTATTACGGCTACGACGCGGCCGGGACGATTGTTTTCGCCAGTGAACCGAAAAACCTGGTCGGCCTGTGCGCGGAGATTCGGCCGTTCCCGCCGGGACATTACTACAAAGACGGGCAGTTCGTCTGCTACCGCGACATCACGCGCGTGGACGCGGTTTGCACCGACGACGTGGAGACGATCTGCGCCGGGATTCGCGAACGGCTGATCGCCGGGGTCGAAAAACGGCTGGTGGCCGACGCCAAAGTCGGGTTCCTGCTGTCCGGCGGGCTGGATTCGTCGCTGGTGTGCGCCATTGCGCAGCGCAAAAGCAGCAAGCCAATCCGCACGTTCGCCATCGGCATGGCGGCCGACGCGATCGACCTGAAATATGCCCGCCAAACGGCGGAATACCTGGGCACCGACCACACGGAGGTGCTGATGACGCCGGACGAAGTGCTCGGCGCGCTGGACACGGTGATTCACCTGCTCGGCACGTACGATATCACGACCATCCGCGCCAGCATGGGGATGTACCTGCTGTGCAAATGGATTCACGAACACACCGACATCCGCGTGCTGCTGACCGGCGAGATTTCGGACGAGCTGTTCGGGTACAAATACACCGACTTTGCGCCGGACGCGGCTGCGTTCCAGGCGGAGTCCCAAAAGCGCGTCCGCGAGCTGCATATGTACGACGTGCTGCGCGCCGACCGGTGCATTTCGGTCAACTCGCTGGAAGCGCGCGTGCCGTTCGGCGATTTGGAATTCGTGCGGTATGTGATGGCGATTGACCCGGCGAAGAAGCTGAACACATACGGCATCGGCAAATACCTGCTGCGCCACGCGTTTGAAGGCGACTACCTGCCGCATTCGATCCTGTACCGCGAAAAAGCGGCGTTTTCCGACGCGGTGGGGCATTCGATGGTGGACGACCTGAAGCAGTTTGCCGAAACACAGTACACCGACGCGGAATTGCACGCCCGCTGCGCGCGCTACCCGCACGCCGCGCCGTTTACGAAGGAATCGCTGCTGTACCGCGAGATTTTTGAAAAGTATTATCCGGGTCAGTCCGGGATGATCGACGGTTTCTGGATGCCGAACAAATCCTGGCCGGGGTGCGACGTCAACGACCCGTCTGCGCGCGTCCTGTCCAACTACGGGCAGAGCGGGCAATAAATTTTGATTACGACGAATTTTTCGTTCTCCTTATTCCTTTTCTTTTCATGATGAAGCTGCCCGCCCTTTGGGATTCGTCCCGGAGGGCGGGCGGCGCTTTGCAAACTTTTTTTGGTTTTATTTCTTTTTTCTTCACAATTCCATGATACAATAAAAGCACGAAGCCGAAATCCGACAACCATTTCCAACTGTAATTCGAGGAGGCGGACGTATGCCGAATTTCACCAAGATGGCGATCAAATCGTCGTTTTTGAAGCTGCTCAACGAGCGGCCGCTGAACAAAATCACCGTGCGGGACATTGTGGAGGACTGCGGAATCAACCGGAATTCGTTTTACTACCACTACCAGGACATCACCGCGCTGATCGAGGAGATTGTCACCGACGAAGCGGATCAGATTATCCAAAAATACCCGTCGATTCAGACGCTGGACGAATGCGTGGAGCTGGTGTTCCGGTTCGCGCTGCAAAACAAAAAAGCCGTGTATCACATCTACAATTCCGCCAACCGCGACATTTACGAGCGGTCGCTGATGCGGATCTGCGATTATGTGATCGCGGCGTACTTAGACGCGGCGTTCGGGGATCGGCCGATGCCGAAAGCCGACCGCGCCGTGTTCCAGCGGTTTTTCAAGTGCGAAATCTTCGGACTGATCTTCGACTGGCTGATGAACGGGATGAAAACCGAAGCCATTGCCGACGTGCATCGGCTGGCGGAACTGTGCCGCGGGTTTGCCGAGGAACTGATTCGCCGCCGGTCGTGACGCGCGCCGAGCGGCCATTGCACCGACCGTACGATTCCAACGAATGGAACCGTACGGTCGGTTTTTTGCGTTTTGGGCAAATCCGCCCCAATGCCCAAAAACCAAACATGGACGCGCCGGTGTCGCAAATTCGGGCATCGGCCGAATATTGCCCGTTTTCAAATGCGGATTCGCGTGCTATACTATGGACAGAACGAAAGAAAGGGGGCGTTTGGAATGCGCTCTGTTGCTCCGATGCGAACCGCAAAGATTGGATATATGGTGATTTCCGGGCTGATGTGCGCACTGGGGATTTTTGTGATCGCAAAACCGGCGACTTCGGCCGCCGTGCTGGGGCTGATCTGCGGGATCCTGATGATCGTGTTCGGCGCGGTGAAGCTGGTCGGGTTTTTCTCGCGCGACCTGTACCGCCTGGCGTTTCAGTACGATCTGGCGCTGGGGATTCTGCTGATCGTGCTGGGGATTTATATGCTGAGCCGCCCGATTGGGCTGATGAACTTCATCTGCATCACGCTGGGCGTTTCGATCCTGCTGGACGGACTGTTCAAAATTCAGATCGCGATGGAAAGCCGCTCGTTCGGCATCCGCGAATGGTGGATGATCCTGGCGATGGCGATTCTGGCGGCGCTGGCCGGGCTGGTGCTGATGTTCCGCCCGGGCGAAGGGACGTCCGTCCTGATGACGGTGCTGGGGATCACGCTGCTGGCCGAAGGGATTTTGAATTTCAGCACGATGATTACCGCCGTCAAGATCATTCGTCATCAGCAGCCGGACACCGACACCGTCGAGGTGCACGATTTCCGCGACTGCCCGTAAACACACAGAAAGGATTTTGCAGACTATGCGATTTTCAAAAGCGGTGGTCAAATACCGCATCCCGATTCTGGTTCTGGCGCTGGTGCTGATGATTCCGTCGGTGCTGGGGATGCTGGGGACCCGAATCAACTACGATATGCTCGACTATCTGCCGGGCGATATGGATACCGTCATCGGCCAGGACGCGCTGATGGAGGACTTTGGCAAAGGCGCGTTCTCGCTGATTATCGTGGAAGATATGCCGGATAAAGACGTCGCCGCGCTGTGCGACAAGCTGAAAACGGTCGATCACGTGGAAAGCGTGGTGTGGTATTCCACGCTGGCCGACGTGACCATCCCGAAGGAGCTGCTGCCGGACAAAATATACAGCGCGTTCAACACCGACCACTCCACCATGATGGCCGTGTTCTTTGACAGTGCCACTTCCGCCGATGTCACGATGGACGCCATCCGCGAGATTCGCGCCATCGCCGGGAAGCAATGCTTCGTGTCCGGGATGTCGGCGCTCGTCACCGACCTGAAAGACCTGTGCGAGGCCGAAGAGCCGATTTATGTGGGGTTGGCAGTGCTGTTCGCGTGTTTGGCGATGCTGCTCCTGCTGGACGGCTGGCTGGTACCGTTCGTGTTCCTGGCGTCCATCGGGATGATGATCGTCCTGAACCTGGGCACCAACTACTTTTTCGGCGAAGTGTCGTACATCACAAAGGCGCTGTCCGCCGTGCTGCAATTGGCCGTCACGATGGACTACTCCATCTTCCTGTGGCACAGCTACAACGAAGCGCGGGCGCAGACGGACGACCGCAACGAAGCCATGGCCACCGCGATTCACGACACGCTCACCAGCGTGATCGGCAGCTCCATCACCACCGTGGCCGGGTTTGCCGCGCTGTGCTTCATGACGTTCACGCTCGGCCGCGACTTGGGGCTGGTGATGGCCAAAGGCGTGATCTTCGGCGTGCTCGGCTGCGTGACGGTGCTGCCGTCGATGATTTTGCTGCTCGACAAGCCGCTGCAAAAAACGAAGCACCGGTCGCTGATCCCGAACATGAACAAGTTCGCCAAAGGGATCGTCAAAGTGTTCCCGGTGTTCCTGGTGGTGTTCGCGATGCTGGTCACGCCGGCGCTGTACGGCTACCGCAAAACGAACGACGAAGTGTACTACGACATGGGCCAGTGCCTGCCGGAGGACATGGAATATGTGATTGCGAATTCCAAACTGTCCGAAGAATTTGACGTCGCCTCCACGCACATGGTGCTGGTGGACGCGTCGCTGCCGACCGGCTCGGTGCGGAAGATGATCGATGAGATGGACGCGGTGCCGGGCGTGAAATACACGCTGGGGCTGGAATCGGTCGTGGGGTCGCTGGTGCCGGAGGAAGTCCTGCCGGACAGTGTGCGGTCGATTTTGAAAAGCGACAAGTGGGAGCTGCTGCTGATTAACTCGTCGTACAAAGTGGCGAGCGACGACGTCAACGATCAGATCGACGCGCTGAACGCCATCCTGAAAAAGTATGATCCCAACGGAATGCTGATCGGCGAAGCGCCGTGCATGAAGGACATGATCGAAACGACCGACCGCGACTTCCAGGTGGTCAACGCGGTGTCGATTGTGGCAATCTTCCTGATTATTGCGCTGGTGGAAAAGAGCATTTCGCTGCCGTTCATTCTGATTGCAGTGATCGAGCTGGCCATTTTCATCAACCTGGGGCTGCCGCATTACCTGGGTCAGTCGCTGCCGTTTATTGCGCCGATTTGCATCAGCACAATTCAGCTGGGCGCGACGGTGGACTACGCCATCCTGATGACGACGCGGTACAAAACGGAACGCATCGCCGGGCAGTCGAAGCGCGACGCCGTCCGGATTGCGCTGGGGACGTCGATCCCGTCGATTCTGGTATCCGGTCTGGGGCTGTTCGCCGCAACGTTCGGCGTAGCGGTCTATTCCGATATCGATATCATCAGCGCAATGTGCAATTTGATGGCACGCGGCGCCGTCGTCAGCATGCTGTGCGTGATCTTCATCCTGCCGGCGATGCTGATGCTGTGCGATAAGCTGATCTGCGCCACCACATGGGGGATGCGCGGGATCGGCAAACGGCCGGCCGCGTCGGCGCAGTCGTAAATGAAGCGAAGCAATGGAGGAGCTTGATGGATATGAAACAGAAATTTGCAAAACCGCTGGCGGTGCTGCTGAGCGCCGGGCTGATTGCCGGGAGCGTGGGGGCAACGGTATATGCCGCCAACAGCACGCAGGCCGAGCAGACGCCGACCGCGTCCGCATCGACCGCGCCGACCGAAACCGCGCCGTGCAAAGACGAAACCGTCTATGTGCTGGCCGGAGCCGACGGCAGCGTGCAGAAAATCATCGTCAGCGACTGGATTAAAAACCAGCTGGGCAGCGATTCGCTGACCGACACCGGGACGCTGACCAACGTGGAAACCACCAAAGGCGACGCGACCTACACGATGAACGGCGATTCGATGCGCGTGTGGAACGCGCAGGGCGGCGACGTGTACTGCAAAGGCACGGTGGAGCAGGAACTGCCGGTGTCGATGAAAGTGTCGTACCGGCTGGACGGCAAGGCGATCTCCGCCGAAGAGCTGGCCGGGCAGAGCGGGCACGTCACCATCCGGTACGAATACACCAACAATCAGTACGAAACCGTTCAGATCGACGGGCAATCGACGCGCATCGCCGTCCCGTTCGCAATGTTGACCGGGATGCTGCTGGACAACGACGTGTTCACCAATGTGGAAGTGTCCAACGGCCGGCTGATTAACGACGGCAGCCGCACCATCGTCGCCGGGCTGGCGTTCCCCGGCTTGCAGGACGACCTAGCACTGGACCGCGACACGCTGGAACTGCCGGACTTTGTAGAGATTTCGGCGGATGTGCAGCACTTTGAGATGATGAACACCGTCACCGTCGCGACGAATGAACTGTTCAACAAGCTGGACACCGATTCCATCGATTCGCTCGACGATCTGACCGATCAGCTCGGCGAATTGACCGACGGGATGAACGCACTGCTCGACGGGTCGTCGCAGCTGTACGACGGGCTGAACACGCTGCTGGACAAATCCGGCGAATTGATCGACGGGATCAACCAGCTGGCCGACGGCGCGGCGACGCTCAAATCCGGGACGGCCGACCTCAAATCCGGCGCGGCGTCGCTGCTGGACGGGACGAAAAAGCTCAGCGGCGGCCTGAACGAGCTGGCCGCGAACAACGATTCGCTCAACGCCGGGGCGAAAAAGGTGTTCGAAACGTTGCTGGATACGGCGAATACGCAGCTGGCGGCAGCCGGACTGACCATTCCGGCACTGACGATTGAAAATTACGCCAAGACGCTGGATGCGGTGATCGCGTCGCTGGATCCGGATCATGTGGCCGAGCAGGCGCAGGCGATTGCCCGCGAAAAAGTGACGGCGGCCGTGGAGGCCAAGTGCGGCGACATCACTGCGGCCGTGACGGCGGCGGTTCGGGCACAGGTGGAAGCCGAGGCAAAGCCCCAGGTGCAAGCGGCGGTCACGCAGCAGGTGCAGGCGGAAGTGCAGGAAGGCGTGGAAGCGCAGCGCAGCACGATCGAAGCGCAGGTCACGGCGGCAGTGCGTCAGCAGGTGGAAGCCGAGGTCGCGCAGAACCGGGATCAGATCGAATCGGGTGTGCTTGCGTCGATGGGCATGACCAAAAAACAGTACGATGCGGCTGTGGCGGCCGGGCAGATTTCGGAAGCGCAGCAGGCGCAGGTGACGGCGGCCGTGGATGCGCAGATTGCGCAGCTGGTGGACGCGCAGATGGCGTCCGACACGGTGCAGGCGACCATCGCGTCGCAGACCGATGCGCAGATTGCGGCGGCTGTCGCAGAAAAAATGGCGTCCGATGAGATCCAGGCGACGATTGCTTCGACGACGGAGGCACAGCTGAAAATCGTGGTCGATCAGAAAATGGCGACGGACGAAATTCAGGCGACCATCGCGGAAAAGACCGACGAACAGGCTGCGCTGCTGATTGAGCAGAATATGCAGAGCAAAGAAGTGCAGGATCAGATCACCGAAGCGCTGAAAAAAGCGCAGTCCGGTGCGGCCGATATCAGTGCGCTGAAAGCCTCGCTCAACGAGTACAACACGTTCTACACCGGCCTGTACGCCTACACGGCCGGGGTGGCCGAGGCGAACGACGGTGCGTCGCAGCTGCTGACCGGCGCTGGCGCGCTGAGCACGGGCGCCAATCAGCTGGACAGCGGCGCACAGCAGCTGTACAACGGGCTGCTGTCGCTCAAATCCAATGCGCCGGCGCTGGTGGACGGCGTGACGCAGCTGCGGGACGGCGCGATGCAGCTGTCCGACGGGCTGCGGGAATTCAACGAACGCGGTGTCCAAAAACTGGTGGATGCGGTGGACGGCGACCTGAACGGGCTGCTGACGCGCGTGCGCGCGACGGCCGATGTGTCGAAAAATTACCGCTCGTTCTCCGGCCTGACGGACGGGATGGACGGCGCGGTGCGGTTCATCTACCGGACGGATGCGATTGAAGCCAAAACGGAATAAAACAGGCAAAATCGAGACAAAACAGGCGTAAAATGATGCAAATCAGTGATTCCGGCGGAGCGTATCCGCCGGAATCATTTTTTGCGCGTTTTGGTTGATTTTTGCGGGAAAATGCAGTATAATAGACGAAAATTACACGATGCAAAAAGGAGCATTTTCCCCCATGAGCCTGATGATGAAAAATATGCACACCGGCGGGCTGTATCTGCCGGACGATCCAAAACTGGCAGACGAACAGCTGCGGTGCCTGGATCGCCTGTACGACTTCAACCAAACCCGCCCCACCGAGCAGGCAAAGCGCACGGCGATGCTGCGCGAAATGTTTGCCGAGATCGGCGACGGGTGCTACATTGAGCCGCCGTTCCACGCCAATTGGGGCGGGAAATTTGTGCATTTTGGCAAAAATATTTACGCCAATTTTAACCTGACGATGGTAGACGACACCGACATCTATGTGGGCGACTACACGATGTTCGGGCCGAACGTCACCGTGGCGGTAGCGGGGCACCCCATCCTGCCGGAGCTGCGCGAACAGGCGTACCAGTACAACGCGGTCGTTCGAATTGGACGATGCTGTTGGATTGGGGCGGGAGCGGTAATTTTGCCCGGTGTTACCATTGGAGACAATACGGTGGTCGGCGCAGGGAGCATCGTGACTAGGGATTTACCGGCGAATGTGGTTGCAGTTGGGAATCCGTGCCGCGTGCTGCGGTCGATCGATGCGCGCGACCGGGACGTGTATTTCCGCGGAATGCCGATCGATTGGGACGAAATTGCGGCCGCAAAAGGCGCGGAATGAGCCGTTATTTTCGGATTTTGCATGGAAATCATGCGAAAATTGCGCTTTTCTTCGGGCGCGGTTTGTGATATAATCAAAGGCAAATTCAGAATCGAGGCGAATCGTGATGATTCATGTCAGTCAACCTGATACCGCCGCGCCGGAGATGTTCCGGACCCCGCTGCAAGCGCAGGTGTACCGCACCTTGGACGCGCTGGGCATCCCATTTTCGCGCGTGGACACCGACGAAGCCATCACCATGGCGGACTGCGCCGCCATTGATGAAGGGCTGTCCGTGAAGGTGGTGAAAACGCTGTTCCTGTGCAATCGGCAGAAAACGGAATTTTATTTGTACATTATGCCGGGAGATAAGCCGTTCCGATCGAAAGATTTCAGCGCCGGGCTGGGGATTTCGCGCGTGTCGTTCGCGCCGCCGGAGCTGCTGGACACGATGATGGGCGTGACGGTCGGCGCTGCGACTGTGTTTAGTTTGCTGCGGCCGGAGGCGCGCGACGTGCAGCTGGTGATGGATCCGGACGTGTTGGCCGAACCGTTTTACGGGTGCAGCGACGGGACGACGACCGGGTATATGAAGCTGCGGACGGCAGATGTGACGGAACGGTTGGTGCCGGCGACCGGGCATTCGGTGCAGATGTGCCGGATGTGAGATTGTTCGCTGCGCCGCAGTTATAGTGATATTGTTCGCGGGGCGAACAGTGATATTTTTGCTCCGCAAAAGTGATATTTTCCGCTGCGCGGAAAGTGATAGCAATATGATATTCGCATCCAACACTGCCGAAGGCAATATCACCCGGCGGAGCCGGATATCACTGCGAAGCAATAACACTCGCCGCAGGCGAATATCACTGAAAAAAGCACTTGCATACGCAAGTGCTTTTTTCTGGTGGGGAAAGGTGGATTCGAACCACCGAAGTCAGAGACAACAGATTTACAGTCTGCCCCCTTTGGCCACTCGGGAATTTCCCCTTATTCATCAAGCGCACTGCATTTTTGCAGAACGCTTGATTATTATACACCGTCCGGCGCGAAAAGTCAAGAGGTTTTTGCAAATTTTCGATTTTCTGCGCAAAAATCTCGTTATTCGCGCAGGCGGCCGTCTACCGTGACGGTGACGACCTGCCACGGGATGAATTTTCCGCTGGCTTGCAGCGCGGTGCGCGCCGCTTGTTCCAGCCCGCCGCAGCACGGGACTTCCATCCGGACAACGGTGACGCTTTGGATATTGTTGGAACGGATGATTTCCGTCAGCTTTTCGGCGTAGTTCACGCCGTCCAGCTTGGGGCAGCCGATCAGCGTGATTTTGCCGCGCATGAACTGCGTGTGCATCTGCGCATAGGCGTACGCCGTGCAGTCCGCCGCGATCAGCAGTTTGGCGCCGTCAAAGTAGGGCGCGTTGACCGGCACCAGCCGAATCTGGCACGGCCATTGGCCCAGCTGCGACGCGGCCGGTGCGGCCGGCGCGGGGGTATCGGCGGATTCGGGGTGCATCCGGCGCAGCTGATGGCCGGGACATCCGCCGTGCGGCCGGGATTGCGCGGCTTTGTGCGCTTGGACGGCGGCTTCGTCGTATGCGGCGGCTTCGCGCTCCACGAACGAGATCGCGCCGGTGGGGCAGGCGGGCAGGCAGTCGCCGAGGCCGTCGCAGTAGTCGTCGCGCATCAGTTTGGCTTTGCCGTTGACCATTGCGATGGCGCCTTCGTGGCATGCCGCCGCGCACGCGCCGCAGCCGTTGCATTTTTCTTCGTCGATGTGAATGATTTTCCGGATCATGAAAAAATCGCCCTTTCTTTTATATTATATTAAAGTGTTTGGGTGGGTCGCAGCGCATACTTGACTGCGATGGGTTTATTATAGTATAATACAGTCGAAAATTCGGTGGTTATAACCACGAAAGAAGGTTTTTGATGTTGAAAGATTTTCCATTGCTGCGGGGACTGCCGGACGCAGAGGCGGATGCGATTGCGGGGGCGGCGCGGGTTCGGACGTACCGGCGGGGCGAGACGATTCTGCGGGCGGGGACGACGGTGCAGGCGATTGGCGCGGTGCTGCGCGGCCGGGTGCGGATTGAACGGGTGGACTGGTGGGGCAACCGGAGCATTTTGGGGACGGCGGCGGCCGGGCAGATTTTTGCGGAGTCGTACGCGCTGTGTGGGGCGGCGATGCTGGTGGACGCGGTGTGCGCGGCGGACGCGGAGATCGCGATGCTCCCGATGGATGCGCTGCGGCGCAGCCCGGCGGTGCTGGAACGACTGCTGATTGCGGCGGCGCGCAAAAACCGGGCGCTGTCCGAGCGGATGTTCTGCACGGGGCCGAAAACCATCCGCGCGCGGGTGCAGACATACCTCAGCGGGCAGGCTGCGGCGCACGGCGCGCTGGAATTCGAGATTCCGTTCGACCGGCAGGAGATGGCGGATTACCTGAATCTGGACCGGAGTGCGCTGTCCAAAGAGCTGGGACGGATGCGCGCGGACGGGCTGATCGCGTTCCGGAAAAACCGGTTCCGGCTGATGCGAACGGGCAATTTGGACGAAAAATTTTGAATTGACCGTGAAGAAAGCACGAATCCCCCTCCGATCATACAATTTTCCCTCCTGACAAAGCAAAAAAGGTGTGCTATAATTTAGTCACAGTTCCGGAGGGCACAAAACAACGCCTCCGAACCGCAAGTCACTAAGGGAGGAATTGCTTTGACCACCGCAACCGCACGCAGCGACCAATCGGTCGCGCATTTGAAAAAGCTGAAAAAGCGGAGATCGTTTTACGACAACCTGACGCTGTTTCTGCTCACCCTGCCGGGGCTGGTGTTTTTGCTGGTATTCAACTACGCGCCGATGTTCGGCATTGTGATCGCGTTCAAAAAGTACCAGCCGCTGAAAGGGATTTTCGGAAGCGAATGGGTGGGGCTGGACAACTTTAAGTTTTTCTTCAACTCCCAGGACGCGGTACGAACCATCCGCAACACGGTGCTGTATGCGCTGGACTTTCTGGTGCTGAACCTGATCCTGGGCGTGGCGATGGCGCTGCTGCTGTATCACCTGCGCAGCCGGGTGATGCTGAAAACGTATCACACGATTATCCTGCTGCCGCGGTTTTTGTCGATCGTGATCGTGTCGTTTATGGTGTACGCGATTCTCAGCCCGTCGTACGGCGTGCTGAACCAGATTATCTCCGCGTTTGGCGGCGCCAAAATCCAGTGGTACAGCGAACCGAAGTATTGGCCGGTGATTCTGACGATCGTGCACTGCTGGCAGATTGTGGGCAGCGGATGTTTGTACTACTATGCCGCGCTGGTGGCGGTAGACGAATCGCTGCTGGAAGCCGCGACGATTGACGGCGCGACGACGATGCAAAAATGCTGGCACATCCTGATCCCGAGTTTGATCCCGATCATGGTGATCCTGACGATTCTGGGCATCGGCGGGCTGTTCAGCGGAGACATGGGGCTGTTTTATCAGGTGCCGAAAAACCAAGGCATCCTGTATGAAACGACGGACATTATCAACACCTACACTTACCGCGCGCTGCTGGGCGGCACGCTGGAAAAATCGGCGGCCGTTGGGTTGTTCCAGTCGCTGGTTGGGCTGGTGCTGGTGGTTGGCACGAACCAGATTGTGCGGAAGGTGAGTCCGGAGAACAGTATGTTCTGAGTTGGTGGACACGGGCGCGAGGGTGGCTGCATCACAGCGATCCCGGCAAGTGTTGAAGGCAACTCCTTCAGGTGCGGTTGCAACATTGTGGTTGCGCTGCGTGTTGAAGGCAACTCCCTCAGGCGCTGCGGCGCCAGCTCCCTCGCGAGGGAGCCTGGGGTCGTACCGCCGGGATAGTACGCTGGGATAATAAACCATCGGCCGCAGAAAATGCCCCGACTACATGAATCTATTGGTAACTGGCTCCCTCGCGGCGGCCGTGTCGGCCGCGTGCTGCCCGCCGCCGACGCAGTCGCGGCTAAGGCTGAGGGAGTTGCCCTGTGGCCGCGCTACCCCCCGTAATCCTGCAATTATTTCTAAATATATCGATCTACCCACAATTCCACCACAGAGAGGATTCTGTTCATGATGAATGCAATCGCAAAGCGGCGCAAGGTGCCGATGGGACAAGTTTGTTTGCACATTTTCTTTATCCTGCTGTCGCTATGTTACATTTTGCCGCTGATTTTGCTGGTGTCGGTGTCGCTGGAGGGCGCAAGCTCGCAGTATTTTACGCTGTTCCCCAAGCAGGTGAGCTTGGCGGCGTACCGGATGGTGTTCAAAAACCCGACCCGGATTTTGGACGCGTACAAAGTCACCGCGTTTTACTCGGTGGTGGGGACGGTTGGGTCGCTGGCGGTGATGGCGATGTTCGCGTATTCACTTTCGCGGCCAAACTTTAAGATGAAGAACGTGCTGACGTTTATCCTGTTTTTCACCACGCTGTTTTCCGGCGGGTTGGTGCCGTCGTATATCCTGAACACCAAGTATTTGGGGTTGGGGGACAGCATTTGGGTATATATCTTGCCGGGGATGATTAGTGCGTGGAACGTGATCGTGATCCGGACAAACTTCAAAGGGCTGCCGAACGAGCTGTTTGAAGCGGCGCATTTGGACGGCGCGTCCGAACTGCGGGTGTGCTTCACGATTGTGATCCCGCTGTCCACGCCGGTGCTGGCGTCGGTTGGGTTTTTGGACTTCATCGGGCGGTGGAACGACTGGTTTACATCGTCGGTTTACATCCGGACGCCGTCGCTGTATTCGCTGCAATATGTGTTGAAGCTGATACTGGACAATATCGAGATGCTGGAACAGATGGTGAAAGAAGGCGGGCTGGACGAGTCGATGCAGAACCAGCTCAACAACCTCGAATCTATGCGGTTTGCCATGGCTGTGGTTGCGGCCGGGCCGATGCTGCTGGTGTTCCCGTTCTTCCAAAAGTACTTCGCCAAAGGCATGACGCTGGGCGCGGTCAAGGGGTAATATTCCATTGGTGTTCACGCGGATTCATGGACGCGTTGACATAGAAAAAATTTTACAACAGGAGGCAAACACATGAAAAAGATTTTGGCATTGGTTTTGGCCGTCGTGATGATGGTCGGGATCTGCGCGGCTTGCGCGAAGACGCCTGCGTCGTCGCAGACCCCGTCGCAAACCGAAAGCAAAGCGGACGTTTCGTCCACGGCAGAACCGAAAAAGCCGGTGACGATTCGGTACTACTACATGAACGGTGTAGGCCCGCAGGCGAAAACGGTTGACGTGCAGAACAAGCTGAACGAGATGCTGTCGAAAATGGAAGGCTACGAGCACATCTCGATGGAACTGGTTCCGATGACCGACTACAAGAAGAACTTCACGCTGGACGAAACCGCCGGCAAGCAAATTGACTTGGTGGCAACGTACGGGATGGACTTCACGACGGCGGCAGATGCCGGTTCGTTCATCGACCTGAAAGACCTTCTGGCGAAGCACCCGGAGATTACCGCGGAGCTGCCGGAGTGGCTGATTGAAATGGGCAAATACAACGGGACGCAGTACTATGTGCCGTCGTATCAGCAGGCGACCAACGGATACTTCTTTGTGACCCCGACGGCGTATTTGGACGCTGCGAAGATCACGGAAGACGAGGCTCGCAAAGTGCTCCAAAAAGGCACGCTGGAAGAAAAACTCGACTTTTACGAGAAGTATGTGAAGGCCGTGCGCGAAGCGACCGGCAAGCAGACCAAATGGCTGGATCCTGCGCTGGGCCTCAGCAGAATTCTTTACTGGGTGGAGTACGTTGACGACAACTATGGCCAGCTGATCCTGCGCGAAGGCGCGAACGGTCCGGAGTACTGGCCGATGACCGAGGAAGCGAAAACCGTTTTTGAACACGCTGCGAAGTTCTATCAGGAAGGGCTGTATCACCCGGATGTTGCGACGTACAAAGGCAGCGACTTTAACGGGAAAAACTTCATGAATGATGAATCCCTGATCTTCCAGTTCAACGAGGCGGCGGCGTCTGAACAGCAGATGAAAGAAGGCTTCAGCTGGGATGCGGATATCCCGGCGACGGTGATTCAAACGTCTGACCACTGGTACATCGGTTCCAAATGGGCGGCCGGCGGCAACGCGATTCACTCCACCAGCAAAAACCCGGAAGACGCGATGGCGATTGTGGAACTGCTGATGACCAAGAAGGGCGAAGAGTTCTACAACACGTTCATCTGGGGCTTGGAAGGCGTCCATTGGGAGTGGGTGGACAAAGCCGACAAACGCATCAAGACGCTGGAATTCGACGGCAGCCAGGGCGGTGCGGACGGCACTTACACCACTTGGAAATGGAACGTCGGCAACACGTTCAACGCGTGGAAAAACCAGGCGGTGAAAGACGGCCAGAACGAATATATTCTGAATGAAGTTCACAACGGCAAAACGACGGTGACTTCTCCGATGATGGGTTACACGTGGGATTTGGCGAGCGTGAAAGACCAGCGCGCTGACGTGAAAGCTGTGTCCGACGAATATTACGGCAGCTTGCTCAATGGAATCTACGGCAAGGATTGGGAAGCGAAGTATGACGAGTACATGACCAAGTTGAAAGCCGCCGGCGTGCAGGAAATCCTCGACACGGTGACCAAGCAGTACAACGACTACACCTCTTCCAAAAAGTAACTTTTCCTCACAAGAAAATACCTTCACTTTTCCGCCGCAAAGCATCCGCCTTGCGGCGGTTTTCGCAGGCAAGGCGCACTTTCCGATTGCAAAATGTGCCGCAATGCTGTATAATAGAAATGCAACGCGACACAAAGGAAGAGAAAAATGAACACGATTTACAACAGAAAAGTAAATATCCTGCTGGTGGAAGACGAGGGCGGCTCCCGCCGACTAATGGTCGAAGCAATTCACACCGTCCCCGGCGCCCGCGTAATCGCCGACCTGCCGGACGGCGCCGCCGCAATGCGCTACCTGAGTGGCCACGCAGTGGACCTGATTATCACCGACATCCGAATGCCGCACGTGGACGGCTTGCAGTTCGCCCAGTGGATGCAGGCGTTCGACCCCGAATGCCCGGTGGTCGTGATTACCGGGTTCAGCGATTTTTCCTACGCCCGCACCGCAATGCAGTTCGGCGTGCGCGATTACCTGATGAAGCCGATTCGGCTGCGCACGTTTGGGGAGCTGATCGAGCGGTTCCGGCCCGAAATCACCGCCCGGCGGGAGTCGTTTGCCGTGCAGCAAAATATTGCCATCGCAGCGGAAGAAGCCGCGCTGAACCGTGCGATGGCCGCCGATGCACCGTGCAAAATCCCGGACGAAACCGCCCGGCGCATGACCGCGCCGTGCACCGTGTATGAAGCGGAAATCCCGGAAAATACCATGACGCAGCCGGAGCTGCGGAACTATATCGCAGCGGCGCTCCCCGGACAGTATGTGCTGACCATGGGGTCGCGCGGGCGGAAAACGCTGTTCCTGCTGATTCCCGGCGCGCGGGCAAGGGATCCGAAAAATCTGGCGGAATATGCGGAAAATACGCTGGAAATCCCGTTCGGCTGGACGAAAATCGCCGACAATGTGACGCCGGAATCGCTGGCGGAAATGGATGTGCTGCGGCAGCCGTCGCCCGCCGCCAAACAAATCGCAGCGGCGTGCCGGTATATCCGGGCGCACCTGGGCGAACCGTTCTCCCGCGACGACGTCGCGAACGCAGTGTGCCTGGCGCCGTCGTATTTCAGCCATGTGTTCAAGGAATGCGCCGGGATATCGTTCCAAAAATTCGTGACCCGCGAACGCATCAAGCGCGCCAAACAGCTGCTCGCAACGCCAATGGCTGTGCAGGAAGTCGCGGCGGCCGTCGGGTTCGCCGACCGGGCGTATTTCACCGATGTGTTCGTCCGCGACGTGGGCTGCACCCCGTCCGAATATCGCCAGCGGCGCGCCGCCGGACTGCTCACGGAGGAGGATGACGCATGAAGCAGGAACGAAAAAAACGCGAAAAAAAGGAAAGCCCCGCGGAGATGAAGCTTTTCTTCAAGAACTTCGTGAAGCTGATGATCATCCTGATCGTGATCGTGTCGATTGCGGTGGCGGTGGTGTTCAATCTGTCGGTGAATGCGCTGGAGGACGAGGTGAAAACCATGACCCAGCACACCGCCGACGAATATGCGCACCGTGTCACCGAGATTTTGGAGCAAAGCAATCGGTTGACCACCTATCTTGCGGTGGATGAACGCGTGCAGACATTTTTTAACAACGAACACCCGGAGTATATCATCGACAATTACTTCAACGAATTGCGCGGGAAGCTGCGCGTGTACAGCTACGGGATTCGGTATATCGATTCGATCATCGCGTATGCGCCGAAGCACGAACGGCTGTTCACCGATCAGGGCACCCGCAGCCTGAAAGTGACGGATGTACAAAACGATGCGGGCCTGCGGTGGGATTGGAGCTGGATTCCGGATATGATTCGCTCCGAAAAAACGACCACGCAGTTTCTCGTCCGCACGCACAGCTCCGATTGGCCGTATTATATCACGGTGGTGAAGCATTTCCGGTATGTGACGCAGGACGGCGCGATTGCGCTGGACATCAATCTGGACACATTGTACGAAACGCTGGCCGTCAATCGCGCGGCCGGGAGCGAGCTGTATATGTTCGACACCGACGGCAGCGTGATTCTGCGCGCCGACAAACGCGAACTGCGCGCGAATCGCGACGATTTCCCGCAGCTGGCGTCGTACCGGGCGGAGGGCGCGTTCTGCAAGCTGTTCCCGGAGGCGGAGGAGCCGTATGCGTACGCGCAGTCGCCGGTGGGAACATATGGGTTCGTCATCGGCGTCACGGCGCCCATCAGCGACTACATGACCCGCTTGCTGGAAGTGCGCAGCCGGTGCGTGTGGGCGTGCGTGATTATGGGGATTTTTGCCGCGATTGTGGCCGCGATTTACGGGATGCTGTCGATCCGGCCGCTGCAAGCGCAGATCAATCCGCATTTCCTGTTCAACACGCTGAATATGATTAGTCTGCGGGTGGAGCTGGGCGACGCGCACGCCGCCGATATGCTCGACGAGCTGGCGAACATCCTGCGGTATTCGCTGTCCGAAAGCGAGCAGACGCCCATCCGCGAGGAGGTGTCGTATGCGGAACGGTATATTGACCTGCTCAGCGCGCGGTATGAAAATTTTCACCCGATTATTGACATTTCTCCGGAGCTGATGGACTGCTCAATCTTGAAGCTGTCGTTGCAGCCGCTGATTGAAAATGCGCTGCGGCACGGGATTTCGGCGTGCCTGACACAGCGGGCCGGGTATTTGTGGCTGACGATCCGCGCGTGCGGATATGCGTTCGCGGGCGGCGCGCAGCAGCCGGCGATTTGCATCGAGGTGCGCGACAATGGGATTGGGATCCCGCCGGACAAGCTGGAAATGCTGCGCGCGCAGATGAACGACCATGCCGACATCGCGACCGAGCACATCGGGCTGGCGAACGTCGCCCGGCGGTACTACCTGACGTTCCACGACATGCAACGCGTCACCATCGACAGCACTGTGGATGAAGGAACGGTGGTGCGGCTGATTTATCCGCGCCGCATCGACTGAACGCAAAAAACCGCCCCGCCGGAGCAGCTGGCTCCGGCGGGGCGGTTGAAATTCAGAACGATTACTGCTGCGTGGTGTCCGCAGTGGATTCCGGATTGACTTCGGACTCCGGCGCGGGATTGACGACCTCCTGGGACGGCGCCTGCACCGGGTAGCCGTCGGGATCGTCCTGCGCTTTGGCGGCTTTGGTGCGTTTGGCTGCGGCGCGGACGGTTGTGAAGCAGCCGACGATGCACAGCAGCAGGCTGATGGCCAAATCCCCAAAGTACGATCCGGCGGCTTCGCCTTCCAGATACAGGTACGCGACCTGCACCGACTCCCAGTAGGTCAGCGTGTAGTCGATGACGCCGTTCGATTCCCACTCGATGTACGCGTTGTACACGTCTTTCGACAGGCACGCGTACCACGCCAGCACAATCACCAGGATCGACATCACCACGGAGATCACGATTCCGTACGTGCTTTCCTTTTTCGCAAAAAGCTTGTAGCCTTTGAGCGCGCATACGATTGCGATCAGACCGCTCAGCGAGGCCAGGTACCCCAGCTGATACAGCAGAAAGTAGACGATGCCGCCGGCCAGCGCGAACAGTAATGCGCCGAAGGTTCCGGCGAGCTTGTGCTCGATGATTTCCTGCTGCTCATACGCAGCGGGGGAATTGGGAGAATAGTCCATGATTTTTGCTCCTTTTCGTGTTTGTAATGGGAAAAAGCGACACTTTGTTTGAAAAAACAGCCGCTTGCGTTCGCAAGCGGCTGTTTTCGTGGCGGAGAAGGAGAGATTCGAACTCTCGAACCGTTTATAGCGGTTACACGATTTCCAGTCGTGCGCCCTCGACCAACTAGGCGACTTCTCCATTGGTCGAATTCCATGCGCGGCTGTTGCTGCGCTGCCGCTCAAATGAGTGCCTGTCTATTATAGCGCAAACCGGGGCGTTTGTCAAGCGTTTCGGACGAAAAAATTCGCAACTATTTTTTCGTTTTTTCGCCGTTTGCCTCTTGCTTTTTTGCGCGCGCTGTGGTACAATACAAATACATATTCAAACGCATGGACAAAGGAAGTAACCTGTTCCAATGATCGGACGCAGAGAGACGCTGCCGCTGGCTGAAAGCACGTCGCCGGTCGGTGCAGTGCGAAGTTCCCTTTTGAGCGGCTTTGCTGAACGGTTCCAGTAGGCAAAGACGGTGCGGCGCCGTTAGCGGCCGGTGGAGTGTTTGCTTCTTCATGAATGCAAAAATCTGGGTGGTACCGCGGAGCATCTCGTCTTCGTCCCGTCGATCGGCCAAAGCGCCGTCGGGGACGGGGCGTTTTTCTTTATTATTTGCAGATTTTCCGGAAAGGATGGAATCACATGAGAGAACAATTGGAAGCAATCCGCGCCAAAGCGGAAGCCGCGCTGGCCAAAGCCGCCGACGCGCAGGAACTGGACGCGCTGCGCGTGCAGTTTTTGGGCAAAAAAGGCGCGCTGACGGCGGTGCTGAAACAAATGGGCGGGCTGTCCGCCGAAGAGCGCCCGGCGATGGGGCAGCTGGCGAACAAAGTGCGCGCGTTTATTGAGGAAGACATCGCGGCGCGCCAAGCGGAGTTGAAAGCCGCGGCGATGACGCATCGGCTGGAAGCCGAAACGCTCGATGTCACGCTCCCCGGCGTGCGCCACGAGCTGGGCGCCAAGCACCCGCTGTCGATCGTGCTGGACGAGATCAAAGAGATTTTCGTCGGGATGGGATTCGACATTGTGGAAGGGCCGGAAGTGGAGTATGATTACTACAACTTTGAAGCGCTCAATATCCCGAAAGATCATCCCGCGCGCGACACGCAGGACACGTTCTACATCACCGACAACATCCTGCTCCGCACGCAAACTTCGCCGATGCAGGTGCGCGTGATGGAGCAGCAGAAGCCGCCGATCCGCATCATCGCGCCCGGCCGCGTGTACCGCTCGGACGCGGTGGACGCCACGCATTCGCCGCTGTTCCACCAGATCGAGGGACTGGTGGTGGACAAAGGAATCACCATGGCCGACCTGAAAGGCACGCTGGAAGCGTTTGTGAAGCGGCTGTACGGCGAAGATTCCGTCGTGCGGTTCCGCCCGCATCACTTCCCGTTTACCGAGCCGTCCGCCGAAGTGGACGTGCAGTGCTTTGCGTGCCACGGCAAGGGCTGCCGCCTGTGCAAAGGCGAAGGCTGGATCGAAATCCTCGGCTGCGGGATGGTGCACCCCAAAGTGCTGTCCAACTGCGGGATTGACCCCGAAGTGTACAGCGGATTCGCGCTGGGCATGGGGTTGGAGCGCGTGGTAATGCGCCGGTACCAGATCGACGACCTGCGTCTGTTTTACGACAACGACGTCCGATTCTTGAAACAATTCTGATTGCACCCGCAGAAAGGAGAGGGAATTTCCAATGAATCTTTCGATGAAATGGCTGGAAGAGTTCGTTCACGTTGAGATGCCGATGCGCGATTTCTGCGAAGCGATGACGATGAGCGGCTCCAAAGTGGAAGGATACGAAACCGAAGGCGCGGCGATTGACCGGATTGTGGTGGCGCGCGTGCTGCAAATTGACCCGCACCCCGACGCGGACAAGCTGGTGGTGTGCCAGCTGGACGTCGGCGCGGAAACGCCGGTGCAGATTGTGACCGGCGCAACGAACCTGAAAGTCGGCGATTTGGTTCCGGCGTGCTTGGACGGCGCGACGCTGCCGGACGGCCGCAAAATCCACAAAGGCAAGCTGCGCGGCGTGGAAAGCGACGGGATGATGTGCTCGCTCGGCGAGCTGGGGCTGACGCAGCACGACTTCCCGTACGCGATTGAGGACGGCATTTTTGTGCTGCAAGAGGACGGCTGCCAGCCGGGGATGGACATCCGCGAAGCGATTGGGCTGAACGATACCATCGTGGAGTTCGAGATCACACCCAACCGGCCGGACTGCCTGTCTATGATTGGGCTGGCGCGCGAGGCGGCGGCGACGTTCAATCAGCCGCTGAACCTGCACACGCCGGTGGTGCGCGGCGGTCACGGCGACGCGGCGCAGCTGCTGACGGTGGCCATCGACGCGCCGGATCTGTGCCCGATTTACTCGGCGCGCATCGTGAAAAACGTCCGGGTAAAACCGTCGCCCCGCTGGATGCGCGAGCGGCTGCGCGCGCTGGGCGTGCGCCCGATCAACAACATCGTGGACATCACCAACTACGTGATGCTGGAATACGGCCAGCCGATGCACGCGTTTGACCTGCGGTTCATCGACGACGCGCAGATTCATGTGCGCCGCGCCCGCGCCGGGGAAACGATCACCACGCTCGACGGCGTGGATCGCAAGCTGACCGAAAAACAGTTGGTGATTGCCGACGCACACAAACCCGTGGCCATCGCCGGCGTGATGGGCGGCGAATACAGCGGAATTATGGACGACACGACGACCATCGTGTTTGAATCCGCGTGTTTCAACGGCGCTTCCGTCCGCACGACGGCGCGCGACCAGGGGATGCGCACCGATGCGTCCGCCCGGTACGAAAAGGGACTGGATCCCAACAACTGCCTCCCGGCGCTGGCACGCGCGTGTGAGCTGGTGGAGCTGCTGGACGCCGGCGACGTGCTGGACGGGACGATTCTGTGCGACCGGATTGACCACACGCCCACCCGCATTCACTTCGACGGCGACTGGACGAACGCGTTCCTGGGCACGCAGCTGACCGACACGGAAATGCGCGCATATCTGGAAAAACTGTACTTCACGTTCGACGGCGACGAGCTGATTGTCCCGACGTACCGCGGCGACGTGCAGCACAAAGCCGATGTGGCCGAGGAAGTCGCCCGGATGTACGGGTACGACCGCATTCCCTGCACGCAGATCAGCGGCGGCGCGCAGGGCAAATACACCGACGAGCAGAAATTCGTCAACCGGATCTCCGACACGATGCTGGCGCTGGGGCTGAGCGAGATTATGACGTATTCGTTCATCAGCCCGAAATATTACGACAAAATCCGGATGCCGGCCGATCATCCGCTGCGCAGGTCGCTGGTGATCTCCAACCCGCTGGGCGAGGACACGAGCATCATGCGCACCACGGCGCTGCCGTCCATGCTGGAAATATTGGCCAAAAACCACAACAACCGCAACCCCGAAGCCAAACTGTTTGAAATTGCGAACGAGTATCTGCCGCGCGCCGAAGGCGAACTGCCGGAGGAAAAACGCGTGCTGATTCTGGGAATGTACAGCGACGGCGAAGATTTCTTCCGGCTGAAAGGCATGGTGGAGGAGCTGCTGGTGCAGCTGTCCGTCACGGGGTATGACGTGGCCGCGGCGCACGACTATGCGTATCACCCCGGCCGCTGCGCGGAACTGACGATCGACGGCCAGCGGTTCGGCATTCTGGGCGAGCTGCATCCGCTGGTGGCGCAGAACTATGGGTTCGACAAGCGCGTCTACACCGCGACGCTGGACATCGCCGCGCTGTATGCGCACGCAGAGCACCACAAAACGTATCATCCGCTGCCCAAATTCCCGGCGGTGTCGCGCGATCTGGCGCTGGTGTGCGACAAATCGATCCCGGTGCTGACGCTGGAAAAGGCGATTCGCCGCGGCGTGGGGCCGGTGCTGGAAAGCGTGAAGCTGTTCGACGTGTACGAAGGCGCGCAGATTGCCGCCGGGCGCAAGAGCGTGGCGTTCAGCCTGCTGCTCCGTTCGGCCGACCATACGCTCAGCGAGGACGAGATCAACCGCGTGATGGACAAAATCATGAAAAACCTCACCGAGGCCGGCGCAACGCTGCGCGCCTGAGTGCGGAACCGATTGTTCACGAAAATTTCACTTGAATTCCGAGGGCTTTTGGTATATAATATGATTAATGGGGGTGAGTCCATGTTTGATAAGACGATGACATTTTCGCTGGGGGCGGAGCGTCAGGCTCAGATCAAGACCATCTTGACCGAAGTGTACGACGCGCTGAAAGAGAAAGGCTACAATCCCATCAACCAGATTGTCGGCTATATCCTGTCCGAGGATCCGACGTACATTACAACCCATAATAATGCTCGGAGCCTTATCCGCAGGATTGACCGGGATGAGCTGCTGCAAGTGCTTGTGCAGTCTTATCTGGACAGTTGACCGATCGCAGAGGCAGCGCCGCGTTTTCGGGTGGCGCTGCTTTTTTTATCCGTGTTACGTTGTCAAATTGATATCATAAATGGGAGGAATTTGGAATGAGTGAACAGGTACAGGAACTGATGTACAAAGGCAAGCCGCTGGTGCGTTCCGGCAGTACGCTGTACTATGGCAGCATGGCCGACCCGTATGTGGTCAAAATGGAGATCAAATCGACCGAAAAGGTGAAGGAATTGGACGTCGCCGGGCAGGTGTCGGTGCAGCTGATGAGCACGGATCCCAACGTCCGCCCGCGCAAACGGATCATCAAGTCCGGCGAGCGCGACGGGCTGGCCAATGCGCTGGACGTCGCCGCGTTCTGGCTGGAACGCGCGCTGAACGAAGCCGCAAACTGAATATTCACAAAAACACATGATCCGCCGGAGACCGCACATCCCCGGCGGGTGTTTTTTTCAGGAGGTTTTGTGCCGTCCGCCGGCGGCGCGGAACGCGGACGGCGTTTGACCGGTGACGCGGTGAAACAGCCGCGTGAAATACGGTACGCTTTCCAGCCCGATTTCCTGCGCGATCTCCGCCATGGTGCAGTCGGTGGCGCGCAGCAGGAATTTGGCGTGATCCATCCGGAGCGCGGTGCGGTATTGGAGCGGGGTTTGGCCGGTGAGGTGCTTGAAATGCTCGATAAACCGGTACCGGCACAGCCCGCACGCCTGCGCGCACGATTCGACGGACATCGGGCGGCTCAGCTGCGTTTTCATCTGCGCAGCGATTTCCAGAATCTGCGCATCGATGGGGCTTTGCAGCTGCTGTATTTCGGTGCGGCTGCGCGCGATTTGCGCCAGCAGCCCGGCCAGTTCGGCGGCCGCAGCGGTCAGGTAGTGCGGCTTTTGACGCTGCATTTCCCGGATCATCCGGTCGAACCCCGCCGGGACAGCCAGGTTGGGGTCGAGTTGGAGCGTGTGCAGGTCGTCCAGCCCCAGCCGGCGCAGCAGCACCGGGACGGCATCGCCGGTAAAATGCACCCAATAGGTGGATCCGACCGGTTCGGCAGACCGCCGGTAATATTGCGGCTCGCCCGGCTGGTACAGCACGATACCGCCGGAGTACAGGACGGTTTCGGCGCCGCCCGACCGGACGTGCAGGCAGCCGGACGCGACGACCAGCAGATGTGTGTCCGCCCGGCCGTGCGGCCGGCTGCAAACGGAATGCGTGCGGTCGTCCTGATATCCGCAGCTGATAATGGTCAGCTGCGGGTGCTGCGGCAGGTCATCCGGTGCGATGTGCGCGTATTGGTTCATGGTCGATTTCCTCCGGTCCCGTGACAAATGGGCAAGAATCTGTGCGGTTTCGGTCTGTTGCTTTTACCAGTATACTGCTATAATAGAGGCAATGTCAAGCGCGCACGACAAATTTTTGCGAAAAGAAGGGTGCTATATGCGCTATCCGATTTCTACATCGATTCATTTGTTTTTCTCTCCGGACAGCACCGCGCTGAACGCGCAGATCGCGCGCCACATCGACGCGGGGTTCCGGTATCTGGACTTTAATTTTCTCGATTGGGCGGCCATCCCGGACGCGCCGCTGTTTGCGGACGACGACACGTTCCGCCGGTGGATCGCTTCGGCCGGGGAAACGGCCGCGCGGGGCGGCGCACGGTTCAATCAGGCGCACGCGCCGTGCCCGGTGCTCAACCTGAAAAACGACCTGGCGGCGTACGAAGCGGCGTGCGTCCGGGCGTTCGACGGGTGCCGGATACTGGGGGTTCCGTGGATGGTGTTTCACTACGTCGAATATCCGGAAAATTTCGGCACATCGGACAAATGGGCGCTGAACCTTGCGTTTTTCCGGCAGATGCTGGCACACGCGCACCGCACCGGCGTCGGGATTGCGATTGAAAATCTGTTTACCGGCGGGTTGGTGCGCGGCACGGCGTGCAAGCCGGTCGATTATGCGATTGCGCTGGCCGATGAACTGAACGACCCGCTGGTCGGCATCTGCTGCGATACCGGTCACTGCCACATTGCAAAATACAACCGGACGGCGCCGACCGATTCGCTGAACCCGGCGGACGCGATCCGCAAATTCGGACCGCGGCTGAAAGCACTGCACGTTCACGACAACAACACCAGCGACGACGAGCACATCCCGCCGTTTTACGGCACCATCGACTGGCCGGACGTGATGCGCGCGCTGGCGGAAATTCAATACGCGCACAGCTTCACGTTTGAATCGCACAACGCGACGCGCCGTTTCCCGGACGCACTGCGCGACGAGGCGGCGCGGCTGCTGCACCGCAGCGGGGAAGCGCTGGTGCAGATGGACGCATAATTTCCGCCGCCGCGGGGGATACTGAGTACGATTTTTTGAGCCGAAAGGAAGGATTCCCATGAAAATCCTGTTTTACGACACGAAACCGTACGACGAAGAAGCGTTCGACCGCGCGCTGCCGGATTTTCCGGAGATTGCGATCGAATACCTGAAAACCGATATCTCCCCGCGGACGGCGCGGCTGGCGGCGGGGTACGACGCGGTGTGCCTGTTTGTGGCGTCCGACGCGTCGGGCGAAGTGATCCGCACGCTGGCGGGGTGCGGGGTGCGGCTGATATTGATGCGCTGCGCCGGGTTCAACAATGTGGATCTGGTGGCGGCCGAAAACGCCGGGATCACCGTGATGCGCGTGCCGGGGTATTCGCCGGAATCGGTCGCAGAGCACGCGCTGACGCTGGCGATGGCCGTCAACCGGCGGATTCACAAGGCGTATATCAAAGTGCGCGAAAACAATTTCAGCTTGGTGGGGCTGATGGGCACGCAGCTGCACGGCAAAACCGCCGGGATCGTCGGTACCGGCAAGATCGGGTCGGCGATGGCGCGCGCCTGCCGCGGGATTGGGATGCGCGTGATCGCGTACGACCAGTACCCGAACGCGGCGCTGGACTTCGCGGAATACGTCAGCTGGCCGACGCTGCTGGCGGAAAGCGATTTGATCTCGCTGCACTGCCCGCTGACGTCCGACACCTATCACATGGTTTGCGAATCGGCGATTGCGCAGATGAAAGACGGCGTGATTCTGGTCAATACGTCGCGCGGCGCGCTGATTGGCACGGCGGATCTGATTAAGGGCATCCGCCAGCACAAATTCGCCGGGGTGGGGCTGGATGTGTACGAGGAAGAGGATGCCAACGTGTTTGAAAACCGCGAGGACGATATCCTGCAATCGTCGGTGACGGCGCGGCTGCTGTCGTTCCCGAACGTGATTGTCACGTCGCACCAGGGGTTCCTCACCCGCGAAGCGCTCGACGCGATCAGCCGCACCACGCTGGCCAATGCGCGCAGCGCCGCCGAAGGGCAGCCGATTGCGGAAAACCTGGTGCGGTGAGCGTTACCGGCGGTACTGCTCCGGGCTGACGCCGACGCATTTTTTGAACACGTTGCTGAAATAGAACGGATCGTCATAGCCCAGCCGCGCTGCGATTTCCCGCACTTTGAGGTCGGTTTCGCGCAGCAGCAGCCGGGCTTTTTCCATGCGCAGGCGGGTGTAGTAGACGTTCGGCGTGACGCGCAGTTCGGCTTTGAAACAGCGGATGAAGTGCGACGGGCTCATGCCCGCCAGCTTGGCATAGTCGGTGACCGCGCCGCAGGCCGCGTCCGCCGCCATCTGTGCTGTGACGGCGCGAAACCGTCCGCCCGCTTCGCATCGGAGGTGCGCCAGCATACAAATGGCGCGGCCGTTGACGTACTGCTCACTGCGTTCGCCGCGCAGTTCCTGCACAATGGCGCGGCAGCCGTCGGCAAATTCCGCGCCGCCCGGCGCCGGGAAAATCGATGCCGAGATTCCTGCGGATGACAAAATCGCCGGGCACGCCTGACCGGAAAAATGCATCCAGCAATATGCGGTGCGGCCGTCGCCGTCGGCGCGGTACTGCTGCGGCGCGCCGGGCGCGAAAAACAATGCATGACCGGCGGAGACTGCGCAGGGTTTGCCGTCCAGCACGGCATCCACCCGGCCGGACTGCACATAGATCAGCTGATAATCCGACCGCCCGTTTGGGCGATTGACATGGATTTCCACATCCAGGCCGACATAGTATCCGCAATTATTTACATGAAAATATTCGGCGGAAGCGCGGTCGGTGCTGCCGACATTTCCGCGCGCAAATTCGATTTGCATATGCAGGACTCCTTGCGGTGCGTTTGCTTCATTTTAGCACGATTTTTGCAAAAAAGCAATATTTTCTATGCTTTTTCCGATTTTCTCTATGTACACGGCGCGGCAGGCGTGGTACAATGAAAAAAACACCGAAATGGAAGGAAAAATTCGATTATGCGCGAAAAAATCAATTTTGATCGGGACTGGAAGTTCCACCGCGGCGATCTGCCGCTGACGCCCCCGGCCGAAAAAGGGCCGGTGTATATGCAGGCCAAAACTGAACGAAAGCTGTACGGCCCCGCCAGCCGCAACTACTACGACAACAGCGACGGTTATGCGCTGAACCGGGAAGTGAATCCGGTGAAGTGGGAAAATGTGACGCTTCCGCACGATTATGTAATTGCACAGGCGCCGTGCCCGGACGAAAACAATGCGCTGGGGTACTTCAAGTACGAAAACGCGTGGTACCGCAAGACGTTTTTGCTGACGGCCGACGACCGCGACAAGCGGCTGTGTTTGTACTTCGAGGGGGTGGCCGTTCACGCGACGGTGTACCTCAACGGGTGCCTGCTGAAACACAATTTCTGCGGGTACACCAGCTTCGAGGTGGATATCACCGACTATGTGGACTTTGACGCGCCCAACGTGCTGGCGGTGTATGTCAACACGCAGGAGCACGAGGGCTGGTGGTACGAAGGCGGCGGCATTTACCGGCACGTGTGGCTCGAAAAAACGGCGAAAACCGCCGTGGAGCGCTGGGGCGTGTACGTGATTCCGCAGCAGCAGGGCGATTCCGACGAATGGGCGCTGGCGGTGGAGAATACCATCCGGAACGACGGCGACGCGGACTGCGTGGCGGCGGTGCAGACGGAGATTTTCGACGGCGACCGGGTGATTGCGCAGTGGACGCAGGATGTGGCGGTGCCGCTGCGGGAATTGCGGACGGTACGGTTCGACGGGGCAGTGCGCGCGCCGCATTTGTGGGATTTGGACGACCCGTATCAGCACCGGGCGGTGACGACGGTGACGGTCGGCGGCGCGGTGCTGGATCGGTACGAGACGAAGTTCGGGTTCCGCACGTTCCGGCTGGATCCGGACGAAGGGCTGTTCCTGAACGGCAAATGGGTGAAGATCAAAGGCGTGTGCAGCCACCAGGACTTCGGCCTGACGGGCAAAGCCGTGCCGGACAATATTTTCCGCTACCGCGTGCAGCTGATTAAAGAGATGGGCGCGAACGGCTACCGGTGCAGCCACTACCCGCACGCCGAGGCGACGATGGATGCGCTCGATGAGATGGGCTTTATCACCATGGCGGAGACGCGGTGGTTCGATTCGTCCGACGAAGGGCTGGCGCAGATGGAGATGCTGATCCGGCGCGACCGCAACCGGCCGTCGGTGCTGTTCTGGTCGCTGGGCAATGAGGAGCCGAAGCACATCACGGAGTCCGGCCGCCGCATTTGCAAGACGATGTTTGCCCGCGCGCGCAAGCTGGACAACACGCGCGTGGTGATGTCGGCGGTGGACAAGTCCCCGACGCAGGCGACGATTTACGACGAGCTGGACGCACTGGGCGTGAATTACAATCTGGATAAATACGAATCCCTGCACGAAAAATTCCCCGACAAGCCGATTTTCTCGTCCGAATGCTGCGCAACCGGGACGACCCGCGGGTGGTACTACGACGACGCGCCGGTCAAGGGGTATATCAACGCGATGGACAAGGACACGAACCACTGGTTCCTGGGGCGGGCGCATACATGGAAATATTTTGCGGCGCACCGGTGGATTCTCGGCGGGTACCAGTGGATTGCGTTCGAGCACCGCGGCGAGTGTATGTGGCCGCGGCTCTGCTCACAGTCCGGCGCGATCGACCTGTTTTTGCAGAAAAAAGATGCGTTTTACCAAAATCAGTCGCTGTGGATCGACGACCGGCCGGTGCTGCATTTGATGCCGCATTGGAACTGGGCGGGGCTGGAAGGCGAGCCGATCCGGGTGCGGGTGTATACCAATTGCCAGGCGGTGACGCTGCGGCTGAACGGGCAGGACATCGGGACGCAGCAGGTGGAGCGGTACGACTGGGCCGAGTGGACGGTGCCGTATGCACCGGGCACGCTGACCGCCGTGGGGCTGGACGCGGACGGCCGCGAAGTGATTGCCGACACGCGCGAGACGACCGGCAAGGCGGTCGCGCTGCGGCTGCGGCTGGACAATCCGGTTCCGGCGGCCAATGGGGCGGACATTGCGCTGTTCACCTGCACCTGCGTCGATGCGGACGGCCGCGAAGTGCTGGACGCCGCGCCGTTTGTGCGGTTCACCGCCAACGCGCTGGGCACCATCGTCGGTACGGGGTCCGATGTGTGCGACCATGTTCCCGTCCCGATGCCAGAGCGGCAGATGCGCGCCGGGCGCATTGCGATTGCGGTGCGCGTAGGCGAGACGGCCGGGGCGCTGAAGCTGTATGCCGAAAGCGACGGGCTGGATCGCGCGGTCTGCACGGTGGAACTGCGGGGATAAAAACGCAATCATTCAACAAAAAGCATCCGTACGGGGCGACCCGTGCGGATGCTTTCATTATGTATCGCGATATCAGAGCGTGACCCACTCCACCGGGCTGCCGTGCGCGCGGAGCAGCGACACCAGCGCGTCGGCCGAAAGCCAGACGGTGGCGGTGTTGTCGTTGGGGTGGACGCCGATGGTCTGCCCGCCGAATTCCGCGTCCAGGAAGAGCTGCACCCGGCATTCGGCGTCGTTCAGCAGCCCCAGCGGTGTAACCGAGCCGGGCGTCAGCGCCAGCAGTGCCGCCAATTCGTCCGGCGAAGCGAACGACAGGTTGCGCAGGCCGTGCGCTTTGCGGAAGGTTTTCAGGTCTACCCGCTTGTCGCCTTTGACGGTAATCAGGTAGTAGTGCTGCTTTTTGTCGTCGCGGACGAAGAGATTTTTGGCGTCGAATTCCGGGTAGGGAAGGGCGACGGCGTCCAGCTCTTCCATATTGTAGACCGCCGGGTGCTCCGTCAGCTCGTACGGAATCCCGTGGCCGGTCAGGGTTTGCAGCGTTTCGGCTTTCGTCATGGGAAGGACTCCTTTGCGGGAAAATTAGTCGTTGTGCTCGATGGTTGCGTCACTGTGCGCAGGGATGTCGGCATCGTCGAAGTGAATCACGACATTTTCGCGCGCCAGTTCGGCTTGCAGCGCGGGGACGTCCACGTCCCAAATCGCTTTGCCGCTGTCGATCGCCTGGGCACACGCAATGCCGGCTGCCTGGCCGGAGATGATTGCCGGGGGGATGACCCGCAGGACGTCCCATGCGTAGCCGTCGCCCGCGGCGGAGCGCCCGGCGGTGATGAGATTGTCCCACCCGGTGCGCACCATCGTGCGGTAGGGGATTTCGTACAGGAAGTCGCGGCGGTCGAAGTCGTTTACTGCGCCGACGGAATCGTCGAAGTGGCGGTAGGTATCGGACTCCTGCAAGACGTAGTCGCCGTCGATGCGGCGGGTGGTGCGGAACTGCGCCATGCCCGGCAGCGTGACCACGTCGCGGGACAGGCGGTCGGACTGTTTGAGTTTATTCAGCATTTCCAGCTGATTTGCAATCAGATAGCGGTTCACCTCGTCGGCGGACGTGCCGTCGTACAGCGGGATATCCGCCGGTTGATGGTCGCCGTACAGGTTGATGCCGCCGCCCGCGATGCCGCAGTGCGCGAACTGGATATCCTGCTTTTCCAGCGCGCGTCGGCAGGTATCCAGCGTGACCTGGAAGCCGAGGAAGGTGTGGAAATTGCCGCGCGTCACGGTCGGCACTCCGGCGCGCGCCATCAAATCGCCGTCGCCGGTGACATCGACGAACATCTTGGCGCCGAAATATTCACGGCCGGATTTGTCCTCCACCACGACGCCGCGAATCTGCTGTCCGTCCATCACCGGGCGGGAGACGACACTGTCAAACCGCAGCTCCACCCCGGCGTCGCGCACCCATTCCGTGAGCGCCAGCGCGAAGATTTCCGCCGAATAGCGGATGGCATAGCGCGGCGGTTTCTGCCCGGCGGATTCGTATGCCGCCAGCTTGTCGGCGGGGATTTGGCCGTTGACGAACGCCGGCGGAATCTCGCCGTATCCATAGCGGATGGACAGCTCCACCAGCTCCTGCGCCATACCGAAGATGATTTGCTTGCCGCGGCCGTTGCACATCGGGACAAAGTAGTTGATCAGTCCCAGCGTCGCCAGGCCGCCCAGCTTCATGCTTTTTTCCAGCAGAAGCACCTTTTTGCCCAGCCGCGCTGCGGCGACGGCTGCCGCGACGCCTGCCACGCCGCCGCCTGCGACGATCACATCGTATTCGCCGCGGACGCGGACATCTTCTTCCAAATGCATCATCATGGGAATCGAAACTCCTTTTCAATTTGTAGGATAAATATAGTATAGCAGAGTTCGGGGGAAAATGCAATGATGTTTTTTTGCGGTTTATCGGAGTTTGTTTGGATTTCGGGGCAAGTTTGCGGGAAAAACGGCCGACTCGATCGCCCGCCCCATCCTTTTCGGATTCCTGCCCATTGAAAAAAGGCTTTGCGCAAGCAAAGCCTTTTCTTGGTTGTTTTAGTCGTTGAAAATCACTTTTTTGTGGATGTAGTCAAAGCACAGGGCGCGCTGGCTGCGGAAGAAGTTGTCGCGGTTGTTGCCCACGCGCGCGATGCGCAGCAGCCCCAAGTTGGTGTCGATGCTCACAACGTTGAAGCAGTCGTAAGTACGCGTGCCTTTTCGGCGGATTCCGTCGCACCAGCCTTCCCAGTCGGTGGCGCATGGAACGGCGGAATTGAGCACGCCGGCGTCGGTCAGGCCGAACAGATCGTGGTGCTCGTGCCCCACCAGGTTGCAGATGTGGATACCGCCCTGCGCAATGAATTCGGCGATAATCGGTTCAAACGGCATTTGTTCGCTTTTTCCGACCAGCGAGACGTAGTCGTTTTTGGTGTGAAACGTGACGCCGTAGGTGTCGTTGACAAAGTCGGACGGTTCGTGCATGGCGGTGAGTACGCACATTCCCTTTTCCCGCGCGTCCCGCAGCAGGTCGCGGAGCCATACGCACTGCAAGTCGGTGTCGTAGTAAACGTCGAGAACGATCATGCGGATATTGGATTCCGGAAAGTCCTTGTAATAAGTCATGGAGTAGTCGCAGTCCAAAAAGTTGACGATTCCGGTGGAGCCGTCGCTGCAATGCGAAAACAGCAGTTCGTGTGCAGATTGCTTGGTGTTTTTCACCCATCCTTTTCCCTTTACCGTGTCGTGATTGCCGACGCAGTTGAAAATGGGGCGGACACAGCGGGTGCCGTAATTGTAAAAATCGACGTACAAATCCTGGCTGCCGCCGCAATAGTCGCCGGTGTGGACGGCGAAGTCGATGTAGTCTTTGTAGTAGTTGATATACTCCACCATCCGGTTCCACAGGTCGAGCACGGCGTGGACATCCGAAAAATGGACGAATTGCAGTGTTTTGTACCGGTCTTTGAAGAACGGCGTGCGCGACGCAGCGCCCTGCACGATCAGAGGCTCCACGTCCCGGTTCAGGTCGATGATGTTATCGGTGTGTTCCATAACGTACAAATCCTTTCGGCCGCGATATTTGCAAGATACACATAGTGTAGCAGGATCCGGGCGAAAGGTCAAGGGGGAAAATTGTGCGAAATGTAGGGGAATTGTGCGTAAAATCGCAGATTGCGCATTCCGCACGGTACGGTGCCCAGGCGGGAAATTGTGCGTCGGCGCGGTTTCCCACCTTACGGCAGGAACAGCTGAATCGCGTCGGGACGGTTGCAAACGGTGATATGCGCGGCGCCGTCGGCGCGTTCGCCGTCCAGTGTCCAGCTGATTTTGGGGTCGGCATCGATTTCGATCCGGTGGGCGCTGCGGAATGTGATGCAGTTGGACGTGTCGTACCGCTTGCTGTTGAGCGCAGCGAGCATTTGCGCCAGCTCCACCAGATCCACCGGCAGCCGGATCAGCAGCAGCTCCAGCAGCCCGTCGTTCATGTCCACCACACTGGGGTCCAGCTTCAGCAGGCCGCCAAGCGAGGTGGAATTGCTGACGGCACCGAAGATGTAGTCGCCTTCCAGCTGTTCGCCGCCGTCGATTTGCAGGCGCATATGGGTCGAGCGGATGTTCGGCAGGTCTTTCATGCCTTCCAATATATAAGCCAGATGCCCAAGCGAGTTTTTGACCGATTGGGGCGTTGCGTACGACGCGCGGGTAAATGCGCCGAACGACGCGACATAGATGAACAGCCGCCCGTTGAATTCGCCGACGTCCAGCGCGTGCGGGTGCCCGGCGGCGATGATCTGCGCGGCGTCGCTCATATCTCCGGGCAGGCCGAGGCTGCTGGCAAAGTCGTTGGTAGATCCGGCGGGCAGGTAGCCGAGGGGGGTGGAAAATCCGCCGGCGTGCATCCCGGCGACCACTTCGTTGAGTGTGCCGTCGCCGCCGACGGCGACCACCACGTCGTAATCCCCGCCGTATTGCTGCGCCAGGCGGGTGCCGTCACCGGATTTTTCGGTGAGCAGCACGGTACAGCGGTACCCGCCCGATTGCAGCACGCCGATCACGGCACCCAGCGCGCGCACGGCGTGCCGCTGACCGGCACAGGGATTCACGATCATCAACAAATTCCGATTGAACAAGCAAAATCGCTCCTTTTGCGGGCAAATCACGGTTTTTTGCACTGGATTTTGCGGAGTACAAAAAAACGTCAGTTTCCGCGCTTGCCGCGTGATATACTGTGTTTATTATACGCGAAGCAGTACCGAAAGGCAAGGGTCTGCCGGGATTTTTTATATATAAATTTTCCGGCTTTTTTCCGGCGTTCAAAAACCGGACGCGATTCCGAAAAAAACACGACGCACAAATTATTTTCTTTCACCAAAAAAACCGCATCGGAATGCGATTTTCAGCAGCGATATGTGTTTTTTTGTACTGAAAAAAACGCCGATGTCAAATTTGCGGGATTGCAATTTGCCGGGGGGTATGCTATCATGGAGCCACGCTCAACGCGAACCGGCAGTCCGGCCGCGGGCAGCGAAGACGGTTTCTCACAAATTTTCCCGAAATCTAAACTTAACGAAAGAGGAGTGTTCCCATGAGTTCAGTAACGCACAGCGCACAGGCGCGGGTCGCGCTGCACAAGCGCAACACGTTTGCCGGGCGCGTGGCGAAGCGGCTGCGTGAAGCGGCTTCGTGCTGGCAGCTGTATGTACTGCTGCTGCCGGCGGTGGCCGCGGTGGCGCTGTTCCACTACGCACCGTTTTATGGCATTCAGATCGTATTCAAAAACTTCCGGTCCAGCTTAGGGATTGCAGGAAGCGAATGGGTGGGGCTGAAAAATTTCATCCGGTTCCTGACGTACCCCGACTTTTGGAAGGTGGTCACCAACACGCTGTCGATCAGCCTGTATTCGCTGGCGACGTTCCCGATCGCCGTGATCCTGGCGCTGCTGCTGAACGAAGTGCGCGTCACATGGTTCAAAAAGACGGTGCAGATGATCACCTACGCGCCGCACTTTATCTCGACGGTGGTCATCGTTGCGATGCTGAACCTGTTTATGGCGCGGAGCAACGGTCTGTTCAACAATATCATCGCGCATTTCGGCGGCGAACGGATCGACTTCCTCGGCACGGCATCGATGTTTAACGATATTTATGTATGGTCGGGCGTATGGCAAGGCATGGGATGGGGCTCGATCATTTACATGGCGGCGCTGGCAGGCGTTCCGCAGGAGCTGATCGAAGCGTCCCGCATCGACGGCGCCAACCGGATCCAGATTGTGTGGTACATCAATATCCCGACGATTTTGCCCACAATTATGACGATGCTGATCCTCAGCACGGGGAGCGTGCTGTCGGTCGGGTTTGAAAAAGTGTATTTGATGCAAAACTCCCTGAACCTGAGCGCGTCCCGCATCATTTCGACGTATGTGTACGAAATGGGCATCGGCAAGTCGCAGTTCAGTTACTCGGCGGCCATCGGCCTGTTCAACAACGTGGTCAACATCATCGTGATCTCGCTGGTGAATGCGCTGTCCAAACGGCTGACCAAGGTCGGGCTGTTCTGAGCAGACGGAAAGGAGCGTTTGGGCAACTATGAAGCAAAGCAAAGGCGATATCGCCTTCGACGTGGTCGTAATCATCCTGCTGACACTGATCCTGCTGATTATGATCTACCCGATGTACTTTATTTTGATCGCGTCGATCTCCGACCCGGGGCTGGTGGTCAGCGGAAAGGTGTTCCTGTACCCGCGGAAGGTGACGATGGAATCGTACCAGATGGTGTTTGAAACGAAGTCGATTTGGACCGGATACCTGAACACAGTGATTTACACCGTGCTGGGCACCATGTACAACCTGTGTACCCTGATCCCCGCGGCGTATGTAATGAGCAAGAAAAACCTCCCGGGGCGCGGATTTTTCTCGATGTTTTTCTTCATCACGATGTACTTTGGCGGCGGGATGATCCCCACTTATTTGTTGATGAAAAACCTGGGACTGCTGGACACGCGGTGGGTGCTGATCCTTGGCAGCGTCAGCTGCTACAACCTGATTGTGGCGCGGCAGTATTACCAGAATTCGATCCCCGAAAGCCTTTACGAAGCGGCGCGGATCGACGGCGCATCGGAGTTCAAGTGCTTTTTCCGGATTGCGCTGCCGCTGTCCTCCTCGATCATCGCGGTGATGACGCTGTTCCACGCCGTCGGCCACTGGAACAGTTACTACAACGCGCTGCTGTATGTCCACAAAGCAGATTATTACCCGCTGCAGCTGATCCTGCGCGAGATTCTGCTGCTGAACCAGAACGTGCTGGAAGGCGCCATCCTCGACGACCCGGACGCCGCAACATGGGCGATTCGGCGGATGTGGATTGCAGAGTCGATGAAATATTCGATCATCTTTATCTCCTGCGCGCCGCTGTTGGTCGCGTACCCGTTCGTGCAGAAGTATTTCGTCAAAGGCGTGATGATCGGGTCGGTGAAAGGCTGATCCGGCGGCGCACGAAAAATCATTCGGTCTGTCGGCGGCGGCGCAGCCCCAACCAACTGCTGCGCCGACGCCTGCAAGATAAAAATCTTTTTTGAAGGAGCAACAACCATGAAACACACGGCAAAGAAAGTCCTCTGCCTGGCACTGGCGCTCGTTTTGGTACTGGCGCTGGCGGCCTGCGCAAAGACCCCCACGTCCAGCACGGCGCCCACGCCGTCGCAGGGCACGACCTCCCAGACGGAAAGCAAACTTCCGGAGTGGCTGAATCTCGACGGGTATCACCCGATCGTGAAGAAGGGCACCGACAAGTCCATCAGCTTTACGATTTTTGTGAATTCGGATTACTCCAATGATTGGCAAAACCGTTACTACTGGAAAGCGATGGAGCAGATTTTGAACATCCGCTGCGACGTGACGCAGGTGCTGTCTTCGGCGGGGCCTGACACCATCAGCACGATGTTCGCGTCCGACACGCTGAAAGACGTGACAATTGGTCAGCGGCTGACGCCGGATCAGCAGGTGCTGTACGGCCAGACCGAGCACCAGATCGTCAACCTGAAAGAGTATTTCAGCGAAGAACTGACCCCGGCGATTGCAGCGATCTTCAAAGAGTATCCGCACATCGAAGCCGGTCTGACCCTGCCGGACGGCGGTATGTATGCGTTCCCGTATATCAATGAAATCAAAAACCCGGTCAACTACACCAGACGTTATATCCGCAAAACGTGGATGGAAGAACAGAAGCTTGAAATGCCGAAAACGCTCGACGAACTGACCAAAGTGCTGCAGGCGTTCAAAAAAGCGTATCCGGATTCGATCCCGATGGGCGGCGGCTTTGCGTATGCCAACCCCAGCTCCATCATCCTGAACGCGCTCGGCGTGATCACGACCAACTCCAAGGGCGAAGCCGCGGCGGTGCGCAACGGCGAGATCATCATCCCGGCGGGCGACAAAGAAGTGTGGACGGCGTACGTCAAGACGATGGCGCAGTACTACGCGGAAGGCCTGATCAGCCAGGACTTCTACACGCTGGACAACACGCAGGTTTCGGCCGAAGCAACGGCCGGCAAATACGGCATCATCGGTGAACTCGATCCGTTTGTGGTCTGCCCGGCGGAAGCGATGTTCCAGCAGTACACCTGCCTGGCGCCGCTGACCAGCGAACTGTGCAGCAAGGCGTTTGCGGCGAAAAGCTGCAACTATTCCAACGGCGGATGCTTTGTGTCCGTGAAAGCGGAAAACAAAGAACTGATCATGCGCTGGGCGGACTGGATGCTCACGTCCGAAGGCACCAACGCTGCATGGGTCGGCGCGAACAAGAACGACAAGGAAATGATGCTCGACGGTTACGGCGGCTGGTATGTGAACGATCAGTACAGCCGTGTGGACGTGGAACGCGTGGACGTTGCGGGCGGCACCGACAAATACCCGAACTCGTTGATTTATCTGCGCAGCAAGGTCGCCGGATTCGACATGGGCTCCCTGGGCACCACGATCGGTGAAAACGTCTACCGTCAGAAACTGTCCGGTCTGAAAATCCTCGACTACTACGATCAGTACAAACTGTCTACTGACAACGGCGACTTCTACTGGCGCGTATCCACCATGGAACAGCTCGACCCGGTGCAGATTTCCTGCCTGCCGCTGGCGTTCTTCGACGAAGAGACCTCCGACAAAGTGACCGAACTGTCCACCGCGCTGAACGACTACATCGAAAACCAGACGGCGCTGTTCGTCACCGGCAAACAGCCGCTCGACAAGTTCGACGATTACTTCAAGGGCCTCGAAGAGCGCGGCTTCTCCGACTACCTGAAATACTATCAGGAAGCGTACGCGGAAGCGGTCAAGTCGTACAAATAAGCAAAATTTCCCACAGCACGACAAGAAACGAAGGGACTCCCCGAGCCCCTTCGTTTTCGCGGGTTCCGGGCGCGATGCGCCTTTTGCGCTCGGGATGATTCGATTGTCCATCGAATTTTGCCGATTACCCATAGACATCGGCACGTTGATGTGATACAATAAATACGGGGATGAAAAAATGCGCTTCCGGGGCGGCACCGTTCCGGGCAGGAAGGCGGATTCAGATGCGGAAAAAGCGAGAAAAGCGAAAAAATGCAGATGCCGAGGGCAGAAGCCTGTTTGCAACGTACATGACAAGCTACATTGGGCTGGCGCTGCTGTCGTGCGCGCTGATTGGGACGATGGTATTCGGGTCATTCGTGAATGATTTTATTGATCTCAACAAGACGAATCTGCGCCAGAAGATGACGCTGGCGGCGGACGACCTGCAAAATCAGCTGGACGTGATGGAAGGTATCTCGTACACGGTGGCGACCAGCGCGACGTTTTGGCCGTATAATGTGGAAGATAATTACAGTGAACGAGAGATGCTGGTCGATTTCGAGCGGTTCCGGACGTATTCGCCGATCATCGACGAGTATTTCATGATTTACCTGCGCGATGTGGCAAAGGTGTACCGCTCCACGGCGCGGACGTCGCAGACCGCTGCGGTGCTGGAAAGCCTGGAAGCGCAGATGGAAGCGGCGGAGCTGACGGAACAGATTGCCGCGGTGCAGCATTTGACGGTGATCGAGCTGAATGCGGAAAAGATTCTGGTGTGCTGTCCCATCCGGTTCGCGACGGCGGGACCGAATCCGCCGGGCGCGGTGATTGCGTTTGTGTGCCGCCGCGACGTGATTGCGGCGCGCGTGACGACGGTTACAGGCGGGATTTCGGAGTCGTACGAGCTGATGATGGGCGAGCTGATCGTCACGAATGCGCAGGCGCTGAGCGCGTCGCCGCTGGCGGCAAAGTCGAAGGACGGCGACGTGCGGATGCGGGCGAACGACAACACCGACCGCGTGCTGTTCGGCCTGTCGGCACTGCAAGGCGCGAATGTGATCTTCTTTATCCTGGGGCTGGTGGTGCTGGTCGGGTTTTCTGTGCTGCTGGCGTTCCGGCATTTTCAGCCGATTCAAAAGCTGAATGAGCAGCTGGCGCGGGCGCGGGCATCCGCGACGTCCAAAAACGAGCTGAAAAACATCGGCGCGGCGATCCGGGGGATGATGGCGGACAATGAGCGCATCAATGCGCAGCTGAGCCGCCAGACCGAACAGCTGCGCGTTCAGACCGAATTGCTCCGCAGCCAGACCATCCGCGCGCTGCTCGACGGCAGCTGCGACGAACGGATGCGCGAACGGCTGTCGCTGCTGCACATTGAGCTGGGCGAGCGACAGCTGGCCGGGCTGCTGGTGCGGTTCCAGTCGGCGCTCAGCGACAAGGCGCTGATGACGCGTCTGATTCAGCAGATTGAGGATTTGTCCGACGGCGAACAGGATTATTACTGCACGCCGCAGCCGCACGACACCGGGATTGCGGTGATCGCGGCGATGAGTGACGATTCACGGACGGAGGCGACCGAGATGATTACCGAACTGCTGGCCGCGCAGAATGTGACGGCGGCGGTGCAGTTTGGCGGGGTGTACACGGATCCGGAGCAGCTGTCGCTGTCGTTTATGGAGGCCAGCGAGACGCTGCAACGGCAGATGGACCCGCACAGTGCGGCGCTGCTGACCGACCGCACAGCCGTTGCGGGGGAGCTGGTGGAATTCGCGGTGCGCGGCGATCAAGAGCACGTGGCGGAATTGATCGGCCGGCTGCGCGCCGTGCTGCACCGCAGTGCGGATTCGGTGCTGCTCCAACGGTATGTATATGCAGATTTGGCGGGGCTGGTGGATCGGTCTGCGACCGACGCCGGATGCCCGCTGCCTGCGGACGCCGTCAGTTCGCTGATTGCTGCGCCGACGGCCGACCGATACTGCGACAAGCTGATGCAGGTGGCGGCGCAGATCACCGAAGCAGCGGCGCGGCCGCCGGAAGAGTCGGAAGCGCAGACCGACGGCGCGCGGCTGATCGCATACATCGACGCACATTTCGCGGAGTACGACCTCAGTTTGGAGAAGCTGTCCGCGCAGTTTAACCTGTCGGTGAGCTACCTGAGCCGGTTGATTAAGAAGCTGACGGGTTTCAACTACCGCGATTACGTGATTCGGCTCAAAATCAAGCGCGCGAAGGAGCTGCTGGCGCAGGGGGTGTCGGTTGCGGAGACCAACGACCTGATCGGATACGCCAATATTTCACACTTTATAAAGACATTCAAAAAAATGGAAGGTGTGACGCCGTCGGTCTATCAGCGGTCGCACCGCGGCGAGGTTTCGGCCGAGTCCACCGAGTGATGCAGCAAATCCCCGCAGCAAAACACTGCGGGGATTTGTTGTAAAAAAGAAAATCAAATCATCATGTCTCTGCCGACCGTCAGCGCGGTAGCGTCGTATGCGGCGGTCAGCACTTCGTACGGCCCGAAATGCAGCGCCGCCGACCGGCCGTTGATGCAGAGGGTGCCGTCGCACGGTTCCGCATCATTGTGCACCAGCCGCAGCAGTACCGTGCCGTCGTCCGATTCTTTCATGGCGGCCAGCGAGATATTGCGGTCACTGAGCGCAACCGTGAACGGGCGGGCTTTCGTGTGGGACGGCACCGGGAAAACGTTGCTGGCATATGGCGGCCGATTGAATTCCGTCGCCAGCCGATCCAACACACATTTCGGTGCGACCGTCAGCCGGAACGCAAAGTTCCGCTCGCCCATATCGATTTTTTTCGTGTAGCGATCCGTCGGCAGCAGCGGCCGGTTTTCGATCGGATGCGCGCAATAGGTGGCAGTGCGCAGCAGCGACAGTGCAATCACGCCGTCGCGGCACGACGACCCGTATGTCCCGCGGTTCAGCACCGCCAGGCAATCGCCGGATTCCGGCTGCATCGCGACAAAGCGCTGCGCGACGCACTCTCGGCCGTCCATATACAGCGGCTCCGTGCCGAATGCGCATTGGCCGATGTATTGGCCCGCGCGCGCCGTCGGGATTTCCAGCTTAATGATGCGGTTGGCGTCGGCTGCAAACACGTCGGCTCGGATGTCGATTTTCGGTTCAGTTTTGAACAGCCGGTATTCCAGCCGGATGCGGGTATGTTCGCAAGCGAAAAACGCTTCGACGCCCAGGTAAATGTCACCGTCCTCGATCACCTGTACCGGCTGCATTCCCTCGAATATGCCGTCCGGCTGCGTCATCAGCGTAAACGGACGCGGCTGCGTGCCCATCCCGTGCAGTTGGTGTTCGCTCATGCCCCAAGGATCGGCATTGTCGTCCAGCATCACCGGCCGGAACGCACCGCCTGCCAGCTGCTCCGTCCCGTTGACGCGGAACGACGTCAGCAGTCCCGTGCGCCGGTCGATTTCTGCGTGCAAATCCGGTTGATCCAGCACGATCGCATCGTTTTCGTATCTGTGGGGCGGTTCGGCGGGTGCGAACGTTACGCGCACCGAAAACCGCGTGAGCGCCAAAGGTGCCAGCTTGCCGCGGAATACGATCTTTTTGCGCCAATCCAGCGACAGGTTGCTTTCTTCTTTCACCACTTGGAACGGTACCGGCTGCCCGGCCGCATCGGTCACGGTAAAGTGCGAAACCTGCTCGGCGGACCAGTTTTGATCCGCCAGCGAAAACTCGCACGCGATATCCGTTTCCCATTCATATGGCTGCGTGTTCAGTACCAAAATCGGAAATTCTCCGTCCGCAGCCCCCGGCTCGGCGGCCGCCATCGCGAAAAATGCCCGTGCCCGCAGTTGGTTGCAAATTTGCAGCCCATGCGCCAGCAAATGCAGCCCGTTTTCTTCGCCCGCCTGGATGACCGTACCGGGGAGCACGTCGTGAAATTCGGCGTTCAGCAGGTCTTCGGCGGCTTCGTTCAGTGCAGCGGTAGGGTATTCGATTAGGCCGCGCTGCGCGGCGGCCGTACACGCGATTTCGGTGGAATACAGCGCGTTTTCCAGCGCGGCGTGCTGCTGCTTGACGCGCGCCATCGTGGTATAGCATCCGGGCATCGACGTGCGCAGCGATGTGCGATGCACGGCGGTGGGGTGAATCCGTGCGAAAAACGCTTCCGGGGTGGAGTGAATCAACCGGTACGGTCCGTCTTTTTGCAGCGCCGCAATATCCGTCAGATCTTTTCGTGACGGTCCGCCGCCGTGATTCCCAACGCCCCACAGCGCGCATACCACGTCGTGATCGGAAGCTTCCGCTTTGCTGCAAATGGATTTGACCGCTTCGCCCAGCCGAGAAGCGTACCCGCTTTGGGATACCGCGACCTTAATCCGCGAACCGTCCAGCCCTTCCCACCAAAATTGGTCGTCCGGGATGGGATCATTGCCGGGGCGCCTCAGGATATAACTGTCCTGTCCGCATTTTTTTAGGATCTGCGGCAGACCGATGGAGTGCCCGAAGGCGTCGAAGCCGATGGCCGTGGTGGGATGCGCGCCGAATTCGGTTTCAAAGTACCGCTGCCCCATGCGAATCTGCCGGACGATGCTTTCACCCTGCGGCATATTGCAGTCCGGCTGCAAATACCAGCCGCCCATGATATGCCACTTGCCTTCGGCCACCAGCTTTTTGATTCGTGCAAACAGTTCCGGCGCATATTCGGCGATATATTTATACAGCGTCACTTCGTTGTGGCAAAATACATAGTCGAATTCATCGCACAGATCCGCTGCCGAGCGGAATGTGGACAGCGCGGCCGCCGCACCCTCTTCCCATTCCCATTGCCAAATGGGATCCAAGTGCGCGTTGCAAATCATGTGAACTTCTTTCATGTTGGGTGTCCTCCATTATTAGCTGCAAGTTGATGTATATAAAAAGTATATCACATCCGTTTGGGGAATGCAATGTACACAAGATGCGTTTCTTTAGCTGTTTGTGTCTTTTTTTATTTTTTTTAATTTTCAGAAAGATTTCGTTGACAAACGGAATCAATGGGTGTATGATTAGCAAAAAAAGCGGCACAGCCGCAAAGAACAGGAGTACAGGACATTATGGCAAAGTATTTTCGGTGCAAAACGGACAAACCGGCACTCAGTTACCGCTGCGGGGAGCCGATTGTGTTCACCGTGACGGCACACGATCATTGCATGGAAATGGGATTCCAGTATGTGGAATGGAAAGTGTCGGGGGATGACGGGCAGCAAAAATCCGGGCGCGGGTCGTGCGCGCCGGGACGACCGCTGGTGATCGAAACGGTGCTGACCCGGCCGGGGTTTGTGCATTTGGAATGCACGGCATATATGCGCCAGGGGAACGCGATGGAACCGGATTTTGACAAATTGGATGCCGGTGCCGGGGCAGAGATCGAAAAAATCCAATATTGCGACACGATCCCCGCGGACTACGATGCGTTTTGGGCGGACGCGGTGCGCCAAATCCAGGAATTCCCGCTGACGGTCGTTTCCCGCGAACGGCTGACGGAAGGGGTGCACCCGGAATTCGACTGCTGGGCGATTGAACTGGCGATGCCGTTCGGCTGCCCGGTGACGGGGCTGCTGGCGGTGCCGAAGGCAGACGGTGTATACCCGACGGTCGTCAAGTTTCACGGGTACGGGATTTCGACGTCCACCGTGTGGGATCACATGAGTTTTGAACCCGGGCGGATCGAACTGGACATCAATGCGCACGGCCTGCCGGTGAACATCCCGACGTTCGAAGCGTACGCCCGGTTCGCGGAATTGGAAAACTACGGATTTGACGAGGCGGAAAACGCCGACCCCAAGGGCTGCTACTGGTACGGGATGATTTTGCGCGATTTGATGGCCATGCGGTTTGCGAAAACCGTCGAAAAATGGGACACCAAGCATCTGACCGCGTATGGCGGCAGCCAGGGTGCATTCCAGGCGACCAACGTTGCGGCACATGACCCCGACGTGACGCTGCTGGAAATTCGGATTCCGTGGTTTGCCAACCTGAACGGCGAAAACTGCGGCTATATGGCAGGGTGGCGCCCGAAATTCGCCGAAGGACTGCGATATTTTGACACGGCTGCGGCAGCGTCGCGCGTAACGTGTCCGGTGAAAATCACGGCGTATCTGGGCGACTACGTTTGCCCGCCGTCCACACAAATGGCGCTGTACGCCAATTTCCATTGCGCGAAAGCAATGGACATGATCCAGTCCGGCACGCACTCGTACCGCCCGCCGGAGATCGAATCGTACGCGTTCCGCGATGCGCCGGACTACCCGAACGGCGCGGTGCGGCCCGGCCGCTACCGCCACTACAAGGGCGGCGAATACCGTGTGCTGTCCGTCGGAACAGACAGCGAAACCGGCCAGCCGGCCGCAGTGTATCAGGCGGCGGACGGGTCGGGCAAGCTGTGGGTGCGCCCGGCGGCCATGTTCAGTGAACCGGTGGAAACGGCGGACGGCGTCGCGCTGCGGTTTGCGTATTTGGGTGAATAACGGAGGATTTATCGATGGATTGCAGCAATTTGGTGAGCGCAGGCGGATATTTGTTTGATCGGCTGATCGGAGATGTGGAAGGCCTGACATTCCGCGACGTGCGGACTGCTCCGTTTCAAATCCACGGTCTTTACCGACCGAAGACGGAACCGGTGTTCCATCGCCTGCCGGACGATGTGGCGCGCGCAACGAGCGAAGGCGTGGCAGGATTACAGTACAACACGGCGGGCGGCCGCGTGCGGTTTCGCACCGATTCGCAGCGCGTGGCGATTGCCGCGGTGCTGCCGAAACAGACGCTGTTTCCGCACATGACGCTGCTGGGCGCATCCGGGTTCGACCTGTACGAAAAAGTGAACGGTCGGGCGCGGTATGTCCATTCGTTCAAGCCTGCGACCGACCGGTTCGATGCGGCGTGCGGCGTGTGCGGCTTTCCGACAAAGCAAATGCGCGAATTCACGCTGAATTTCCCGCTGTACAACGGCGTGAACGCATTGCAGATCGGGCTGGACGCGGATGCACGGCTGGAAGCCCCTGCGCCGTATGCAGTGGAGCCGCCGGTGGTGTTTTACGGCTCGTCGATCACGCAGGGCGCGTGCGCCGCGCGGCCGGGGACGTGCTGTGAAGCATGGGTGTCCCGCGCAATCGGGTGCGATTATATCAACTTGGGCTTTGCCGGGAATGCAAAAGGCGAACCGGCGATTGTAAATTATATGGCCGGGCTGGAAATGTCGGCGTTCGTGTGCGACTATGACCACAATGCGCCCGACCCGGCGCATTTGCGCGCGACGCACGCGCCGCTGTACCGGGCGATTCGCGCCGCACATCCGGATATTCCGTTTATCATGCTGACCAAACCGGATTACAAAATCGGCGTTCCGGACTACGATGCACGGCGCGCCGTCGTGATGGAAACGTTCCAAATGGCGCAGGCAAGCGGCGACCGCAATGTGTATTTCATCGACGGGGCATCGCTGTTCGGCGATGACGGTATGGACTGCACGACCGACGGCTGCCACCCGACCGATCTGGGCTTTTACCGGATGGCGGAGAAAATCATCCCGGTGCTGCGGGCGGCGCTGGGGAAAAAAGCATAAGGAGCGAAAATACCATGGGACAGAATCAACTGATCGGGTGGAATCACTACGAAGATCAAAAGGCGCAGACCGACGGGCTGGTGTTCCGCGATGTGCGGACGGCCCCGTTCCAAATTCACGGCCTCTACCGCCCGGAGACGGAACCGGCGTTCCATCGCCTGCCGGACGATGTGGCGCGCGCAACGAGCGAAGGCGTGGCAGGATTACAGTACAACACGGCGGGCGGCCGCGTGCGGTTTCGCACCGATTCGCAGCGCGTGGCGATTGCCGCGGTGCTGCCGAAACAGACGCTGTTTCCGCACATGACGCTGCTGGGCGCATCCGGGTTCGACCTGTACGAAAAAGTGAACGGTCGGGCGCGGTATGTCCATTCGTTCAAGCCTGCGACCGACCGGTTCGATGCGGCGTGCGGCGTGTGCGGCTTTCCGACAAAGCAAATGCGCGAATTCACGCTGAATTTCCCGCTGTACAACGGCGTGAACGCATTGCAGATCGGGCTGGACGCGGATGCACGGCTGGAAGCCCCTGCGCCGTATGCAGTGGAGCCGCCGGTGGTGTTTTACGGCTCGTCGATCACGCAGGGCGCGTGCGCCGCGCGGCCGGGGACGTGCTGTGAAGCATGGGTGTCCCGCGCAATCGGGTGCGATTATATCAACTTGGGCTTTGCCGGGAATGCAAAAGGCGAACCGGCGATTGTAAATTATATGGCCGGGCTGGAAATGTCGGCGTTCGTGTGCGACTATGACCACAATGCGCCCGACCCGGCGCATTTGCGCGCGACGCACGCGCCGCTGTACCGGGCGATTCGCGCCGCACATCCGGATATTCCGTTTATCATGCTGACCAAACCGGATTACAAAATCGGCGTTCCGGACTACGATGCACGGCGCGCCGTCGTGATGGAAACGTTCCAAATGGCGCAGGCAAGCGGCGACCGCAATGCGTATTTCATCGACGGCGCAACGCTTTTCGGCGGCGCAGGCCGCGGCGACTGTACAGCCGACGGCTGCCACCCGACCGATCTGGGCTTTTACCGGATGGCGGAGCAAATTATCCCGGTGCTGCGGGCGACGCTGGGGAAATAACAAAAAACGGTTTCTCAGAACAAAACCCCCTTACACAAGGGGGTTTTTGCGCTGCCGTTACTTGATCCGTCCGCTGCGCGCATATTCACCCGGCGGGACGCCGGTAAATTTTTTGAATGTTTTGGAAAAATGAAATGAATCGTAAAACCCGACTTCGGATGCCGTTTCTTCAATCGTCAGTCCAGCCAAAAGCAACTGTTTTGCCCGATTGATGCGGAGCATCGTCCGGTATTCGCATGGCGGTACGCCAAAATACTGTTTGAACAACCGCTCCAAATTCGATACACAGGTGGACGACATCGCAGCGATTGTGCGCATGGAGGTGTTTCGGTTGTAAAACTCATGAATATACTGCACGCTGTTATTGATCCGAATCAGCGCCGACCGATCCGCGTCGGCTTTTTGGGTGCCGACAATGTCAATCAATTTGCACAGGTTCGAAAAACAGGAAAACGTGCGGGAATCGTCCATTGTCACATAATCGCTTCGGATCTGCATAATCAGTTCGCGGCAATCGGGAATATCGCCCTTTTCAAAACATCTTGGCGATCCAAACAATGGTGCGGGCGCGCCGTTTTTGTAAACAATGAAATCCACTTGATAATACTCGGTTTCCGGACGATTGACGAAGTTTTGGTATTTGGAGCCGTAAGGTAGATAAACCATCGCCCCTTCTGTCCCGACGATTGCGGTGTCGGCAAATGCAAAGCGCTGCGCACCGTTGATGTAATAAATCAGCCCGTCCGCATCGCGCGCATCGCAATTGTAAACCGGATCGACCCGGATTCGGTGGTAGCAGTTCAGGATCGCGATATTCAGATTTCGTACATTTGTCAGCTTCACGCGGCACACCTCACCTTGTCATATTTATTATATTGCAAACCCATTTCTATGTCAAGCGCTCCATCACCGGATTGCGATTTATTACATAGATCGGTCGCAAATATACATTGCAATGCGCACGCAAAAGCGATATGATAAAAGCAATAGATTTGCCGAAGGGGGCGGTATTTTATGAACAGTACGGGCAGCGCTGCGCAAAACGAAGAGACCGCGCGCCGGATGATGGCGTACGACCGGACGGTTGCACTGCTGCGGTGCGGCGTTTCGGATGCATCCATGGAGCGGCTGGCATCCGTCCTCCGCAGCGACGGATGGTATGTATATGAAGTTTCGGAAGAACAGTTCCGGTCGATGCGCGGCGAGCAGATCGGCGGGATTACCGTGGTTTGCGACGGCGCCGGATTGCCAGAGTCGCTGGGCGCGTCGGTCGAGCGATATCACCACGAAAATGGCAGGCTGTTTTTCTTTGGCGGCCCGTTATTTGGTGCCCGCGACATCACAAAACAGACGATGTGCCTGGAAGGCGTCAGTCCGCTTTATAAAACGTATCAGGTGGAAGATTGCAGCGAATTTGAAACGCTGCCCCAGCCGATCACGGCGGCGCGGCTGACCGGGCACACCGACCGGGTGATTTGCCCCAGCGCGCGGCCGGACGGTGCCGGATTCGGGATGAACCGGCGGTGCCGCATCCTCCCGACGGTATCCGTAATAAAAACCGGCGGGCGGGACGGCGGGCGCCGGGGTGCGGCGGCTTATTTTGTTCTTTCGGATACGATTGGCCGCATGGGCTGCACGATCGGGACACGGATCGGGAACGTTTCGCCCGTGACCCAGGGAAGTGCCGCGGCGGTTATCGGGATCCCGCTCGACGATGTGCTAACAATGGGCGGCGAACCGCTGATTGCCGACATGATGCGCGGATTGGGAACGGGACAGTTTCTGTTTGAAGCAGGGACAGAAAAATATGTAAACCGTCCGGAAGCAGAAATCCGGGTCGGCGCCAGAATCCTTTCGGTGACGCGCGACTATCTGCGCGCCGAAGTGCGGTTCCGGCTGAATGGGGTCGAAAAAACGTGCAGCTGTGTAACGGTCGGCCAAAACTACACGACGGTGCGCACGTCGTTCGCCGGACTGCCCGAAGGCGCATACCGACTGGAAACCGCGCTGATCTTTGACGGGCGGGTCATCGATTCCGTCACAGAAGAATTTTTTGTAAGCGCCGGACGTCATACGTCCGATCCGGCGGAATTTATCCGTGTGGAGGGCGGAAACTTCAAACTGCACGGGGAAAACTGGTATATGTACGGGATCAACTACTTCCCGCTTTACCAGGTCAGCCTGGAACAGAACGATTATTGGCGCGGTACGTTTGACAAATCGAATTATATCGCGTCCGAAGTCGAAAAAGACCTTGCCCATATCAGGGCGCATGGGCTGAACACCGTTGCGGTTCGTGTGGACAGCAATGCGTTCGAAAACGTGATCGACCCGCTGCGGGATTTCTTCTGCCGATGTGCGCGGCTGGGGCTGAAGGTGATGCTCAGTTACTGCAACATCACCAACCCGATGTCATTCAGCGAGGCAGGGTTTGCCGAACTGATGCGCCTGCTTGACATTGCAGACGACCCGACGCTTTTCTCGTACGATATATTTTGGGAGTGCGGGGCGGTGTTTACTGCCGATATTCATGCCGGCAGGTGGGCAGGCGCGTGGCGCGCATGGCTGACCGATACATACGGAGACCTGGAATCGGCAGAACAGTCGATCGGAGCGCTTGACCGCACCCCGGCCGGGCAGATTACCTGCCCGCCGCGCAGAGATTTTGAACATCCGGATCCAAAGCTGCGCGCCAAAATGACCGCATATTTCCGGTTCCTGTCCGACATGGCCAGCCGAAAATGGAACGACGCGGTTACAGCGATGAAAAAGTACGATTCGCATCATCTGTTTTCCAATCGGGTCGGGAATTTTTTGGAGTCCTGCCCCAACGTGTTTCTGTCGGCTGTGGCAAAGCACATGGATTTTATGTGTTTGGAAGCGTATTCGTTTACGCTGGACGAAATCGGATTTTACGCTTCCGCAGCACTGGATCGCGCCGCCCACTATGTCAGCGGCGGCAAGCCGGTGACCTGGGTCGAATACGGGATCAGCCTGCCCGGGCTGAGCGGGCAGGCAGTCGGCACCCGGCTGCTTTGGGACGGAGAACGGAACGCGCCGCTGGACGAGCGCGTTCTGGAACAGCGGAAGTGTCAGGCGCAGTTCAATGAACTGTTCCGGTTTTGCGGCGCCAAAGGGAGCCTGCCGTGGTTTTACGCCGGCGGATTCCGCTTTACCGAACACAGCGACTGCGGATACACCGCGCCGGACGGGGCGGATCGCCCTGCATTTACCGAATATGCGTCGATCGGCGAATGGTTTATGCGCGGCCGCAGGGAAAAACCGGTCGAATCCGTCGAGGCGGATCCGGAAGGGGAATATTCCAACTGGTGCCGGATTTTCTTCGGAGAAGGCACGTTCAACAAATTTGCACGCGACCGGGCGGCGTTAAACGACGGACAGCCGCTTGCAGACGACCGCGTGCCGGGCATCGGGATCCGGGCGGCCAAACGGGCGTACGAATCGGGCGGCCTGTTTGAATTTGTGACGAAGGGAACCGGCACCACATCCGAAAACACACCGCTGGTGCTTTGCGGCGATGCAGTGTATACCGGCAAAGGACCGCTCAAATACCTCGATGCCGAATTCAACTTCGTGCGGTTCCGCGCAGGCGAAAACGTATATGTTCCCCAAAACGGGCAGGTAACGCTCCCGGCCGGGCGGTACACGGTGGAAGCCGGTGTGGGCAATCTGGCGGCAGCCAAATGGCTGGCAGGGGAAACGTTTGGATGTGTGGTTGTGCGGTGCGGCAGCGCAGTGCTGCGGCTGAACGGCGATGTACCGTATCTGGCGGACGGTGTCGCGTCCGGAACGGTCGAGATTGACCGGAGCGGAACGTCTGCATTCCGTGCGGCAGCGGTCGGCCGTGCAGAATTCGGCGAAGTGTACAGGGTGCGCATCAATTTGAAAACATAAAAACCGGGCATGAAAGGCAGATCAACATGAACCAGACAAAAGTCAAAGAAATCATTGAAAAACACGGCGTGCTGCCGGTCACCAATATCACCTGCATCGCCTGCGGCGGCTGTGAATCGCGCTGTCCGTTCCACGTCCCGGTCATCGAACGAATGGCCGCCGCCCGCGCGCTGTTCGGGAATTCCAATTAATCCCGCATCTCTTCCGCATTGTTTTTCGGACATTGTCCCGCCGCGCGTCGCTCGGCGCTCGGACAATGTCCGTTTGCTTTCCGGTACATCTTGGAAAAATAATTATAATCCCCAATGCCAACCGCCGCCGCTGCATCGGCCACCGACGTCCCGGCGCGCAGCAGCCCGGCCGCCTGCGCCATCCGCCGGGCGCGGATATACGCCGCCGGCGGCATCCCATACAGCGATTCCGACAGCGCATACAGCTTCCGGCGGCTGAGCGCCAGCGCGCCGCACAACCCCTCGATGGACAGCGCCCCGTCCAAATGCTCGTCAATATACCGCGTCAGCCGGAACGCCGCGTCGCCGTCGTCGCCGCGAATCAGCTCGTTCACCCACAGATAGCACGCGCACGCCTCCATCAGCTTGGCCGCCGCGCGAATCTCCGCGCCGGTTTTGGCGGGCAGCGACGCGGTCTCCGCGCGCAGCGCCGGTGCATAACGGCCAATCTGCGCCGCGGACGACGTGTCGCTGTTAATCAGCTGTCCCAGCATGATAAACCCGAACGTCACCCCGCCGAATTGCAGCGGGCACACCGCCTCCGTCAGCCCGGCGTGGCAGGTGTAAATATGCAGCGCCCCGTCCGCCTGGCACCGGCGGCACGCGTCGGCGTCGCACGCGCTGCACAGACGGCTCAGTACCGGGTCGACCCAAACGCCGGAGCAGAATGCACTGTCTTTTTCCGGAAATTCGCACACTTTTTCCAGCCCCCGGTCGTAAATCACCGTCCGAATCCCCGTCAGCAAATAAAAGTCCGCCATCAGCCCGGTCAGCCGCTCCACGTCCATCCGCAGCGCCATGCAAATTCCTCCCCGCGATACGAAATTCCAGATTTCGATATGATTCTCACTATCATTATAACACGCATCTGTGGTAGAATCAATACAAACGGCGGGATTTTTCCGCCAAATACGAAAGCGAGGAAAATCGAATGAAATTTGCACTTTATTTCGGCAACCGGGGCTTTTTCCCCGAATCGCTGATCGGGACCGCGCGCGACGAGATGGCCGCCGCCCTGCGCGCCGCCGGGTACGACTACCTGATGCCCCCGGCGGAGATGACGCGCTACGGCGCGGTCGAAACGCGGGACGAAGGCTACGCCTACGCCGAATGGCTCCGGTCGCACAGCGGAGAATATGACGGCGTGATCCTGTCGCTGCCGAACTTTGGCGACGAAAACGGCGCAGTCGCCGCGCTGCGCGACGCCGGCAAGCCGATCCTGATCCAGGCCTACCCCGACGAAATCGGCAAAATGGACTTCGACCACCGCCGCGACGCGTTCTGCGGCAAATTCAGCGTGGAGGACGTGTTCCACCAATATGGCATCCCGTACACGGTGCTGCCGCCGCACGTCGTGCATCCGTCCACCCCGGCGTTCCGGCAGAATCTGGACGAATTCGCGGCCGTCTGCCGCGTGGTCAACGGAATGCGCCGGTTCACCGTCGGCTGCATCGGCGCGCGCACGTCCAAATTCAAAACCGTCCGGTTCGACGAACTGACCCTCCAAAAATACGGCATCACCGTCGAGACGTTCGACCTGTCGGAACTGGTCTACAAAGTCTCCGTCCTGCCGGACATCGACCCCGACGTGATGCAGAAGCGCGTCCGCCTGACGAACTATACCGACTTTTCCCGTGTCCCGGACGACAAGCTGACCACCCTGGCGAAAATCTCCGTCGTCCTCGACCGCTACATCCGCGACTTCCGCCTCGACTGCATCACGCTCCGTTGTTGGGAAGAGCTGCAAACCGTGCTGGGCGTCGCGCCGTGCGTGCTGCTCAGCGAGCTGAACGACCGCGGGATCGTCGCCTCGTGCGAAATCGACCTCTGCTCCGCGATCAATATGCGGTCGATGGCGCTGGCGTCCGGCCAGCCGACGGCGTGCGTGGACTGGAACAACAACTACGGCGCTGACCCCAACAAAGTCATTCTCTTCCACTGCGGCCCCATCGCTCAGTCGCTGATGACCGCCAAAGGCACCGTCACCGATCACAAAATGTTCGCCAAAGCGAACCCCGGCAGCGGCTGGGGCAGCAACGAAGGCCGCATCGCCGCGTTCCCGATGACGTATTCCAACTGCAAAACGGAGGACGGCAAGCTGACGTTCTACGTGGACGAAGGCGAATTCACCAGCGAGCCGATCGAGCCGGAATTCTTCGGCTGCGGCGGCGTCGCGCAGATCGACGACCTCCAACGCAAGCTGATTACGCTCGGCCGCAGCGGCTTCCGCCACCACACCGCCGTCGGCGTGGGGCACATGGCGTCCATCCTGCGCGAAGCGTTCACCACCTACCTCGGCTACGAGCTGATTGCCCTATGAGCGCGCAGCTGTATCTCGGCGGGCTGGACGTCGGCACCAGCGGCTGCAAAGTGACGGTATTCCGCGCCGACGGGCCGTGCGCCGAAAGCCACTACGCCCCGTACGAATCGCACCACACCGCCGATACGCACACCATCAGCGGCCGGGATATCCTGCGCGCGGTGGAGCAGGTGCTGGGTGCAGTGACGGTGCCGCTCGCCGCGCTGGGCGTTACGTCGTTCGGCGAATCGTTCGCGCTGCTGGACGCGCACGGCGAGATTCTGGCGGATACCATGCTGTACAACGACCCCCGCGGCGCGGCGGAAGCGCAATCGTTCGACCCGGAGCCGGTTATGCGCGCCTGCTGCTGCGCCCCGGCGGCGATGTATTCGCTGCCCAAGCTGATGTGGCTCCGCACGCACCGCCCGGACCTCTTGGCGCGCACGCGCCGGGTGTTGCTGATGGGCGACCTGGTGATTCAGATGCTGACCGGCGAATGCGTCACCAATTACTCCGCCGCCGCGCGCACCATGGGTTTCGACGTCCGCCGCAAATGCTGGGACACTGCGCTGCTGGCGCACGCCGGAATCGACCCGGTGCTGCTCCCATCGGTGGCCGCCCCCGGCACGATCGTCGGCACGTCGCACCGCTGCGGTCTGCGCGGGACAAAAATTCTCACCACCCTGCACGACCAGGGCGCGGCTGCGCTCGGCGCGGGCGCATTGTCGCCCGGCGACGCGGTGGACGGCAGCGGCAGCGTCGAATGCCTGACGCCCATCGCGGCCGATTTCCCGACAGACACGGCACTGCTGCGCGCCGGAGCCTCGTTCGTTCCGTATGTGGACGGTCAGGCCGCCGGGTGCGCGTTTTCCTACACCGGCGGCACGGCGCTGAAATGGTATCGCGACCGGTTCGCGCCCACCGCATCGTATCGCGAACTGGATGACGCGGCGGGGGACACGCCGAGCAGGCTGCTGTTCCTGCCGCACCTGGCGGGTGCCGCGTCGCCATACATGGATCCCGACGCCCGCGGCCTGCTGTACGGCCTGACGCTGGGCACCACCCCCGCACAGCTTTACCGCGCGATCATGGAGGGCGTCGCCTACGAATTCCGCGTGAACCTGGATATGATGGCCGCTGGCGGCATCCGTCCCGCCCGGCTGCTGGCCACCGGCGGCGGCGCGAAAAGCCGCGTCTGGAACCAGATCAAAGCGGACATCACCGGCCTGCCGCTGACGGTGGTCGATCTGCCGGAAGTCGGCGCTGCGGGCGCGGCCATGCTCGGCGCGCAAGCGCTGGGGCTGGTGTCCACGCTGCGCGAAGCCGCATCATTGTTCTCCCGCACCGGCGAAACCTTCGCGCCGAACGCGTCCCGCCGCGCGCAATACGACGACGCCTACGCCCGCTACCGCGAAATGTATGCAATGGCGCGCGGGCTGCGCGCAAATGCATAGGGAATAGGGAAAAGTGAAAAGTGAAAAAGTGCGGTTTTGCGCCTGCGGCGCGAAAATATATTTGCGCGGCCGTGCCGCGCCACCAAACTTCTTCACTCTTCACTATTACTTCTTACTTCCCCTGCGGGGCAAGTGAATAGTGAAAAGTGAATAGTGAAAAAGTGCGGACGCCCTGCGGGCGTAAAATATATTTGCGCGGCCACGCCGTGCCACCAAACCTCTTCACTTTTCACTATTACTTCTTACTTCCCCTTGCCTATTAAAAGAAAGGAGCCCTCCCATGTCCCTCCAAACCTCAGACTATATCGGCCACCCCACCCAGCTGCACCGCGTCGAAGAACACCGCCTGACCGGCGGCCGCGGCGACGGAATGCGGCTGGTGCAGGTCACGAACGGCCGCGGACTAGACGCGACAATCTCCGCCGACCGCGCCGGAGACCTAGCGCGGCTCAGCTGCCGCGGGATGAACCTCGGCTTTTTCGCCCCGTGCGGCTACGTCGCCCCGCAGTATTACGATCCCCGCGATACCGGATTCCTGCGCTCGTTCACCGCCGGATTCCTGACCACCTGCGGCCTGACGGCCGTCGGCACCCCATGCACCGATGGCGGCGAGACGCTGCCGCTGCACGGCACCATCGCGCATACCCCGGCTGAATCGCTCCAATACACGGACGATGGCTGCGAAATCCGCGTCCGGCTCGTGATGCGCGACGCCGCGCTGTTTGCGCACCGGCTGGTGCTGACGCGCGAATACGTTTTCCCGCTGGACAGCGACCGCATCCTGCTGCACGACACCGTGCAGAACGTCGGCGCGCACGAAACGCCGTACATGATTCTCTACCACTTCAATATGGGCTACCCGCTGCTGACGGAACGCGCGGAACTGACGATTCCCGCCCGCGCAACGACGCCGCGCAACGCACGCGCCGCCGAGGGTTTGCGCGACGCGCTGCGCCTGATCCCGCCGCAGCCGGAATTCGAGGAGCAGTGCTACTACCACGCGCTGACGGAAGGGAACGTTTCCCTCCGCGACCCGGACAGCGGCATCCGCGTCCGTCTGCGGTTCGACCTCGCCGAGCTGCCATGCTTCACCCAGTGGAAATTGATGGAATCCGGCTCCTACGTCCTGGGCCTGGAACCGGGCAACTGCACGCCCGACGGCCGCGACGTCCTGCGCCAATCCGGCCGCCTGCGCTTCCTCGCGCCGGGCGAAACGGCATCGCAAACCATCCAAATCGAAATCGGAAAGGAAAAATGATATGCTGGTCACGCTGAAACACATTCTCCAAATCGCCGAAGCGAAGCAATTCGCCGTCGGTTCGTTCAACACCACCGGCCTGGAATGCATCGAAGCCGTGCTGGGCGCGGCCGAAGAACTGAACGTCCCGGTCGTGCTGATGCACGCGCAGATTCACGAAGAAATGGGCCTCTGCAAGCTGGACACCATCGGCCGCGTCATGCGCCTGATGGCCGAGCGCGCATTGGTGCCGGTGGCCGTCCACCTCGACCACGGCACCGACCTGGCCTACATCCACCGCGCATTGGATCTGGGCTTCACGTCCGTCATGTACGACGGCTCCAACCTGCCGTACGAAGAAAACCTGGCCAACACCTGCGTCGCCGTAGAGCTGGCCGCGCGCACGGGCGCCAGCGTCGAAGCCGAGATCGGCAGCATGGGCGTCCGCGACTGCGCGCCGGACGACCCCGCCAATCTTTACACCGACCCCGCCGCCGCCCAGCGCTTCACCGCCGCCAGCGGCATCGACGCCCTGGCCTGTGCGTTCGGCACGGTGCACGGCATCTACCTCAAACAGCCGAAGCTCGACCTCGCGCGCCTCGCAGAGATCGACCGCCTGGTGGATCGGCCGCTGGTGATGCACGGCGGCAGCGGCATTTCGGACGACGACTACCGCGCCGTCATCGCGCGCGGCGTCCGCAAGATCAACTACTACACCTACATGGCCAAAGCGGGCGGCGCAGCCGCCGCAGCCTGCGCCGATCCCACCTATTTCCACGACATCGCTCGCACCGCGACGGTCGCCATGCAGGCCAACGTGCGCCACGCGATGGCCGTGTTCAGCGGAAAGGAGTAACCCCCATGAAATTCACATTCGGATTGCTGGAATTCTCGGTCGATGACGAAAACCGCCTGCACCTGGATCACGCCGGGACGGAAAAATACCGCGCCGCGGAATCCGCATCCCCGCGCTCGGCAGTGGAACTGTGCCTAGACTCCGGCAGCGGCGACTGGCACAAAAAAGTCTGCACCGACGCCGAATCGCTCCGCTACGTCTCGCACGCGGAAGCCCCGTCGGACGGCGGCCGCACGCTGCAAATCGTGCTGGCGGACGACCGGCTGCGCGTCACGCTCCGCTACCGGATTTTCGACGGAATCGCCGCCGTGCGCTCGTCCACATCGGTGGAAAATACCGGCAGCGAAGCCGTGTGGCTGTCGTACGTCAGCGGATTTTACTACAACGGCTTCGCCCCCGCAGCGGCCGACGCGCTGATGCTCTGCCAAAACGGCTGGATGCAGGAGCTGCTGCCGGACGTCCGCTCCCTGACGGACTGGGGCATCGTCAAAGGCACCACCAGCCGCAAAATCTCCGTCTCCAACACCGGCACGTTCACCACCAAAGACTACCTGCCCATCGGCTATCTGGGCGGCCTGTTCTGGCAGATTGAAAACAACGGCGGCTGGTCCATCGAGGTCAGCAACAGCGGCGGCGCGCCGTACGCCGCGCTGAGCGGCCCGTGCGAGGAGAGCGGCTGGTACAAGCAGCTGACCCCCGGCGCATCGTACACCACGCCGACCTGCGCCGTCGGTTTCGGCGACGACCTGACCGAAGCGCTGGGCGAGCTGACGAAGTACCGCCGCATCATCAAAGGCCGCAACGCAGAATACCTGCGCCAGCCGCTGATTTTCAACGACTATATGCACTGCCTGCGCACCAATCCGACCACGGAAAATGAGCACGACATGATCGACCGCGCCGCCAAAGCCGGGGCAGAGTACTACTGCATGGACGCCGGATGGTACGCCGACGGCGGCTGGTGGGACAACGTCGGCGCTTGGCAGCCCGCGCAGCACCGATTTGCCGACGGCCTGGGCGAAGTGTTTGACTACGTCCGCAGCAAAGGTATGGTGCCGGGCATCTGGCTGGAACCGGAGGTCATGGGCGTGCACTGCCCGCTGGCGCAGCAGTTCGGCGACGACTGCTTCTACCTGCGCCGCGGCAAACGCATCGTCAACCGGCAGCGCTACCAGCTGGACTACCGCAGCCCCACGGTGCTCGCGCACATGAACGAAACGGTCGATCGCCTGATCGCGGAATACGGCATCGGCTACTTCAAATTCGACTACAACATCGACGCCGGTGTCGGCACGGAGCGCGACGCGGACAGCTGCGGCGACGGCCTGGAGCAATGCCGCGCGGCATTCCTCGGCTGGGTGGACGCACTGCGCGCACGGTACCCGCACGTCATCTTTGAAAACTGTTCCAGCGGCGGGATGCGCATGAACTACGATATGCTGTCGCGCTTCATGCTGCAATCCACGTCCGACAACGAAAGCTTCGTCGAAACGGCGTCCATCGCGGCCAATGCGTCGCTGGGCGTCCTGCCGGAGCAGGCCGGCATCTGGGTCTGCCCGCTGCCGGGCATGACGCGCGGCGAACTGACCTACACGCTGGTCAACGGCATGGCGGGCGTGTTCTACCTCGCCGGCCGGCCGTACGAGCAGGGCGAATCGTCCGCGCTGCTGGACGAAGCCGTCGCGGTGTACAAATCCTACCGGGCGGAAATTCAGCGCTTCCTGCCGGCGTTCCCGCTGGGCTTCCGCGTCTTCCGCGACCCGCTGCACGCCGTGGCCTACTGCGGCAACGGGAAAACCTACCTGTTTCTGTGGCAGTCGGAAACGGCGGGGGAAATCCGCCTGCCGCTGGCGGCGCAGCGCTGCACGTGCATCTTCCCGCAGCAGAACGATTTCGCCGTCCAAACCGGCGACGCGCTCACCGTCTCGCTCGGCGACGGCGTGAACGCCGGGGTGTTCGTGCTGGAATAAAAGTCAAAAGGCCGCCCGCACGCGAGGACGGCCTTTTTTCATGATGAGCGGACTCACCGCCGAATCCCCGTCTCCCCGATGGTACCCATCCGCGACCGCTGGTTCAGCTGCGTCAAAATCTCGTGAATTTCCGTGCTGACCGAATCGGCCTCGCGGCGGAACTCCATCGCCGGAACGCGCAGCACCCCGGCGCGGATGGCGCTCAGCTGGATCAGCCCGTCGGACGTCACCACCCGCACCTGATTATTCTTTCCAATTTCCGCCACTTGTTTCTCAATATATTGGTCGGCCGTCTCGCTTTTGGCCGTGTATACCACATGAATGTTGTGAAAATCGAACCGGCGGCCGGGCGTGTCCGGCACGCGGTAGGCGTCCAGCACCAGCACCACCGTGGTGTGCGTGAATGCGCCATAATTGCACAAAATGTGCATCAATTGGCTGCGCGCCGCGTCCAAATCGTCCTGCGCCAGCGCCCGCAGCTCCGGCCATGCAAAAATCACGTTGTACCCGTCCACAATCAAATAGCGGATGCGGTCGGGCACCGAGACCGGCTCGGCGGTGACGACGCGCGCCGGGGTGTACGTCCGGCGGCGAATCGGCCCGAATTCCCGCGCCAGAATCGCTTCCAGTTCGCGGTCGTCCAGCCGCAGATTTTCCGTCCGAACGACCGGCGCAGCCGGCGCGCGCAGCGTGGCAGCCAAATGCATATATTTTGGCACCTGATCCCATTTGACCGGGAACCCTGCGCCGTGCGCGCAGAAAATCGAGTCCGGCGAATGCTCCGGGTCGGCGCACGGGTCGTACGCGGCGTCCGCAATGCGCGCGTCCGCGTCGTGGCAGACGTCGTACCCGTCCGGCTCGCACGCGAATCGCCCGACCCCGCCGGTGTAGGCGGTCAGCTCGGCGGCATACCCGTTCAGCGACGCCACCGGCGCACGGCCGCGCAGCCGCGTCAGCGCACCCGCCGGTTCCGGTGCGTCGAACGTGCCGGCCCGCGCGCGAATGTCCGTGATCGCCCGCCCAATCTGCTCCGGCGGCACCGCCAGCCGGAACGCGTAATACGGTTCCAGCAGCACCGATTCCGCCTGCATCAGCCCCTGCCGGATGGCGCGGTACGTCGCCTGGCGAAAATCGCCGCCCTCCGTGTGCTTGGGGTGCGCCCGCCCGGCCGTCAGCGTGATTTTGAGGTCGGTAACCGGCGCGCCGATCAGCACGCCCAAATGCGTCCGCTCCGCGCAGTGCGTCAAAATCAGCCGCTGCCAGTTGCGATCCAGCACATCCTCGCTGCATTCCGTCGCGAATACCAACCCACTGCCGCGCGGCAGTGGGTCGAGCCGGACGTGCACCTCGGCGTAGTGGCGCAGCGGCTCGTAATGCCCCACGCCCTCCACGACGGTGCGGATCGTCTCCTTGTACAGCACGCGCCCGGAGTCAATCGCCACGTCCGCGCCGCACCGCTCGGCAATGCGGCTTTTCAAAATCTCGGCCTGCACGTCGCCCATCAGCCCGGTGTGGATTTCCTGTAAATGGGCATCCCACGTCAGGTGCAGCTGCGGATCTTCCTCCGCCAGCGGCCGCAGCTTCGGCCACAGCAGCTGCGGATCCGTCCCGTCGGTCGGCAAAATCCGGTAATTCATCACCGGTTCCAGCACCGGCGCCGCCCCGGACGATTCCGCACCCAGCCCCTGCCCGCCGCGCGTGGCGCTCAGCCCCAGCACCGCGCATACGGTGCCCGCCGGAGCCTCGTCCGCCGGGGTGAACCGCGCGCCGGTGTAAATCCGAATCTGGCCGATTTTTTCGGTGCGCCCGTCGTACGCGATGGCGTCGCGCGGGCGCAGCACCCCGCCGGTCACGCGCAAATGCGTCAGCCGGTTGCCCTGCGCGTCGTGCGTGATTTTGAACACGCGCGCCCCGAACGAATCGGGAAACACCGGCGACGGCGCATACTGCGCGATCCCGTCCAGCAGCGCATCCACGCCGGTCAGCTTCAACCCGGATCCGAAATAACACGGGAAAACCGCCCGCTGCCGAATCATCGCCCGGACGGTCGCCGCCGATACCGCGCCGCTGCGGTCAAATTCGTCCAGCGCCGCCTCGCTGCACATGGCAAGCGCCTCGCCGCGCGCCGCCTCCGCCTGCGCAAAATCCACGCACCCGTCGCCGAATTCCGCGCGCAGCTCGTCCATCAGCGCCGCTTCCGACTGCCGCGCAAAGTCCATTTTTGTCACGAACAGGAACGTCGGGATTCTATATAATTCCAGCAGCCGCATCAGCGTCCGCGTGTGCGCCTGCACGCCGTCTGTCCCACTGATTACCAAAATTGCACAATCCATCACCTGCATCATACGCTCAGTCTCGGCGGAAAAATCGACGTGACCGGGCGTGTCGAGCAGCGTAACGGTACGATCTCCCAATTGGAACACCGCCTGACTGGAAAATATCGTAATTCCGCGGGTGCGTTCCAGCGCGTCGGTGTCGAGGGCGGTGTCACCGTGATCGACGCGCCCCATCCGGCGCAGCGCACCGGTGCGGTACAGGATGGCTTCGGCCAGCGTGGTTTTGCCGGCGTCTACATGGGCAAGAATTCCAATGGTCAGCGGGTTCATGCGCAGGTTCCTTTCTGGTAATCTATGAGAAAATCTGAGCGAAACGTTTTCTTTCATTTTATCATTTTTTCGTGCAAAAATCAAGAAAAACCGCGCAAAATCATTCCGGTTGACTTTTGCACGAAAAAAGCTTATAATAGAAAGGAAATAACCGAAAAAACGCGCTTGCGAACGGAAAGGACGGATTTTGATTGAAAAAAGAAATGCCCACTTACAACGGTACCCTGCGCAGCCATTTGCTGAACGTACCGGAATGTATTTACGAGTGCAGCGGGATCTGCATCTTCGGCCGCCGAATCAAATCGCTGGTATTCAGTACCGATATCGCCATTATCAAGAATATTAACACAGATGCGGTAATCGCTGTTTATCCGTTCACGCCGCAGCCGTCGATCGCGCAGGCGATCATGGCAGTGTCGGACGTGCCGGTGCTGGTGGGCGTCGGCGGCGGGCTGACCAGCGGCGAGCGGTCGGTGCGGCTGGCGACGGACGCGGAAGATCGCGGCGCATTCGGCGTCGTGGTCAACGCGCCGCTGCCCCCGGAGGTGATCCGGAAGATGAAACCACACCTTGATATTCCAATTGTGGCAACGGTTGTGTCTGTGAATCAGGATATCAGCGCCCGGCTGGACGCGGGGGCGGACATTCTGAACGTTTCGGCTGCGGCGGAGACGCCCGCTGTGGTCGCCGCGATTCGGGAATTATACCCGGATGTGCCAATTATTGCGACCGGCGGTCCCACGGACGACACCATTCGCGCGACCATCCGAGCCGGAGCTAATGCAATCACTTACACACCGCCGACGAATGGCCAGCTGTTTGCTGCGTCGATGCAGCGGTACCGAGCGTATTATGCGCGCCAGGATAAGGAAAAATAAATGGATTTTGGCTGCCATGACCGATCATATTCGCCAACGCACAGCAAAGAAAGGCAGAATAAAATATGAAATTCCAACAAAAAACATACACGCTGCGCTGCCCGCAGTGCGGCCGCGCGATGAAAACGCCGTTTACGCCCATCGTGACGGACCGGGAAGCGGTGTTGACCGATGCATTTTTCACGGCAGCGTGCAAGTGCGGCTGCCGCGCGGCGGTCAGCGCGCCGTGCCTGTATTACGACGAACGCCGCGGCGCCATGCTGTACCTGCTGCCGGAGGCATCCGCGCAGGCGTGGCGCGCAGATACACTGACGCGCGCATTCCCGGAAGTTGCCGGGTACCAAAAGCGAATCGTCACGTCCGTTCCCCAGCTGCGGGAAAAAATCCGATTGTTGGAATTCGGATTGGACGACCGGGCGGTCGAGATGGCCAAGCTGGCGGTCGCAGGCTGGGCGGCGGCTCGCCGGGCGGCGCACGTGCGGGACGTGTATTTTGCCGAGCTGGACGAGGCGGAGCGCCGCATCAGCTTTTATTTGTACACCGACCGTTCCGCCGCGCCGATGCTGTACCGCGCGCGGTCGGAAGTGTACGATGCGTCGCGCGATATTGCGGCGACGCTGCCGCAGCCCAGCGATTTTTGCCGGATCGATATGCGGTGGGCGGCGCACACGCTTGTCCATTTTCGCGAAACAAAGGAGGCATAAACCATGTTTGTAATCGGATGTCACTTGTCAGCCAGCAAAGGCTATTTGCACATGGGGGAGGAAGCAAAATCCATTGGTGCAAATACCTTCCAATTTTTCACCCGAAACCCGCGCGGATTTTCCGCCAAACCGTTTGACGCGGCGGACGCCCAGGCGTTTGTGCAGTTCGCGGCCGAAAACGGGATCCCGGTGATTCTGGCGCACGCGCCGTACACGCTGAATGCCTGCTCGGCCGACGAAAAAATCCGGCAGATGGCACACGAAATTATGGCGGACGATCTGGCGCGGCTGGCGCATTTTCCGTCCGCGTACTACAATTTTCACCCCGGCAGCCATGTGCAGCAGGGGGTGGCGGTCGGGACGGCGTATATCGTCGAGCTGCTGAACGCAATTTTGCAGCCGGGCCAGACCACAACGGTGCTGCTGGAAACCATGGCCGGAAAAGGCAGCGAAATTGGCCGCTCGTTTGAAGAATTGCGCACGATCATCGACGGGACAGCGCATTCGGAGCGGCTGGGCGTTTGCCTGGATACATGCCATGTGTACGACGCCGGGTACGACATTGTCGGCCATTTGGACGACGTGTTGGCAGAATTTGACCGCGTGATTGGGCTGGATCGGCTGAAAGCGGTTCACCTGAACGACAGCAAAAACCCGTTCGCCAGCCACAAAGATCGCCACGAGAAGATTGGGGCGGGGTCGCTGGGGTTGGACGCGATTGGTGCAATCATCAACCACCCGGCGCTGCGCGATCTGCCGTTTTACCTGGAAACGCCCAACGAGCTGGACGGGTATGCGCGGGAGATTGCGCTGCTGAAATCCATGCGGACGGATAGGTAATTTTGGATATCCTCTTTCCGGGCAAGTTTTTCAATGATGAATAACAAAAAGGAGCAGGAAACCCGAAGATTTCCTGCCCTTTTTATTTTTCTTAATTTGCCCCAATCTCTGCCACCGACTGCATCCGCAGCGACGCCCGCAGCTGATCGGCCGTCACAGCCGGGTCGGCTGCCGCCGTCAGGATCACCGGCTCCGGCCCGGCGACGTCGAAGAAATTGTCCGACAGCTGCACGTCGCAGTCCGCGAAGTCCACGTCCACCGCGCGGGCATAGCACTGCGCGCGCACCGCGATGGTGAAGCACCCGTCTCCGCCCCGGATTTCGGCCGACAGCGCCGGGTCGCGGAATTGGAAGAATTTCGGCCGCGTGAACAGCAGCGTCCCGCCGGAAATGCGCGCCCCGTCACTGCCCAGCAGTGCGAATTCCAGGTAACAACTGCGTTCTGCCCCGGCCAGCAGCGCGGTGTAGTCGCGGTCGTCCACGTCGCGCGATGCCATCGTGTCCACGGATACCGGAATTTCCCGTTCATCGATCACGGAAAAGTCCGACCGCCGCAGCGCCAGCCGTACCGTCCCCGCGAACGGCGCGCGCTGCTCGTTGGAAATGTTCATCACTACGCGGTTGCCGTCCTCGTGTGCGCTCAGCAGTACCGGCGCGAAGAAGCGCTTGGCCGCGTATTGCAGCGCTTTCCACCGGCCAAAGTAGTCCACCGACGCCCACGACGCCACCGGCCAGCAGTCGTTCAGCTGCCAGTACACCGCGCCCATGCATTCCCCGCGGAACCGCCGGAAATGCTCCACGCCGTAGCGGATGGCGTCCGCTTGCAGCAGCTGCGACGCGTACACCAGGTGCGCGAACGAGCCGGGGTATTGGTATTTGTCCGCCAAATACGTCAAAATTTTCGTGTTGCCGCCTTTGCATTTCTGGTGGTGCTCCATCACCCACGAGAACGGGTTCCGATCCTCCGGCCGCGTGAACGATTCGATCGTTTTGAGATTCGGGAACGATTCAAACCCGAATTCCGAGCAGAACCGGAATTTGTATTGACGGTACGACTCGAATGGGATGCTCCCGTGCCACGCACCCCAGTAATGCACATCGCCGCGGTGCTCGTCGTTTGGATTGTCAAAATGCCCGCCGGAGGACGGCGATGCCGGCCAGTAAAACACGTCCGGCGCGTACTGCGCGCACAGCTCCGGCAGCAGTTCTTCGTACAATTTCAGGTAATCCGCGCGGATGGTGACGGATTCAGGCGGCTGCTTGGCGCTCCATCCGTCGGCGACGAACAGTTCCATCTCGTTGTTGCCGCACAGCAGCCCCAAACTGGCGTGGTGCCGGATGCGGCGCAGATTGTCAATGGCTTCCTGCCGCACGTTGGCGGCGTATTCCGGCGTCATCCACACGTCGGCGCACGCGAACATGAAGTCCTGCCAGACCACCAGACCGTATGCGTCGCACAGGTCGAAGAACCAGTCGTGCGGGTAAAATGCGCCGCCCCACACGCGCAGCGCGTTGAAATGCGCGTCCGCGCAGCTGCGAATCAGTTTTTCCGTGCGTTCCGGCGTCAGCCGCGCCAAAATGCTGTCCTCCGGGATGTAGTCCGCGCCCATCGCGAAGAATTTGACGCCGTTGACCACGAAGCAGAATTCCTCGCCGGCTGCGTCTTTCGCGCGGCTGACGGTCAGCGTCCGCAGCCCGATGCGCCGGGTCGTCTCGTCGGCGATGGCATCGCCGCGGTACAGCACCGCCCGCACGGTGTACAGCGGCTGGTCGCCCAGGCCATTCGGCCACCACAGCGCCGGGTGATCGACCGTCAGCCTTGCCTGACCGTCCGTGAACGGCACGGTCTGCACCGACCCGTCCGGCGCGGTCAGTTCCAGCGTTGCCGGGTCCGCCGTCGGTTCCGACAGCGTCAGCCGTGCGGTCAGCGTGACGCGCCCGTCGGCGTGTTCCTGATGAATCATCAGGTCGTCAATCCGCGCGCCGTCCCACATCACCAGCTGCACCGGACGGAAGAAGCCCATGTCCGGCAGCGTGGGCGCCCAGTCCCAGCCGGACATACAGAACGCCTTGCGCAGGTGCGCGATGCCGTCGGACGAGTTGGCGTCGCCCCGAACATAGTGCGCGGCCTGGCGGCGCGCCATCTCATTCAGCGGGGAATGGAAGTCTATGCGCAGCGTATTGTGGCCTGCGTGCAGAATATCGCGCACATCGAACGTCCATGTCCGGTGCATATTGTCCGCCGCGCCGAGGGGCTGCCCGTTGAGCGCGATATCGGCGAGCGTGTCCAGCCCGTCGAATTGCAGCAGGATATGCGCGTGCGCGAGCACGTCGGCGGAAACGTCAAATTCTGCCGTGAATGCGCAGTCACGGCGGGAAAGTTCCCGCGCCGCGTCCTCGTTGTCGCGGTCAAACGGGTCGGGAATCTGGTGGTGCGCCAGCAGCACCGAATACATCGAGCAGGGGGCGGTGCCCGTCAGCGCGGGGAATCCGTCCATGTGCAGGGTCCATTGCGAAATCAGTTGAGTTTGCATTTGTTTCGTCCTTTCCGAAGCGGATTTTCCTTTATTGTAGCATTTTTCGCGGAAATTGTCGCATCGGATTTTTGGATGAACGTGCAGATTTTTGGATGTTGGGGAAGGGGGTGGCGGCTGCGCTGCGGCGATAGTGATGGGGTATTCGCCTCCGACACAATTAATTGCGGAGACGGATATCACTGCGGAGCAACAGCGTTCGCCGAAGGCATTATTCAATTCGACAAACTGAAATTTATGGCTGCTTAGAAAAATCAATCTCGTATCGTGTTCCATGCGAAAGAAATAATCCATCCATTAATTCAATACGCAAGATACATGTATTTACATCATCAAAGTTGTTATGTCCATTGTCAATCCATTCAGAAAATACCTTCCGAATTTTATTTGCAATAGTTGTATGACTATTTTTACGGCGCGGAAGCGGAACAGTTCTCCTTCTACCGCATTCCCAAGGTGCTGTTCACGGAGGAGCGGTTCAGAAGCGTTTCCGCAGAGGCCAAGGTGCTCTACGGTCTGCTCCTTGACCGCATGAGCCTGAGCTGCAAGAACGGCTGGCTGGATCAGGCGGGGCGTGTGTATATCATCTTCACCATCGGGGAGGTCATGACCGCCCTGGGCTGCGCCGACCAGAAGGCCGGAAAGATGCTGCATGAGATGGAGAGCAAATTCTATTACTATGTATACATGCTCTTGGCGTACTCCGGTCAGCGACCACCCCTATGAGTTCCTGTAATTTTTTATGAATCCGTTCGCTATTTCAAGTTGTCTGTTTTTTGCTTCAAGTATCTTCATTTCGGCCTTAAGCTTTTCAATCTCGGACATTTCTTCCATCGGTTTGCTTCTGCCACGGTTGTCTTTGAGATTGCCTACTCCGCCTTCTTCATACTTGCGTACCCAAGAATAGATCTGCTGATACGACACGTTGCAGGTTTCTGCCGTTAATCCGTAATCCTTGTTGTATTCAATGCAGAACACAACAATCTCTGCTCGTTCTTCTTGCGTTGTTTTCTTCCCTTTGTCATATAAATTTCTCCTTGGGCGCTACTGCGCTCCTTAAATTCTCTATGACCATTATACCACATTATCCAAACTTCGAGCGTGCGTTTTGCTAAAATTCCGTATTTTCTGCATATCTCCCGTTGACTGCCGTTCCCGGATACATATTCTTCCACCGCTTGGATTTTTAACTCTGCGCTGTATTTCTTATTCTTCCGCGCTATTCTTGGCATAAAATAACCCCCTTAAAGTAGTCTCGAAAACTTTTTGTTTTTTCAAGTGTCTACTCTATGGGGATTATATCATTTTTTTATTTCTTGCCAGTCAACCTTTTTGAGTTCCTCATGTACAGTACAAGCGCCAGCAGCAAAGACAACACATCCGCCACAGGCTGCGCCCAGATCAGTCCTGTTTCTTGGAAGATCGCGCCGAGGATGAACATCGCCGGAATGTAGATCAGCCCCTGACGGGAGATATTGACGATCAGGGATTCCGTTGCCGCGCCGCGGGCTTGCAGCGCGTTAATCAGCACATAGAATACGCCGAACAGGAAGCTGATGCAAAGGAGAATGTGGGCAAAGGAAACGCCGTAGTCATAAGCCGCCGCATCCGTGAGGAATACGCTGACGATCTGTCCGGTAAAGAGGTAGCAGAGCAGTGTCAGCACAGTGCTGAGGGAAAAGGCAAATACCAGCGAGAATTTGAGGGCGCTTCTGTACCGCTTCCAGTTTTTCGCACCGACACAGTAGCCAAGCAGCGGCTGGACGCCCTGCCCCAGTCCGATGCAGACCATGCCGGTCATCATCGTAATTTTCATGGCAACACCCACACCGGCTACCGCCATGTCGCCGTATTTTGCCATCTGACTGTTCATGATGATGCTGGAAAGGCTCATCAGAAGGTTTCCCAATGCGGCAGGAATGCCGATTGCCAGAACGCCGGAGGCAACCTTTTCCTTCACGGAAAAGTCCTTGAGGCTGATGCTGAGGGAGGACGAGCCTTTCAGGAAGTAGACAATGTAATAGCCCGCGCCCACCACATTTCCGATGACGGTCGCAATGGCTGCACCGGCAATGTTCCAGCCGAACACAAGGATCATGATGGGGTCAAGAATGACATTCAGCAGATTACCGATGACCTGACCCATCATCGCCTTGCCGGACTGCCCCTCGGCGCGAATGATATTGGAGTAGCAGTTGGCAATCAACACAAACGGGCCGGAGCAGTTCACAATTGTCAGATAGGTTTTCGCATAATCCCACGTTTCCGCGCTTGCGCCGATCAGCGCGAGAATCTGATCCATGAAAATCAGGAACAGCGCAGACATGAGAACGCCCACACCCACGCAGCACCACATACAGAACGAGCAGACCTTTTTCGCATATTCCTTTCGTCCTTCGCCCAAGGCACGGGAGATCACCGAGGTGCCGCCGATACCGAACACCGTTCCCACGGACATGAACAGCAGGAAAACCGGCGTGGCAAGGGAGACTGCCGCCACTTGCAGATCGTCATGGGTCTGCCCAATGAAAAAGGTGTCCGCCAGATTGTAGATCAGCACCATGAGCATCGCTGCCATTGCAGGCAGTGCGTTTTGTAAAACCGCTTTGCGAATCGGTGCCTTCGCAAAGACTTCCATCGACTTATTCTCTTCCATAATGCCTTCCAATTATGATAGTACGCTATCGTTTTATCCTGAGTGAATACCCGCCATGCTCGGCGGGTATTCACTTCATATTTTCTGCGGCTCTTGCCAAAAGCTGATTGAATAAGACTTTCTCATCCTCGGAAAACCCATGCAGCAGCATTTGCTCCGCTTCTGCCATGAATCCGGCTGCTTCCCGGCAACAGGCTTCTCCGGCGGGTGTGATATGCACCACCTTGATCCGCTTATCGGAAGCATCTCCGAACGCCTCAACGAAGCCCTTTTGCTCCAAGCGGGAGATAATGCCCGCAACCGTAGACTGCGCGACGCAGAATTTCCGTTCCAGCTCCTTCATGGAGCGCTGCTTCTGCTCGGCTTTTTGCAGCTCCATCAGAACCGAAATCTGCATCAACGTCAGTTCTTTTCCTCGCAGGGCGTTGTTCGCCTGTTTTTCCAGCCGGTCATGCAGCAATTTAATCAGCTGCCCGCTGGGGATTGTATATGTCATAAAACTGCCTCCTTCCATATCCACCATAATGATAGCACACTTTCGTTCCAATGTCAATAGCAGGCTATTGAGTTATTTGTATCTTTTCTGCAAATGTCACTGAAAACCACGCGCTAATACACAGTATCACGATTAGCGTTTCTGTATAACTATGCCATGTGATGTCATGATAGCGTTCCGGCGGTTCGTCCCGCAGTCTTCGGTCGATGATGCAGACAATGCCGGTGTCTGTGAAATTGCGGATCAATCGTCCGATGCCCTGCTTGAGCTTGATAATCATTTTGGGAACGCGAACATCCATCAGGGCGTTCTTGGCAACGGAACACTTATACTCGATAATTGGATCGGGGACAGGAAACGGAAGCCGGAAAATGGTGACATTGGAAAGGCTTTTTCCTTCAATGATGAAGGAGAAGGAGCTGAAATCACTCCTTGCCCGCGACGATGAATTGGACGGCCTGTTCGAGCGCATCTATGAGGACAATGTTTCCGGCAAGCTCAGCGACGACCGCTTTGCGAAGATGTCCCGCCGCTATGAGGAGGAACAGAAGGAGCTTTCGGAGAAAATAAAAAAGCTCCGTTCCGAGATCGAGAAGCAGAGCAGCCGCGCAGCCTCAACGGATATGTTCGTGTCCATCGTCCGCAAATACACCCGCGCCAGAAAGCTCACGCCGCGGATGCTCAACGAACTGGTGGAGAAAATCGAGGTCTACAATGCCGAGAAGATCGACGGCGAATGGGTACAGCGGCTTCGCATTCACTACAACTGCGTGGGGGAAATGAACATTCCCAACGAACCGGCACTGCCCATCCCGGCCGTCACCGTCAACACCAGAAAAGGCGTGTTCGTGAGCTACACGACAGACGACAGACCCGCTGTTTGAGCAGAAAAAAAGCGAGTGTCCTCACAGCTTTTCAAATGCTGTTTTCAAATGCTGTAAGAACACTCGCCATGGTGCGAGTGGTGATACAGCATTTTTCAAAAAACACAGTAATATCAATGGTTTT
>CAJKBQ010000009.1 GCA_905198155.1 uncultured Eubacteriales bacterium
CCCCATATGCAACAAAACAATTACAAATGCAAACGACTTCCATTTTGCATAGAAGCCGTTTGCATAATTAGGCAAATTTGGACTGCTCAGATTGGGAAGTGATCCGGATTCAACAACGTCCAATCCGCCGGTGGATCCCCAAGATCCGGAACTTCCATCGGGGTTCCGCCATGCAGTGCCGACTCATGCGCCAACAGGCCGGGAATGTTGAACCGCGCAACCTGCCAGATATTTGTGGGAGAGAGTTTTCCGGTCGTTGCCGCGCGGCAAAAATCGTCAATTAAGAAATGGTGCGTGCCGTTGTGGCCGTTCGGCATCCCGGAAAATTCCTTCGGAAGCCGTCCGGTCGGCTGAATCGGCGCCGATTCGGTGAATCCGCATCCATCTGCGATTTCCTGGACGGCTTTTTCCGGATCGTTGTGGATCAGGTTGGACGTGGACACCGGGAGGACATCGTCCGTTACTTCCCGCATTTGGACAAAACCATCGCGATTGGGATCCCATTGTGCCATATAATGGTGCGCAACAGAGAATTCATATCCACCATCGCTGCCGTAAAATTGGGAAATATACGTTTCCGGCGCGCGCCACCCCACGCAGCGGTTTTCGCTGATTCGAGCGATGCCGCCGTTCGAAAGCTCCAGCAGCATTGCGGTATTCGAAAACGGATTTCCGTACAGATTTACATCCCCATCGTCAAAAATATCCGTTCGATTTTGTTCACGATATCCAAGCGCAGTAACGCGTTTTGCGTATACACCCGGCATAGCGCCCAAAATCATCGCGGTGGAATGGGTGGGGTAGAACATCGGCGGAATCCCGGCGTATTTTCGCCATTCCTCGCCGCCGGAACTGCGGTAGCTGTTTTCCATGTTGCGGATGTCATGATTGTATTGCGCTTCACCGTATACAAATTTGCCAAAATGTCCTGCAAAGAATTCGTTGCGGCAAAAAACGGTTGCAGCGCGATAAAATCCGGTTTCGCCCATGGAATATGTCAGCCTGGTTTCGCGCACCAGCCGTTCAATTTCGCGGATATCATCCACAGAAATGGCACACGGTACCGCGCTGTACACGTGTTTTCCCGCTTTCAGTGCCTGGATTACCATCGGACCGTGCGCGTACCGCTGCGTGAAAATTGCAACGGCGTTGATTTTATCCGATTCCAGCGCGGCTTCAAAGGACTCAATAATCGGAACGCCAAATTCTTCCGAATATTCCTTTGCCCGGCTGGGAATCAAATCGCATACGCACACCGATTCCACCGCCGGATGTTTGCAGAACAACGGAACAAAATTCCGGGCAAAGTTTCCGCATCCGATCATTGCGATCCGCAGCTTGTCAACTTTTTTTCCTACCATAAAAAAACCTTCTTTCTTTATTTGCCTGCAGATTTGAGTAATATCTGCAAATTGCACGAAACAAATATTTTACGGCCTTGGGAAGTGATCCGGGTTCAGCAATTCCCAATCCGCCGGCGGATCCCCAAGATCCGGCACATCCATTGTTTGTCCGCCTGCCAAAGCAGATTGATGGGCAATTAATCCAGGAATGTTATAGCGCGCCGTTTGCCATATGTTTGTCGGCGGCAACTTCCCGGTTGCAACAGCGCGGCAAAAATCGTCCGCCATAAAATAGTGCGTTCCGTTGTGCGCGTTGGGTACATCGTAAAATGACTTCGGCACGCGGTCGATGGGCTGAATGGGCGCGCTGTCCGTATAACCGCGGCCGTCTGAGATTTCCTGCAACGTCTTGGATGGATTATTTTGCAAATCCGACCAAATTGCAGGCGGCACCAGCTGCTCAGAAACATCCGTCATGCGAATTTCATCCGGGGCTTCTGCTTTCCATTGGGAAAAATAGTGGTGCGTTACTGAAAATTCATAGCACGCGTTTGTCCCATAAAATTGAGAAATATAGGTGTGCGGTGACTTCCATGCAACGCTTCTATTCTCACTTATGCGAACAATCCCATTATTCGATAGCTCCATCATCATAGAAGTATTTGAGAACGGATTCCCATAAACATTGACGTCTCCATCCCCAAAAATGTCCGTACGATCCTGTTCATGATAACCAAAAGCAACCACTTTTTTTGCGTATATCCCTGGCATTGCACCCAAAATCATGGAAGTAGAATGGGTGGGGTAAAACATGGGTGGCAGCCCGGCGTATTTCTTCCATGCGTCGCCGCTGGAATGTCGAAAACTGTTCATTTGGTTACGAATGTCGTGGTTGTATTGTGCTTCGCCATAAACGAATCGACCAAATTTACCAGAAAAATATGCATTTCGGCAAAATATTGTTGCAGAACGGTAGAATCCCGTTTCGCCCATGGAGTAGATCAATCCGGTTTTCCGCACCAACTGTTCAATTTCACAAATTTCCTCAATTGATAATGCGCATGGCGTTGATGAGTAAACGTGCTTTCCAGCTTGGAGGGCGCGAATCGCCATGCTCGCGTGCATCTGGCGCGGTGTAAACAGCGCAACCGCATGGATATGCTGATTATCCAATGCATCATCAAAAGAATTTAGGACCTTTACACCATATTTTTCTGCAAATTCGGCGGCGCGTTCCGCAATGGAGTCGCACACATATACCTCCGATACAGCGGGATGCCGCTGGAATAAACGGACAAAACTGTGCGCGAAGTTTCCGCATCCAATGACCGCAATTTTCAAATTGTCAGTTTTTCGTTTCACCATAAATACTCATTACTCCTTCTCGCGATTGATTGTGCCTTTATTATATCATGGAAATGGGGGAGTAGAAAGAAATAAAACAAACGAAAAATATCACAAAACAAATTTTTGGCCAGTAAAATCGAAAAAATTTTTCAATATCGATTGCTTTTTTCGCCGACGTACGCTATAATAGAAGCAAATGTACGAGGAGAAGGGCGGCGGAATAAAATGGCAAATGAGTTGATGCAAATCAACCCGTTTATCCGGTATGCACTGGGTCAGGCGCGTATGTATCCGCACCCGGAAACCCATTTATCGTATGATTGTCGATTATTTTACCTTGTTCACGGTGATTTTTCGTTCACAATTGACCAGATTCAATACCATTTAACGGATGGCGATGCTTTATTTGTTCCGCCCGCGCATCCATACTGCATTGCGATGGAGCGGACGGATAAAGTGCGGCTGCTGGTATTCAATTTTGACTGCGAATGCACGGGGAACAACGCGCCGAATCGATTGGGCATTGCGACGCCGGACACTTTTGATCCGGCGCGGGTCAGTAAAACGCAACTTTTTGCCCCATTCGATAAAGTTGTTTTTTGTTCAAATATACCGGAAATTCGTGCGGAATGCGAAGATACAATTTCAATATTCCAATCAGAACGTGATAACTACCGTGAATTCGCCTCCATTACGCTAAAAAAAATATTGATCCAAATCGATCATCGAATGAGATTTTCTGGCAATCAACACCTGAAATTGATCGCCGAAATTAAAGAATACATCCAACGGTACGCGCGCGAACCCATCACAAATGAGTGTGTCGCGAAGGCGTTCGGCTATCATTCTTATTATCTCAATCGACTGATGAAACAATATGGCGGCATCACGATTGCGCAAATGGTAATCCAAGAACGGATAAAATATGCAGAAATGTGCATGACAACCACGGATATGACCATTGCGGAAATTGCGGTTGCGTCAGGATTTTCTAATATTTCATATTTCTCCCGAATCTTTCGAGAAAAAACAGGGAATACACCTTCTCAATACCGAAAATCAAATGCAATATAACTCCTCCGCGGAGTGGGAAGTTGGAGATTTTATGCATACATATTTTGGTCCTTACACGGAAATTGTGCCATATGTGCGTTTTGCAGGTCGTTCGCCGTTTCCGGCGCATTACACGTCGCCAATCCGAGTGGCGTACGATCATCGATTGATCTATACGCACAGTGGAACGGCTACGCTGCAATTGGAAAATCAGGATGTCATTTTGCACGCAGGCGACGTCGTTTTGGTTCATTCCGGAATGCCTTACGCTTTTATGACGGCGGCCGTCTCCGTCGTGTTTACAATTGCCAATTTCGATTTTTTCCCTGGGTATGAAAACCATGCATCTATGCCGCTGCCAATGACGTCTCCGGAGGGGTTTCGACCGGAACAGCAGCATGAACAGGTTCGGTTTTCTGATTTTGATTTTGATTCCGGTGTGTATTTGGCATCCGGCGCGTTCGATCTAATGCCATATATGGAAGCATTAGAGAATGAATACAATCGCACAGAATTGCTGTATACGCGTCAGCTTCAAGCACTGCTGCTGTACAGCCTGAACTGCATATATCGCAGCAGTAAGCGCATGATCCCGCATCATGGCCGCAATGAACACGCGGACATCTTAGCTTTTATTACTCAACATTTTGCGGAACCGCTTACCAATCGATCTATCGCAAATCAATTTCATTACCATCCAAATTATGTAAACCAATTGGTGCGAACACAGACAGGGCGATCTTTACATCAATATTTACTGCGGCTTCGGATTTTGCGCGCCACGGATTTGCTGCTTTCCAGTAATATGCCCATTGGCGATATTGCGCGTCAAACCGGGTTTTCGGATCCCAATTATTTTGCACAGTATTTTCGCAGATGTTACGGCTGTTCGCCCAGTGCATTTCGCGGCGGAACCGCAAAGCCGTCGAACGAGTCATTTGAAAAATGGTATAGTGTTTGATACGAATGGGATTTTCAATGTTATTTGCTGCGGATTTTCGAATCTAAATAATACAAAATGCATCTTTTGTTCTATTTTGAATGAATCATATATTCCCTGACAAAAAACAGGCCGCAAAATTTGCGACCTGTTTTAGGTTTGCCAACAAATTTTGGTATCAGCGAAGCTGTGCGTTTTTCTCAAATGCGGCAACCACTGCATCCATCACGGTTGCCCGGAACGCGCCGGATTCCAATGCATGGACACCCGCGATGGTTGTGCCTCCGGGACTGCATACGGCATCTTTCAAAGCACCCGGCTGTCCGCCGGACAGCAACATTTTTGCAGCACCCATCAAAGTTTGCGCCGCATACAGCGCCGCTTTGTCGCGCGGCAGCCCGCATTCTACGCCGCCATCGGCCATTGCTTCGGCGAATAAATATACATAAGCTGGTCCACAGCCGGAAAGTGCGCAGCCAGCATCAATCAGTCGTTCCGGCAGCCGATCCAGGATTCCGGATTCCCCTAAAATGGATTGGAATTCCGTGATTTCTTCCGGTGCTACCAACGGATTTGCGTCAAACAGGATCATGCCTGCCCCGACCGATGCGGGCATATTTGGCATGATCCGGAGGACAGGATATTCGGAACCCAATTGCGCACATATATGGGCAATTCCGACTGCTGCTGCCATTGAAATCAACACAAATCGTGTGGATCGACTCTCTAAAATGGGGTGAATTTCCGCCAATACACTATCCAAGACTTGGGGCTTTACACCTAAAAAGATATAATCTGCACATTTCGCAATTTCAACATTGGAAGCAGGCTGCACACCAAGTGCAGCTGCACGCGCAGGATCACGGTCCGATGCCAGAATTTCTGCTTGATACCCAGCGGCCACCGCTGCTTTCAGCAGCGCCCCCCCCATATTTCCACAGCCAATGAATCCGATTTTCATTGCAAACCCTCCATTTACCAACTATTAACGAATTTGCCCATTTCCATGAATCACATATTTGTATGTTGTGAGTTCCTCCAGTCCCATCGGTCCGCGGGCATGAAGTTTCTGTGTCGAAATGCCCATTTCACAGCCCAGACCAAATTCTCCACCATCCGTAAACCGCGTAGACGCATTCACATACACTGCTGCGCTATCCACTTTTGCAACAAATTGTGCCGCATTTGCTTCATTTTGCGTCAGAATTGCGTCGCTATGGTGCGTAGAATGCTTCGATATATGTGCAATCGCTTCATCCAGGTTATCCACAATCTTTACCGCCATCTTATAATCCAGGAATTCCGTGTCAAAATCCGTATCGGACGCCGGCACGCCATCGATTATTTCCGCAGCGCGTGCATCCAAATGCAATTCCACCGGCGGGTTCCCGTTTGCAATTCGCTCATCCACCAGCCGACTTTGCAGCTGTGGCAAGAAGTCCTGTGCAATCGCAGCATTTACCAAACACACTTCCATGGCATTGCATACGGAGGGTCGACTGGTTTTTGCATTTTCAATAATTTGTAGAGCTTGTGCAATATCTGCGTTTTCATCCACATAAATATGGCAAATTCCTGTACCAGTCTCAATGCATGGAACGGTCGCCTGCTCCACACAGGTGCGAATCAGTCCGGCGCCGCCGCGCGGAATCAGCAGGTCTACCAATCCGTTGGCCGTCATCAGGGCGTGGGCGCTTTCGTGCGTCGGATCTTCTACTAATTGCACGCGATTTTCGGATAATCCAGCTTTTTTCAGCCCCATTTGGAGCGCATGCACGATGGCCGCCGAACTGCGAAGTGCTGCGCGGCCGCTCCGTAATATACACACATTTCCGCTTTTCAGCGCCAAAGCGGCGGCATCAGACGTCACATTGGGGCGACTTTCGTAAATAATGGCAACAACTCCGAGCGGAACGGCAACCTTCTCAATTTTGAGACCGTTCGAGCGCTCAATTGAGCGCAGCACGCGACCCACCGGATCCGGCAGCTGCGCTACGGCGCGCACCCCATCCGCCATCGCGCGAATGCGGGTTTCGTTGAGCGCCAACCGGTCGCGCATGACCGCGGAAATGGATGTCGCGTCGCGCATGTCCAGTGCGTTTTCCGCTAAAATATGGGGAATCTGTGCTTCAAGTGCGTCCGCCATGGCGTTTAGGGTGTCATTTTTTTGCTTTTCTGTAATGACGTCCGCACGCTGTTTCGCGGCGGTTTCCAAAATTTCCATTGTACTACGCATGGAGTGCCCCCTCCTTTTCTTTGTCTTTCCGCAAAAATTTTGTTCCAACGGTTTTTCCGTCGATCAAATCATACAATAATTCCGGATTATTTCCATTCAAAATTGCCATATCGCACCCGGCCTCCGTGCTAATTTGTGCCGCGCGCAGCTTTGTTCGCATCCCGCCGGTTCCCAATTCGGAGCCTTTTCCGCCGGCATATGACAAAATCTCGTCCGTAAGCGCGGTTACAATCGGAATTCGTTGCGCGTACGGGTTTTGATGCGGATCATCTGTATAAAGGCCGTCAATATCAGACAGTAGCACCAACAATTGCGCATCTGCATCCACTGCAACCAGCGCCGACAGCGTGTCATTATCGCCAACCATAATTTCTTCCGTCGCGATGGTGTCATTTTCATTAATAATTGGCATTACATCCAATTCCAGCAATCGAAGCAGCGTGTTGCGGAAGTTGGCACTTCGATCCGGATCCCGCATATCGCTTCCTGTAATTAGAATTTGTGCAACAGTGTGGTTATATTGGGAGAAAAGCCGATCGTATGTATACATCAATTCGCACTGCCCCACCGCGGCTGCGGCCTGTTTTCCTGGGATATCCGCAGGGCGCGCTTTCAGCGACAATTTCCCAACGCCCATTCCGATTGCGCCGGAGGAAACCAACAAAATTTCGTGCCCGGAATTCTTCAAATCGCTCAAAACCTTGCATAAAGTTTCCACACGCCGGATATTTAAACATCCGTTGGGGTAGGCCAACGTGGATGTCCCGACCTTAATGACCATTCGCATTTCATAAAATCCTTTCAATATAATGCGGCGTAAAACCGTCAGATCCATTTATATGGATACAAGTATACCATACTTCCCGAAAAAAATCAAGCAAATCCGCGGAAAAAACAGAAAAATATATGATAAGCTATTTCCTTTTTGCAAAAATCATGCTATAATAATGAAGAAGAGCTGGACAAGCGAGGGGGGCTTTCATGATTGACACATATTGCGACCCGGAATGGGTCTGTCATCCGGCTGTATGTGCAGTCGGTACAAATTATCATATCATATTACCTGTAAAATCGGATATGATTTTGTGGGTTGTAATCGGATCCCAAAAATTCTACGATGAATCCAACGGCGTCCTGCGATCAGCGGTTCGCGTTCACCGTGTCATTGTTCCAATGAATGTGCTGGATGCGGCGGAATCGTACACGGTTGTGTATCGCAAATCCATTGATCGCAAGCCATATTTTCCGAAAATGGGAGAACCGGTTGCGCACGAATATTCATTTCGGCCGGTGAAAAAGCGAGAAAATATTCATATCTATCAGCTTGCCGACACGCACGGCATCGTTGTAGAGTCTGTGGCGGCCGCGCAATATTTTGGTGATGCGCTCGATTTGCTGATCCTGAATGGAGATATCGCAAATCATAGTGGCAGTATTGAGCATATTTGCCTTGCATACCAAATTGCATCGATTGTGACGGGCGGCCAAATCCCTGTAATTTTTTCACGTGGAAATCACGATTTACGCGGTGCGTATGCCGAAAATCTGGCGGAATATACGCCGAACGAAAACGGAAAATCGTATTATGATTTCCGAGTAGGGTGCATTTGGGGCTATCTGTTGGATTGCGCCGAGGACAAACGGGACAATCACCCAGAATATGGCGGAACCATTTGCTGCGAACCTTTCCGTGTGCGCGAAACAGCGGATTTTTGTGGTAAAATCGCCGATTCCTCCCACACCTATGCAGCGCCTGGGGTTGATTACCGGTTAATTATTTCGCATATACCATTTACACATATTTCCGATGAAGAGGATTCTTTTGGGAATCGCCCATTCGGCATCGAAGTGGAACGCTATTCGCAATGGGCAAAAGTGCTTCGTGATACCGTGCATCCGCAGCTGATTTTGTGTGGCCATGTGCATGAATATTTTATCAGTATGCCCGGCAGTGAATATGACGATATTGGGCAACCTTGCCCTGTATTGGTTGGCTCAAAGCCGCAGCACAATGCGGATGGTTCTGCATATTTTGTTGGCATGGCCATCACGCTAAACCCCAAAACTGCCGAAATTTGTTTTACCGACTCCAATGGCGAAACATTGCAGCGCCAGGTGCTGCAAATATCTGAATAAAACGAGGTGCGTTTATGTTAAAAGATGGATTTATTACAGGTGTAAATTACTGGGCGTCAAATGCCGGGATCCGGATGTGGACGCAATTTTCACCGGAAACGATCGACGATGACTTCCAGCATTTAGCAAAAATGAAATTGGATGTTGTTCGTTTATTCCCGCTGTGGCCGGATTTTCAGCCGATTCAGCAGCTGTACGCCGGCGGCGGGTCGGAGCACGAAGTCCGATTCATGGATGAAAAGACGCTCGGAGCAGATTCCGTTTCCTTTGCCGGATTGGACGAAACGATGCTCAACCGATTCTCCATCGTGCTGGATTTGGCGGAAAAACATGGCCTGCATGTGTGCGTCGGACTCCTGACCGGCTGGATGAGCGGCCGAATGTTTGTCCCGCGTTTGCTGGAAGGCCGCAACGTTTTGACCGATCCCACCGCGATTTATTACGAAATGCGCTTTGTCCGGGAGTTTGTCCGCCGATTCCGGGACCGTGCAGTCATCGTCGGTTGGACTTCCGGCAACGAGACCGACTGCACGGCGCCAGCCTCCCCCATGGAGCGCGCCAATTGGGCATTGATGATGTACAATTCGATTCGCGCGATCGACCCGAGCCGCCCCATCATGGAGGATATGCACCCCTTGCGCACATGCGGTTCCGACGAGCTCTACCTGCGGCACGATATGTTCGACGTCACCACGGTTCACCCATATGTGAAATTTTCACCATACGCCGATCACGAACCATTGACCAGTATGCGCGGATTGCTGCACGCGGTTGCGGAAGCAAAGGCAAATGAGGGCGTTACCGGGAAACCTTGTCTGATCGAAGAGGTCGGCACGCTCGGCAATTTTGTTTGTTCCAAAGAAATTTCAGCCGGATACGCAAAGGTCAACGCCTACTCGGCCTGGGTCAATGGCATGACTGGGTTTATGTGGTGGTGCGCCCACGAGCAGTCCAATCTGGCCTATCCCCCATACGATTGGTGTCCGTTGGAACGGGAATTGGGAATGCTCGAAAATGACAAATCTGAGAAGCCGGTTGCAAAATCTTTCCGTTTGGTGCGGGAAACCATCGATGCATTGGGCGGCACCATTCCGAAAGCACAAACCGACGCAGTGTGCGTTTTGGCAGGCGGTTCCAACGACTGGCGGAACGTCTTGGGCAGTTACGTTTTGTCCAAACAAGCCGGTTTCAACCTGATCTATTGCAATATGCACAACATCCCGGACGCGCCGGTATACATCCTCCCGTCGGTTTCCGAACCCATTCCCGGACACGCATTCCGGAAACTGGCCGAGAAGGTCGCCGCAGGAGCAACCCTGCTCTTAACATACGACAAAAACCTGGTGCTGAGCGGACTCGACCGTTACTTTGGATTGGAACTGCAAACCCATTCCATGCGCGATGGCGCGCTGATTTCCGACGGTATCGCCTATCCGGCCGAAACGCGTTTGACGCTGAAATCCATCGGCGCAGAAGTGCTGCAAACCGAGTCGGATGGGAACCCGGTACTCACCGAATTTTGCTATGGAAAAGGAAAAATGCTGTTTTGTACCGTCCCGGTGGAAAAAGATTTTTCCGAAGCCAAGGGTACGGTGGACGACCGTTATATGCGCTTTTATCATCAACTGGCCGCCCGTATGCCCTTGCTGGTTCGTCGTGAAAATATACAAGTCGGGATCACAGTTCATCCCCAAAACGATGGCACGGCGTGGGTCGCCGCAATCAACTATTCTCCGGAAACGCAGCGCACATCCTACACGCTGTCCAGCGGCAGCTACACCCGCACCGTATTGGGAATTGCAGATGCAAAATCCATTGAAATTGAGCCGTATGGCATGGTAATATTGGAAATTCGTCTCTAAGCGAATTTTTCGCACGATAATGGGAATCCTGTTGGAAATATTGTTTTTATGCGGAAATCCAATCGTATCCACATCACCACAAATAAGGAGGAATATTTATGGATGATCTTTCAACCGTGGTAAAAGGTACCATTGACCATCAATTGGTGCCATGTTTCTGGGAATTGCTGAAAAAGTTTTCTTCGTATTGGAGCTGCATTTGCCAGAAAATTAAGGCAAAAAAGCCGCAAATTTGTAGTTTCATCAAAAGCAAACAATTTGGAATCGTGCTCGACGTACTTCACCTGCTGTCTCAAATCCTGTTGTTGCTCTACATCATTCGCGAAAATCGCCGGAGCGACGCAGAACTGTAAAATCAAATCCCAAAAGAGGCCATCCAGTACCGGATGGCCTCTTTTTATACCAATTTCTGTGGGATTGCCGGCCCTTGTGCGGCCGTCACAGCTTTCAGCACCTCTTCTGGTGTTCGGCAAAAGTGGAATAATGTAAAACATTGTGCCCGTAAAAACCCTTCGGCGACTGCGTGTTCCAACATTGCGCGCAGCGGATCATAGTACCCGTTGATATTCAGAACCGCGATGGGCTTGTTGTGCCTGCCCAATTGTTTTAATGTTAAAATCTCAAAAAATTCCTCGAACGTGCCAATCCCACCGGGCACCATCACAAAGGCGTCTGCAAGCGCTTCCATTTGCTGTTTGCGCTCCCGCATCGTATCTGTACGATGGAGCGCCGTACAATTCGCGAAAATAATCCCGTCGGACTGGAAAAATCGCGGCACAATGCCAATAATTTGGCCGTCCTTTGCGTATGCGCCGCGTGCAGCTGCGCCCATCAGTCCATGCGCGCCTGCGCCAAAGACCAGTCCATACCCATTTTGCGCGATCAATTCTCCCAGTTTTTCCGTCTGCTGGATATAAATCGGCGCAATTTCATCGCTTGCCGCCCCGTAAACGCAAATGTTCATGCGTACGCCCCCTTCAAAATACAACGGGTAAGTTTGTTTTCTGCTTTATCATAACACACCTGCGCGTTCATGTCAAGTCCAAAATTTGCGTGCAAAAAACGTAAAAAGGCTTGACAACCGTCCAAAAAGGAGTATAATAAATGAAAATGCGTTTGTGTGGAGTTGATTGTACTTGTTTGCAAATGAACGATATGAAATTATTTCTTCTTTACTGCAATCCCAGCCATCGGTGACGGTTCCGGATCTCATGCGGCGATTCAACGTTTCGATTGAGACGGTGCGCCGTGATTTATCTCAATTGGAACAACAAGGTATCCTGCGCCGCGTACACGGCGGCGCGGTCGCGATTCATCGGCCGCAGCTTTTCGTGGATCTGTCGGCGCGTCGTCAAGAGCATATCACAGAAAAACGTCAAATTGCGGAAGCGGCTGCGCAGCTGATCCACGAAGACGATTGGATTTTCCTCGACAGCGGCTCTACTGCATTGGTTTTTGCAGAAGTTTTATGTAAAAAATTCCACAAACTGTCGATTGCAACCTATTCCATCGAAGTCATGACCTGCTTAGCCCAACAGCCTGATTTTTCCGTATATCTTTCGGGCGGCCGATATATGCCGTCCGAACAGGCGTTCTATGGAGCTGCTGCACAGGCGTTTTTTTCAAGATATCACGCATCCTGGGCATTTTTGTGTCCCGCATCCATTTCCTTGCGGGACGGCGCCTGTGATTTTCTGGAAGATTTGATGGATGTTCAGCGCGCTATGATGGCTCATGCGGATGAAACGGTACTGTTGGCAGATTCATCCAAATTTTCTATTGCCGCGCCGGTTCAGCTCTGCCCGCTGCGCGATGTTGGCCAAATCATTACCGATTCCGCCTTTCCGGCGGACAGCGCCGCACTGTTTCAGCAGCACCTTCCGCTTACGGTGGCCAAATCATAATCCTATTGTTTCGAGAGGTTCCCACATATGAGGAAAAAAACACACTTTCTATTGACTGCATTGTGTACAGCCGTGTATTTTATTGGATATCTGACGCGATATGACCTTGCGGTTTCGTTAACAGAAATGGCACAGTCTTTGCAGGTACAGCAACGTTCCATTGCACTGGCGGTCACCGGAATTTTCATCACATATGGCATCGGCCAGGTTGGAAGCGGATTACTGGGCGACCATTTTTCCCCGCATATTCTGATTGGCATCGGGCTTGGCGGCACAACGATCTGCAACGCGATCGTCGCCGGCACCCAGTCCGTCACACTCATCGTCGCGGCGTGGTGGATTAACGGATTTTTCCAAGCCATGCTCTGGCCGCCCATGGTGCGCGCATTGGCAGAACACCTGGATGCCGCGCAATACCGCCAGGCCGTCCTGTCCGTTTCGGTGGGCGGCAACATGGCCACCGTTCTGATCTACATCATCGCGCCGCTGTGTATCCGCGCTTCCGGCTGGCAGCTAACCTTCACGATTTGTGCGGCATCGGCTGGCGTTATATTCCTGCTATGGCTTATTTTTGCTGGAAAACTTCTGAAATCGCCGTCAAATCCTGCGATTGAGAATAATCCCACTTGTAATAACAATTCGAATTCGACTGCATATCATCCGCCGTTTTCGACTGTTGCGCTTGTTTTGATCTTTTTTGCCATCATATCGCAGGGAATGCTGCGGGATGGCGTGCAGACCTGGGTTCCCGCATATATCGCCGACCAGTTTCATCTGGCCCCCTCGTCCGCCATTTTGTCCGGCACCATTCTTCCTATTTTTTCCGTTCTTAGTCTGTTCGCTGCCACGCGGCTTTCCCGCCGCGTTCCGCAGGAAATGTCTGCCGCTGCCATCTGCTTTGCCATCGGCGCCGTCAGCACAGCCGCACTTCTTTTTCTGCCCGGATCCATATTGGTCAACTTGCTGGAAATGGCCTGCCTGTGTGGCGCCATGCACGGGGTCAACTTCATCCTGACCACACGCGTCCCTGCTCGTTTTTCCAATTCCGGCCGTGTGTCTGCCATATCCGGAGCCCTCAACGCCGCAACATATGTTGGCAGTGCGCTTTCAACTTATGGAATTGCGCTCATTTCCGACCAATTTGGATGGTCGGCTACCATCATCTCATGGCTTTTCATCACGTTAATTGGAATGATCTGCTGTCTGTTTGCACAGCGTGCGCACAACTAAATCCACATACTTCAACAAAAAACATACCGTTTCGCAGGTACTGCAAAACGGTATGTTGTTATTTCACGAATCAATTAGCCCAGCACAACCAAGTCTTTGACAATTTCCAGTGCATCGCCCGGAATATCGTCGCGGTTGCAGGACACCGTCAGCGTGAAGTTTACATTATGTGCCTTGGAGAACTTATCCAGTTCGATCACAAACCGGCAGAACTCTTCCATATTCCGACCGCAAATCCGCAGCACGGCATCGATGAAAATTTCGTGAATGTCGTAGTTGCCGGAAATCAGTCCGCACAAAAACGCATAAAATTCACCGTAAGTATTGATTTTATCGAATTCGTCAATGTCGATCAGCCGCGCGTTGTATGATACGGAGAACGTCGAGATCGATCCTTTTTCAATGCACACAACGCAATTCGGGTTTTCCGCCGCTGCATTATTTGTCAACTCGATGAATTTTTTGGTTTTCCCGCACCCTTTGGGTCCCACAATCAGATTGACCATATTCATTCGCACATCCTTTGTCAAAATTTTCAATGAAAAACGAAGCCGTTTTCCTCTGTACTTGTATTATAGCATTTTTCAGGTGGTTCTGTCAAGTCTTTTGCAGAAAGAAATCCGGAAAACCGTCCGAAATTCTTCCTGCAAAAATCGAACAATTGCGCAACATCCACGAAACCTTGTTTATCGACAGTATAACGCATTCAATTCGCGCAAATACACGCGGTCAATCGACGCAAATGCGCTTTCCGTCAAGCGGAATGTCCAATTTCGTTCGGCAATTCCCGGCTGATTCATGCGTGTGTCGCGTCCGAATCCACACAAATCCTGAATCGGTGCAATCGCCAGCTTGGCATGACTGCCCCACAGTGTGCGCAGCACCGCATGAATGGCCGGATTTTCCGCTCCGCCGCTCTGCCAATCGGTTCCGTCAAATCCACAATATTTCAAACAACGCGCACGTCGTTCCGGCGTCAACTCCCATAAATATGCCAACAGGGTATTATTGTCATGTGTTCCGCTATACGCAACCAGATTTTCTGCATACCGATGCGGCAAATTCATGTCGTCCCCATCGCCCAAAAATCCAAATTGCAGCACGCGCATCCCCGGAAGTCCACATTCATGCAGCAATCGGTGGAGCGCCTCATCCTGCACCCCCAAATCCTCCGCAATGACATTTTCCGGCGTCAACAATCCGCCCATTTCACGGAAAAATTCCATTCCGACACCTGGCTCCCACGTCCCGGATTGTGCGGTTTCCGCTTCGGCCGGCACTGCCCAATACGCGCTGAATGCGCGAAAATGGTCGATGCGGACGCGGTCGAACAGCTTCAACGCATATTGCATCCGCCGCCGCCACCAGGCAAAATGGTCGGTGCGCATTCGGTCCCACCGATACAACGGATTGCCCCATTTTTGTCCTGTTTCCGAAAAATAATCCGGCGGAACCCCGGCAACACGCGCCGGATTGCCGCGTTCATCCAATTCAAACAGCGTCGAATTGGCCCACACGTCGGCGCTTTCCAATGCCAAATAAAACGGAAGATCTCCAATAATCTCCACATCACACGCATTGGCATATGCCCGAACCGCCGCCCATTGCATCGAAAACTGCATTTGCGCGAACAAAATCCGATTCACTGCGTCGCCATATGTCCGGCCGGCCTGCGCCACCGCTGCCGGATCATGGCGGCGCAGTGCTTCCACCGGCCAGTCCGGCCAATCAGAGCCGAATTGCGCTTTCAAAACGCGGTACAGCGCATAATCGGCAATTTCTGGATTTTCTGCGCGAAATTGTGCAATTTGATCGGCTGTTTCCGGTTTTTTCTTCGCTTTTTCCCAAATTTGATCGATCATTTTCTCGCGCGACGCCCGCACCCAAGCGTAGTCCACCGCATAATCCACCGCGCACCGGCATGCATCGCGCTCCGCATCCGTCAGCAATCCCTGTGTCCAAAGCGTTTCCGGATCCAAAAACAGCTCATTTCCGGCAAACGCGCTGTCGCTTTTATATGGCGAATTGCAGCAATCGATTCCCGTGAACGGAAGCACTTGCCACGCATGGAAGCCGCTTTCCTGCAAAAAATCGACAAATCGCCGCGCGTGCCGCCCAAATGTTCCGATTCCATACGGCCCCATCAACGACGAAATGTGCAGCAAAACGCCGGATTTTCTGCGATTTAATTCCATACTTCATTCCTCTTTTCCGTTCAAAATTCCCATTTTAATAGATGTGCTCGTAAATTCCGCCAGGTATAAATTCCCGAATCAGCGAATCCTGCGGTACCAGTTCCGGATCCACCGCACAAAACTTTGATGCGCCGTTCATCACATAATCCAAAAATTCACTGCCAATTACATTGGGTGCAAATCCGCGTGCATAATGTGCCAGCACGCCCACTTCGTACCGATGAAATGTGTCAAACGCCACATCGGCGCGCGATTTGTACGGGTATAAATACCGATCCTCCCCGGCCAAAACATTTGGCCACAGCGAAAGCGTGTGCGCCACCGATGCGCCGCGGTACAGCGCATCGCGCACCATTCGCCGCAAAAACCGGATTTTACGTCCTGATAAAATTCGCACGCCATTTTCGTTAATATTCGTTGAAACGCTGACGAAAACATTGCAAATTGCAAATTTTGGCAGTGATTCACTAATCACCGGATTCATTGCGTGCAGCCCTTCCACAATTACCAGCCCGTTTTCCTGCGCCGGAAGCCGCTGCGCCCGATCCGTCCGCAACGACGTTTTGAAGTCGTACCGCGGCAGCCAGCAATCGCGGCGCGCGATGACGTGCTGCAAACATTCCGCAATCAATGGCACATTCAGCGCCGTTACATTTTCGTAATCGAACGTGCCATCCGGATTTTTCGGGTAACTTTCATCCCGATTCCGGTAAAAATTATCAAGAGACACCACCGCGCACGGATGCGCCATCGCCGTCAGCCGATCCGCCAGCAGATTGGCCGTCGTCGTTTTGCCGGAACTGCTGGGGCCTGCCAGCAGCAGCACCCGCGTTTCGGGCGACGATGCCAACGATGCGGCCAGCTGCGCCAATTCGGCATTGTACCGGCGTTCCTCGTCCGCCACAAAGCAGGCGGGCGCTTCCGCGGCGCGCGCATTGATTGTTTGCAATTCGAGTTCCATGTCTTTCCCCCTGTGCTTTCTCCCGTTTGGATCTGGTATCCATGTATATGATGTTCGGTTTGCGTTCAGACCATCGGTTTACCGATCCCATTTTTCGCACAAGGACAATACTTGATCGGCAAACCGCGCCAAATCTTTGTTTGCGCCTTCCTGATTGCGTCGGATCACGGCCATCAGCCGTTCGCCCGCCTGAACCAGCCGCGTATACACCGTCGAACCGCGCGATTTCTGCGCCGTCACCGATTCTGCCGCCGTGCGGCGAATCCGATTTCCTTCTGCAATCAATGCCCCGGTCGTCAGGTCATACGCCGCGCCATTGTACGGCGCTTCCGATTTAATTCCCAAATCATCCGTAATTTTCTTTGCAAAAATGTCGCATACTGTGTCATTTCCATGATTGACAAAAACCGTCCGTGGGCGGTGTGTCATCCGCCGGAGCCAATCCAGCAGCATCGCTTGGTCCGCGTGTCCGCTGATCCCCTGCACGGTTTCCAGATGCGCGCGAACCTGAATCGGCTCGCCAAACAGCTTTACCTCCGCCGCACCATCGATCAATGACCGACCCAAAGTACCTTCTGCCTGGTATCCGACAAACAGGATTGTGCACTCCGGCCGCCACAAATTGTGCTTCAAGTGGTGCCGGATCCGCCCGGCATTGCACATTCCGCTGGCAGAAATAATCACTTTGGGGCGCGTATCGCTGTTGATTTGCTTCGATTCGTCGCTTGAAACGGCGCATATTAAGTCCGGAAATGTGATCGGGTTAATTCCCTGATTTACCAATTCAATGGTCTCAGAATCGTAATATTCTTCCATGTCCCTGCTGTATATCTGCGTGGTTTCCACCGCCAACGGGCTATCCACATATACCGGAAAACGATCATGTCCGGTGACTGCGCCGCTGCTCTTGATTTCCCGCAGCATGTACAGCAATTCCTGCGTGCGTCCCACCGCAAACGCCGGAATCACCACGTTGCCGCCGCGGTCGAACGTCTTTTGAAGCACCTGCGTCAGCTGCGCCGCATAATCCGGCCGCGGACCGTGCAGTCGGTCGCCGTATGTGGATTCAATCACCACATAGTCGCCGCCCTCCGGCTGATCCGCGTCGCGAATCAACGGCCGCGTGTGGTTGCCCAAATCGCCGCTGAACAAAACCGACTGCGTTTCGCCGTTTTCCTCGACGCACAACAAAATGCTCGCCGAACCCAGCAAATGGCCGGCGTCGTAAAACCGGGCGCGCACGCCGGGCAGAATCTCGACTTCTTCGCGGCACGCGCATGGCACAAAGTGCTGCATCGCCCGCACCGCATCGTCCACCGTGTATGCCGGCACGAACGGCGCCTGTCCGGCACGTTTTGCCTTCCGGTTGCGCCATTCCGCTTCAAATTCCTGAATATGTGCCGAATCGCGCAACATTACATCGCACAACCGAACCGTTGCGCCCGTCGCATAAATGGAACCTGAAAATCCGCGCGCCACCAGCGCCGGAATTTGGCCGGAATGGTCGATGTGCGCGTGCGTCAGCAGCACCGCGTCTACCTCGCCGGGCGCGATTGGCCACTCCATATTTTGGTACAAATCGTCTCCCTGCTCCATTCCGCAGTCGATCATAATGTATTTTCCGCTCGTTTCTACCAACGTGCAGGAGCCGGTCACTTCATGCGCAGCGCCCAAAAAACGGACATTCAATGTCCCTGCCTCCTTTTAAAACCCGAAGCTCTTCGTTCTTTTGTTTGGCTTTCTTTTTATTATACGCTATTTTCGGTGAAAAATGGTGACAGATTCGTAAACATTCACGAATTTTCCCGCGCAATCTGCGTGAACCCGACATTTTTCCGCTTTTCTATTGACGTACTGCGCGATTTGGTTTATAATAAAATATCATACAGATGGTTCATTCGCTTCGCGTGATTCCTGCGCAGTGAGCCGAAAAGGAGCAGATGAGACGCAAATGAAAGCCAGAGAAATTATGGAAGAATTGTACGGACGTTCCTCGTACAAAGGCGAAACGGTAGATACATGCAAAATTGGCGACCCGGAAGTTGAAGTTTCGCGAATCGCCGTCACCATGTTCGCCACGCCGGAAGTCATTCGGGACGCACGCGATTGGGGCGCGCAGCTGCTCATCGTGCATGAACCACTTTTTTACAACCACGAAGACCGCCACTCCCGTGAACAGATCGAGACCGAAAAGCGCATTATGCTCGTTTCCAGCGAAATGGCCGTTTACCGCTACCACGACCACGCGCACGCCACCCGGCCCGACACCATCTGCGCCGGAATGGTCAAAGCAATGGGTCTGCCCGGCAGCGCCCGCTACACCTCCGACCTGAGCAAAGTGTACATCCGCCTGCGCCAGCCGATGACGCCGCGTCAATTGGCGTATATATTGGAAAAGAGCCTTGGATTGTCGCACATTCGCATCGCCGGCGCCGCCGACGCATACTGCACGCAAATCTGCGGGATGTTCGGCACCCCGCCGGGTGTGTTCGAAGAATTGAAAAAAGACGACTGCGAAATCGTGCTGACCGGCGAAACCTGCGAGTGGTCCGTCGCCGAATATGTGCGCGACGCCGCCCAACTCGGTTACAGAAAAGCATTGCTCGTGCTGGGGCACGAAGGCTCCGAGCGCGACGGGATGCGCCTGACGGCCGCGCAGCTGGCAGAAACCTACCCGCAAATCGAGGTCAGATACTTTGAATGTGAAGAAGTTTATTCGTACACGGATTCCTAAATGGGAATGTTTTATCCGGAAAGGGTTGATATCATGAAAAAGATCAAATTTGTTATTTTCCCATTTTTGATTGCATTGCTGATCGCGAGCGCGTCCGGCTGCAAAAAGGATCCGCTGGCCTTTCAAATGTCCGGCGTACAGCTGTCTGTCGCCGATTTTCGCGCGCTGTACACCGGCGAAAAGCAGCTTGCGGACTGCGATTCCCGCAAAGATGCCACCGGCGGCATTTCCAACGTCGAACTCGCCGATTCGTACCTGAGCTTCTATATGATGACTTCGTGCAACAAGAACATTGAGATCTGCAACTTTATGGGGCAGCTGCTGCGCGATCAAACGCTGACCGATGCCGGCGTTCCGGCCGCCGTGGCCTATATTGTGGACACCTCCGGCGCGCTCCAGCCGCTGCTTTTTCAAATTTACCAAAGCGATACCCCGGACGACACTCTGCTGTTTCATCCGGAATTAAGCGGGAAACCGCACCTGAAAGTCTACATGATCGACAAAAAAGAGAATATGTATTTCTTTGAATTGGAACTTCCGGAAGTTTTTTCAACACTCGATCTGAGCAATCTGCCCACCACCAACGCATACGACCATTGGTACCAAACCTTCTTTGAAGACGGCGGCGTCGAAAACGAAGGCTGACCGCGCGGGCACAAAAGGAAGGAACGATATTATGAATGATGGGTTTGTCAAAGTCGCGGCCGGTTCCGTTGCGACAACGGTGGCAGACGTCGTGGCCAACGTGCAGGAAATCAAGGCCCGAATCACCGAAGCGGATGCCGCCGGTGTAAATTTGCTGGTTCTCCCGGAATTGTGCATCACCGGGTACACATGCGGCGATTTATTCTTTTCCCAGCGCCTGCAATCGTCGGCACGCGCCGCGTTGACGGAATTGCGGCAATTCACCGCCGGAAAATTCCCAGTCGTGCTGGTCGGCCTGCCGTTTTTGCTCGACGGAAAACTGTATAACTGCGCGGCTGTGCTCCATAATGGTCGTATACTGGGGCTTGTGCCCAAAATTCATATTCCAAACTACGGTGAATTCTACGAAAAACGTCAATTCACCTCTGGCGCGCCATTTGCAGCCCATCCGCAAACCGTTGAAATCGACGGCGAATCCGTCCCGTTCCGGCCCGATCAACTGTTTTTCTGTGCCGAATTGCCGGAATTTTGCCTGGGCGTCGAACTATGCGAGGATCTGTGGGCACCTTGTCCGCCGTCGGAATCTCTGGCAAAATCCGGTGCAACCGTCATTGCCAACCTGTCGGCTTCGGACGAAACCATCGGCAAAGACGACTACCGCCGAATGTTGGTATCGGCCACTGCCGCGCGCCTGCTGTGCGGCTACCTGTACGCCAGCGCCGGACCGGAGGAATCCACGCAGGATATGGTCTGCTCCCGGCATCACTTGATTGCCGAAAATGGAACAATCCTAGCCGAAAATCCGCCGTTTACGCCGTGCAATTTGTTGATTACAGAGCTGGATGTCCAACGTCTGGCTCATGAACGCTGCAAAAATACCACATTTGCTTCGGACGGCGCGTCCATGCCCCGCACCTCTTTTTCTCAGCCGCTGCGCGCGACGGTGCTCACGCGCACCTACCCCCGCAATCCGTTTGTACCGAACGACGAAGCGGCGCTCAACCAGCGTGCCGAAGCGATTCTCAACATCCAATCCCACGGTCTGAAAAAACGGCTGGCGCACGCGCACGCCGCCACGGCCGTCATCGGGATCTCCGGCGGACTGGACAGCACGCTCGCGCTGCTCGTTGCCGTTCGCGCGATGGATCTTCTTGGCCGTCCGCACCAGGATATTTTAGCGGTTACAATGCCCTGTTTTGGCACAACGCACCGTACCAAAAGCAATGCCATCGCGATGTGCACACAGCTGGGCGTTACGCTGCGCGAAATTCCCATCGCCGCGGCCGTCCGGCAGCACTTCGCGGACATCGGACAGGATCCGGAAAATCTGGATGTTACGTTTGAAAACAGCCAAGCCCGCGAGCGCACCCAGGTTCTGATGGATTTGGCGAATAAAACCAGCGGCCTTGTCATCGGTACCGGCGATCTGTCGGAATTGGCGCTCGGCTGGGCGACGTACAACGGCGACCATATGTCCATGTACGGCGTCAATACGTCCGTTCCCAAAACGCTTGTCCGCTATATTGTCCGCTACGAAGCCAACCGGTTCGGAGGGGAATTATCGGAAATTCTGCGCGATATTTTGGACACTCCGGTGTCTCCTGAGCTGCTTCCCGTCAATGAACATGGTGAAATGACCCAAAAAACCGAGGATTTGGTCGGTCCCTATGAGCTGCACGACTTTTTCCTGTACCATATGCTGCGCTTCGGTTTCACACCGTCCAAAATCTTCCGTCTCGCCCGCCGGGCATTTTCAGAAATTTACAGTGACGCCGTCATTCTCCACTGGCTGCGCACCTTCACGCGCCGCTTCTTCACGCAGCAATTCAAGCGTTCCTGTATGCCGGACGGTCCCAAAGTTGGTTCCGTCACCTTGTCGCCGCGCGGCGATTGGCGGATGCCGTCGGACGCCTCGTCCCGCATCTGGATGGATGAAATTGCAGAATTGGAACGTATTTACTTGTGATGCGCCGTGTTTTGGTCATCGGCTGCCCCGGCAGCGGCAAAAGCACGTTTGCGCGCGCATTGTCCGCCAAAATTGGCCTGACGCTCATCCATCTCGACCAACTTTACTGGAACGCCGACCGCACCACCGTCCCGCGCAGCGAATTTAATGCCCGCCTCTCCCAAGCGATGGCGCAGCCGTTCTGGATCATCGACGGCAACTACGGCGCCACCATGGCACAACGCATGGCGGCCTGTGATACGGTGTTTTTTCTGGATTTCCCAACGGAAGTCTGTCTCGACGGCATTCGCGCACGGCGCGGCCACCCGCATCCGGATCTGCCGTGGATTGAATCGGGCGAAGCGGATCCCGAATTTATGGATTTTGTCCGCAATTACCGTGTGCAATCCCGCCCAAAGGTTTTGGCGTTATTGCAAAAATATTCCACAAAAAACATCTATATCTTCCGCAGCCGTGCAGAATCTGACGCATTTCTCGCCCAATTGCCCGGCGCGGAACAAAAATAGTCCGCGTACAGTCTGTCCGACCGCGCGGATCATTTTATGGATTTATTCCTCGGCCGTAAACTTCGAAATGCCGTCGCGCAGTCCGTTCAGCATCACCGAATCGCCCGTCAGCAGCGCCGAAACGACCATGTAGAACGACACCGGATCGCGCAGAAACCGCCGCCGCACGCGGTCGGCCTGCTCTCGGTCGGGCACGCGCAGCTCCACCGTCATCAAATCGCCGTCGCCGTCCGGAATTCGGCATTTGACCAGATATCCGACGCGCAGCGGCACGAAAACCACCTCATTTTCGCTTTCCCGCCGCGAATGGGTTTGCAGTTCGGCCGCTGACTGTACCGCGCGCATTCGCACAGATACCGGCAAATCGCGTGCCAATGTGTCCGCTACCATTTTCCCTTGTTCTGTTAGTTCATATATTGTTTGGTAATCCTGTTCGGTCATCTCTATGCTGCCGGACTTGCTTAGTTCTTCCAGCGCATCAGCTACTTCAAAATAATTGGCCAACCCGTCCTGCGTCACAGCCGCAAAAATCGCGTCAGAGGTCATCGGCCGATCAATTTTTCGCAACAAATGGCACACCAGCAACCGAATCTCGCTCTGATTGCGAAGCCCGCCCGGCTCAACACCTTCCGAAAATGCATCGGTATGCATCCGAAATCACTCAACCTTTCGTGCAACATTTTGACATCCCAAATTGGCACGCGCCGCCGTTCTTTTCGGCCCAAATCCGCGGTACACCAGTATTTATTTTATCATAAATCGGCGCAAAAAGAAAGAGATTTCGCGCATTTTTCTGCATTTTTTCACACTCGTGATTTTGCTCAGAAAACGCGCGTCGAATTTCGCGGAATTCGGACTTGACAAACAGCCCGCCGTGTGGTACAATGAATGCAGAACTGAATCGTACGCTTTGTAACTGACGGAAACGTGGAGTACCACAAGGGAGCATTGCGCATCGTTCCAGAATGCCGACCGTCTGGGCAATCCTGTTTCGCAACGGAACAGGATTGCCCTTTTTGGTTGCCAAGATATTGGCAAATATGATATTGAAAGGAAGTCCGCGATGAAAAAAATCGGAATCGTCATGGGCAGCGACAGCGACTTGCCCGTCATCCAAAAGGCGATTGATACGCTGCGCGGTTTGGGTGTCCCGTATGAAGTGCATATTTATTCAGCGCATAGAACGCCGGAACACGCCCGCGTATTCGCAGCAACCGCCCGTGCCAATGGATTCGGTGCGTTGATCGCCGCCGCAGGTATGGCCGCACACTTGGCCGGCGCACTCGCCGCAAATACAACGCTGCCTGTAATTGGTGTTCCATGTAAATCAAAAGTATTGGATGGCATGGATGCGCTGCTGTCCACCGTGATGATGCCGCCCGGCATTCCCGTCGCAACCGTCGGAATTGACGGTGCAGCCAATGCTGCGTTGCTTGCCGCACAAATTCTCGCCGTTTCGGACGATGAATTGGCAGCAAAACTGGATGCCCGCCGCGCCGAAGCCGCCGAAGCTGTGCTGGCAAAGGATCGCGCACTGGCCGCACAACTTGATTGATTCACCTTATATACTGTATGATTATTCAAAATATACTCATAAATTTTTATTAACGGAGGTCAATTTCAATGGAAAAGAAAGCGCAGTTGTACGAGGGCAAAGCCAAAAAAGTCTTTGCGACCGACGACCCGAACCTGGTCATTGTTTCCTACAAAGACGACGCAACCGCCTTCAACGGCTTGAAAAAAGGCACCATCGCCGGGAAAGGCGTCATCAACAATAAAATGTCCAACTTTTTGATGCAAATATTGGAAAAACACGGCGTTCCAACCCATTTTGTGAAACAGCTCAGCGACCGTGATACTGTCGTCAAAAAGGTTTCCATCGTTCCGCTGGAAGTGATCATCCGCAACATTTCTGCCGGTTCTTTTGCCAAACATTACGGCGTTCCGGAGGGCATCGTTTTCGATCAACCCACCATCGAATTCTCCTACAAAAATGATGAGTTGGGCGATCCGCTGCTCAATTCCTATCACGCGCTTGCACTTAAATTGGCAACACAGGAAGAAATCGATCGAATTAAGACGCTTTCTTTCCACATCAACAATGTATTGACTGCTTACTTCCGCACTTTGAACATCAAACTGGTCGATTTCAAACTGGAATTTGGTCGTCTGTCCGATGATACCATTGTTTTGGCCGACGAAATCTCGCCCGACACCTGCCGTCTGTGGGACGCCGACACCAACGAAAAACTCGACAAAGACCGTTTCCGTCGTGACCTCGGCGGGGTCGAAGACGCATACCAGGAAGTGATGAAACGCCTGATGGGCGAATAATTCCCATCCGTTCGCAACATTTTTTCATATTATAAAGGAAGGATACTATGGGTGGATTTTTTGGCGCTGCCGCGCACTCTGATGTCGTTGTCCCGGTATTTTTTGGTGTTGATTACCATTCGCACCTCGGCACCCGAAATGGCGGGATGGCCTGTATCTCCCCGGAAATTGGGTTTCAGCGGTTCATACACCATATCGAAAATGCCCCGTTTCGTACCAAATTTGAAAAAGACCTTACCCAAATGAGCGGAAATTCCTGCATTGGCTGCATCAGCGATACCGATCCGCAGCCTTTGATTATCCGTTCCAACTTGGGCGCATATGCAATCGCGACCGTCGGCATTATCAACAATGCCGACGCCCTGGTAGAGCAATATTTGGCATTCAGCGGCGGCCATTTTACCGCCATGACCGGCGGCCGGGTCAATAACACCGAGCTGGTTGCCGCACTCATTAACCAAAAAAGTTCCTTCGCAGAAGGCATTCAATTTGCACAGCACCGCATCGACGGTACAGCGTCCATCCTGATTTTGACCGAAAAGGGAGAGCTTATTGCAGCACGCGACCGAGTCGGCCGCCTCCCCGTCATCCTTGGGCGCTCCGATGACGGACATTGCGTCACATTTGAATCGTTCGCAATGCAAAAATTGGGATACCAGCCGCTGCGCGAACTGGGACCGGGTGAAATCGTTCGGATCACCGCCGATGAAGTCGAAGTGCTCGCCGCTCCTAGTCCAAAAAAGAAAATATGTGCCTTTTTGTGGACTTATTATGGCTACCCAAACTCAGTGTATGAAGGCGTCAACGTCGAAGTGATGCGTATGAAAAACGGCGAAATCCTGGCGCAAACCGACCGCGCCACTGGCATTGCCCAAGACATCGATTACGTTTGCGGCGTACCGGACTCCGGCGTACCGCACGCCATCGGCTACGCCAACGCCAGCCATGTGCCGTATGCACGCCCTTTCATCAAATACACCCCCACTTGGCCGCGCAGCTTTATGCCGACACACCAGGAAATCCGAAATCAGGTCGCAAAAATGAAACAAATTCCCGTTCATGCATTGATTGACGGGAAAAAACTCCTTTTTGTCGATGATTCTATCGTCCGCGGCACGCAATTGCGGGAAACTGTGGAATTTTTGTATGCCAACGGCGCCCAAGAAGTCCACATGCGTTCCGCCTGTCCGCCCATTATGTATGGGTGCAAATTCCTAAATTTCTCCCGCAGTACATCTGAAATGGAATTAATTGCGCGCCGTACCATTCAAAGCCTGGAAGGCGACGAAGGCCAATCCCACATCGACGAATACGCTGACAGTGCTACGCCGCGCGGCAAAGCGCTCCGCCAAGCCATTTGCGACCAGCTGCATCTCACTTCCCTTGAATTCCAATCATTGGACGGCATTTTGGACGCCATTGGGCTTGACGCCTGCGACGTGTGTACCTATTGTTGGAATGGCAAAGACTAATGAAATTTGACATTGAGAAAGGATGAATTTTATGCATTCTAATTCCCAATCTGCATCTTATGCGGCTGCCGGCGTCGATATCACGGCGGGCTACAAGGCCGTGGAGCTGATGAAAGCGCATATTGCCCGCACGCTGACCGCGGGCGTTTGCGACGGCATCGGTGGGTTCGGCGGTCTGTTCGAGCTGGACACCGCCGGCATGACGCGGCCGGTGCTCGTTTCCGGTACCGACGGTGTAGGTACCAAATTAAAATTGGCATTTCTTATGGATAAACACGACACTGTTGGGATTGATTGCGTTGCAATGTGTGTCAATGATGTCATATGCTGTGGCGCAAAGCCGTTGTTTTTCCTGGACTATATCGCTTGCGGCAAAAATGTGCCGGAAAAAATCGCACAAATCGTTTCCGGCGTCGCCGAGGGCTGCGTCCAGTCCGGATCGGCGCTCGTGGGCGGCGAAACGGCCGAAATGCCCGGTTTTTATCCCGTTGACGAATACGATTTGGCTGGATTTTCCGTTGGCGTCGTCGATAAATCGAAAATCATTGACCATTCCACCATTCGCCCTGGCGACGTCATGCTCGCCCTCCCGTCCAGCGGCGTGCATTCCAACGGATTTTCGCTGGTACGCCGCATTTTTGACGTCGATCACGCCGATCTGCGCACGCCCATCGCTGAATTTGGCGGTGCATCGCTTGGTGAAACGCTGCTGACTCCGACCAAAATTTATGTAAAACCCATGCAGGCGCTCTTTGAGCAACTCCCTGTAAAGGGTGTTTCTCACATTACCGGCGGCGGATTTTATGAAAATATGCCACGCAGCATCCCGGATGGGTTGGGCGTTTGCATTGAGAAAAAGAATGTACGCATTCTTCCCGTGTTTGACTTAATTGCTAAAACCGGAAGGATTCCGGAACGAGATATGTACAACACATTCAACATGGGCGTTGGTATGAGCGTCATCATCAGTCCGGATCACGCTGACGAAGCGTTGCGAATCCTGCGAGCCGCAGGCGAGGACGCCTACTTCCTCGGCGAAATCGTCGAATCGAAGGAGCAGGTGATCTTGTGTTGACAACACCCGCACGAATTGCGGTATTTGTTTCCGGCGGCGGTACTAATTTACAGGCATTGATCGATGCCGAACGCGCCAACCGCATCCCGCACGGCCAAATCGTCCTGGTCCTGTCCAGCACACCCACCGCCTATGCATTGGAACGCGCAAAAAAAGCCGAAATTCCAACTGTCGTGGTTGCACGTAAATCCTGCACAAATCAAGTGCAGTTTGAACATGAAATATGCGCGAAATTAACTGAATTTTCCGTTGATGTCATCGTCCTGGCCGGTTTCATGAGTATTCTGAGTGCCGATTTCACCGCCCGATACCCCGATCGAATCCTGAATGTCCATCCCTCACTCATCCCATCATTTTGCGGAAAAGGGTTTTACGGACTGCGCGTTCACGAAGCGGCATTGGCACGCGGTGTCAAAGTCACCGGTGCCACCGTCCATCTGGTCAACGAAATCCCAGACGGCGGCCGCATTTTGCTCCAAAAAGCCGTCGAAATTCAGCCCGACGACACCCCCGAAACGCTGCAACGACGCGTCATGGAGGAAGCGGAATGGAAATTACTTCCGCAAGCGACTGAAATGATCTGCGCCAAGCTGTGCGACGCACACTGATATCCATCCGAGATTTTCAAAGGAGGACCGCAAAAATGTCCATATTTACGACGCCCCCCGTTTCCGAGCGCATTGCCGGAAATCCCTATGTTGGACGCGGCATTGTCATCGGCAAAACCGCCGACGGAACGCGTGCCCTGTTCGCCTATTTCATCATGGGCCGCAGCGAAAACAGCCGCAACCGTGTGTTCGTCAAACAAGGCGATACCCTCGTCACGCGTCCATATGACGAGTCCAAAGTCCAAGACCCGTCATTAATTATCTATTCTGCTATTCGTTCCCTGGAAAATCAGATCATTGTGACCAACGGCGACCAAACTGACACCATTTACGACGGTCTCCGCGCCGGAAAATCTTTTGCCGAAACACTGACCACCCGTTCATTTGAGCCGGACGACCCGAACTGGACGCCGCGTATCAGTGGATTGCTGACCTTTGGCGCGTCGGATTTTTCCTATCAAATGTCCATTCTGAAAAGCGCCGACGCCGAAGGCTCGGCCTGCGCGCGGTTCACATTTGCATATCCAGCCCTGTGCGGCGTCGGCCATTTTATTCATACTTATCAGGGCGACGGCACGCCCCTCCCCACCTTCTGCGGCGAACCGGAGCGCGTCCAAATTCCCAATTCCATCGACGTATTTGCCGACGAATTGTGGTCAAATCTTGACGCTGAAAACAAAATTTCGCTCTACGTTCGCACCATCGACCTCCGCACGGGTGCGTCGGAAGAACGCCTCATCAACAAACACGGCTGAAAGGAATGGGAATATGAAATCATTTGAACTAAAATATGGGTGCAATCCCAACCAAAAACCGGCCCAAATCTTCATGACAAACGGCAGCGACTTGCCGATCTCGATTCTCTGCGGCCGGCCGGGCTACATCAATTTCTTGGATGCGTTCAACAGCTGGCAGCTGGTGCGCGAATTGAAGCAGGCCACCGGCTTGCCGTGCGCCACTTCATTCAAGCACGTCAGCCCCACTTCGGCCGCAGTCGGGACGGTACTCCCAGAATCGTTAAAAAAAGCCTGTTTTGTCGATGACATTGACGGTCTGGACGACTCCCCGCTGGCATGCGCCTATGCCCGCGCGCGCGGCACCGACCGAATGTCGTCATTCGGCGACTGGATCGCCCTGAGTGATGTCTGCGACGCGACCACCGCCCGCCTCATCAAGCGCGAAGTCTCCGACGGCATCATTGCCCCGGGCTACACGCCGGAAGCGCTCGAATTGCTGAAATCCAAGCGCAAAGGTACCTACAACATCGTACAAATCGACGAATCTTACATTCCGGCACCCATCGAACACAAGGAAGTTTTTGGCATTACATTTGAGCAAGGCCGCAACGAATTCAAAATTGACAACACTCTTCTGGACGAAATTGTCACTGAAAACCACGACCTGCCGGACACTGCACGCCGCGACCTGATCCTCGCGCTCATCACACTCAAATACACGCAGTCCAATTCAGTCTGCTACGCGAAAGACGGCCAGGCCATCGGCGTCGGCGCCGGCCAACAATCCCGCATTCACTGCACGCGCCTCGCCGGCTCCAAGGCCGATACCTGGCACCTGCGGCAGCATCCAAAGACGCTCGCGCTCCCATTTTTGCCGACACTTGGCCGTCCGGATCGCGACAATGTCATCGACGGCTACGTCAACCACAACGAAGAGGATGTCTGCGCGGACGGCGTGTGGCAGCGCTATTTCACTGAACGCCCGGAACCGCTGACTGACGCGGAAAAGCAGGAATATTTATCGCAAATTACCGGAGTTTCCCTGGGATCGGACGCGTTTTTCCCGTTTGGCGACAATATCGAGCGCGCACATCGCTCCGGCGTGTCCTACATCGCCGAGCCAGGCGGTTCCATCCGCGACAATCAGGTCATCGAAACCTGCAACAAATACGGCATCGTGATGTCATTCACACATATGCGTTTGTTCCATCACTAATATATCCCATAATTTAATTTATTTTCCTGTCAAAAGGAGGAGCCTTATGAACCTGCTGGTTGTGGGCAGCGGCGGACGCGAACATACCATCATCCGCAAGCTGCGTGAAAATCCCAATGTCTCCAAAATCTACGCACTTCCGGGCAACGGCGGCATGGCACAGGACGCGGAGTGCGTGCCCATTCGTGCAACCGACCTCGACGCCATCGTCGAATTCGCTGTCGCGCACGCGATCGACTACGCCGTTGTTGCGCCGGATGATCCGCTCGTGCTCGGTGCCGTTGATGCGCTCACCGCCAAAGGCATCCCCTGCTTCGGCCCCGATGCCAAAGCCGCGCGCATCGAAGGCAGCAAAGTTTTTGCCAAAAATCTGATGAAAAAATACCATATTCCCACGGCCGAATACCAGGTATTCGATTCCGCTGCCGACGCCATGGCCTACGTTGAAACCGCGCCGCTCCCCACCGTCATCAAAGCCGATGGCCTCGCGCTCGGCAAAGGCGTCCTCATCGCGCAGACGCGGGACGAGGCACGGGCTGCCATTCATTCCCTCATGGAGGATCGGATTTTCGGCGCAAGTGGCAGTCGAATCGTCATCGAAGAATTCCTCACCGGCCCAGAAGTTTCCGTCCTGACCTTCACTGACGGACACACGGTTGTCCCGATGGTCTCGTCGATGGACCACAAACGCGCCCACGACGGTGACCAAGGCCTGAACACCGGCGGCATGGGCACCATCGCCCCGAACCCATACTATACGCCGGAAGTCGCGGCCGAATGTATGCGCACCATCTTCCGCCCGACCATCCAGGCCATGAACGCCGAGGGCTGCCCCTTCCGCGGCTGCCTCTACTTCGGCCTGATGCTCACCCCGGACGGTCCCAAAGTCATCGAGTACAACTGCCGCTTCGGCGATCCCGAAACACAGGTCGTCCTGCCATTGATGAAATCCGATTTGCTCGCTGCCATGCAAGCTACCACAAACGGGACACTTGCCCAGGAAAAAATCCAATTTTCGTCAGATTCCGCCTGCTGCGTCATCATGGCTTCCGACGGCTACCCGCAGCACTACGACACCGGATTTGAAATCGAAATTCCGGAGTCCGACCGTCCATTTGTTTACGTCGCCGGGGCAAAACTTTCGGACGGCAAGCTCCTCACCGCCGGCGGCCGCGTGCTGGGCGTCGTCGCGACCGGCCGCACGCTCTCCGACGCCATCGATGGTGCCTACGCCCGCGTCGCCCGCATCCACTTTGCCAATGCCTACTATCGGCACGACATCGGCGCCCGCGCGCGCCAAGCCACCCCGTAAAATCACTATATATAAGGTACGTTTTTCCAAGGAGGCCGCTATGGTTTATCGCGTATATGTCGAAAAAAAGCCCGATCTGGCGCACGAAGCGCACGCGCTCCTCGCCGACCTGCGCACCGTGCTGCAAATTTCTACTCTCGTCGGTCTGCGCATCCTCAACCGGTACGATGTGGAACACATCGACGCCGACCTGTTTGCACAGGCAAAATCCACTGTTTTTTCGGAGCCGCAAACGGATATTGTGTCTGATTCGTTCGATCCGACCGGCGCGCGCGTGTTCGCCGTCGAATACCTCCCCGGCCAATTCGATCAGCGCGCGGATTCCGCTGCGCAGTGTATCCAAATTATTTCCCAGGGAGATCGTCCCACTGTGCGCACCGCCAAAGTCTATCTGCTGTACGGCGACCTGACCGACGCGCAGGCAGCGCAAATCAAAAAATACGTCATCAACCCGGTCGAAGCGCGCGAAGCTGCACTCGAACCCGTTGAAACGCTCCAAATTCGGTATGCAATCCCAACGGAAGTCGCCACGCTCGACGGATTCACCGCCCTCAGCGCCGCCGAATTGTCCGATTTTCGTGCCCAATACGGCCTTGCAATGGACGATGACGATGTCGCATTTTGCCAATCGTACTTCCGCAGCGAACACCGCGACCCCACGATCACAGAAATTCGCATGATCGACACCTATTGGTCCGATCATTGCCGTCATACCACATTTTTGACAACGATCGACGCTGTCCATTTTGCCGATCCCCTCCTGGCTCAAGCGTGGTCCGACTACCAGGACACCCGCGCGTTCCTCCACCGCACCAAGCCGGTCAACCTGATGGACATCGCAACCATCGCGGTAAAATACCTGAAAAAGACAGGGAGATTGGATAAATTAGACGAATCAGAGGAAATCAACGCCTGCACCGTCAAAATCGATGTCACCATCGACGGCCGCACGGAACCGTGGCTCCTCCTGTTCAAAAACGAAACGCACAACCATCCGACGGAAATCGAGCCGTTCGGCGGCGCGGCCACCTGCATCGGCGGAGCCATCCGCGATCCGCTGTCCGGCCGCGCGTATGTCTACGGTGCCATGCGCGTCACCGGCGCGGCCGACCCGCTTCAACCGGTATCGGAAACCATTCCGGGCAAATTGCCCCAGCGTAAAATTACCACTACTGCCGCCGCCGGATATTCCTCCTACGGCAACCAAATCGGCCTCGCAACGGGCATCGTAGACGAAATCTACCATCCGGGCTATGCCGCCAAACGCATGGAAATCGGCGCCGTCATCGCAGCCGCACCGGCCGCCAATGTCCGCCGCGAATGCCCTGCTCCGGGCGACGTGGTCATCCTGCTCGGCGGTCGCACCGGCCGCGACGGCTGCGGCGGTGCAACCGGCTCGTCCAAATCCCATACGCTCCATTCGTTGGAAACCTGCGGCGCGGAAGTCCAAAAAGGCAACGCGCCCGAAGAGCGCAAGCTCCAACGCCTCTTCCGCAACCCGGAAGCCTGCCGCATAATCAAGCGCTGCAACGACTTCGGTGCGGGCGGCGTCTCCGTCGCTATCGGCGAATTGGCCGACGGATTGGAAATTGACCTCAACGCCGTTCCCAAAAAATACGACGGACTCGACGGCACCGAGCTGGCCATCAGCGAGTCCCAAGAGCGCATGGCCGTCGTCGTTGCGCCGAAAGACGCCGCCCGATTCTGCGAAATTGCCGACTCCGAAAACCTCGAATCCACCGTCGTCGCGCGCGTCCAATCCAATCCGCGCCTGCAAATGACCTGGAACGGCAAGCGCATCGTGGATCTCAGCCGCGAATTCCTCAATTCCAACGGCGCCGAAAAACACATCGAAATCGCGCCTGCCGCGCCGCAGTCGTATCAAATGGTAATTCCGTCCAGTTTTACCGCCGGATACCGCTCCCTGGCCGTCGACCTCAACGTCTGCGCCAAACGCGGCCTCGCCGAGCGCTTCGATTCCACCATCGGTGCCGGCACCGTCTTGATGCCGTTCGGCGGAAAATATCAACTGACCCCGATTCAGGCAATGGTGCAAAAAATCTCCGTCCCGTCCGGTCACACCGACGACTGCTCGCTCATGGCGTACGGCTACAACCCCGTCATCTCCGAGCGCAGCCCGTACCACGGCGCGTACCTCGCCGTCGTCGAATCGGTGGCAAAGCTGATTGCAACCGGTGCCAAATTTGAAGATGTCTACCTGACTTTCCAGGAATACTTTGAAAAGCCGCGCCAGGATCCGGCGCGCTGGGGCAAGCCGTTGGCCGCATTGCTCGGTGCATTCGAAGCGCAGCGCGCGCTCGGCATCGGCGCCATCGGCGGCAAAGACTCCATGAGCGGCTCGTTCGAGCAGCTGGACGTCCCGCCCACGCTCGTTTCGTTCGCCGTCACCACCGAAAAAACGCCGACCATCGTCTCCAACGAGCTGAAACAGCCCGACTCCGCCCTGATTTTGCTGAAACCGGAACTCGATGCCAATGGTCTGCCCGTCACCTCGTCGCTGCTCGCCCTGTTCGACCGTGTGACCGCCCTGCTCCGTAGCGGCGCAGCCGTCTCAGCCTACACGCCCACCTACGGCGGCCCGGCGGAAGCGCTGATGAAAATGGCATTTGGCAACCGCCTCGGCATCGCGCTGGACGATTCGCTCACGCTGCGCACGCTGTTTGACTACGCATACGGCGGATTTATTCTGGAAATGTTGCCAGATTCGTCCATTCCAACCGATGCCATTCGCCTGGGTACCGTCACCGAAACGCCGGAATTCACGCTCCGCAGCGAATCGATTGCGCTGGATGATCTGCTGCACGCATCGGAATCCGTATTGGAACCGGTTTTCCCGTGCAACATCGCCCAATCCGGCTCGATTCCGGAAACATTTTCCGCCAAAATTCGGTCGCAGACCGCTCCGGCCATCCGCTGTGCCCGGCCTACCGTCCTGATTCCCGTGTTCCCTGGGACAAACTGTGAATATGACTCTGCCAAAGCTGTCGAGGACGGCGGCGCTTCCGCCAAAATCATGGTGCTGAACAACCGCACCGCCGACGGCATCGCGCGCTCGGTCGCGCAATTCGCCGACGCGCTGAAATCGGCGCAAATCGTTTTCATCCCCGGCGGCTTCTCCGGCGGCGACGAACCGGACGGCTCCGGCAAATTCATTACCGCATTTTTCCGCAACGCCGCCATTCGCACCCAGGTGACCGACCTGCTGGAACGCCGCGACGGCCTGATGCTCGGCATTTGCAACGGATTCCAGGCGCTTGTCAAGCTCGGATTGGTGCCTTATGGCAAAATTGTCGATCCCACGCCGGACGCCCCCACACTGACTTTCAATACCATCGGCCGCCACCAGTCGCGCCTGGTGCGTACGCGCGTCGCCTCCACCCTGTCCCCGTGGTTCGCCGCTGCACAGGTCGGCGACGTTTACACCGTTCCGATTTCGCATGGTGAAGGACGTTTTGTTGCATCACCGGAATGGGTTGCAAAATTAGCAGCAAATGGTCAAATCGCTACCCAATACGTCGATTTCAACGACCGGGCCACATTCGATATCCACTTCAATCCGAATAACTCCGTCGCCGCCATCGAGGGCATCACCTCGCCGGACGGCCGCGTCCTCGGCAAAATGGGGCATTCGGAGCGCATCGGCCGCGGCCTCTACCGCAATGTGCCCGGCCGCTATGAACTGCAACTCTTCCAATCTGCTGTACAGTATTTCAAATAAAACCAAAAAAGGAGCATTCTCATGGCCTATTTATCTGACATCGAAATCGCACAATCGTGCAAGATGAAGCCCATCACCGAAATTGCATCCGCCGCCGGAATCGATGAATCGTACCTCGAACCGTACGGCCGCTACAAAGCGAAAGTGGATCCGGCGCTCCTGCACACCGACCGCCCGGACGGCAAACTGATTCTCGTCACCGCCATCACCCCGACGCCCGCCGGCGAGGGCAAAACCACCACCACCATCGGCTTGGCGGACGGTCTGAAACGCATCGGCAAAAAAGTCACTGTCGCCCTGCGTGAGCCGTCACTCGGCCCGGTATTCGGTATCAAAGGCGGTGCCGCAGGCGGCGGATATGCCCAGGTTGTCCCGATGGAGGATATCAACCTGCATTTTACCGGCGATTTCCATGCCATTGGTGCCGCCAATAACCTGCTGGCCGCCATGCTGGACAATCACATCCACCAAGGCAACGCGCTGGGCATCGACCCGCGCCGGATCACATGGAAACGTTGTGTTGACATGAACGACCGCCAATTGCGCTACATTGTTGACGGATTGGGCGGGAAGGTCAACGGCGTCCCGCGTGAAGATGGCTACGACATCACCGTCGCCTCCGAAATCATGGCCGTCCTCTGCCTCGCCTCCTCGATTCACGACCTGAAAGAGCGCATCGGCCGCATCATCGTTGGATACACCTACGACGACCGCCCCGTGACGGCCGCCGACCTCAAAGCCGCCGGCGCTATGACTGCATTGCTCAAAGATGCCATCAAGCCCAACTTAGTCCAAACATTGGAAGGCACGCCTGCGTTCGTCCATGGCGGCCCGTTTGCCAATATCGCCCACGGCTGTAATTCCGTGATGGCCACCCGCCTCGCCCTCAAACTCGGCGACTACGCCGTCACCGAAGCCGGCTTCGGCGCAGACCTCGGCGCGGAAAAATTCCTGGACATCAAGTGCCGCATGGCCGGGCTGACCCCGTCGGCCGTGGTCGTCGTCGCGACGGTGCGCGCGCTGAAAATGCACGGTGGCCTGCCGAAAACTGCCCTTACCGACGAAAATCCCGACGCACTCCAAAAAGGATTGCCGAACCTGCTGCGCCATGTGTCCAATATTCGGGATGTCTACCATTTGCCGTGCGTTGTTGCCGTCAACCGCTTCCCCACCGACACCGACGCCGAAATCGACTGCATCATCGCGCAATGCAAAAAATTGGGCGTCAACGTCGTCCTGTCCACCGTTTGGGCCGACGGCGGCCGCGGCGGCGAAGCACTGGCAGAAGAAGTCGTCCGCCTCTGCGACCAGCCGAACGACGCATTTTCGTATAGTTATGCACTCGACGGGTCGATCGAGGACAAAATCGCTGCCATTGTGCGCAATATTTACCGCGGCGACGGTGTAACCTTCCTCCCGGCCGCCAAAAAGCAAATCGCGCAGCTGACCGCGCTCGGCTTCGCGCACCTGCCGGTCTGCATGGCGAAAACGCAGTACAGCTTTTCGGACGACCCCACGAAGCTGGGCGCGCCGGAGCATTTCACCGTTACCGTCAAAAATGTCAAAATTTCCGCCGGTGCGGGCTTCATCGTGGCGCTGACCGGCGACATCATGACCATGCCCGGCCTGCCGAAATCCCCGGCCGCCGAGCGCATCGACGTCGATGATGACGGTGTGATTCACGGTCTCTTCTAAAGTTCCCAAATTTCAACAAATGCCCAAATCCATTCGCGTGGATTCGGGCATTTGTTTATGTAAATATTTTGAAAATTCGGATTGCTTTTGATGCGTACCGCACCGGCTGCGCGCTTGGAATTACTTGGTCATTCTCCCAACCTGCACCCATAATCTCGCCGTGCAACCTTCATCTAATTCGTATTATTTGGCCAAAACCGTCCAATATATTCCTGTACCATTTATGTTTTCTCCACAGAATCGCGCAAACTCACCGCCGCACCCAACCATATTGCACCGGTCGTCAGCGCAATCAAATGCCACTCCTCCGGCAAATCCAGCGTGACCCTCATCTTTCAACCAAAAATTTGGACAATGAGACATTTTTTCCATCGTATTGCCCAAATTTTTACTTCCAATTTTGTCGCATCCTCACGGCCACACCGCCGCAATCACCAGCGCCGGCAGCAAATTTGCCGCCCGAATCTGCCGCTCCCGCACCAAATTCAGCCCAACGCAGAAAATCAGCACCGACCCTACGTACGACAAATGGTCGAGCGCCGACTGCGGCAAAAACCCGCCCGCGAACGCCGCAATCGCCGTCACCGCGCCTTGCAGCGCCGCTACCGGGATCGCCGAAAACACGCATCCCTTGCCGCGTGCAGACGCCATCATGCACACAATAATCGCATCCAATATTCCTTTTGCCAGCAATGTGCTGTAATCTCCGGAGATTCCGTCCGCAATCGCGCCCACAATCGCCATCGCCCCGATGCACACCGTGCACGACGCCGACACAAATGCGTCCACGAACCCCGCGTCGCCGCCGCTGCCGCTTTTGCGTTTCAGCCATTCGCCGAACCGACCGACCGCGTCCTCAATCCCGATCACTTCGCCGATCAGCCCGCCCGCCGCCAGGCTGACGATCATCATCATCGTCCCGTCGGTTTCCAGTCGGCCGTTTTCCACGCGCAGCATCTGCGCCAACGCGCCGCCCGCGCCCATCATCATGACCGCCACGCCCGTCACCGTCATCAGCGTGTCGCGCATCTGCGGCCGAATCCGCTTGCCGACCAGCAATCCGGCCCCGCCGCCGAACAAAATCAGCGCCGCATTCAGGATCGTGCCCAGCCCTTTCATCGTGCATCCTCTTTTCCGTTCCCAATTTCGGTTTTATGTAATATTCCGTATTTTTATCCAATCCAGTGGCTGATGAAAATTTCCAGTCCAATCCCAATCAAAATCACGCCGCCCAAAATCGACGCCTTCCCGGCCAGTTTGGTGCCGAACTTCCGCCCCAGACATAGCCCCGCCATGCAAATCGCGAACGTCACCGTCGCAATCAGCAGCGACGCCACCAGCGCCATCACCCAATCATAGTCTGCAATGGTAAAACCAACCGACAGTGCATCGATCGACGTCGCAATCCCCTGCACCATCAGCACCCCAAACGTCAGCCGCGCCGCGCCTTCCTCCGGCGTTTCGCCGCGAATGCCTTCCACCAGCATCTTCCCGCCGATGTATCCCAGCAGAATCAGCGCAATCCACGGAATCAGCTGTTCAAACGCATGAAAATATGTCGCAATTGTGTGAACGCACACCCAGCCCGTCATCGGCATAATCGCCTGATACGCCGCAAAAACGCCTGCAATTCCCATCATTCGCCGCACTTTCATCTTCGGATCCTGCAATCCGTTGGCCAGCGACACCGAAAACGCGTCCATCGCCAGCCCCACGCCGAGCAGCACGCTGTTTACGAAAAACATCAGGTTCCATTCCATGTCAATTTCCTCCCAAACAAAAATCCTGAATTTTGCTGATTTGCAAAATTCAGGACAGAATTCTCAACTATTTCCGACCCATATATCCTGCAATCCAGCGATACATGGGTCTTGCAATTTCAAGTCCGCCAGGCCATGGCCAGTATGTTGACAGGACTCCGCGCCGCGCGCGCTTGCTACTCCCCCAAGGTATTCTATAATTATATCACATCCGCCGCGCTTTGTCAATCTTTTTTTCGTAATATATTAAGATTTGCAGAACCCGCCTTTATCGCTTGCATTTCCGCCAAAATTATGGTAAAATAACGGTAAAGCCCGCGCAAAATTTTCGATAACCGCCGAATTATTCGGAGTGATTCCGCACGCTCCGGCGAATATATCAGATAGGAGGGCGTATCCAATGGACAACGGCGCCGAATATTACCGCCAATATCTGGATGGGAACGAGGACGCGTTCGCCGCCCTGATGAACCTGTACCGCGACGGCCTGATCTTCTACCTCAACCGCTTCCTGCGCGATCCCGCGCTGGCGGAGGACCTGTCCGAGGACTGTTTCGTGGAGCTGATCGTGCACCCGCACCGCTACCGCTTCACCACGCCGCTCAAAACCTACCTGTTTTCCATCGCGCACCACAAAATGGTCGATGTCATTCGCCGCCGCACGCGCACGCATACGGTTTCTGTGGACGAGATGGAAAATTCTCCCGAACTTGCCACGCCGTTTGGCGAAGTGGAATCCGCTGTCCTGCGCAGCGACCGCGACCGCGCGCTCTACCGCGCGATGGAGCGCCTCGCGCCCGACTACCGCGCCGTACTGCACCTGATCTACTTTGAATCCCTGTCGTACGACCAGGCCGCCCGCATCATGCACAAACAGCGCAAGCAAATCGAAAATTTGGCGTACCGCGGCCGCAAAGCCTTGCGTGCTGCGCTGGAAAAGGAGGGCTTTTCCAATGAAATCATCCGCTGAATACGCTGCCAGCGTCCGCCGCAAGGCCGACGCTCAGCTTCGTGCGCGCCAACGTCGCCGTCGAACCGGCGGCATGGTGCTGATGTGCGTGCTGTGTGTTTCCATTGTTGTCACCCTACCCCAATGGGCGCAAGGACATAAATCCGCATCCCCGTCTGCCGAATACACGGCCTACGCCTCCGATGCGGGGCTCAAAGGCGAAGCCACTGACGCCACGCACGAAAAATTCGACGAAGAATGCGCATTTCACACCTACGCAGCGCTGAATCGCTGCCTGTCCGCCATCGACCCGCATTGGTCAGATGTCCCAATTCCGCAATTGCCGGACTATCGTCTCGCCGCCCTGTACTGGGTGCCGTCGCGCGCCGCCATCCGCGCGGAATACGCCGCCCCCGCCGGAAACGTCGTCGTCTGCACCATCGTGCGCGCCGACGCCGCGCCGTCCGACGACGAAAATTCCTATATTTACCGCACCGCCGCAGGCATCGTCCAAATGGATTTGACCGACCTCCCGCGCCCCGCGGCCGCCCAATTGATTTCCGTCGTAGGCTATTCAACGTTGGGTGAACTTTCCGTCTCAGAATAAAATTTCCAAATCGCCCACCGGGCGATTTTTTTGCCCCCTGTACATTTGCGCAGGAATGTGCTATAATATAGAAAAAGCAAATCCAAAAGAGGGAATCGCCATGTATGATGAATTGACCAAAGTTGACATTGAAAAAATCCAGAAAGAGCTGGACGACCGCTGCAAATTGCGCCAAAAACTGATTCGCGACGTGCAAACCGCGCGCGAATTCGGCGACCTGAGCGAAAATTTTGAATACAAGGCCGCCAAACAGGAAAAAAATCGCAACGAAAGCCGGATCCGTTACCTGCGCCGCATCCTGCGAACCGCAACGGTTGTCTCCGCCGAATCCGCGCCGGACGAAGTCGGCCTGTTCGACCATGTGACCGTCTATTTCCCGGATGACAACGACACCCAAATCATCCAACTCGTCACTACCATGCGCCAAGACGCGATGGAAGGCCGCATCAGCAAAGAATCGCCGCTGGGCGCCGCCCTGTTCGGCCACCGCGTCGGTGACCGCCTCACCGTCCAGGTCAGCGACGCCGTCAGCTACCCCATCGAAATCCGCGCCATCGAAAAAGGCACCGACGACGCCTCTCTCGACATTCGCGCCTATTAAATTCAAAGAATTCCATCTTTTTTATAGATTATTATCAAAATTATTTCCACATTGGAAAACACATATTACCCGTTTATTTCCGATTTTCCCATCCTCGAAAGGAGCCGTCCCATGAACCAACGACTCGCCCAAAAATTTCTCCGCGCCTCGGCGCAAACCGCGCGCCCCCTCACCCGTGCCGAGGCGCTTGCCGCAGCCGGATTGACCGACCAGCCGGCCGCATTCGACCGCCTGACCGCCCAGCTGATCGCGCGCGGCGAATTGACGCAAACCGCGGCCGGCCACTATGTCCGCCCGGCCGACGCCGGATTGATCGCCGGCGAAGTCGTACGGCTCAGTCGGCGGTTTTGTTTCGTGCGCCCATTGGACGGCAGCGAAGATTATTACACCGAAAACGCCGTAGACCTCGGCGCATTGCCGGGCGACCTGGTGCTGGTCAAGCCGCTGCGGCGCGACCCGCGCGGCCCCGCCGGAGCCATCGTCCGCATCGCCGCCCCCGGCAGCCACTGCACCACCGGCCGCGTCGATTCCGACGAAGAGGGCCTCCGCGTCCTCTGCGACCGCTGGACCTTCGCCGCCCTCCCGCTGCGCGGCGGCGCAATCGCCGTTTCTCCGGGGCAAAAAGTCCGGGTGAAGCTGGCCTGGCACCAACAATCCGTCGTGGCCATCCCGCTGAGCGTCTACGGCGACGCCGATTCCGCGCGGATATGCGCCGATGCGTTGCTGGATGGATTTGGAATCCCGACAAAATTCCCACCCGCCGTCCGCCGCGCCGCCGACCAATGCAATGGCACTGTGCCGACCCAGGAACTGGAAACCCGCCGCGACCTGCGCGACCTGCCCATCCTCACCATTGACGGTGCCGATGCCAAAGACCTGGACGACGCGATTTCTGTGGCCCGCACGCCGGACGGCTGGGCGCTCGGCGTGCACATCGCCGACGTGTCGCACTATGTGACCGCCCGCAGCGCCATCGATCTGGAAGCCCGCCGCCGCGGCACATCGGTTTACTTCGCCGACCGCGTCGTCCCCATGCTGCCGGAATCGATCTCAAACGGCGTTTGTTCTCTGCAACCCAACGACGACAAACGCGCGTTTTCGGCGCTCATTACCCTGGATACAACCGGTGCGATTCAGTCGTATCAATTCGCCAAATCTGTTATTCGTTCCCGCGTTCGCGGTGTATATGGCGAGGTGAACGCCCTGTTCGACGGCACCGCCGACGCGGAAATCCGCGCCAAATATGCGCCTGTCGCGGACACATTGTCCGCCGCACGCGAACTTTCGCAAATACTCCGCCGCCGCGCCGCCCAGCGCGGATACATGGAATTTCAAACCATCGAATCCAAATTCACCCTCGACGCCGACGGCAAATGCATCGACGTCGCGCCGCGCACCACCGGCGAGGCCGAGCAGTTGATCGAGCACCTGATGCTCACCGCCAACGAGGCCGCCGCCCGGCTGGCACAATCCCATAACTTACCGTTCGTCTACCGCACCCACGCCGCCCCCGCGCCTGAGCGCTTGATCGAACTGCGCAAATCATTGGAATTGATGGGATTTCACGCCGATTTTTCGCCGGAAGCAACGCCGTTGGAGCTGGCCGCACTCCTCCGCCAGGCGCGGGAAACGCCGCACAGCGAGGACGTGTCGCACCGCCTCCTGCGCGCGATGGCCAAAGCCAAATACCTGCCCGACCCCGTCGGCCACTACGGCCTGGCTCTCGCCGATTATTGCCATTTCACGTCGCCCATCCGCCGCTACGCCGACCTGGCCGTCCATCGCATCCTGACCGACGTCGCCGCCGGCGTCCCAGATGCTGCCATTCGCCGCCGCTACGCCCTGTTCGCGCAGGAAGCCGCCCGCCTCGCCTCCGAAACCGAGATCCGCGCCGTCAACGCCGAGCGCGCCGCCGACGATTGCTACGCCGCCGAATGGATGCGCGGCCACCTGAGCGAACCGTTCTCCGGCGCCGTCAGCGGTCTCACCGAGCACGGCGTGTACGTCCGCCTGGAAAATTCTGTCGAAGGCTTGCTCCCCGCCGCCGCATTGGCGTTGAATTTTGACGGCGCGCGCTACGTCTCCAAACCCGGATTCCCGCGCCGCACGCTGTCCTTCGGCGACCGCCTCGCCGTGCAGGCCGTGCGCGCCGACGTCGCATCCGGCGAAATTCACTTTGCACCGCTTGACCCGGCATTGGACGCCCATTCACCGCAAAATACCGCACCGCCTCCGCCGCCCAAAAAGCCAAAAAAAACCAAACATTCCAAAAAACGCAGTTCCAAAGGTCGAAAGCGCGGCAGCAAGCGTGCCAATGACCGCCATGCATAACGCAAATTCACAATTGTGCCAGTAAAATTGCCGCCACACACAGCAGCACTGTCAGCACATTCTCCACGCGCAGCGTCGTTTCGCGATATACGCACAGCGACACCAAATACAGCGCAACCACCAAAAATCCCGCCGTAAACGGATAAACAATAGCGGAAGATACTGTGGCCAGCGCCATCATCTGGAATAAATTTCCGCCCGCCGTTCCAGCGCCTGCCAGAACGCCGCACAGCAGCAATCCCGGCGCGCCGCGCACGGTTTGAACCACCTCCGCGCGCCGTCCCGGCTGTACCGCCAAAAACACGCCCACCAGCAGCGCAGCAAACAAAAATCCCCACGCCAAAAAGCCCCTGGGGGACGCACCCAACTGCACGGCTGCACGCTTCAACGTCGCGACCGCGCCGTTCATCAGCCCCGATCCCAGCGCATACCAAAACCACCGACGGCCGGACGACGCGCCGGTTCCCCGCGGCATCGACAAAATCACCGCTGCCAGCATACAGCCCATGCCCAACCCGATCGGCAGGCCGAACGCGTCCCCAAACAGCACGACCCCGGCCCCCGCGGAGATGAACATCCCAATATTGCACAGCAATGTTGCGCCGCCCAATGGCCCGAACGTCATCGCGCGCAGCAACAAAAATACCGTCAGCAGGTAACATAATCCAAATCCTGCCGCCAATCCCATTTGCATCCCCGGCAGCACGCCGCCTCCGCCGACGCAAAACAGCAATACCGCGCAGCACAGCACCGCCATCCCGTTTTGCAGCAGCGCGGCCGTCACGCTGTCCGGCGCGCGGTGCGCGATTCGTCGGCCGAACGCCTTGTTTGCAAAATTTTGCAAGCAGTACGCCGCTACCGACAGTCCCACATAAATCATGACGATCCCCCCTTGAATCGGACGGTATTGTAGCACGTCCGCGGCGGATCGTCAAAAAATTTCACATAATGAAATTGTGTTTCAAAAACGTCGAAAGGAGGCGCACCCGAATGATCGCATCCGTCCACAAAGCCATGCAAATCCTGCGCGTCCTGTCCGACGGCGCGGGCCGCCCGATGCCGCTGTCCGCGCTGGCGCAGCAAACCGGACTCCCCAAACCCACGTGCGCACACCTCGTCCGCACGCTGATGCAGGACGGCTACGTCGAGCAGGTGTCGCGCAGCGCAGGCTATGTGCTGGGGCCGGAAACCTATTGCCTCACGCGGTTCGGCCGCTACGACAACGAATGGGTCGCGCTCTGCCGCCCGGTGCTGCGCTGGCTGCACCGCCAAACCGGCGAAGCGATCGTGTTGGCGGTCATCCGCAGCGAAAAAAAATTCATCATCGACCTGATCGACCCCACCCAGCACATTTTACCAAATTCCGCCGATATCCGTCCCGACGATATCTATCGCACCGCGACCGGCCGCGCCATTCTGGCCAATCTCCGGCCGGACGAAGTGTCCGCCATCTACGCCCGGTTCGGCGCGCCCGGCGCACAGTGGGATAATATGGAATCTCTGGACGAACTGCAAGCCGCCGCCGCATCGCTGCCCCGCCGCGGCGTCATCGTCACCGAGCAGCCGCGCAACGGCGCCATCGCATTGGGCTACGGCAAGGCCGTGCATTCCGCCACCGGATGTGTGGGAGCCGTTGGCGTCGCCGCGGAGGTTCCGCCCGCCGAGCGTGCCCAATTTGCCGCGCGGGATCCCGCCATCCGCCGCGCCCTCGCGCAATGTGTCGCCGAAATCGAGCGCCGGATGCAATTCGACTAACCTCCACGCAAATTTCCCGGCATTTCCATGTGCTGCAAACCAATTTTATTAGAAAACGATTTGCAGATTGCAAATAGTTCCCATTTTGTCGCCGAAATCGAGCGCCGGATGCAATTCGACTAATCTCCACGCAAATTTCCCGGCATTTCCATGTGCTGCAAACCAATTTTATTGGAAAACTACTTGCAGATTGCAAATAGTTCCCATTTTGTTGCCGAAATCGAACGTCGAATGCAATTCGACTAATCTCCACGCATATTTCCCGATATTCCCATGTGTTGCAAGCCAATTTTATTGGAAAACTACTTGCAGATTGCAAATCGTTTCCATTTTGTCGCCGAAATCGAACGCCGAATGCAATTCGACTAAGCCCCCCACGCGCCAACGGCGCATATCACTCGGCTGTAAGCCGAATATCACTGCGAAGCAATATCACTCGCCCACAGGGCGAATATAACCGAAAAGACTCTTGTTCAAAGAACAAGAGTCTTTTCTTGGAGCGGCTGACGAGGCTCGAACTCGCTACCTCCACCTTGGCAAGGTGGCGCTCTACCAGATGAGCTACAGCCGCATATTCAATTGACCGCCGCGCGTCGTGCGGAACGTGTATTATTATACCGCACAACGCGCAGTTTGTCAAGCCTATTTTTCAAAAAAGTTGAAAAATTTGCATTTTTATCGAATCAGCGTGAAATACAGGATCACCAGCAATCCCAGTATAATCCGGTACCACCCAAATACGGTAAAATCGTGCTTTTTGATATACCGCATCAAGAAGCGAATCACCAAGATCGAAACCACGAACGCCGTCACCATCCCGATCAGCAGGATCACCAGCTCCGCCCCGGTAAACGCCATCCCAAATTTGAGCAATTTCAGCAAACTCGCGCCGAACATCACCGGCACCGCCAGGTAGAACGTGTATTCCGCCGCCGTTGTCCGCCCGATTCCGATCATCAACGCGCCGACGATCGTCGCCCCGGAGCGCGACGTCCCCGGAAACACCGCCGCAATCAGCTGGAACACGCCGATCAACAGCGCGTCGCGGCACGTCAGCGTGTCGATGCTGGTGCAGCGCGGCGTTTTGTTCCGGTTGATCCGCTCCGCCACAATGAACAGCACGCCGAACAGAATTAACATAATCGCCACTGTCGTCCAATTATAGAACAATTTGTTCAGATAATCGTCCAGCAGCACCCCGACAATCGCCGCCGGCACGCAGGAAATCAGAATTTTGCCCCACATAATCATCGTTTTTTTGCGGAACTTCACCTGCCCGTGCGACCGCGTCAACGGCCACAGCTGCTTCCAATACAGCACCACCACGGCCAAAATCGACCCCAGCTGCACCACCACCAAAAACAGCTCTTTGAACTGCTCGGTGACTTTCATCTGGATGAATTCGTCCAGCAAAATCATGTGCCCGGTGCTGCTGATCGGCAGCCACTCGGTGATCCCCTGCACGATGCCCAGCAGCGCCGCCTTGATGTATTCCCAAATGCCCAATCGAATCGCTCCTTTACGTCTGAAAATCGGTTTGCTACCATTATAGCATATCGCGCAGAGATTTACCATCCCTTTGCGGATTTTTTTTGAAAATCTTTCGATTTGCTTGCAGTTCCCCTCAAAATGTGATACAATACAATCAGATAAGCCGATCCAACGGCATATGGAAAGGAATTGAAAAAATGAGCATTGCAATTGTGGGCGGCGGATATATCGTCCCAGAGTTTTGGCGCGCCGTAGACGCCACCCCGGACCTGACGGTGCGCGGCATCTGGGCGCGCCGCGCGGACGTCCGAACGCAGTTGGCCGCGGCGCACGCCGTCGTCGCGTACGACACCTTCGACCAGCTCCTGCGCGACCCGGCCGTGGACACCATCTACCTCGCGCTGTCCAACCATGTGCATTACGAATACGCGATGCACGCCCTCGCCGCCGGAAAACACGTCCTGATCGAAAAACCGGTCGCCCTCCGCGCCGACGAAGCGCGCACCCTTTTTCACGAAGCAGCGCGCCGCGGACTGGTATTATTTGAAATGATTACCAACCAATATCATCCATTTTGCGCGGAGATTGCCCGCCGTCTGCCGGATATCGGCCCCATCCGGATCGCGACGTTCAATTATTCCCAGTATTCCTCGCGCTACGATGCGTTCCGCCGCGGCGAAATTCACCCGGTGTTCGACTCGGCAAAAGGCGGCGGCGCGCTGCCGGATCTCAATATTTACAATTTACACCTGGCAATTCGATGGCTCGGTGTCCCCGCCCACGCCGCCTACATCGCCAACCGGACGCGCGGCGTCGATACCTCCGGCACCGTCCTGCTCCAATACCCGGACATGGTCTGCACCTGCACCGCCGCCAAAGACTGCGACGGCCCCAGCGGTTTTTCCCTCCAAGGCGAGCACGGCTGCATTTTCAGCGACGCCGCGCCCAACGTCCTGAACACATACAGCGTCCAGCTGCGCGGCCACGAAGCCGAATCGTTCGTCCTCCCGCGCCGCGCCAGCCGAATGTGCGACGAGCTGGACGCGTTCAGCGCACACCTGGCCGTCGGCGACCGCGCATGGTTTGCGGAGCGTGCTGCGCACTCGATTCAGGTGATGGAGGTGCTGGAAACACTTCTCACGAAAGGGAGCGAAATGTGATCGCGCCATTGTAGCCGCCTCCGCATTCCCAATTCACCCGAAACATTGCCGTCCCACCGTCGCCCCGCCAAACCTGGTACAACGCTCTATGTAGATGGGAATGTTGCAATATATTCCGCAAAAGGAAGCTGTGCAGCATCCAAATATTGTATTTTTCGCCGCTGTGCGCAACTCATCATACACATAACAATAATTCAAGCATTTTCCATTGGAGGGAATCCCATATGATCGAGACTCAGCGTCTGCACCTCCGCATCACCGACCAGCCCGAAATGGCGCGCCTGATCGCCGCCGAGCCGGACGAAGAGATGCGCCGCGCATACACAGAAATGCTGGACGGATGCCTGTCGCACCCGGATCAGTGGCCGTGGTACGCCGTCTGGATGATCGAATTGCCGGACGGGACGCGCGTCGGCGACCTGTGCTTCAAGGGCCTCCCGCCTACCGGCGCCGTCGAAATCGGGTACGGCATCCTGGACGAATTCCAATGCCGCGGCTACGCCACCGAGGCCGTCGCCGCCGCCGTCGCATGGGCGCAGCACCAGCCCGGCGTGCGGTGCGTGGAAGCCGAGACCGAACCGACCAACGCCGCGTCCCAACGCGTCCTCGCGAAATGCGGGTTCGTCGCCAATGGTCAAATCGGTGCCGAAGGGCCGCGATTTGTGTTCATTGGTACCTAAATGTTGCATCCAGAAAAGGGATTTTATAGATTATCTTAAGATTTTTTGGTGTTTTGGGAAACTTTATAACACTTTATCTTCGACTTGTGTAATGTGAGTTTTTTCGCTTTTCTGGATTATCTTGACTTTATGTGAATTTATTTCACGTCTATTGCCGTACTTTCGATTTTTTGTCTCAGGAATGTGAATATTATTCACTGCATATGGAATTACAGCGTTCATGTGTGAATATTTTTCACACGTTCTGTTGAAAAAAGCAGCGCGCCTTCCACCGCCAATCCGCAAAACCGCACTGCCTTAAATATACTCCGTATGATATGAATTATATTCACACAGCAGCCTGTACCCGCAGCAAAACCAACCTGCCCGCATCGCATCGGAGCGAAATCCGCACCGACTCTACCTCGTCAGCGCGCAAGACGCAGACCGGCAGCGCGTAATCGCCCCATCCATCCGGGAAGCGCGCGTCCACTGAAAACTGCACGGTTCCGTGTGCGGTTTCAACACAAATTGTCCCATATCCAGCATCTCGTGCCACGCTGCGCAGAATCAACAGCTGTACCGTTCGTGCATAGAGCTCAAACACGATGGGATTTCCGGGTTTTTCTGCCACCCAACCGTCCCGAAATTGCACAAAAACATTGGAATTTTCCACAAAAGCGCCATACGACACCGGCGCAATCCGACTGCTCCCCAACGATTGCGCGTCGCAATACCGGTCGCTGGTCAACGGGGACGGCAATGCGGCGGGCGCACCGCACCGTTCCGCCGCACGAATGGCCGCCAAACACGCACACACGTGCCGCGCAATCAATTCGTGCCCGTCATCGTTCGGATGCACAGAATCCGCAGCATAATCCGTCCATTTTATGGATTTATTATCCAAATATGGCGTTACAGCATCTACCACCGAAACCATTGGCAGATTGTAATGCGCGCCCACGCGGCGCTGATCGGCGGAGGCATCCCGCCCATCTTCCCGCGGCAAAAACAGTAGCAGAACCGCCGCGCCGGCCGCCAAACACCGCCGCACCACCGCTTCGTAAGTCTCCGTGCGGTCGCTGCCCGCTGGTGCGCCGCCGTCGTTGACGGCAAACTCAACCACCACGATATCCGGCCGGTGCGCCAGCAAGTCGTCGCACACGCGGAATGCGCCGATCGCGGATCCGGTCGCGCCAATCCCTGCGTTGACTAATTTTGTGTCAGATTGCGGAAAAGTGGCTTGCCAGTGCTGAACAATTCGGTTAATATACCGATTTTCAGGCACAGTTGCCTTTGCTCCGGCGGTGATCGAACCGCCAATGGCGCCGATAACTGTGGGCGCACCGGCTGCTGCATTTTGCATTTTTTGTTGAAATCCGGACGGATTTCCGACCTCAAGCACTGGCATAATAGACGAAATCATGTGAATTTCTCCTTTGCATGTGTGGAATTGAGATATGCTGGTGAATATTATAACAGATTTCATACCGGGTGTCAATGCAATAAATGCGCAAAAAATATTGATTTTTATCCGAAAATTCGCATTTTGACAGGAAAAATCACATTTTACCCACCAATCGGGCAATCAGCGTCCGCTGTACGCGCATCGCACCCTTTTCGCAAAACTCTTGGCAGCAGAAACAATGGATACACTTTGCGCGATCAATCACCGGGATCCGGTCCGCCATACGGATGGCCTTCGCCGGACAGATCCGCGCGCATGCGCCACAACCGATGCAGTCATTTAGCTGAACATCCGGATAGGATGCAAACATTTTCTGGAGAATTTCACCGCGAATTTGACCAAGCAATCCGTATTTTCCCTGAAATAGCAGGCTATTTGGCGTGCTAAGTTTTTCGTAGTCGGGCACGCAAAATCGATGAAAATCGCCAATAATCGGGACTTCTTCCACAGATTCCGGGATAAAACCGCGCTCAAATGCCGCTTGGAGCGTTGGGACTTCGGTACGGGATAGCCCAATTAGTGCCGCGCATGCCAAATCCAGTGGATATGGGCTGTGGCTGGCAAGAAGCGCACCAATCGGGCGTGGGGTTCCGGCAGTGGGACCGTTGCCCTCCATACCGACAACTGCATCAACAATACACAGCTGCGGTTTGAAATATTCGTTTAAATCCACCAACATCCGTGCGAAATCTTCCGGATTTGGGAAACGAAAGTGGTATTCCGGCTTGATGGTACCGGGGATGGTACCGAACATATTTTTGACCGCCGCGCTCATACCCATCATGCCGTGGGTTTTGAGCTTGCAAAAATTGATGATTACGTCTGCTTCGTCCAGATATGATGTATATTGGAATTGCTTCGCGATACATGCCTCCGGGAAATAGGCTGTTTTTTGTTGAAAATTATTATTTAACCGTGCGCCATATGCTTCTGTTTTGTGCATTCCGGTTGCGTTGTATACACGTTCTACATATGCCGCAGTATACAATCCGCCGGGGCTGTCGCCGATCACGACTTCCGCACCGCGCGCCCGCAGCAGCTCAGTCAGGGCGCAGAGCAGCGCCGGATGCGTCGTTGCGGCGGCTTCCGGCTTCAAAAATGACACCAAATTGGCTTTTATTGCGACTTTTGTGCCGTTTTTGATGCAATTTAGCCCGTCGATGGGCGTTAGCACGGCGTCCAGCGCGCGGCGGACGGTTTCGGGGGCGTAGTCTGGACAAGCGACGATTGATACGGGTTCCATGGCGATGCTCCATTTCTATTGGACTGGGAATTGCGGCCGATTTGCGTTCCGAAATTGCTTTGTATTCCCTGTTTTGTTTCAGTTTTACAGTCTCAATTTTCATTCTTTTCGATTATTGTAGCACAAACCGGGCAGTAATTCAATCATTTGGCGGATTTTTCGTGCTTTTTGTAGCCAAAATTTTTTCGTCCGATTTTTACACCGAAAAACGCAAAAAAGAGGCGTTTTGGCCTCTTTTTGCACGATTCAAGAATGATTGCAGGACATTACCAGGAATATTTTGGGTGCACTGGGTATGGTAATCGCGATGCGCTCTAAATTTCTCATTTTTGGAGTTCACTTTTCGCTCTGCAATGTCACGTAAAAGATCCCATGTACGCCCGACGTCCATAATATTCGTCCGCGTCCATGCCGCGCAGTTCTTTTGTGTTGCAATTCAACATAAAAGCAGCGCCATATTTATCACCTTCTTCTACAAGATAACCGTCTGCCCGGCACCGACTCACTTTTTCGGGCAATTGGCTCAGTATATCTTCGCCAACGAGGTAGCAAATTTCAACCTGGTTTCTGCTCCATGGGTTGAAAATCATATATTCTCGCAGAGGTGCCTGGAAAATTTCGCGCGTTTCGCCGGTCAACGCATAGGTGCGGTACAGCCAACCATCTGTGCAGCAGAAAATGATGGTGCGATCGTCGCCATCGATCTTGTCGATTACGCGGGTCCCATGGTATAGTAGTGTCACTTCGCGGGTAGTAGTGTCCAATTTGTACAGGTCAGTTCCATTTTCTTCCGCAAAGAAAATGGCTAAATCTGTATATTTGTGCGCCCCTACTTTGTGGCCATCGTAAAAGAGGATATCTTTTGACCCATCCTCTTCGGAGGGGAGCACCAAATAACGTGCGCTAAGGTAAATCGCGCCATCTTTTACCGAGTATAGTCCATCCGCGTCTGGGAATTCACGGAGTTTGCCGCTCTCTCGAAAGTAGGAATCGTAGTTCTTAAAATCGGGGTTCATCAGAATGAGATCTTCGCCAAATACAGGAATTTCTCCGGCGGAAGCGGTTCCCGATTCGGACAGCGCCGGGGCAGCGCAGGCGTCAGGAGCAGGGGGCGGCTCCATAATACGGCGAAAAGCTTTGATTTTCTGAAATGAACATTTTCAATTTTTGTCGATATGTACAAATAAAATATTAAATTTTCGTTGATATTCCCAAAGTATTTTTGCATAGGCGTTCCGACCGACGTTTGTTTTCGGACAATTCCGGTTTGTTTTCGTACTTGATTTTTGCACCGCGGTATGGTACACTGATAATAAATATTCGGTATGAAAGAAAGCGCTTACAGTCGCGCGGGGCGCGGGCAACCCGGCAAATCCACATAAAATCTTTATTTTACACTATAACATCTGTGTTTTATCGCTTTTCAAACCGGCAATTTTCCGGTATACTGAACGGAGAAAAGGGGGAATCGCACATGAAATGGCTGGTGGGGTATCAGCTGACCGAGGACGACGCGTTCATGGACGAGCTGCTGCGGCAGCGCGCGCAGGTCGCGGAAGTGTATTTTTCGTGGGGAACGATGCCGAACGGCCGCCATGCCGCCGCCGCGCACGCCAATTTGACGGCCGCTGAGGCGCAGCGCCGCACCGAAATGGACTTGCAGACGCTGGCCGACCACGGGTTCCGGTTCAATTTGCTGCTCAACGGCAACTGCTACGGCGGGCGCAGCCTGTCGCGGATGTTCCTGATGGAGGTGTGCGACACGATCGAGGAGATCGGCGCGCGGTTCGGGATTGCGTCTGTCACGACGACGTCTCCGGTTTTGGCGAATGTTGTAAAGCGAAATTTCCCGGATTTGGAAGTGCGCGCGTCGGTCAACATGGAAATCGGCTCCATCGCCGGGATGGAATACCTGGCCGACACGTTCGACAGTTTTTACATCGCGCGGGAATTGAACCGCGAACTGGATCAGCTGCGCGTGATGCGGGATTGGTGCGTGAAAAACGGCAAAAAAAGTTATATTTTGGCCAACAGCGGGTGCTTGCGTCACTGCTCTGCCCGCCAGTTCCACGATAATCTGGTCGCGCACGAGCGCGAGATCGCCGAGATGAACAACGGCGCGGAATTCCACGGAATTTGCGCCGACTACCTGCGCGGAGCGGCGGACAAGGCCGTGTATCTGCGCCGGCTGAGCTTCATCCGGCCGGAAGATATGGCGCAATACGACGGGTTGGCCGACGGCGCGAAGCTGGCAACGCGCGTCAGCCGCGTACCGGCTCAAATTTTGCGCGCATACGCCCAGGGGCGCTACGCCGGGAACCTGCTCGACCTGCTCGAACCGGATCATGCGGCGACGCTGTACCCCGATGTGATCGAAAACAATCGCCTGCCGGCGGATTTTGGCGCCCGAACCGCGCAATGCGGCCATCGGTGCGAAACCGGCGGCGAATGTTCATATTGCCGCGAGGCGTTTGCGGCTGCGTGCGTCCGAATCCCGGACTATGCGGTTGCCGACGGCGGCGATTCGTGTGACCACACGAAATAAAAAGCAGAAAGAAGGGATTGCATTTGTTAACCAGTGCAATGATCAAAGAGGCCGCGCTCGCTGCCGGAGCGGACGCGTGCGGGATCGGATCGATGGACCGCTTTGACGGCGCGCCCCGCGAGATGGACCCGCGCTACCTGTTCCCCGAAGCCAAAAGCGTGATCGGATTCGTGTTCCGGATCCCGCGCGGGGTGCAGCGTGGCATTGAGGAAGGCACACAGTTTTACCAATATCCGTCGATGGCGTACGGCGGCATCAACGAAATCTTCGCCCCGGCCGTGCTGTACCGCGTGGGCCGCGTGATTGAGGACGAAGGGTACGAAGCGATGCTGTACCGCAACACCGGCGCGCGCGGCGTGGTGTCCGATATGGACGGTTCGCCCGGCAACTCGCTGTCGCCCGAAGAGCAGATCAACGTCAGCGAACAGGCCGAGACGAAAACCGCCCACCATCGCTCCGTGCAGTTCACCCGCCCCGCGCGGGAAGGCGCGGTCGCGCCGGACTTGCAGTTCCACTTCCGGCTGGCGGCCGTGGCGTGCGGACTGGGCGAAATGGGTTGGAGTAAAATGCTGCTGACGCCGCAGTTCGGGCCGCTGCAGCGCGTCGCGTTCATCTTCACCGACGCCGAGCTGGAACCCGACCCGATGTATGACGGGCCGTCGCTGTGCCGCCACTGCGGCGCGTGCATCCGCGAATGTCCCGGTCACTGCCTCCACCCCACCGAACGCGTGGTCGCGTACGTCGGCGGCAAGCGGTGCGAATGGGCGAAGCTGGACGAGTGGAAATGCTACGCATTTTATACGCACGCCGGGCGGTATTACAATCCGTTTGTGCCAAAATCTGTATTCGATGAAAACAAAAACGGCGACCTGGACGTGCTGGAAGGTAAGGCCGAGGCCGACGAAAATCAGATTATGAAGGTATACACTGCGCTGGAAAACTACTTCCCCACGTGGGTCGGGTACAATATGGCCAAATGCGGCGGGTGCATCCGCGCCTGTGTCAGCATTTTGGAGAAAAAAGGCGGCACCATGGCCGGGCGGTTCAAAGAGCCGCTGCGCACGAAAAAAGCTTGGAGGTTGGATCGATGAACGAACGGAATCACATGGAATTTGCAGAACGTACCAAAGAAGGGTACCAGGTTCTGGTCAATACGCCGTTGTGGCGGTTTGCGCTGCTCGGATGGGCGCCGCGGTTTGACGAATCGTCGCCGCTGCAACTGGAACGCCATATGAAAACGGACGAGGTGTTCATCCTGCTGTCCGGCGAAGCGACCATCATCGAGGGCGGCGCGGGCGATGCGCCGGCCGATGTGGTATGTACGAAGCTGCGGCCGCTGGAATCGTGCAATCTGCCGGCGGCGGTGTGGCATCACATTCATGTGAGCCGCGACGGCGTGGTGGCCATCGCCGAAAATGCCGACACCAGCAAAGCCAACACCGAATACGCCGACTGGAAAGGGGACGTGCGCTATGTTGACCGCGGAGCGGATTAAGCAAAAGGCCGCCGAACTGGGCGCGGATCTGTGCGGGATCGGCGATATCGCGCGGTATGCGGGCACCGACCCGCAGCGCGACCCGCGGATGATCCTGCCGAAGGGCAAATGCGTGATCGGCGCGGCGTTTCGCGTGCCGCGCGGGCTGTTTCGCTGCATGGCAACGAAATCGCAGTATTACAACTACTTAACGCTGGGCGTAAAGTACCCGGACGAGGAATTGGCCGAGATTTTCCTGCTGAAAATGGCGTCGATGATCGAGGACGAGGGGTACGATGCGTGCGTGCAGCGGAACGTGTCCAACCTGAAAGTGAAGGGCGACAAAACGCAGAATCCGGAGCTGGTGGACACCTACGAGCTGATTCACGCCGAGCCGGTGGAGCCGGGCAAACCCGCCCCGGACGTCATCATGGACTTTGCGCAGTCGGCGCAGATCTGCGGGATGGGCGCGGCCGGGCGATCCGGCGCGATTTTGGTGCCGAAGTTCGGGCCGTTCGTGCGGTTTGTGTTCATCGTGACCGATGCGCCGCTGGAATGTGACGAACCGTTTGAAGGCACGCTGTGCGACGAATGCGGCGCGTGCGGCGCGGCTTGCCCCGGCCATGCGATTGATGCGGACGGCAAAGACACCTGGCAGTGCAGCGTATATTATCGCGGCGCGGCCAAAACCAACCCGTTCATGACGGACGATTTTCTGGCCGGAAACCCGGAGCGCGAGGTGATTTTGAACGGCGAAAAGCGGTTCGACGCGGTATCGGCGCGCGCGCTGTATCCGAAACTGGATTTTGTCCCGGCATTTTCGGGGTATGCGCCGTGCCTGTGCGGCAAAGCGTGCGACGTGGCGTGCTATCAACATTTGAAGGAGGCGGGCGCTCTTGGATAAAATGGAAATGCTGCGCGAACGGATCATCCGCCGCGCCAACGACGAAGGCGCCGACCTGGTCGGATTCGGGCCGATTGCCCGGTTCCACGACCCGGCGATTGCGAAAATTTTCCCGGAGACGAAAACCGTGATTGCGATCGGGTTCCGCGTGCTGCGCGGGTCGTACCGCGGGATTGAGGAAGGTTCCACGTATTACCAATACACAACGACCGGCGTGGAGACGATCGAGGAAACGCTGATCCCCGGCGCGCTGCTGCGCATTTGCGCGGCGATTGAGGACGACGGGTATCTGGCGGTGCCGCAGCGGCGGAATCAGCTGCTGCGCGCGTCCGACGAGGCGCTGAACCCGGAAATGCTGCACACCGAATTTTACCAGGCGGGTGCCAAAGAGCCGCAGATCGACTTCACGCAGGCGGCTGCGCTGTGCGGATTGGGCGAAATTGGGCGGAGCGGCGCGCTGCTGACCGACCCGTTCGGGCCGTTCCAGCGGGTGGCGCTGATTTTGACGGACGCCGAGCTGCCAGAAACGCCGCTGGTGACGCCGCATTTGTGCGACCAGTGCGGCGAATGCATTCACGCCTGCCCCGGCCACGCGATGGCGGCCGACGGGACGCTGAATCGGTGGCAGTGCGCGGCGTATTACCGCGGCGCGAACATGACGACGAACCCGTATATGCCGCCGGATGCGTACGAGGATCGCGCCGACCGGATGGAAATTATGACCGGGCAGGCGGATTTGAGCTTTGCGGACGCCAAGGAAGTGATGGCGGAGACGCATTTTTATCCGCCGATCAAGCACGGGTATGTGTCCAGCATTTGCGGGCGCGCGTGCGACCGGGCGTGCTACGCGCATTTGGAAGAAAAAGGCGTGCTGACGAAGCATTTCGTGCGGCCGCTGCGGATTCGGCCGGTGTGGAGCTTGCCGGTGTTGACGGAAAAGGATTCGGAAAGTTAAGGATATGGGAAAATCCCCCTGTTCGGTGTGAACGGGGGATTTTTTGTTTTGGGGATTGTTGGGATTTATGGTAATGATGACTCACGTCGGCTGATGGGAAGCCCCTCTCTGCTCGCGATGAGTCGCGAATTTGACCACGATGAGAGTGCGCAACGTGGGAAAATTTCTGCGGGTGGAAGGCAACTCCCTCAGCCTCTCGGCAGCTCCCTCGCGAGGGAGCCAGGTACTGCGAGATCCATGTAATAGCGGAATTTCTTTCCGCCGAAGGAATAACCATAGGCCGAAAATCATTTCCAAGCGATGCCGTCCCGGCGGTACAACCCCAAGGCTCCCTCGCGAGGGAGCTGTCTCGCGCCTGCGGCGCGAGACTGAGGGAGTTGCCTTCGGCCGCAGAGATTTCTCACGAAGCGCTACTCTCGCGGTACGTAGGTACGGAAAGACTTATGCAACAGAAAAGTCCCGGTGCGTATGGAGGGCAATTTCTTCAGCTTTAGCTGCGACGTTTTAGCCCCGGAGGTAACTGAAGGCAACTCCTTCAGCCTTCGGCAGCTCCCTCGCGAGGGAGCCGGGCATTGAAAGACTCATGTAGTTGGTGAAATCTTTCGGCCAATAGGTTTTATATTCATGCGCTATCCTGGCAACTCAACTAAAAGGCTCCCTCGCGAGGGAGCTGCCTCGCGCCTGCGGCGCGAGACTGAGGGAGTTGCCTTCGGCCGCAGCATTCCGCCACGCCGCCGACACCGTCAGTACAAATCCGGTCAAGCAACCAACGACCGTCCCTACAACCCTCCCAGACCCAATTCGCGCAAAATACCCCTGCCATACTAAAAATATCTATTATGTATGATCTCTTATCTCTTATCTAAAATCCCATCAAGTGCCATCCGGCACTTGATGGGATTCGCTCAACCGCTGGAACGCGACGCGGTCGCGGTCGTCGCCGTCGTGCGTCCAGTCGGCGAGGTGGATCACGCCGCAATACACAAACCCGTGTTTTTTCAGGAATTTTTGCATCACAACGTTGTTGCGGTGCGTGTCCACGCGCAGATCGATCCCCTGCGGGGCGGTGTGCGCGATACAGTAGGCGACGCAGTCGGACGCTGCGCCGCCGTGTGCGCGCGTGGCGATGCGGTGAATCACGCCGTAGGGCGCGTCGCGCAGCCAGGCACCGTCGTAGATTTCGGCGTAGGTGGGGTCGTCGAAAATACCGAAGCAGAACGTCGCGACCATCGCGCCGTCCTCCTCGCACACATAGGAGCGCCCGGCGGCGAGGTCGACGCGCAAAATCTCCGCGGACGGATAGGTCGGCGGCCACTGCGACGGATTGCCGGTTTGTGCCATAAATTGCCGCGCTTCGGCAAAAATTTGCATCATTTCCGGCAAATCGGCTTCGGTGGCCGGGCGAATGGTTCTCATGGGCATTCCTCTTTTCTGATTGTCCGAATTATTCCAGCTCAAACGCGCCGGTGTACAGCTGATAGTATTTGCCTTTTTTCTCAATCAGCTGCGCATGACTGCCGCGCTCGATGATGACGCCGTGATCCAGCACCATGATGACGTCGGAATTGCGCACGGTGGACAGACGGTGCGCGATGACGAACACTGTGCGGCCTTTCATCAGCGAATCCATCCCGCGCTGGACGATCGCTTCGGTGCGCGTGTCGATCGACGAGGTCGCTTCGTCCAGAATCATCACCGGCGGGTCGGCCACAGCCGCGCGCGCGATGGCAATCAGCTGGCGCTGCCCCTGGGAAAGATTTGCACCGTTGCCGGCGAGGGCGGTGTCGTAGCCTTGCGGCAGGCGGGTGATGAAATCGTCCGCACCCGCCAGTTTGGCGGCGGCAATGCACTCGTCGTTGGTCGCGTCCAGCCGGCCGTAGCGGATGTTGTCCATCACGGTGCCGGTGAACAAGTTCGTGTCTTGCAGTACGATGCCCAGCGAACGGCGGAGATCGCCCTTCTTGATTTTGTTGATGTTGATGCCGTCGTACCGGATTTTACCATCGTCAATGTCGTAGAAACGGTTGATGAGGTTGGTGATCGTCGTTTTGCCCGCGCCGGTCGCGCCAACGAATGCCACCTTCTGCCCCGGCTCGGCGTAGACGCACACGTCGTGCAGGACGAGTTTGTCCGGCTCGTAGCCGAAGTCTACGTGGTTCAATCGCACATCGCCGGTCAGCTTGGTGTAGGTGACGGTGCCGTCGCCGTGCGGGTGTTTCCACGCCCATGTGCCGGTGTGTTCCGCGCACTCGACCAGCTGGCCGTTTTCTTCGCGGGCATTGACCAGCGTGACGTAGCCGTCGTCGGTCTCCGGCTGCTCATCCAGCAGCGCAAAGATGCGCCCCGCGCCCGCCATGGCCATGACCACCGAGTTCACCTGCTGCGACACCTGGCCGATGTTGCCGCAGAACTGCTTGGTCATGTTCAGGAACGGCACGACGATGCTGATGCCCAGCGCTTTGCCGGAAATGCTCAGGTTTGGCGCGCCCGCAATCAGCAGTGCGCCGCCGGCCAGCGCGACAACCACATACAGCACGTTTCCGATGTTGCCCAAAATCGGCATCAGCATATTCGCGTACCGGTTGGCGCTGCGGGCGTCCTCAAACAGGGCGTCGTTGATTTTGTCAAAATCTGCTTTTGCTGCATCTTCGTGGCAGAACACTTTGACGACCTTCTGGCCGTTCATGATCTCTTCGATATAGCCTTCGGTGCGGCCGATGGCTTTTTGCTGGCGGATAAAGTATTTGGCCGAGCCGCCGCCGACTTTTTTGGTCACGAAGAACATCAGCACCACGCCCGCCAGCACCACCAGCGTCAGCCACACGCTGTAATACAGCATGATCGCCAGCACCGACGCGATGGTCACGACGGCGGCCAGCAGGCTGGGAATCGACTGGGACACCATTTGGCGGAGGGTGTCGATGTCGTTGGTGTAGTAGCTCATGATGTCGCCGTGGTTGTGCGTGTCGAAGTATTTGATCGGCAGATCCTGCATTTGGTCGAACATTTTTTTGCGGAGTTTGCACAGGAATCCCTGCGTGATGATCGCCATCATCCGGTTCCACACGAACGTGGACACCAGCGACAGCACGTAGAAGCACAGCAGGATCGACACCAGCCGCAGAATCTGACCCTGCACGGCCGCCCAATTGCCCGCCGCCCAGGACTGCTCGATCACAGAGATGACGTTCTGCATGAAAACGGCCGGAATCGCGCCGACAACGGCGCTGAACAGGATGCACGCCCACGCCAGCGGAACGCGCACCGGGTAAAACGAAATCAGTATTTTGAGGAGGCGTCCGGCGACGCCTTTTTGAACCATGGGTTTGCCGCCCGGAGCTTTATTCGCCATCGGAATCACCCGCCTTGTTTTGAGAAGTATAGACCTCGCGGTAAATTTCGCACGATTGGAGCAGGTCGCGGTGCGTGCCGCACGCGGCGATGCGCCCGCCGTCCATCACGAGGATGCGGTCGGCGTCTTCGACCGACGCGGTGCGCTGCGCGATGATGATTTTGGTCGTTTGCGGCAGATATTTGCGGAACGCGGCGCGGATCAGCGCGTCGGTTTTGGTGTCCACCGCGCTGGTGGAATCGTCCAGAATCAGGATTTTCGGCTTTTTCAGCAGCGCCCGCGCAATGCACAGCCGCTGTTTTTGCCCGCCGGACACGTTCGCGCCGCCCTGTTCGATGTATGTGTCGTACTTTTGAGGGAAAGACTGGACAAACTCGTCCGCCTGCGCCAGTTTGCACGCCTCGACCAGTTCGTCGTCCGTCGCGTCCGGGTTGCCCCAGCGGAGGTTTTCTTTGATCGTGCCGGAAAACAGCACGTTCTTCTGCAGCACGACCGCCACCTGATTGCGCAGCGCGTGCAGGCTGTATTCGCGGACGTCGCGGCCGCCGACGCGGACCGTTCCTTCCGTCGCGTCGTACAGGCGCGGGATCAGCTGAATCAGGCTCGACTTGGACGAACCGGTGCCGCCGATGATCCCGATGGTCTCGCCGGAGCGGATGTGCAGGTCGATATCGGCCAGCGCCATGCGGGCGGCCGAGCGGTTGTATTTGAAGCTGACATTGTCAAAATCCACCGAGCCGTCGGCGACCGTTTCGATCGGGTTCGCCGGGTCGGTCAATGCGCTGCGCTCGTCCAGCACTTCGGCCAGACGGCGGGCCGATTCGGCCGCCATGGTAATCATGACGAACACCATCGACACCATCATCAGGCTCATCAAAATCTGGAACCCGTACGTCAGCATGGCCGACAGCTGCCCCACGTCCAGCGCAGTGCCGCGCGACGAAATGATGAGGTACGAACCGAAATACAGCACGACCGCCATGTTGACATACAGGCAGAACTGCATCATCGGGCTGTTCAGCGCCAGAATTTTCTCGGCGTGCGTGAAGTCGGCGCAGACATCGTCGGCAGCGCGGGCGAATTTCTGTTTTTCGTATTCCTCGCGCACGAACGATTTGACGACGCGCATCCCCTTGACGTTTTCCTGGATGGAATCGTTCAATTTGTCGTATTTGCGGAACACGCGGCGGAACAGCGGCATCACCGTGCGCGCCACCGCGTACAGCCCCAGCGCCAGCAGCGGCACCAGCGCGATAAATACGAACGCCAGGCGTCCGCCCATCACGAACGACATGGTCAGCGCAAAGATCAGCATCAGCGGCGCGCGGACGGCGATTCGGATAATCATCATGAACGCCATTTGCACGTTGGTGATATCGGTGGTCAGCCGCGTGACGAGCGACGAGGTGGAAAACCGGTCGATATTTTCAAACGAAAAGTCCTGCACCCGGTAAAACACGTCCTGCCGCAGGTTGCGCGCAAAGCCGCACGACGCTGTGGCGCAGAAACTGCCGGACAGCGCGCCGCACGCCAGCGACGCACACGCCATCAGCACCAGCACCGCGCCATACTGCGCGATCACGGCCAATTCGCACCCGGCCTTGATCTGATTGACCAGCTGCGAGATGACGAACGGGATCAGGCATTCGAGCACGACCTCCATCGACACAAAAATTGGCGTGAGGATCGTGGCTTTCCGGTATTCCCGGATACATTTTGCCAATTTACGAATCATCGCGTTCTTGTCTCCCTGTTTGGATTCGGCCGCAAAGGGCCGTCTGAATATTGTAGCACAAATCGGCGAAAGTTGCAACGCTGTTTGAAAAAAGTTTACAGATGGACACGGTACGATTATCCGGCGGGCGATCGATGATCGCCCCTACGATAGATTGGGGTGTTTACGGTGTCTCCGTCCCGGCGGGTGTTGAAGGCAACTCCCTCAGCCTCTCGGCAGCTCCCTCGCGAGGGAGCCATGTACTACGGGACTCATGTAGTCGGGAAATCCTATCTGCCACAGGATTATTCTCCTCACGCGCTACACTCACGGTACGACTAAAAGGCTCCCTCGCGAGGGAGCTGGCAGCGGTCGACGCAGTCACCGCGTGCAGCGCCTGAGGGAGTTGCCCTCGGCCGCAGCGCAATCGCCGTGTTGTGCAACACCCAAAGGATTTTCCCCAAACAACAACCAAGCGACCCACAACCGCCCCTCCGCAGAAAAAATCCCGCGTAGGCGCGATCATAGGCCGCCCGCATCTCCCCTGCGCCGCGCAGGCGCAAGGAGGAACACCCTATTATAATGTACGGTTTTCCGCGGCGCATGCTAATATTAGCACCTCACGGCGTGCAGACGTGCGACGTGCGGAAAAAGATCGATTCGCCGATCAGCATCGGCGCCAAAATCAGCCCCATTGCTTTCCGCGATGCCAGCAGATCCGTCATCGAAATCTGCAACCCGATCAGCATCGGCGCCAGCAGCACCGCCGCGATGCCGCAGCCGATGGCCGTCAGCATGAACCGCAGCCCGGTGGCGCGCGCTTTTTCGCCAAAGCCCATCAGCGCCAGTCCGGACAGCGCCGACGGCACCAGCATCATCATGCACGCGTGGAAAATCACCCACAGCAGCTGCTGCACGTTTTCCTGCCAGACCACCGCCGCGGCCACTTTGTCGGCCAATTCGCCCGAAATGCCCGAATCAGCGAACAGCCCGGCCCACACATCGGTGTTCTGAGCCGCGATCACCAACTGACCGAAGTCCCATGCGCCGAATGACAAGGCCACCAGCCCCAGCACCAGCAGCGCCCATTCGCACACCATCGCCGGCACGCGCGCCACCGGTTCATCCGTCCGCGCCCGCCGCAGCACGGCGGTGAAAATCACGGCAATCCACAGCACGCCCGCCAGCTCCGGCGTCAGTGTTTCCCAGCTGACGCCGCTTTTCAGCGCGGGGATCACGCGGATCCCGTATACAACCAACCCCGCCACCACCAGCAGCAGCGCAACGCTCATCGCGCGGGCCGTTTTTTTGATCGTCATTTGAAATACCTCCTCTTTTTCCTGGGAATCCCATCGGACGCGCCGACGTTCCCGGTCCGATATCTGCATATTCTTATTATATCGAACCCGCAAGATTTTGTCAATCCCCTATTCGCATTTTCCCGCGGTCTCTGCGCGCCCCATTCCCCATCTTTCGCGCGGATTCGGGCAATTTTCTGTTCATCTGTCCAATTTTGGCGCGCGGCGCGCTTTTTCCGCCGAAAACGCTTGATTCCTGCGCGAAAAAAAGGTATAATAAATGTTGTTGTGTTTTTCCCCGAATGACACCCAAAGGAGCGATGCGTGCATGAATGCGAACGAATTTTACGAAAATCCACTGTGCGTGCGGTATTCGAGCGACGAGATGAAGCGCATTTTCTCGGCGGACAACAAGTTTTCCACTTGGCGGAAACTGTGGGTCGCGCTGGCAGAAAGTGAGCAGGAACTGGGGCTGGACATTTCCGACGCGCAAATCGCCGAGATGAAGGCGCACCTCACCGATATCGACTACGACGCAGCCCGGCGATACGAGTCGGAACTGCGGCACGACGTGATGGCGCACGTGCGGACGTTCGGCGACGCCTGCCCCACCGCCAAACCGATCATCCACCTGGGCGCGACGTCGTGCTATGTGGGCGACAACACGGACATCATCGTGATGCGCGAAGGGCTGCTGCAAGTGAAGCGGCTGCTGGTCAACGCCATTGCGGCCGTGGGCGCATTTGCCCGCCGCAACCGCGACGCGGCGACGCTGGCGTACACGCATTTCCAGGCGGCGCAGCCGACGACGCTCGGCAAACGCGCGACGCTGTGGGCGCAGGATCTGATTATGGATCTGGAGCACCTGGACTTCGTGCTGGGGTCGCTGAAACTGCTGGGCTGCAAGGGCACCACCGGCACCGGCGCGAGCTTCCTGTCGCTGTTCGACGGCGACCGCGACAAGGTGCGCGAATTGGAACGGAAAATCGCGCAGAAAATGGGATTCGACGGCGTGATGGCCGTGTCCGGCCAGACGTATTCGCGCAAGGTGGACTATTTTGTGCTGTCGGTGCTGTCCGGCATTGCGCAGAGCGCGTCCAAATTTGCCGGAGATATCCGGCTGCTGAGCCACCTCAAAGAGTTCGACGAGCCGTTTGAATCCAGGCAGATCGGGTCGTCGGCGATGGCGTACAAGCGCAATCCGATGCGCTCCGAGCGCATTGCGTCGCTGGCGCGGTATGTGATGGTGGACACGCTGAACCCGGCGATCACCGCTGCGACGCAGTGGTTGGAGCGGACGCTGGACGATTCTGCCAACCGGCGGATCTCGATTCCGGAGGCATTTTTGGCAATCGACGGCATTCTGTCGCTGCAAATCAACGTGATTTCCGGCGGGACGCCGTATCCGCGCGTGATGGAAAAGCATCTGGCCGAGGAACTGCCGTTCATGGCGACGGAAAACATCCTGATGTACTGCGTGAAGCACGGCGGCGACCGCCAGGAGCTGCACGAAGCCATCCGCACGCATTCGGTCGCCGTGACCAAAGAGATCAAGCTGCACGGCAGCCCGAACGACCTGCTCGACCGGATTCTGGCCGACGAACGGTTCCACCTGACGCGCGCCGAGCTGGACGAGCTGCTGCATGTGCGCAACTTCATCGGGTGCGCGCCGGAGCAGACCGATGCGTTCCTGGCGGAATGCGTGCAGCCGGTGCTGGACGCCAACCGCGAGCTGCTGGGGCTGGACGTCGATATTCGCGTATAATCATTCCGATTGATTGTATAAATATTTATTGAATTGGGAGTGTGCATCATGTTAACTGCAATCGTAGGCATCAACTGGGGCGACGAGGGCAAGGGCCGGATGGTCGATTTGCTGTCGCAGGAATACGAGATCGTGTGCCGGTACCAAGGCGGCAACAACGCGGGCCACACCGTGGTCAACGAAAAAGGCAAATTTATCCTGAACTTGCTGCCGTCCGGCATTCTGCGGGACGAAACCGTCAACGTGATGGGGCCGGGGATGGTCATCGACGTGGAACACCTGGCGGGCGAAGTGGCGCGGCTGCGCGACGCCGGCATCGCGATTACGCCCGATCACCTGAAAATCAGCGACCGCGCCACGATTTGTATGCCGTATCACAAACTGCTCGACTGCCTGGAAGAGGATCGCCTCGCGGACAAGAAATTCGGCTCGACGCGCCGCGGGATTGCGCCGGTGTACGCCGACAAATATATGAAAAAGACGCTGCGCATGGGTGATCTGCGCCACCCGGAGCTGCTGGAAAGCAAACTGGCCGACATTGTGGAATGGAAAAACCTGACGGTGGAAAAAGGCTACGGCCACGCGCCGATCTCGACGGCCGAGATGCTCGACTGGCTGAATAAATATGCACTGCCGTTCGTGCCGTATGTGTGCGACACGACGCACTACCTGGGCGACGCCGCCAAAGCGGGCAAGAAGATCATGTTCGAAGCCCAGCTGGGCGCGCTGCGCGACATCGATTTCGGCATCTACCCGTACACGTCGTCCTCCTCCACCATCGCGGCCTACGCGCCGATTGGCGCGGGGATTCCGCAGTGCCGGCTGGATCAGAGCATCGGCATCATCAAAGCGTATTCCAGCTGCGTGGGCGAAGGGCCGTTCACCTGCGAGCTGTTCGGCGAAGATGGCGACCGGCTGCGCGAGGCCGGCGGCGAATACGGCGCTGCGACCGGCCGTCCGCGCCGCGTCGGCGGGTTCGACGTGGTGGCGTCGCAGTACGGCGTGACGATGCAGGGCGCGACGGCGCTGGCGCTGACGAAGCTGGACGTGCTGTCCTACCTCGACAAAATCCCGGTGTGCGTGGCGTACGAAGTCAACGGCCAGCGCACCGACCGGTTCCCGTCCGGAATTGAACTCGCGGAGGCCAAGCCGGTGTACGAATATGTGAACGGCTGGGGCTGCGATATTTCCGGCTGCCGCACGTTCGCCGAACTGCCGGAGGCGGCGCAGCAGTATGTGAAATACATCGAAGCGCAGATGGAATGCCCGGTGCAGTTTGTGTCCGTTGGCGCGGATCGCGAAGCGTATATTCGGATGTTTTGAGAAAAAGCAAAAGGCCGTGCAATGCACAGCCTTTTCTTTTTGCGTAATAAATAGAGATTCGAGCATATTTAGTATGGAAATACCAAATATGCTCGAATTTTCACCGGCGCTTCGGCACGCGCTGCACGCGGAGAATGTCGGTGGAGCCGTCCTCCCCGGCGGTGATGACGACGCTGTCGCCTTCCTTGACCAGATCGTCGCGGCGGGCGCTGTCGATCGCGTGGCGGAACAGCACGTTGATGTCCGGCTGGAACAGCGCGCGCACTGGGTACACGCCCCAGGACAATGCCAATTGATGGTACGTCTTGTCGCTCGGCGTGGAGGCGATGATGTTCATCCGCGGGCGGAATTTCGACACGCGGCGCGCCGTGTAGCCGGATTTGGTCACGGCGATGATCGCCGTCGCGTTCACGTCGCGGGCGGTGGTGCAGGCGGCGTCGCAAATCGCGTTCGTCACGTCGTCCATGTCGTTTTCGTACTGCATCCCCTCGTACAGGTTCAGGTCGAACGAATCGCGCTCGGCCTGCTCGGCGATTTTGGCCATCACTTTGACCACCAGCGCCGGATGGTCGCCCATCGCCGTCTCGCCGGACAGCATGATCGCCGACGTGCCGTCGAACACGGCGTTCGCCACGTCGGTGATCTCCGCACGGGTCGGCGTGGTGGAATGAATCATCGATTCCAGCATCTGCGTGGCCGTAATCACCATCTTGCCCGCGCGGTAGCATTTGCGGATGAACCGTTTTTGCAGGCCGGGCAGCCGCTCGTATTCGATCTCGACGCCCATATCGCCGCGCGCGACCATGATCCCGTCGGAATTTTCCAGAATCTCATCGAAATTTTCAATTCCCTCAATATTCTCAATTTTGGAAATGATGCGGATGGTGTGCCCGCCGTAATAATCGAGGAATTTGCGCAGCGCCAGCACGTCGTCTTTGCTGCGGACGAACGACGCCGCCACGAAATCGACATCGTTTTCGATGCCGAACCGCAGGTCGGACTCGTCCTGCGCGCTCAGATACGGGAAATCCAGGTGAATATTGGGAATATTCACACCTTTGCGATTGGACACCTTTCCCCCGGTCTCCACTTCGCACACAATGTCGGTGTCGGTCGTTTCCACAACGCACAGCGCGATTTGCCCGTCGTCGATCAGAACGCGCGCACCCGGATGCAGCTGCCGCGGCAGGTCGGCGTAAGACACACTGACAATTTCGTCCGTGCCTTCCACTTCGCGGGACGTCAGCGTGAACCGCGCGCCCGGTTTCAGCTCTTCTTTGCCGTTGCGGAAGCACCCCAGCCGAATTTCAGGGCCTTTCGTGTCCAGCATCACCGCCGCCGGCATCTTCATCCGGTCGCGGACACGGCGGAACGTGTCGATCATTTTTTTGTGATCCTCGTGCGAACCGTGCGAAAAGTTCATCCGCGCGACATTCATGCCATTTTTTAGCATTTCTTCCAGCACGTCCTCCCGCGCCGACGCCGGGCCGAGCGTACATACGATTTTGGTTTTCCTCATTTTTACCGCGCATCCTTTCCCATCATTGGATTCTATTTGTGAAACGTCTGAAATAGACTTAAAATCTTACCCATTATATTATATCACAACAAATCCCGGGAATCAAGGGGTTTTTCGCAGAAAAATCGGGAATTCGCGTAAAAAAACCGCCGAATCAGCGGTGGGCGTCGTGCGGACAAGCAAAAAGGTGCTAATATTAGCACCTTTTTGCCGCGGGGGTGTGTTAAGATCAGATGAACGGGCGGCGATCCAGCACACTGCGCAGCGGGACGGTGGTGCGCACCTCGCCCGGCAGCGCCAGCTGAATCTCCGCCAGCGCGCAGCACGCGCCGAACAGCATGTGCAGGTCGTTCCAAGTCTCGTCGTGCGCCTTGTCCAGCGCGCGGAGCGACGCGAAATACCCGTCCGCGAAGCGCCGGATGCGGTCGCGCGCTTCGTCCAGGCGATGCCCCGTCTGGCGCGCGGCGCGGTGCAGCGTAAACAGCCAGTCGATCTCGCAAAAACCCGCAATTTTGCCGAACGTCGCGCTCAATTTGCCGCGGTCGTACAGGTTGATCATCCCGTCCACCAGTTTTTCCGCATATGGGTACGCGCGGTGCGCATATTCATAATTGAACAAATAATGGAACCATCCGTAAATGTGGTGGCACTGCGGCGCCAATCCGGTTTGAATCGCGCCCGCGCGGCCGTAGCCGTATTCGGGGTCCGCGTGCGCGTCCAGCCAGCCGAAATACGCGTCCTGCCACGCCAAATCGACCGACCGCGTGAGCGTCAGCGCAGCAAATACACCCGCGCCCTGGTGCGCATTGTCCCACGGGCGACCCGTCCAGTTCAGGCCGTCCAGCAGCGCATACAGCCCGTCCACCGTGCGGTAGGGTTCGCAAAACGCCAGCGGCCGCCGCGGCAGCGCGTCAAACAGTTCCAGCGCCGCCGTGCAGTGCGCGGTGCAGTGCAGCGGATGGTGCGTCCCTTCGTCGAACCGGCCGTCCGCGTGCTGAAAATCCTGCAGCACCCGAATGCACGCGGCGCGCGTGGCCGGGTCGCGCTCCGGCTGCTCGATGATGTAGCGAATATTGGCCGCGTCGGCGCAGCCGTATTCGTTGCTGCCCAGCTTGCGCGTGTGCTGCGCATTGTTCCACAAATAGCGCGCATACGCGCCCGGCTGCGCGGTTTTGTGATTTTCGACCGTCGCGGCCACGTCCGCGATCAAATCGTCCAGATTCCAATTCGTTTGCATAAATTTGCGCCTCCCGATCATTTTCTTTGGATTTTCGCTTGCAATTTGTCCGCAAATATGCGATACTGATAGTATCATATCACGGGAGCGGCCGGATGTCCATTCCGAATCCGCTCAAAAACTTGCGCCGTCTGCTCATTTCGTCGGCGCGACGGGAGGAACCGCCATGGACTTTACCCCATTCATGCTGACCGCGCTGCCGGAGCCGTACGCGATGATTAACCGGCTGCGCCGCGCGCATTTTTCGATGACCGCCCACACGCACCGGTTCTGGCAATTGATCCTGGTAACGGACGGCGTGCTGACCGTCTCGACGGCGACCGGCGCGCAGACCGTCGCCGCCGGGCAGGTGCACATCCTGCCGCCGGGTCCCGCGCATGCACTGGCAAGCGACGGCTACACGCAGCTGGGGCTGGATTTGACCGACGACGATCCCCGCGGGCTGGTGCGGATGCTGGCGGCGCGGTTTGCGGGGCCGGCGGTCTTGGCGGTCGGGCAGTCGCAGCTGGACGCGGAAATGGCCGCGCTGTGGGCGCAGTCCACCGACTGGGCGCGCGCGCAGCTGATTCACCGCGCGGACGGGCTGCTGCTGGCCTGCATCGCCGCCCGGACGGCCGCGCGCGGCGACGGCGCGCTGCTCGACTATCTGGACACGCATTTGGCGGACGGCGTGCGGCTGGACGACGCGGCGCGCGCGCTGCTGACCAGCGTGCCGCAGCTGGAACGGCGGTGCCGCCGGGCGTACGGCTGCGGCGTCGTCGCGCTGCTGGGGCGGCGGCGGCTGGCGGCCGCGCAGTCGGCGCTGCTGGAAACGAACGACGCGGTCGCGGACATCGGCCGCCGGGTCGGATTCGCCGATCCGGCGCACTTTTCGGCGTTTTTCCGGCGGCACACCGGCGCCTCGCCGCGATCCTGGCGCGCAGCCGCCCAATTGCACGGCGGCTCTTGTGATTTTCCCCAAAATTTCAACCAATAATTTTACACGGAATTGCAAACGAATTGGAAAATGATCTTGCGATTTTTTACAAAAAGTGCTATAATAAATGCAGAACCCCATGACCATCACCACCGAAAGGATGATTGTACCAATGGATTACTGGAAAACCAGCGGTGAGCAGCTGTGCGCGATGGCCGATCAGGTGCTGCGCCGCCGGATGGCCACCGACGAATCGTGCATAGAAGCGGTCGCGCAGCTCCGGGAAGCCGCGCGGCAGCGGTATTTGGGCGCGTATCCGCGGCTGGGGCGCTGCTTCGCGCGCGGAATCGGCGTGGCAGCCGACGAAACGCGGGCCATGGAATATTACCGGATGGCCGCCGACTGCGGCGACGAAGCGGCCGCGCAGGAAACCGTCCGGCTGAACCCGCTGTACCGGCCCAAAAAACTCAGCGAAACGGACGAAGGCGCGCTGCTGGAACTGAAACCGGAGGACGACCGCACGGCGGCGGAACTGCTGCACGCGGCCGACGCCGCCGCACAGTCGGGCGACGAAGCGCACGCGAACGCGTGGTACCGGTATGCCGCCAAAATGGGACAGCCGGACGCGATGTACCAATACGCCAAACGGCTGGAAGCCGACGGGCAAACCGACCACGCAATGCGGTGGTACCGGCGCGCGGCGCGGCAAAGTCAGGCCGATGCGCGCGCGGCGATGCAGCGGCTCGATCCACTCTATCGGCCGGAATTGCCAAATCTCGACAGTTTGACCGGCGACCAGCTGTATCTGCTGGCCAATGATTACGCGGCCGAACCGGAACTCGCCACGCGGCTGCACGAACTGGCCGCGGCGCACAACAGCGGCAAAGCGGCGCTGGTGCTGGCGCAGGAACGCTGGGCGCACGGCGATTACGACGGCGCCGTTCCCCACCTCCGCACCGCAGCCGACGCCAGACTGCCGGCAGCGCTCGATCTGCTCGGGCAGCTGGCGGCAAACGGCTGGGGCGGAACCGCGCAAAATGCGCGCGAAGCGTTCCGGTACTACGTCCGGGCCGCGGAAGGCGGCGACGGCGACGGCTGCTTCCACGCCGTGGCATGCTGCGAATCCGGAACCGGCACGTCGCAGCACGCGGCGCGCGCGGCGGAATGGTACGCGAAAGGCGCAGCGCTCGGGAACGATGCGGCGCGCGAACGGCTGCAGGCAGTGGCGACGCCGACGGCTCCGACGATGATCCGCTACCTCGGCGGCCATTTCTTCCTGTACGGCGACCGGAACGGCGCGCACCGCGATTTTCGGCTGGCGTTCGAGCTGCTGAAATCCGCCGCAGACGACCAAATGCCGGAAGCGTGCTACGATTTGGGCCTGATGTACCGCGACGGCCGGTATGTGTACGACAAGCGCAAGGCGCGCGCATACCTGGACAAGGCGGCGCAATTCGGCGTCACCGGCGCGGCAGCGGCCCGCAAAAAGGTCTATCAGAAAACGATCGTATATCTGCGGCAAATGGCCAAATCGCTGGTCATTTTAGCGGCCTGCCTGGCCGCATTCCTGTTCGTGTCGCACCGGATGACGGCGGAAAAGGTGGTGAACCCGGCCGCATGGCCGGCACTTCCGGCAGTTTTGATGATCGCGCTGGGGTGCGCGGGGCTGATGGTCAAGCATTATTTCATCTTCCGGCGGACGAGCGTCCGGCCGTGGTACCAAAATCTGCTCTTCCCGCTGATTTGTCCCGGCATTCCGCTGGCCGCGCTGGCGATTCTCGCCGGATGCGGCGTGCTGGAACGGTACGCCGTCGGCGCGGCGCTGGTTGTGGCGGCCATCCTGACAACGTTCCTCGTGCAGCATGACAGCGCCGTCCGCGACGCCATTTGGGTCGGCCTGCGGCTGATCCTCTTCCTGGTGGGCGCGATTCTGCTGGGGCAGCTGATCGGGCCATTCGCCGAAGCGCATTCCTGGGCGTTCTGGGCCAAATGGTCGGACACCATCTGCATCGCGGCGCTGGCGGCGTGCGCGCTGGCAATTCTGGTGAAGCAATTCTACTTATACACCGGGCGGCTCGATCTGGACGCGTTTTTGCTGAACGTGCTGATGTGCCTGCTGTGGCCGGGCGTGTTCCTCGGCGGCGTATTCGCCTTCTGCTGGATCGCACTGCCGAATCACGGCCTGCTCGCAGTGAGCGCCGCCGTCGGAACGGTGCTGCACTGCCTGATATCGGAAAATATCTGGGGCAGTCGGGAAACAGACTAAATCAAAACCAGGTCGGCAAATGCCGGCCTGGTTTTTGCTGCAAATAAATATTGAATCGCGCGCGGTACAGACGGGATATTCGGCAGCCCAAAAGGTGCTAATATTAGCACCTTTCCGCGGGCTTAATTTTGCTTCCGAACGGTGCGGTACTCGCCTTCCAGCGAAAAATACGGGCATTCGCGGAAATCGCCGTTCAAAAACCGCACCATCTCGTCCTCGTCCAGTGCAATATTGCACTCGTAATAGCCCGTTTCTTCGTTGTATTCGTAATTGGCGCACATATCGCAGTTGGTTGCTGTTTTGGACATTCCGCGTCCCTCCCTGAATGTTTCACGTGAAAAGTGGCGGCCCGAAAAGGTGCTAATATTAGCACCTTTTATTGCTGCGCCGATTCCGCGGGCTGATATTTTTGCAGAATCTGCTCGGCGTCGCGCAGCCGGCCGGTCAGCTCGGATTGGAGCTTGTACAGCTGCGCCGAATCTTTCATCGAAACCGGCGGCAGCGCGCGGCATTTGGCCACCACGCTGGCCAGCGCCGTTTCCAGCGGCGCAAAGAAATTGGCCGAAATGGTTTCCCGCCCGCCCGTTTCTTCGGCCGCAGGCGCCGATTTTGGCGCGGTGTGCGGCTTGCGCGGCGCGGCAGCCGCTTCTTTCCCGGCGTCGAGCGCGGCGGCGGCGACACGCAGCTGCGCGAACGCACGCACATCTTTCACACTGAGATTGGGGTTCGGGTGGCGCAGCAATTCTTCGTGCAGCGCGGCCTGATCGTCGGGCGACAGGTGCGCAATTTCGCTCAGCACCATCAGCGGGAGCGATTCGTTCGTGAACGCGTCGCGGAACGGCTCCGCGATGTTCTTATCGACGTACGACAGGATCTGAACCCCGGCGCTCGAAATTCCCAGCCGATCCGCCAGAAAATCGCGCCGCTTGCCCAGCCGGTCGTACCCATTGGCTTTCAGCTCGTCATACACCTGCGACAGCATGGCCATCAATTTCAGCTTGTCCGCGTCGGAACAGCGGCGATTTTCAAGGTTGGTGGTTGCAATGGCGTACAATTCCTTGGAGTTCTCGCTCAGCGGCAGGTCAATTTTCGACAAATCCTTGACAATGCACGGCACAGTGCGGAATTTTTCCAGCCCTTCGTCGAACAGTGCTTTCAGCGCCAAATAGCGCCGGTGTCCGGTCAAAATGCGGAATTTTGCGCCGTCCGGTACCACCACCAGGTTCTGTTCCAGGCCGACTTCGCGAATGGAGGTTTTCAGCTCCTCGATGTCGTCCATCGTGAAGCCCTCGTTGCGCGGGTTGGAAACGAGCTGTTCCAGCGGAATATAGGTCACTTTGAATTCATTGACTGCAAACTGCCGCGAATTTTCGCTGAGCAGCCCGGAGCCTAAATTTTTGGATTTCATCACCCGGTCAAAATTTTTCGCCATCGTCGTCGCGTCCTTTCTTTTTGCGAAATTCGGTTATTGGTGATCCATAATTTCGATGATTTTTTGCGTCAATTCCAAATAATCCAGCGTTGCCGTGCCCTTTGGATCGTATATCAGGAGCGGTTCGCCGCAGTAGGTCTCCTCCTCGACGCTTTTATTTTTGCGGATTTTGATGTTGAGCATCTTGTCGCCCAACGATTCCTGCAGCGATTCAAAGGTGAATCGGTTGATTTTGCGCTCCTCCCACTGAACGTAGAAGCAGCCGCCGAATTGGAGGTTGTAATTGTAGGTAGAGACGGTGTTGATGACGGTGAGCGAAGCATCCAGCCCGCGCGACGCCCATTTGTCGCATTTGAGCGGCACAAACACCGCGTCCGCCACCGCCAATCCATTGATGTTGACCAGGCTTTCGAGCGACGGGGAGCAGTCCAAAATGCAATAATCGTACTGGTCGCGGATGGTGCACAGTTGGTTGGCCAGCTTGAACTGCTGCGGGGTGACGGTTTCGCGCATCAGGTTTTTTTCGGCGCGCCCCAGCGACAGGTTCGCCGGGATCAGATCGAGGTTTTCAAACGCCGTGTGCCGGATCACATCGGCCGGCGTGACCGGCGTCGGCACGCCGTGAACGCGCTCCACCGTCCCGGCGAGCAGGTCCTCGACGGTCAGCTGCGTATCGCTGTCGTCGTAGCAATTGTAAAAATCGGTGGCGTTGCTCTGCGGATCCAGGTCGATCAGCAGCGTACGTTTGTTGTGAACGGCGGCGAGTATGTAGGCCACATTGACCGCCGATGAGGTCTTGCCTACGCCGCCCTTGGCGTTGTAAAATGCGAAAGTTTTCATGGATCCGACGTCCTTTCTCTGCGCTGTGCAATTGATGATTTAATTATACGCTATGTTTGGGTGCAAGTCAATGGATATTTGGTCGAAAATCAAAAAAAGCGTTGGGGCGGAGTGTTTTTGGGATGGTGCGGGGCAGGGCGGGTGCTAATATTAGCACCTTTTGGCCGAATTGCGGGGTGCACGGGAGATTCATCAGTTGTGCGACCATGAAAAGGTGCTAATATTAGCACCTTGGGGGGCGTATGGCCGCATTGGGTTCTCTCTGTGCGGCGGAACAATGCAGCTGACACTTCGAGTCTCCGTGTTTTGGGCGAGGTTGTGCGCAGGTGCAGGTACACACGGAATGCATCGGATGTGCGGCTGCGATCCGGGTGCTAATATTAGCACCTTTGGTCGAATCGCGAGGGCGCACACGCATGAAAAATCAGATATATCCGTGGAAAACTTTTCTCCGCAGCAAGGAACGATAAGGCCGGTGATTTGCCCCGGTACTCCCGGATGGATTATGCGTCACGCAGCGATCCCGCACAAGTACAGGCACACGGGAAATTCACCAACTGCGTACCCATGAAAAGGTGCTAATATTAACACCTTTGGCCACATCGCGAACCGCACGCGCATGAATCATCAAATACATCGTCACAGGAAATTCTCCCACCGCAGCGTTTCCAGAAGGACCACGCACCGCACATCGAACACCCAGGCGGCCGTCCATAAGCAACACATCCCCGCGACCTCATAAAAGGTGCTAATATTAGCACCTTTTCCGCCGGGATGCCCGGCACCATCTGCACACCGCAATCACCAGCAGCTGCTTCCCGAACCGCAAAAGACGGGCGGCAGCGCCGTCCGTCTTTTGCATTATTTCCCGTCAAGCACCTCTTCGCAATGGACATACGCCTCAACGCGCTCTCCGGCGTCATTTTCGTGAATCGTGAACCGCAAGGCCACGGTTTTGCGCCCCTTGGTAATCGGCTCATAGGTCACATCAATATCGGAAAACTGGTTAATCTCGCGGAGCGCAACTTCGAGGACGCGATTGCGGAAATCCTTGAAATTTTTATAATTTTCGGCAAACATGGAGGTTTTCAGCTCGTCCAGCGGCAACACCACTTCGCGCCGCCACTGATACGATTTGAGAATTTCGTACAACCGAATCGAGAACTGACTTTTGAACGCCAACGTGTAAATCAGCTCGTATTTTGTGAATTTTTCTTTTAATTGAAGCAGATACGGCTTCATATTTTGGTCAATTTGAATGTGAATTCGTCCGCTTTCGATTTTGGCGTGTTGCAGCCACCGAAGCAGCACTTCGGTGTTGTCGTCTTGTTTTATCCAGAAAGACTTGTCTGCCAGCGTTTTCACCGACTGCTTGACCGCAGAATGCACCGACCCGCTTTGCGACGAGATCCCGCAGATACGGCAAAAATCGGCAACCGAAAACTCATATTCGTGAAATTCGGTGTCGGACGGTTTGATTTTTGAAATCAGATAAAGAATAATTTTTTGTTCAGATGTGGACAAATTGAACCGGGATTTCTGAATCAGTTCGTTGCTTTTAACAACCAATTGGCTGCGTTCGGTTTGCAGTGTTTGCAGATAGGTTTCGGTCGGCATAGGGCGATCCTCCGCGCGTTTTGGGATGGGACAGCGTCATCATATATAGTGTAGCACAGAATTGGGACACTGTCAAGATCATGTCCCATGAAAGTTTTTTAATCTCGCGCGCAAGTTCTTTCTGATATTTATGTTCTTTTCTTTATTTACTATTTTTCTATTTTATATTTATATATTTAGGGCGGGTGAGGTGTGCGAAAAAATCGCGGTCTGATGGGGCAAAACGCGCAGATCAAATTGGATAATAGTACAAAAGTGACATGTTAATAGGACGGGCGTGACATACTGCTGGGACGGATATGACATACCATTGGGACAGATGTGACATCCATTGGGGACAAATCTGACGTGGAAAGGGGACAAATCTGACGCGCTTCGGGGACAGCAGTGACATGGTATTGGGACGTTTATGACATGGGCGTGCATTGGGACGTTTGTGACATACAGGCGGGCGGCGGTATTGGGACAGATGTGACATAACTGCGGAGCGCGCACGAAAATGGACGGGAAATTTGGTGGAAATATTTGGGCTGCAACAAATTATCGACGGAAGTGCAGGAAAAGTCAATCACTCCCTTTCATTATGAAACGGTTCGTTGTCAACGGCGGCGTGCAACATTTTTGAGGAATGTCAGAAACGTACTGGTACAATTCTGACATACAACATTTGGCGGTCAATTGGGACGTTTGTGACATGGGCGGCGGCGGGAAATTGGTCGTATTGGGACGAAAATGACGTGCGCGGGGGCGGTATTGGGACGGATGTGACATGGGAATCCCGCAAATGAGACCGTTCGGATGTCAGAAATGTCCCAATAAACAGGGCGTATGGGGACGTTTTTGACATGGCTTGATTGCAAAATGGAGTGAATGGTGGAGAATATACGGAGCGGATAGCAAAATGGCGGTGAAATGGTCTCATTTGCGGGATTGGTGCGGAAAGGCTTTGGATCACGGTGAAAAATCGCAACATTTGGCAGTTTCGGGCGAATCGGCGTGGATTGCAGGGAACGATGAATGCGAAAGATGCACGATTTTTCATATATGCAAGATGAATTGCGGCGGTGCGGCGCGCGGGGGTGGAACGGTGCTTTTTGGGGCAATTTTAAGGGGAATTCGGCGGGATTGCGGTGAATTGCGCCGCGGGCAGTCGGATACGGGTTTGGCGGAGTGCAATGCGAATTTTCCGGCGAAATCGTGTAAAAAGGCGGTTTTTTCGGCAAAAACCGATTTTTTTGGCGTGATAATGCGCGCGAAATGCGCGGTGCGATTTTTGCGGTAAAATCGCGAAAAAAATCGGAAAATGCATCAAAATTGAGATTTTTGAAGAGGTCGTGCGAGGCATGGGGTGGACTTGTGCCGCGGCGATCTGATGGCGGCACGGAATTATAGGAAATTATGGGCGTGATCTCTGTTCTGCGCGCAGGTGTGCGCGGCTGCGGTTGCTTTTGCGCTGCAATTGGGAGCGGCTGGGCGGTACGCGGAGATGCGGGAAATTGCGGGTGCGGCTGTCGGCCTGTATGTGGGTGGGCATGGCCGCTGCTTTTGCTTTTGAGTTGCGTCGCATTTTGGGGCGGACAGTGCGCAATTTTTTCGGCAAAATCGCGCGAAAAGCCGAATTTTTCAGTGAAAGCCGGAATTTTCGGCGGGAATCGGGCGGAAACGTGCTGCGGGCGGCTGGGTGGCAGCACAGAGGTATGGGAAATTGCGGGTGCGGCTGTCGCTCTGCGCGCAGGTGTGCGCGGCCGGGTAACCTTTGATTTTGTGCTGCGATGTGTTCGGATGTGGACGGTGCGCATTTTTCGGCGAAATTGCGCGAAAAGCCGGAAATTTCAGCGAAAGCCGGAATTTTCGGCGGAAATCGGGCAGGATTGGAGTGGAAATGCGCCGTGGGCGGCTGGGTGACAGCACAGGGGTATGGGAAATTGCGGGTACGGCTGTCGTTCTGCGTGCAGGTGTGCACGGCTGCGGTTGCTTTTGCGCTGCAATTGGGAGCGACTGGGTGGTACGCGGAGATGCGGGAAATTGTGGGTATGGCTGTCGTTCTGTATGTGGGTGGGCATGGTCGCTGCTTTTGCTTTTGAGTTGCGTCGCATTTTGGGGCGGACAGTGCGTATTTTCCGGCAAAATCGCGCGAAAAAGCCGAAAATTTCAGCAAAAAACCGATTTTTCGGCGGGAATCAGGCGGGATTGGGGCGGAAATGCGCCGTGGTGGGCGAGTAGTGGCGCGGGGAGATGGAAAATCATGGACGCCATCGTTGTTTTGCGCGCAGGCGTACATGGTCGCAGCCATTATTATAATGTATCGCCGATTTGCGTTACACTGCATTCGGACGAGGGCGCGGCGCGATTTTTTTGGCGGGAATCAGGCAAAATCCGGAACAATTGCGCCGTGGGCGGCGAGGGTTTGGCGGAGCAAGGGGAGCGGAAGGGAGCGCGTGCGGCCGCCATTTTGCGCGCAAGCGAGCGCGGCAGCAGCGCCGCACGCCTGCCCCATTGCCATGCAGGAGGCTTTGACGCGAATGGCCGAATTTGCCAGGCGGTCGCTGGAAATGCAGCGGCCGGCGACGAAAAGATTGGTCAGGCCGCGGACGGTCATGGCGGAGAGGGGGATGGACGGGACGCGGCCGCCGGACAAAAAGACCTGGTGGATGGGGGCGGTTCCGTCGCGGTGCAGGTCGATGGGGTAGAACGCGTGGCAGACGCCGTCCGGGTAGCGCGCGGCGCGGAGATAATCGCCGGCGGTGATGCAGGTGTCGCAGACGATTCGGCGGGACTCGCGGACGGCGGTTTCGGGCGACATGGATTCGAGATCCGGGTCGATTCCGGCGCTGCGCAGCACGCGGAACAGGCGCGCGACGCATTGACGGCCTTCGATGTCGGCGCGCGTTTTTTCGTCGCTGTCGGCGCCGTTGAAACGGGAGATGTGATTGACATTATTGTAATGCGATGCCAACATTGTGCGGATGGAGCTGTTTTTCGTGTCCGACGCGCGCAGGGTTCCGTCGGCGATGGCGCGGGCGAGCGCTGCATCGACTTTTTGGCATTGCGCGTCGGACAGCGTGCCGCGGAGAAATGCGCGCACCGTTCCGGGCTGGAATGCGGTGCCGGATTCGTCCGCTTCGCCGCACATCGCGTCCGCACCGGCAAAAACGGACAAATCGCCGTCGCCCGTGCAGTCGATCCAGGTGTCCGCGCTGCATTCGCGCAGGCCGGATTTGGTGGCGATGCGAATGCTGCGGATGCGGCGGCCGTCGCCGTCCGGCTCGGTGCGGGCGTCGCAGACGAATTGCTCATAGCACAGATCGACGCCGGATTCGAGCAGCATTTCGTCCATGACGGCGGCGGCCATGGGGATATTGACGCGGACGCCGAGGTGCCAGTGCGGGACGTCGGTGCGGGTTTGGTCGGGGATGACGGCGGCGCCCTGCGATTCGAGCCGCTTCACGTATTCCCAGCCGATTCCGGCGATGATTTGGCGGCCGTAGGCGGAAAACTGCGCGATGTCATTGTTGCCGCCGACGGTGAGAATGCCGCCGGGCATCCCGTTTTTTTCGACGAGCAGCACGCTTTTGCCGAGGCGCGCGGCCTGCACGGCGGCGGCAAATCCGGCGCAGCCGCATCCGGCTACGATGATGTCATATTTTGATTTCATAGGGATTGAAACGCCCTTTCAGTTGAAAAAATTCAGCGCTGTGCATTCATTATAGCACAGGCGGCGGCAAAAGAAAATGCGATAATCACAGCAAAAACTGTAATTATCGCAAGTGCACGTCAGTGCGCCTTTCCGGGGGCGCGGCCGTAGAGGCGTTTGTACAGCTTGAAAAAATAGGCGGGGTCGCGGAAGCCGCAGGCGCGCGCGGCGTCGGTGATGGTGAGGTCGTGGGCGGCGCGCAGCGACTCCACCTGCTCGGCCTTGCGCTCGTCGATGAATCGTTTGGGCGGCTTGCCGGTGCAGCGCCGGAACAGGTCGCGGAATGCAGTCTCGCTGAGCGCGCAGCGCTGCGCCAATGCGGCGACGGTGGGAAACACGGACGGATCGGCCAGCAGATCGAACGCGGGTGTCAGCATAGCGGCGGCGTGCGCGCTGAGGGCGGGCGGGGCGCACGTTTGCGCGACGGCGGCGAGCAGCTCGCACAATGCGGCTTTGACGGCCAATTCGGCGCGGGCCGGGGCGAAAAATCGTTCGGCGAGCCGGTCGAACAGGCGCGCAAAACAGGGCGGATCGCTGGGGGCGATGCGCGCGATGGCGTCGGCGGGGATGGGCGGGTCGAGCGCAAAGTAGGCGACGGTCATTTGGGCGGGGGCGGTGTTGCGGTGGACATAGGTGGAATCTTTTGGAAGGAAACTGAGCGTTCCGGCGGTACAGTCGAACGAACCGGCGGGCGATTCGTAGGTATAGGTTCCGCTGTGGACGAAGGTCAGCGCGTAGTCCGGGCGCGGCGTTTGGCGGTAGCCCGTGAAGTGTCCGTCGGCCGGGCTTTGGACGCGGAATACGCGGATTTCGCGCGGGGCGGCGTCGCTGTGGGCGAGGGTGGGGAAAAAGGGGGTGGGCATGGACATGGGGGGGACTCCTTTCGGGGGGGATTAGATGCTGCGTTGAGGTTGCGGTGCGGTCGCGGGGAGGGCGAGGCATGGAGGAATTGCTGCGGCGTCACGCTTGCGCGCGGATCCGCGCAAGCAGCGTGCGGCGCGCCCAGCTTTGGTCGATGGTGAACGGGAGGGTGCGGGCGGTGCCGTCGGCGAAATGGATGCGGAGCGATGCGCGGCGTTCGCGGACGGTGCGAATGTCCGAAAAGAGATAGGTGCGGCCGTTGTGCGGGGTGGTGCGGAGGTAGAAGGCGTCGGCGCCGATGCGGATTTGCAGGCAGCAATAGCGCAGGAGTTTACGGACGAACCAGTTCGCCAACGCGGCGGCGGAGATGGCGAATCCGACGGCGGGTGCGGGGAGCGCGGAATTCGCTTGCAGCACGGCGCAGACGGTGCAGAACAGCGTCATGAACCCGATAATCAGCAGCGGGCCGGGGCCGTCCGACTTGCCGTCGAGGCGGATGTCGAACTGCTGCGGGGTGAGGGGGATGTCAAAAGTGGGGATTTCGTCCGTGGTGCGGCTGCGGGCAAAGCGGTCGAGCAGAATGCGGACGGCGTCGGTGTCCGCCTCGGTGAGGGGAAAGTGGAACGCGCCGTCCGGCGTGCGGAGGTGCAGTGTGACGGCGTCGGTGTGCAGAAAGGTCTGCGACCGGCTTTGGTAGGCGGTGGTCAGGGCCGAATAGGGGTAGAATGTGACGTTGTGCGGGCGGGTTTGGAGCAGAATGCCGTCGTCGGAAACCGTGATTTTTTGGAAAAGGAAGCGGTATACGGTGCGCACTGCGGTGACCAGCAGCGCCAGCGCGATCGGCGCAGTCAGGAAATAGAGCTGCCAGCCGCGGCAGCACAGCAGGATGGTGACGGCGACAGCGGCCAGCAGCGGGATTCCTACTCGAACAATGCTGCGGGCATGGCCGCCGATTTGGGTGGGTTTCACGGGGAATGCCTCCTTGCAAAACAGCGGGTGTCCCGTCGTGTGGACACCCGCTGCGGTCTTTAATTGGATTTGGGGCGGTCGTCGATGGCGGCGGCGCGCTTTTTGGCAGTCGTCACGACCACGATTGCGACGATCAGGATGACGAGAATCGCCAGCGGGACGAACACCCGGACGGGCAGGTTCGTGCTGCCCACGGTGGCCGGGGCTTCGCGGATGTTCAGCCGGTCGGCGAGGGTGCGGAACGTTTGGGTGAAGGCTTCGTCGAGCGTGGCGTCGGCGGTGTATGTGTCGAGGCAGGCGAGCAGGATGCGGCCGGCCTCTTCGTCGAACACGGACGCGGCGTTGTCGCCGGGGAGGTAATACAGATAATAATCGTATTCATAGTCCTGGAACGGGACGTACACCACCAGGAGGTGCCCTTCGTCTGCGCCGAACAGCGCGGCGTACTGGGCGAAGGCGAAGTCCTCGATTTTGCCGGAGTCGGGGTTTTGCGTGCCGTCGATGGTGGCCGTCAGGTACAGGTACGGCTGGACGCCGGTGACTTCGTAAAAATATTCCATGCTTTGGCGCACGTTGACCGGATCCAGCAGCAGGTGCGCGTCGTCCGTGAGGTATGACGCGGTGGCGGTACACTGGGACGCGGGGAGTTTGGTGCGCTTTTTGCTGGATTTTGGAATGGACGGTTCGGACGGCGTCGTGCTGACGGCGGTCGCAGGGCGATGGGTGATATTGCTGACCCACGACGGGACGGACATACTGTTGAACAGCACGATCAGACCGAAAATCAGCACGATGATCCAGATCGGCGTGCCGCATCCGCATCCGCTGCGGCCCGGCCGGCCGCGATATCCGCCGCCGGGCGGTGGGGGCGGGGGCGGTCGATGGCCGCCGCCAAATCCGAACCCGCCGGGTCGCGCAGGCGGACGTCCGCCGAAAGACGGCCCGCGGGATCCGCCGAATGCGTGACCGCCGGACGGGCCGCGGCTGCCGCCGAAAGATCCGCCGGACGAGCCGCGGGATCCGCCAAAGCCGGAACCGCCGCTGTGTCCGCCGCTGCTGTGTCCGCCGCTGTGTCCGCCGCCAAATCCGCCGCCGCCTCTTGTGGGCATATGAATCGCTCCTTTACTATATATCAAATCATATCTATTTTATTGTATCAGATTTCGGGGGAAAAATCAATGGATTTGCGCGCAAAATTCCCGCGGATTTTTGCGAAACCCCATTGACATTCTGCGGATGGTATGCTAAAATAGTTAACACATTAACGATTTGAAGTTCAGAAGGAGGAATGAACCGTGAAAAAATGGTTCAAATATGTTCGGCCGTACCTGCCGTACTTCATCCTCGGGCCGATTTGCATGATCGTCGAGGTGGTGGGCAGCGTGTGGATGCCGAAGCTGCTGGCGGTGATTATCGACTACGGCCTGGGCAACAAAGACCCCGAAACGGCCGGGGCGCTGGTGCGGTGGATTTACCGCGCGGCGGGCGGCGCGTCGCCGTTTATCATTGCGGTGACGGTCGGGATGATTCTGACGGCGCTGATTATGATGGTCGGCGGTGTGGGCGGCGCGTACTTCGGCGCGAAGGCGTCGGTGAATTTTGCCGCCGATCTGCGCGCGGACGTGTACCGCAAGGTGCAGGAATTTTCGTTTTCCAACATTGACCGGTTCAGCACCGGGTCGCTGGTGACGCGGCTGACCAACGACGTGACGCAGATGCAGAACTTTATCAATATGCTGCTGCGGATGTGTCTGCGCGCGCCGGGGATGCTGATCGGCGGGATTTTGATGGCGCTGTCGCTCAACCCGTCGCTGACGGTGGTGCTGGCGGTGACGGTGCCGATGCTGCTGGTCTGCCTGATGTTTTTCATCCGGTTCGGGTTCCCGCGGTTTTCGCGCGTGCAGAAGAAAATCGACGGGCTGAACGCGACGGTGCAGGAAAACATCACGAACGTGCGCGTGGTGAAGTCGTTCGTGCGCGAGGAATACGAAAAAGACAAATTTGCCCGCGCCAACGGCGAATTGAAGCAGGCGGGGCTGTCGGCGATGAACGTGATGATTTTTATGTCGCCGGCGATGAACTTTTTCATGAATGTTTCGACGCTGGCGGTGCTGTGGTTCGGCGGGCGGATGCTGATTGCGAACACGATGACGACCGGCGACCTGACCGCGTTCACGACGTATGTGACGCAGATTCTGTCGTCGCTGATGATGGTGACGATGATGCTGGTGAATATGTCGCGCGCGATGGCGTCTGCCAAGCGGATTCGCGCGGTGCTGGACGAGCCGGTGGACATCACCGACGACGGACTGAGCGACGAAGACCACGCGCGGACGGTGACGGACGGCGCGGTGGAGTTCCGCGATGTGACGTTCCGGTACTACAAGAACAGCGCAGAGGCGGTGATCGACCACATATCGTTCCGGATTGCGCCGGGGCAGACGGTGGGGATCATTGGATCGACCGGGTCGGGCAAAACGACGCTGGTGTCGATGATTCCGCGGCTGTACGATGCGGACAGCGGGACTGTGCTGGTGGACGGCGTGGACGTACGGAAGTACAGCCTGCACCATTTGCGCGAAGGCGTGGGGATGGTGCTGCAAAAGAATGTGCTGTTTTCCGGGACGATCGCCGAGAATCTGCGGTGGGGCAACGAGGAGGCCGACGACGCGGAGATGCGGGCGGCGGCGCAGGCGGCGCAGGCCGATGCGTTTGTGACGTCGTTCCCGGAGGGATACGACCGCGTGCTCGACCAGGGCGGGACGAACGTGTCCGGCGGGCAGAAACAGCGGCTGTGCATTGCGCGGGCGCTGCTGAAAAAACCGAAGATTCTGATTTTGGATGATTCCACCAGCGCGGTGGACACGGCGACCGAGGCGCGCATTCGCGACGCGTTCCGGCATGAGCTGGCTGGGACGACGAAAATCATCATTGCACAGCGGATTTCGTCGGTGATGGATGCCGACCAGATCATCGTGCTGGACGATGGGTGCGTGACCGGAATCGGGACGCACGACGAATTGCGGGCGAACAACCAAACGTATCAGGAAATTTACGATTCGCAGATGGAGCGGAAGGAGGCGGTGCAATAATGGCACGGGATTTGGAAAATCTGCGCAAACGGTACAACAAGGCGGCCGAAGATCAGCGCGGCCCGGGCGGCCCGCGGCGCGGTCCCGGCCCGATGCGCGGCTCCGGCGGCAAGCCGAAAAACACCAAAGCGGTGGTGCGGCGGCTGATGGGCTATTTGGCGCCGTACAAAAGCCGGCTGCTGCTGGTGCTGCTGTGTATGCTGGGCAGTACCGCGGCGTCGCTGATTGGGTCGTACTGCCTGCGGCCGATCATCAACGATGCGGCCGACGCCGGCAAATCTGCTGCGGAACGCGTGGCGTATTTGGGGCAGATGCTGGTGGTGCTGGCGGTGATTTACTTAGTGGGGATTGTGTGCAACTATTTGCAGGCACGGCTGATGCTGACGGTGTCCCAAAATGCGACGGAGCAGCTGCGGAACGATCTGTTCAACCGGCTACAGGGGCTGCCGATCCGGTATTTTGACCGGCAGGCGACCGGCGAGATTATGAGCCGGTTCACCAACGATGTGGATAATATTGACACGATGTTAAACAACACGTTGACATCGCTGGTCAGCGGGTCGGTGACGCTGCTGGGCACGCTGGTGTTCATGATTTCCACCAATATTTGGCTAACGCTGGTGACGGTGGCGTTTGTGCCGCTGTTTTTGAAGTGCGGCGGCGCAATCGCCAAAGCAAGCCGCAAATATTATGTGGGGCAGCAGTCGGCGCTCGGCGCGGTCAACGGGTACATTCAGGAATCGGTGTCCGGTCAGAAGGTGGTCAAGGTGTTCAACCACGAGGAAACGTGCGTGGAAGAATTTAACCTGCTGAACGACGATATGCGCGACAAGCAGTTCAACGCGCAGTTTTACGGCGGCATTATGGGCCCGGTGATGGGCAACACGAGCGAAATTTCGTATGCAGTGACGGCGGGCGTCGGCGGACTGCTGTGCCTGCACGCCGGGTTCGACGTCGGCGGACTGTCGATTTTTGCCGGGTATGCGCGGCATTTTTCGATGCCGATCAACATGATTTCGCAGCAGACGTCTGTGATTTTCGCGGCGCTGGCCGGGGCGGAACGCGTTTTTGCCGTGATGGATGAAGCGCCGGAGGGCGCGCTGGACGCGCAGCCGTCCGACGAGACGCCGGATGCGCTGCACGGCACGGTGGAGCTGCGGGATGTGTCGTTTGGGTATGTGCCGGGGAAACCGGTGTTGCAGCACATCTCGCTGACGGCCGAATCGGGGCAGAAAATTGCGTTCGTCGGCTCGACCGGCGCGGGCAAAACGACGGTGACCAATTTGCTCAACCGGTTTTACGACATCGATTCCGGCGAAATTTTCATCGATGGGGTCGAGATTCGGCGGATTGACCGCAGCTTTTTGCGGAAAAATGTGGCGATGGTGCTGCAAGACACGCATTTGTTCACCGGGACGGTGATGGAGAACATCCGGTACGGGCGGCTGGACGCGACGGACGACGAAGTGATTGCGGCAGCGAAAACCGCCAACGCGCATCCGTTCATTATGCGGCTGGAAAACGGGTACGACACGGTGCTGGAGGGCGATGGGGCGAATTTGTCGCAGGGGCAGCGGCAGCTGCTGAACATCGCGCGGGCGGCGCTGTCCAAAGCGCCGATTCTGGTGCTGGACGAGGCGACCAGCTCGGTCGATACGCGGACGGAGCGCCATATTGAGCAGGGGATGGACGCGCTGATGGCCAGCCGGACGACGTTTGTGATTGCGCACCGGCTGTCTACGGTGCGGAATGCCGACCGGATTCTGGTGCTGGAACATGGCGAAATTGTGGAACGCGGGACGCACGACGAATTGCTGGCGCTGCGCGGGCGGTATTATGAGTTGTATACGGGGAAGAAGGAGTTGGATTAAGAGAGGTTATCTTTTGTACTGCGGGGATGGTTTCGTCGTCGCGTTGCACTGCGGCCGAAGGCAACTCCCTCAGCCTCTCGGCAGCTCCCTCGCGAGGGAGCCGGGTATTGAAGAATTCATGTAGTTGGGGAATTTTTTGCGGCCGAGGGGCTTCCCCGCGGCCGCTGCG
>CAJKBQ010000010.1 GCA_905198155.1 uncultured Eubacteriales bacterium
TTTTCAGTGATATTCGCCTGCGGCGAGTGTTATTGCTTCGCAGTGATATCCGGCTTCGCCGGGTGTTATGCGCTTCGCGCGTTTCGGGGCGAATATCATATCACTGCGGCGCAGCCGCAATATCACGCCGCGCACCGCGCGGCATATCACTTTCCGCGCAGCGGAAAATATCACAATTTCCCATTCCTTGCGATCGCAAGTGCTTTTTTCAGCGATATTCGCCTCCGGTGAGTGCTATTGCTTCGCAGTGATATCCGGCTGCGCCGGGTGTTATGCGCTTCGCGCGTTTTCAGGCGAATATCATACCACTTTTGCACAGCAAGAATATCACTATCCCCGCCCGCTGCTATTGACAATCCCCCGCAAATCCCGTATAATAGAAAGCAGCAACCCTGTCTGGTATGGAGGCGACGAAAATGAAACAATGTATGGACTCGGAAAATTTGCACCGGCGGCTGCGCAAAATCATCGGCCAGGTGCAGGCAATCGACCGGATGGTGGACGAAGATATCCCGTGCGAAGACGTGTTGGCGCAGATCAACGCCGCCAAATCCGCGCTCCACGGGTGCGGCAAAGTCGTGCTGGAAGGCCACATCAAGCACTGCGTCCGGGATGGAATCGAACACGGGGACGCCGACAAAACCATCGAAAGCTTCACGAAAGCCGTCGAGCGGTTCGCCAATATGTAATGCGCGCCATGCGTGCCGCATCAAAAAAAGTCTGCCGCCCGGCCGACTTTTTTCTTTTTCCGCTTGACAACCTATACCCCTATATGTATAATAGAGTCATGAAATCATTTCAGAAAAGAGGATCCCTATGAAAAAATGCATGAAAAAACTGGAACATCTGCTGGCGCTCGGCGGAATCCGGAAAGACATCGTGCTTTTGGTGCTGTCCGGCACCGCCGTCATCGGCAGCCTGCTCAAATTCCATCCGCTTCCGTTCGACCTCGCGTGGATTTCCATCGTCCTGTGCGGCGTCCCGATTATCCTGGAAGCCGTCATCGGCCTGGTCACTTCGTTCGACATCAAAGCGGACGTGCTGGTCTCCATCGCGCTGGTGGCGTCGATCTGCATCGGCGAGGAATTTGCGTCGGGCGAAGTCGCATTCATCATGCAGCTGGGCGCGCTGCTGGAAGAATTAACCGTTGCCAAAGCCCGCGCCGGAATCGAAAAACTGGTGCACCTGACCCCGCAAACGGCGCGTTTGCTGCGCGGCGGCGCGGAAACGATCATTCCGGCCGAGCAGGTGCAGGTCGGCGACGTGCTGTGGGTGCTGCCGGGCGAAACCATCCCGGTGGACGGCGTCATCACCGCCGGCCAAACGTCGATCAATCAAGCTGTCATGACGGGCGAGTCGCTGCCGGTGGACAAAACCGTCGGCGACGCGGTGTCCAGCGGCACGGTCAATCAATTCGGCGCGTTCGAGATGAAAGCCACCAAAGTCGGCGCGGACAGCGCCATCCAGCGCATGATCCGCCTGGTGCAGTCGGCCGACGCCGGCAAGGCCAAAATCGTCGGCATCGCGGATCGTTGGGCCACATGGATCGTGGTCATCGCGCTGAGCGCCGCCGCGATCACATGGCTGCTCACCGGGCAAATCATCCGTGCCGTGACCATTCTGGTCGTATTCTGTCCGTGTGCGCTGGTGCTGGCCACGCCGACCGCCATCATGGCCGCCATCGGAAACGCCACCAAGCACGGCTTTTTGGTGCGCGAAGGCGACGCGTTGGAGCGGCTGGCGCAGGTTCAAATCATCGCGTTCGACAAAACCGGCACGCTGACGTACGGCACGCCGGAAGTCGTCCAAATTTCCAGTTTTTCCGACGCCGTTCCGCCCGCGGATCTGGCCCGGCTGGCTGCCGCTGCCGAACAATTCTCCGAGCATCCGCTGGGGAAAGCGATGGTGCGCGGATATAAAAAATCGTACGGCGACGCGCTGCCCCCGGCCGAAGATTTCCGGATGATTCCCGGCCGCGGCGTCACCGCGCGGGTGGACGGCCAAACGATCTATGCCGGGAACCCGGAGCTACTGCGCGCCCACGGCATATCCGTCCCGTCGTCGCCGGAAGCCGCGCAGCGCACAGCGCAGGGCTGCACCGTCACCTATCTGGCGACGGACCGCGAATGCATCGGATTCGTCGCCCTGTCGGACACGCTGCGCGCGGAAAGCACCCAAACCATCGCCGCACTGACGCGCCTCGGCGTGCAGCCGGTGCTGCTGACCGGCGACCACGAAGCCGCGGCGCAATCCATCGCAGCGCAGCTGCACATCCCGCAGGTGCGCGCCAATTGCCTGCCGGAGGATAAGCTGAGCGCCATCGGCGCGTACCAATCGGGCGGGCAGGCGGTCTGCATGATCGGCGACGGAATCAACGATGCGCCCGCGCTGAAAAAGGCAAATGTCGGGATTGCAATGGGCGGCGTTGGCAGCGACATCGCCGTGAACGCGGCCGACATTGCCCTGGTGGACGACGAGGTCAAGGAACTGCCGCACCTAATCGCCCTGTCCAAGCGGATGATGACGACCATCCGGCTCAATCTGACGTTTTCGATGACGCTGAATTTTGCGGCCATCGTTTTGGCGATTATTGGAACGCTGAATCCCGTGGTCGGCGCGCTGGTACACAACGCCGGATCGGTTCTGGTCATTGCAAATTCCGCGTTTTTGCTGCGATATCGTGCAAAAACGTGACAAAACCGTGCAAAAACAATCGGCGCACAAAAATGCGCCGATTGTTCCTTTTTTTACGCAGTTTTGCGCGATTTTTCGCTTAAATTTTGCATTTAATGCGGAAGCGCGATGGGCGGTGTGGACGCGGACAGGATCGCGCAGATGAACGACAAGGTCAAAAACTGCTATATCTGGTTGTTCTGCCCAAACGGGTGATGGCGCTGAATTTCGCGGCCATTATCTTGGAAATCGTTGGAACTCCGAGCTCAGTGGTCGGGGTACCGGTACACAATGCCGGATCGATTCTTCTGCGATTTTGCACGATTTATCGCTTAATTTCCGCATTTGATGCGGAATCGCGATGGGCAGTGTGGACGCGGCCGACATCGCGCCGATAAACGACAAGGTCAAAAACTTCTATATATGGTCGTTCTGCCCAAACTGATGATGGTGCTGAATTTTGCGGCCATCGTTTTGGCAATTATCGGAACGTTGAATCCAGTGGTCGTCGCGCCGGTGCACAACGCCGGGTCGGTTCTGGTTATCGCAAATTCTGCGATTTTGCTGCGATATCGCGCAAAAACGTGACAAAAGCACACAAAAACAACCGACGCACCAAAATTGCGCCGGTTGCTCCTTTTTTACACGGTTTTACGCGATTTCTCGCTTAATTTCCGCATTCGATGCTGATCTGATTGAACAGGTGCAAAATATCTTCGGTCCGGGTATTCTTCTTTTCGTCCCCGGCACGATCCAGCACGATGTGGCCTTTGTCCATCATCAGCAGCCGCGTCCCATATTCGACGGCATATCGCAGGTTGTGCGTGACCATGATCGCCGTCAGCTTCTTTTCGCGGACAATCCGGTCGGTCAGCTGCATGATGATCTCGGCGGTGCGCGGGTCGAGGGCGGCGGTGTGTTCGTCCAGAATCAGGAAATCGAGCGGCGTCAGCGTCGCCATCAGCAGCGCGACGGCCTGCCGCTGCCCGCCGGACAGCGACCCCACCTGCACGTTCATCTTGTCCTCCAGCCCCAGTTTCAGCGACGCGAGCATTTCGCGGTACGCCGCTTCGCGCTTGCGGTTGACCCCGGCCGTCAGGCCGAACCGGCCGCCTTTGTGGTCGGCGAGGGACATATTTTCCAATATTGTCATGTGTGGGCAGGTGCCCATCGACGGATCCTGGTACACGCGACCCATTTTGCGGTAGCGCTGGAAATCTTTCATCCCGCGGATGCTGGTGCCGTTGATGCGGATATCGCCGCCGTCCAGCGGGATGCTGCCGCAGATCAGGTTGAGCATCGAGGTTTTGCCGCTGCCGTTGCTGCCGACGACGGAAACGAATTCCCCGTCCGCCACGGTCAGGTTGAAATCGCGGAACAGGCACATTTCCGTCACTGTTCCGGGATTGTAAATTTTTGTGATATTTGACAGTTCAAGCATGTTTCCGCACCGTGCCTTTCTTCTGCGCATTGCCCAGCACCAAAATCACCAGGAACAGCACCGCCGTCATGGCTTTCAGCAGGTTGGCCGGCAGCCCCAGGCTGATCGCGATCTGGATGCAGCATTTGTACAGGATGCTCCCCACCGCCACCGCGGTGGTGCCTTTGACAAACGACGCCCGGCGGAAAATAGTGGTACCGATGATGACCGCCGCCAGGCCGAACACCATCTGGCCGGTGCCCATCGTACTGGAAAACGCGCGCTGCTCCTGGCAGACCAGGCAGCCCGCCAGCGCCACCAGCGCATTGGCAATCATCAGGCCCAAAATCTTCACGCGGCCTTTGTCTTTGGCCAGCGACGTTACCAGCACCGGATTGTCGCCCGCCGCGCGCAGCAGCAGGCCGCTTTTGGTGCGGAAATACAAGTCCAAAATCAGCTTGCACACCAGCGCCACCACCAGCGACACAATCAGCTTGCGGTACAGCAGCGGTGCATTGATCGGCGCGGCGGAATAGATGGTGTCAATTTCGCGGCCGATCGCCAGGTTGGAGCCGGCGATTTGCAGGTTGATCGACAGCAGCGCCGTCATGGTGATGATACCGGCAAGCAGGTCGCGCACGTGCAGCCGCACATGAATCATGCCGGTGATCCATCCGGCCAGCGCGCCGACGGCCAGCGCCGCCAGCATCGTCAGGTACGCGTTGACGCCGTGTACCAGCAGCACGGCCGTGACGGCAGCCCCCAAGGGGAAGCTGCCGTCCACCGTCAGATCCGGAAAGTCCAAAATCCGGTAGGTAATATATATCCCATATGTCAGCAAGGCATAAATCATTCCCTGCGTCAATGTTCCAATCAAAAGTTCCAGCATGGATCTTACCGCTCCTATCCGATCAATTGGTTACTGTGCGCAATCCTCTGCGCGATCCGCGACGTCCTGCGGGATGGTGACATTCATCGCGGCTGCGGCTTTGGTGTTGATGTAGGTGCTGTACTGGGAGATGGTTTCGTACGGCATATCGGTCGCTTTGGCTTCGCCTTTCAGGATTTTGGCGGCCATTTCGCCGGTCTGGATCCCCAGTTTCACATAGTCGATGCCTTCGGCGGCGACGCAGCCTTTTTTGACCTGCTCAATTTCGCTGCCGTACACCGGGATGCCCGCTTCGTTCGTTTTTTCGAGGATGGACGGGAGCACGCCGACGACCGTGTTATCGGTGAGGTTGGAGAAGCAGTCCACTTTCTTCTGAATCAGCGTATCCACGGCCTGCGTCACTTCCGACTGCGCGGTAACGCCGACGGTTTCGATGGTGAAGCCATATTTGGACGCGCTTTCCTGGTAACGGGCGATGGACGAAACGGAGTTCGGCTCGGACACGGTGTAGATGATCCCGACGGTTTTCGCGTCCGGCTGCATGGCGCGGATCAGTTCCAGCTGCTCGTCAACCGCCAGCTGATCGGACGTGCCGGTGACGTTGCCGGTGTCCAGCTTGGCCTGTTTGGGGTCGGTGATGGCGGTGAACACGACCGGGATGTTTTTGTCCTCGGCGGCGGCGTAGCAGGCGGTCGCGGACGAGGTTGCGATGCCGACCATCAGCTTCACGTTTTTGGAAGCGAAGTTCTGGCCGATCTGGATCGCGGTGTTGCCGTCAAACCCGGCGTTCTGATAATCGACGGTGTAGTCTTTGCCTTCGACCAGTCCGGCTTTTTCCAGCCCCTGGAGGAACCCGGTGCGGCAGTTGTCCAGCGAAGGATGCTCGCCGTATTGACTGATGCCGATCACCGGCACTTTGTTCGACTGGCACGACGCCAGCATGCAGACCGCCAAAACCAGGACCAAAACCATTGCAATCAATTTATTTGTTTTCATTTGAAATACTTCCTTTCGTTCCATTCAATATAATGATATTTATGTTTCTTGTGTGCGGACGATTCGACTGTGCGCTGCACCATCGCTTGCCCGGTGCTGCGTGATTCATGCCGTCCATCTCCTTTCGGATAAAATAAAAACTGTCCCATATCGAAAACGATATGGGACAGATCAATATCTGCGGTACCACCCAAATTGACAGCTGCGCTGTCCACTCAATCCCGTACGAACATACGAGCCGTTCTGGATAACGGGAAACGGAACCCCGTCGATTACTACTCACGCTGCGCGCTTTCGGTCGCCCTCATAAGTCCATTCGCTTCATTGTCCGTGACTGCGATCGCACCGCCCGCAGCTCTCTTGGCACGTCCCCGTGAAGTTACTCTTCTTACTCATCGGTTTCTGTGATGTTGGGTATACTATACCACACTTTTTTCGGTTTGTCAACCCCTGAGCGCAAAAATTTTTGAATTTTATTCATTGATTTCGCAGCTGCCGGTTCGGCGGCCGGTCCAGTCGGCGTACAGTCCCCCGGCGCGCATCAGTTCGTCGTGGCTGCCCTGCTCGGCGATGCGGCCGTCGCGAATGACATAAATGCGGTCGCAGCTGCGGATGGTGGACAGGCGGTGCGCGATGAATACCGTTGTCCGGCCGCGCGACAGCGCCGCAATCGACTGCTGGATCAGCTGCTCGGTGTTGGAGTCGATGTTGGCGGTCGCTTCGTCCAGCACCAGAATCGCGGGGTCGTGTGCGATGGCGCGCGCGAACGACAGCAGCTGCCGCTCCCCGGCGGAAAACGTCGCGCCGCGCTCCGCCGTCTGGGTCGCCAGCCCGTCCGGCTGGCGGGCGATGAACGACCCCGCCGCCGCATAATCCACGGCCTGCATAATCTCCGCTTCGCTCAGTCCCGACGCCAGATCAATGTTTTCCGCGATGGTGCCCGAAAACAGGAACACCTCCTGGAGCACCACGCAGATCCGCTCCCGCAGCTCGCCCAGGTTCCACTGCGAAATCGGCACGCCGTCGATGCGGATTTCGCCGTGCTGCGGCGTGTAGAACCCGGAGATCAGGTGAATTAGCGTCGATTTGCCCGCGCCGGTCGGCCCGATGAAGGCGATTTTCTCCCCCGGCTCGATCGTCAGGCTCACATCGTGCAGCACGTCGTGCACGCCGTCGTACGAAAACGTGACGTGATCCAGCTCGATCCGGCCGCGCATGACGCCGCGGCGCGCGTGGTCGTCGATCGGTTCCAGCGCGTCGGTGTCGTCCAGAATTTCAAAGATTCGCTCCGCCGACACGGCCGCCGACTGCACGGTGTTGTATTTGTCCGCCAGGTCGTTGATCGGTTCGAAAAACTTTTTGATGTAGGTCGTGAACGCATACACCACGCCGACTTCCAGCCAATGATCCGTCACGCCGCCGCAGCCGACCACCAGCAGCAGCGCGATGGCGAAGCTGTTGACCACTTCCATCAGTGGCCGGAGCAGGCTGTGCATTCGGATTTGGAGGATCGCCGTTTTGAAGTAGCTTTGGTTCAGGTCGTCGAATTCGCGGAATTTTTCTTCTTCGCGGTTAAATGCCTGCACGGTGTGCATTCCGTCAATGTTTTCGGCGAAAAAAGCGTTGATCCGGCCGATCATCTGCTTCATCCGTTTGAAATTGGCTTTGAGGATCCGTTTCATCGAAAACGACAGCGCGGCAATCACCGGCACTGCGGCGAATCCGACCAGCGCCAGCTTCCAGTTCATCGCCAGCATCATCCCGGCGATGCCGATCAGCAGCGCGACGTCTTTGAACAGGTTGACCAGCACGTCGGCGTAGAATTCGTTGATCGCATCGGTGTCGTTCGTCGCGCGGGTCAGCAGGCGACCGCTGGAATAGCGGTCGAACGCGGTCAGCGACATCCGGCTGATGTGGTCGAACACGCGGCAGCGCAGCTCGTGCAGGATGTGCTGGCTGATGCGGCTGATGAGCCGGGTGTGACCCATTGCGGCCAGCGCGCCCGCCGCGATGAACAGGAAGTACAGCACGCCCATCCCGGTCGTGGAGTACAGGCCGTGCTGCGGTTTACCGGCGCGCAGGAAGTCGTCGATGATTACTTTCAGTACATACGGCTTGAAAATTTCTGCTGCGTTGACGACCACCGTCAGCAGCAGGCACGCGCAGAACGGCGCGCGGTACGGGAGCATCAGGGTCAGCAGCTTCATCAGGCTGCCGCGGTTGAGTTTTTTCGGTTGCGTGGATTTCATCTTGCGGCTGCCTCCTTTCACGCCAACAGATCGACGCCGTCGTCCGCCGCGGCGCGGGACTGCGCGCGCGCCATGGCGGCGTAGGCGCCGTTCTGCGCCATCAGCTGCGCATGCGTGCCGCGTTCCAGCACGGCGCCGTCCTGCATATAGAGAATTTCGTCCGCGTGTTGGAGCGCCGAGATCCGCTGCGAGATTACGATGCACGTTTTCCCGCGCATCACGCGGTCCAGCTGGGCCAGAATCCGCTGCTCGGTCTGTACGTCCACTGAGCTGAGGACGTCGTCGAATATCAGAATCTTCGGCTGCCGCACCAGCGCCCGCGCAATGGTCACGCGTTTTTTCTGGCCGCCGGACAAGTGACGGCCGCGCTCGCCGACGTCGGTGTCGTAGCCGTCGGCCAGCTGGCCGAGGTCTTTTTTCAGGTCGGCCGCTTCGGCGGCGCGGTCGATGGCCGCGTCGTCCACGGGTTCGTAGAACCGGATGTTTTCCCGCACGCTCGTTTGGAACAGGAATTCTTCCTGCGGGACGTAGCCGACCGCCGCGCGGATGGCGTGCGCCGGAATTTCGGTGAGGTCGCGTCCGTCGATGGTGACGGTACCGGGCGGGGCGTCGCGGAATTTGAGCAGCAGATCGATCAGCGTGGTCTTGCCGCAGCCCGTTTCGCCAACGATGCCCAGCACTTTGCCGACCGGCAGGTCAAACGACACGTCACGCAGCACGTCGCGCGCGGTGCCGGGGTAGGCATAAGTCAGGTGATGCACGGCGATATCGCCGCGGAGCGGCGGGCAGGGCGCATATTCGCGCGCCGGCACCTCCGGCTGGGCGAATATCGCGTTCAGCCGCCGGTATGACGCCCGGCCGCGCGCCGCCGCGTTGATGATCCGGCCCAGCGACACGACGGGCGCCATAATCATCAGCAGGTAATCGTTGAACGCCACGAGGCTGCCGACGGTGATGCGCCCGTCCAGCACCATGGACGAGCCGTACGTCAGGCTGATGAGAAAGCTCACGCCGAACAGAATCTGAATCATTGGGTTCAGCAGCGCGGAGGTGTCCGCCAGGTCGATGTTGGCGTCGCGCATTTCGGCGCTTTTTTGCTGCACCTGCGCCTGGGCGGGGGCTTCGCGGTGAAACGCTTTCAGCACGCGCATTCCCATGATGTTTTCCTGGATGGTGCCGGAAATGCGCGCGTACAGCTGCTGCACGCGGCCGAATTTCTGGCGGATGCGGCCGCCCAGGATCACGACTCCGGCGATGGAAACCGCTACCGGAATCAGCGTCGGCAGCGCCAGCGAGGCAGGGATTTCCACCAACATTTTGCGCAGAGAAAACACCGCCGTGGACGCGCCGGTCAGCAGCTGCGACACCACCATCCCGGCGGTCATGCGCACGGCGCCGATGTCGTTGATTGCCATGGCCATCAGGTCACCGGTGGGATTTTCGTCGAAAAACGACGCGGGCATATGCTGCATTTTGCGGAACAGTCGTTCCCGGATGAAGATTTCCAGGTACCGCGCGTTGCCGATGATAAAGTAGCGCCATATGTACCGCGCGGCGAACACCAGAATCGCTGCGCCCACCAGCCCGACGATTTGGCGCATCACATAGGCGCGGTCGATGGATTCCGCGCTCAGTCCGTCGATGGCGCGGCCCAAAAATGACGGCGTCCACGACGCGGCGTAGGCGTTCACCACCAGAAACAAGATGCCCGGCGCGTACCGCCACCCGTATTTTTTCAAAAAATCGCGAATCATGCTGTTTTCTCCTCTTCCTGCGCGGGATGCTCTTATTATACACCTTTTGCGGCGAAAACGCACGCGTTTTCAGTGCTGAAAAAACAGGGGGATTTTTGTGCAGATTAACAAGCGCACAAAGAACCGCACCGAGCCGAAAAATGGCTCGGTGCGGTCTCGGAGTGTATCGCTACATCCAATTAGAAAGAAACGACATTTTTCACTGTACCGCTGTGCTGCCGATGGTGACGGCCATCGACAGCGCGGGACAGGAAGTCTTGTATGCTTATTTGTTGTAGGTCGCCATGAATTCTTTGATCTGGCGGTCGTACTCGGCTTTGATTGCTTCGTACCCGGCATCTTTGAGGGCTTTGCGGTATTCATCTACCGTAGCTTCGACATCGGCATTCATGCCGTACGAAAGCGACTGATACTCTTTCTGCACTGCCGAAACGTTGGCGGTTTCCGTTTCCACGGCGGACTTGTCAAACGTGAACGCCTGGAGCGGGTGGGAAACGGTATTCTTTTCAAGATCGTCCCAAATCTCCTGGTAGTTTTCGTACTTTTCCTTTACCACAAACTTGCTTTGCAGCAGGCTGTTGTTCATGTTCCAGACACTGCCGATATTCTTTTTCTTATCAGCCGGAACGTTCGGAAGGACATACAGTTTGCCGTCTTTCATCTCGTAGTCTACGCCTTCAATACCGTAGTTCAACAGCTTTTGCAGCTCTTCGGATTCGTAGATGTGGTTGACAACTTCGATTGCTTTGGTCGGGTTCTGGGAAGAACGCGTGATAACAAATCCGTTGCCGTTGAACGCGCTCAACATGACTTTTCGACCCTTGTACGGGTTGAACAGTCCGATTTTCCACTCCGGATGCTCTTTGCTGACATCCAAAGCGAACTGGTTGGTGGTATTCAGATTCTGATTATAAACGGCGGACAGTCCGTTTTTGAACATATCAGCGGCAGGAGTGCTGTCGTTGACAGCGTCCGCAGCAATAATTCCTTTTTCGTAGAACGTGCGCATCTTCTTGGCATAGTCCATATACGCGTCGGTCATCGGCAGGAACACGATTTCCTGCTGATTCGGATCGTCGTAGCAATATGCCCAATCGATTGCTTTGTAGTCGTTCGGGTAAGCCATCCAAAGCCAGCTGTAAAAATCCGTTGTGCCTGCACCGATTCCGGTTTCATTTTTCACGACGGCTTCCATATACTGTTCCAGGTCTTCGATGGTTTCCAGCTTGTCCATGTTGTACTTTTCGAGCAGATCGCCGCGGTACACGCAAAATGTATCCGTATATTCAAAAATGATATTCGGCAGCATATAGATTTTTCCGGCGATACTGGCCTGTTTCCATCCGATATCCGGCAGATTTTCCACCATGTACGGTGCGTACTGCTTCAATTCGTCCATCTTCAGTTCGTAGAACGCGTTGTTTTGCGCAAGATCGGCAAACCCAAACCATCTGGCGGAGTATGCGAAGTCGAATTCCTCGTTGCCGGCGTATTTCAGCGACATCTGCGATACATCTCCGCTGCCCAAATACTCCACATCCACCGTGCAGTTCAGGTCTCTAAGCAAAATTTCGTTCATCGCAGCCCAAATCCCGTCGCAGTTGCCCGTGTCCGGTTTTGCGCCGTAGCTGATGTATTTCAACGTCACAGGTTTTTCCGCTTCTGCGGACGATGCCGGAGCCAACGAACCCTGCGATTCCGCATTCCCGCTGGACGATGCAGCCGGTGCGCACGCAGTCAGCGCACACGCCAACGCCAGAACCATCGCGAGAACCGCAAGCATTTTCTTGCTATGCTTTTTCATAAATTGACTTTCCTTTCTGAAATCAAATTTCGGGCAAAGTGCTGCGCGCCAGATTCTGCCTCGGCCGAATGGCAACTTCCGGATTTCCGCGTCAAGCTTTCTTTGCTAAATAGATTTTATCACGAGGAAGTCAATTTGTAAACCCTAAAATCTTCCATAATGGTGCACTTTCTTCCACAAACACGAAAAAGCGCCCGGCGCCAAAGCAAGCTTCGGCACCGGGCGGCATATTCGGTTGGAAATCTGCGGTTACGGCGACACCTGGAACGACACCGCACCCGACTCAGCGATGGTTTCGTATGTATTGGCGTCCCAAATTTGGAACTTTAATTCCACGTCCTGGATTTTTGAAATCCCGTTCTTTTCTAGTTCTGTGGACAACAGCGTGATATTGTCGAACGACTTTTTGCCGTCGTACACCGTTGCGGAAAACAGCGCCGTCATCATCTTCCCATTGACCGACAGATCGTCGGCGGACACCGTCACTGCGCGTCCGCTGTGGTTTTCCACATACAGCAGCACCGACGACCCCCAGAATGTATTTTCGTCCACATATTGACCCAGAATGCGCACGCCGTTGGCGTTGTACAGCTCCGTGCCCGTCACCGGATCCTCCGAAACGGCGCCGTACTGCGACGTTTGGATCGTCACGCAGTCCGCTTCGTACACCCGATCGTATGTTGACGGGTTGAGCACATAGAAATACACCTCAATCTGCCCAATTCCGTGAATCCCGGCGGCTTCCAGCTCGGACGAAAGCAAGTCCAGCTCGGTGATCGCCTGCTTGCCCGCCGCAACGGTGGACGAAAACAGGTCGGTAATCATGCAGTCGTTCACGATTACCGCTTCGCACGACACCGTGTAGTCGGACTTGGACTGGTTGTCGATTTGCAGGTTCAGCTGCGACCCCAAAAGGCTGTTTTCCAGTCCGGTTGCCGTCACCGTCAATCCGTCGTATGTAAAACACGTCTGCGGCTCGACCGTCGCAATCGTTTCGGTTTGCGACGATGCAGCGGGTTCGGCCTGCGACGGTGCAGCCGTTTCTGACGCCGCCGGGGCTGCGGACGTAATTTCGCGGCGGCTGGATGTTTCGCCAACCATGCAGCCGCTGAGCAGCCCGCCGATCAGCAGCAGGCACGCAAGCCGAAGGAGTAAATTCCACGTTTTTTTGCTCATTTCGATTCCTCCGTTTCCGTCGCCGGGGCAGTCTGTGTTTTGGGGACACGCGGGGTACCCAGCGCTGCAACGATAAACAGCCCGCCGAATATCAGGCACAAAATCGACCAAATCCGCAGATCCGCAAATGTTCCGTAGTTTGCGATGCCGATCAGCCCGCCAAACAGGTAAAACCCGGCGGCCACAAAACTGCCCGCGCGGCCTTTCCGCGTGACCAGCCCCACAATGCCGGCGATCAACATACACGCTACCAGCATCACGCCAGCGGTTCCGCTGGATTCGCCGGTGTCGGCAATGATATTGCCCAGCCCGGCTGCGCACGATTGGAACAGGATCACCCCGCTCAGCACCATGCTGATGATTCCCAAGATGAGTTTGAGTGTTTTCATGACAAAACATTCCTCCGCTTCAATTTATTTTTGGGATAAGACTATTATATCAGCGAAAGAATGCAATTTGGTATGCCGAGGGCATACCATTTCAAAAAAATTTATGGTACAATATATTTATACGGCAGCAGGCGTGGACGGCGGTACGGAAAGCCCCAGCAACAGCAGGGACAGGAAGATCGAACAGACGCCCAGCAAAATATACAGTCGGCGCTGCTGCGGTTGGGGCATCCCGCGCGAGATTGGGAGGCGATCCCACACGTTCAGAAAATTCGTGAAGCAGCAAAAAGGCGCCGGTACCATCAGCACCCACGACATGACCATTCCCACCGCGCGCAGTGGTTCCGCCGGAATGCCGGACAGAAATGCTGCGCTGAATGCGATCAGTACAAGATACCCCAGCAGTGCCAGCGCCGCTACGGCGTTCCACCGGCTGCGCAGACCCGGAATCCGCCGCAAAAACGGCGGGGTTGCCGCATCCCCGGCGGGGCGGAGCGTCCGCCGAAGGGATTGCAGCGCATTCCCTAGCTGCTCGGCCGTTTGGTAGCGCCGCTTGGCGTCCATCGCCGTACATTTGCGCACGATGCGGCCCAGCTTCCCGTCGGCAAGGCGTTCGTTGGGGAATGCGCCGGTACACATTACATTCAGCAGCACGCCGACCGCGTAAATATCCGTTTGCGCGCTGCTTTGCGAAAACCCAAACTGCTCCGGCGCGGCATACCCCGGCGTACCCAGAATTTCGGTATCGGCGGGTTTGGCGGCTGTGAACGACCGCGCGATCCCGTAGTCGATCAGCTTGGCGAAGCCGTCGTCGGTAATCAGAATATTGCCGGGCGTCACGTCCCGGTGAACAATCCCCGCGCGGTGCAGCGCAGCCAGCCCGGCGCACACATCGGCCGCAATCCGGAGGGCTTCGTCCGGCGATACCGGGGTACCGCGCATCCGCTCCGCCAGCGTCTGGCCGGATATGTACGGCCGGATGACCCGCGCGGTCGTTCCCCGCTCGGCAATCCCGACGATCGGCGCCAGATTGGGGTGGGAAATCGCCGCGACGGCACGGTACAGCGCCGCGCACGGCGCCGGCACCTGCTTGATCACATACAGTCGGTCCGGCCTGCCGTCCATGGCCAGGATCGTATCGTCGTTAAACGACGCCAGCGGTTCTGCCCGTTCCAGCAGCGTTTGCTGTGCTTCACATGAAATCATCAAAAATCAAGCCCCTCTGTTTGGTTTACGGAAAGGATATTTGCGAAAATGGAAAAAGACTCTCAAGAACTTTTGCAGCTCATGAAAACCAGCCGCAGTTACCGCCAGTACCTAGAACAGCATCACGCAGATCTGCACCCGGATCGGATGAAAATTGACCGCGCACTGAATGTGCTGCTCACGGAACGCAGCGCCCGGAAAACCGATGTCATCGCGCGGTCCGGAATTGAGCCGCATTACGCGTACCAAATCTTTTCCGGTGTGAAAACGCCGTCGCGCGACAAGGTGATTATGCTGGGGTTCGGGCTGCTGCTGACCGTGGATGAATTGCAGCAGCTGCTGAAAATCACCGGCTATGCGCCGCTGTATGCGCACGATGCGCGGGACAATGCGATCCTTTACTGCCTTACCAAGCAGCAATCGGTTATCGCGACAAATGAACTGCTGTACGATCAGGGGTTGGCGCTGTTGAAGTGAGTGCCGCCCCTTCTTTTTTTCGTACGATTTTGTACAGCTCCTCCGCCGCCAGCCGCGTGCGTGCGACGACGTCCGGCGTTTTGGGGAAGCAATAGTACAGGGTGCGCGCGTCCCCGATGCAGATCACATCGCCCAGTTCGTACCAGAAATAGTCGGCATACAGGCTGTACGATGCCTGCGGAGGCTGGGTGTAGTGCAGCCGCCCGCCGCAGCCGTCCAGCCGGAAGCCATGCGCGTCGTGGTGCAGCGTCCCGGTTCCGACGCGGTACAGGCACTTGAAATCCACCATCATGCAGATGTCCACGTCGGTATCCAGCGCATAGGTGCCCGCTTCGATCTCGGCGCGGACGCAATCCCGCTCCCAGCGGTACCAGTCCGGGATGTGTGCAAATTCCGTGTCGCCCGATTGGGCGCGCATGGCGCCGTCCTCGGTCAGTTCATATACTTTGCCGCACGTCCCGCACGTCAGCAGTGCGCCCCGGCCGGTCATTCGGCGCTCGGCGCGGCAGTGCGGGCATTTGTACAGCACGCGGTTCAGCCCGTCGGCCCGGAACGGCTCGGTGATTTTCAGGCGCTGCTCCTGCTGCCACCGGAAATAGTCAAACGAGAAATATCTTGCCAGAATTTTGTTCAGTTCGTCCACGGAATGCGCGTCAATCTGCGCCGGGGACAGCGCATACGTCACCTGCGCCTGCACCTGCACCTGCCGCAGCTGCAAGCCGTTGTACAGCGGGTCGCGCGCAAATGCGCCGGTCGTTTCGATCATCACCACCGGGACGCGCAGCAGTTTCAGCAGCTTGCCGAGCGATTCCGGCAGCGGCGTGGCCGTCCCGTCGAAGCTGTAACTGGCTTCGGGGTACATCAGGACGGAATCGTGCAGGTCGCGGATTGCATGGCGGATGTCGCGCACCAGCGCGGTGTCCGTCACGAATTTGTTCGTCGGGATGCAGCCCAGCGCACGCATCAGCCCGGCTTTCCCGATGAAGCCGTCCGATGTACAGACGATGTGAAACGGGCGCGGATAGAGCACCGTCGCGGCGATTTTGAGGTCGATGAAGCTGGAATGATTCATCAGGATCAGGCACGGTTCATCCTGCGCCAGGCGATCCATGCCCACGCTGCGCCATTGGAACCGCACGCGGCGCAGCTCCGGCGCGGATGCCAGTTTCAGCAGCGTGCGCAGCGCCCGGTGCGGGCGGCGCGGCGGGATACGCGGCGGACGCGGCAGCGCGATGACCTGGTCGTAGCCGAGCGATTGGACTTTGATTTTCATCGCATCAGCCCTCCGCGTTCAGCCGGAAGCGCAGCGCGACCGGATTGTGGTCGGAATACCGGAACCCGGTATCGCGCACGGCGGCGTCCAGCACGGTGACATTGTCCGACACCAGAAATCCGTCCACCGTCACCACATACTGTGCTGCGTGATACGGTGCGTCGGCGTTGCGGCAGCTGGGGACGTTGTCCGCCGCGATCAGCGAAATGCCCGTCCCGTCCAGCAATGCCGCGGGGAACGGCTGCGCCCAAGTGTAGGCCGCGCCGTCCGTCACGCCGAAGTGCGACGCCGAATCGCCGAGCAGGTCTTTGTTGAAGTCGCCGCCGCACAACACATAACGGCCGGCGTCGTACTCCGCCTGCATATCGGCAATCAGCTGTTTCAGCTGATCGACCGCGACGGTGCCGTCGGACGTGTAAGCCGACAGATGGACGTTGTACAGCACCAGCTCCGTCTCGCCCACCGGCAGCCGCGTCACGGAATAGCAGCGATCCAGATCCACCAGTTTTCGCAGCGACGATTCCACCGGCAGGCTGCGCCGCAATGCCGACGTGGCCGCGTACCGGGTGAACGTCATCAGCCCGGCGCGGTTTTTGCCGTGCGGCTGCGTCAGCGGGTACATCAGGAACGGCGAGTCCCAGTTTTCGGCCCAGACGGCGCCATAGCCGGACAGCCGATCCGTCAGCAGCTGCCGCTCGTTGAGGTGATAGGTGCGGGTACCGGATTCGTCCACCTCCTGCACCAGCAGCAGGTCGGGCGATTCGTCCGTCAGCATCGTTCCGATCGCGTCCAGATTCTGCGTCAGCCGCTCCTTGGAAATGGCCCATGAACGCGTGCCGCCGTCCATGAAGAAATCGAAATCCGGCTCGTATGCGCCAAAGCCCATGTTGAATGTCATCAATTGGTATTCCGTTTCGGTTTCCAGCGCGGTTTGCGGCGCGTGTTCCACCGTCAGGGATTGATTGTCCGGCACGCGGTGGTAATCGATCAGCACATACGCAACGTATGCAACAACGGCGACCAGCACCACCAGCACCGCAATCCCCAGTATTTTCAGCAATCGTTTCATTTTTCTGCACCCTTTCCGTGTTTTATCCGCGAAGGACATCGATCACCAGTGGACGCGCTGCCGGTTGGCGGCCGCCGAGCGTAAATGCGGACGCGCACGCGGCTGCCGCATCGTCCAAAGCGCCTAGGCGGCTTGTGTACAGCCGGCACAGCACGTCGCCGCGGCGCACCGGGTCGCCCACCGTGTGCGCCAGTACGATTCCCGCGCCCGGATCCACCGGCGCGTCTTTGACGGTACGTCCGGCGCCCAGATGGACGCTTGCGCGGCCCAGCTGCCCGGCGTCGATGCGCGTCACATAGCCGTCCGCCGGGGCGCATACCGCGCGGGTCTGCGCGCTGCGCGGCAGGCGGTCGGGATCGTCCAGCACGCGGACATCGCCGCCCTGCGATGCAATCCAGTCGCGCAGCTTGGCGAATGCCGCGCCGGAATTCAGCGCGGCTTCCGCGCGGGTCTGCGCCGTTTCCGGCGGGATATCCAGCGCAAGGGATGCCATCTCCGCCGCCAGCCGGACGCTGAGCGTTCGAATATCGCCGCGCACTTCGCCGCGCAGCACGCGGATGGCCTCCGCGGTTTCGACCGCATTGCCGATGGCGCTGCCCAGCGGCGCGTCCATATTCGTCAGCAGCGCTGTCACCCGGCGGCCGCACCGGCGGCCGATTTCCACCATTTTTTCAGCCAGCGCACGGGCATCGTCCGCCGTTTTCATGAACGCGCCCGACCCCACTTTGACGTCCAGCACGATATTGCGCGCGCCGGCCGCCAGCTTTTTGCTCATCACGCTGGACGCAATCAGCGGGATGGACTCCACCGTGGCGGTCACGTCGCGCAGCGCGTACAGTCGTTTGTCCGCCGGGGCCAGGTTGCCGGTTTGGCTGACCAGCGCCAGCCCAATCCGCGCGGCCTGGTCGCGGAACTGCACTTCCGGCAGGTCGGTACGGTAGCCGGGGATGGCTTCCAGTTTGTCGATGGTGCCGCCGGTATGCCCCAGCCCGCGGCCGGACATTTTGGGCACGATCACGCCCAGCGCCGCCGCAATCGGCCCGGCGATCAGCGAGGTTTTGTCCCCCACGCCGCCGGTGCTGTGCTTGTCGGCGGTGCGGATCCCCAGCGACGACCAGTTGAGCCGGTCGCCGGAATCCGCCATGCATTCGGTCAGTGCCGCCAGCTCCGCATCGGTCATCCCGCGGAAGTAAATCGCCATCAGCATCGCCGCGGTCTGGTAGTCCGGCGCGGTGCCGTCCGTGACGCTGCGCACGAAATAGGCGATCTCCGCCTGCGTCAGCGCGCAGCCGTCCCGCTTGCGGCGCAGAATATCCAGCAGTTCCATCGCGTGTTCCTCCGGTTTCGTGTTGAAATTTGATTTATACATAGTATAGCACAATCCGGCACCGATGTCCACACATTTTGAAAAAGCCTTGACAGCGCGGCGATTCGACGGTATAATAATGTTATATGATATATATTGACGAATACACATTTCAGAAAGGGTCCTGCGGAATGGCACCAAAAGTAAAATTCACCAAAGACGAGATGGTTGCGGCGGCCGTACAGGTCGTGCGGAACGGCGGGATTGACCGGTTGACTGCGAAATCCTTGGCGGCGCAGCTGGGCACTTCCACCCAGCCGATTTTCACCTGTTTTGCGACGATGGACGCCGTCAAAGCGGAAGTGACCGCCGCGGCCGAGCGGATTTACGACGGCTACGCCGCCAAAGGGCTGGCCGACCCGCGGCCGTTTTTCGGGTTCGGGATGCAGTACATCCAGTTCGCCCGGACGGAACCGCAGTTGTACCGCCTGCTGTTTTTGAACCCGGACGGTCCGGACGGCGGCGCGATGGCCGCGATGACGCATTCGCTGGCGCTGGTGCGGCCGTCGATGATGGAGATTTACCGGATCACTGCGGCAGAGGCCGACCGCTATTTCCGCGACCTGTGGCTGGTGGTGCACGGGCTGGCGACGCTGATTGTCACCGGCAGCTGCCCGTACTCCGACCGCGATATTGGCCAAATACTCACCGAAGTCAGCGTGAGCATCTGCAAAGCGATCAAGGAAATTCCCGGATTTTCCGACGGGACGTTTGACCGCGACGCGGTGTTCGGCGCGCTGATCGGCGCGCCGGGCGACGAAAAATAACCGGATGGCGGTGCGCTGCACCGGAAAGGACGTGGGATTTATGTTCCGTTACCCGTTGGAAGATCAACTGCCGTACACGCTGCTGGCGTTGCTGGCGCTGGCGCTGTTTTACGGAATTTACTTTGCCAAAATGCTGGCCCAAAAGCGCCGCGGCATCCGCACGCACCAAATCGGCCGCCGGAAAGAGAAAAAGCTGCACACCGTGGAAACGCTGATGTCCGTCGCGACGCTCGGCGTGGTGATCGCGCAGTTGGCGTCGATTGCGCTGGGGTGGAGCGCGATGCCGTCCGGCGCGCGGTTCACCGGGTTTGCGCTGGGGCTGCTCGGCGACGGAATTTTCCTGGCGGCGGTGCTGTGCATGAAAGACAGCTGGCGCGCCGGGATCCCCGAAAATGACCGCACCGCCATGATTACCACCGGCATTTATGCGGTCAGCCGCAACCCGGCGTTCGTCGGGTTCGACCTGATGTACATCGGCGTGCTGCTGATGTACTGCAACCCGCTGACGGGGGTGTTCACGGTGTTTGCGATTGTGATGCTGCATTTCCAGATTTTGCAGGAGGAACGGTACCTGCCGACGGTGTTCGGCGAATCGTACCGTGCGTACAAAGCAACTGTGCGGCGCTACTTGGGGCGGTACCCGCAGAAAGGGCGAAAATCAAATGGCGTTTGACTTCAAGAAAGAATACAAAGAATTTTATATGCCGAAAGCTGCGCCGGAGATTGTCACCGTGCCGCCGATGAACTACATTGCCGTGCAGGGCGTCGGCGACCCCAACGATTCCGCTGGGGCATACCAGGCCGCCATCGGCCTGCTGTACGGCGTCGCATACACGATCAAAATGAGCAAAAAGGGCGACCACCGGATCGACGGGTATTTTGATTTCGTCGTGCCGCCGCTGGAAGGGTTCTGGCAGCAGCCGGGCACGGACGGCTTCGACTGCACGCGCAAGCAGGATTTCCGCTGGATTTCCGTGCTCCGGCTTCCGGACTTCGTGACGCCGGCGGACGTGGACTGGGCGATCGCCGAAGCTTCCGCAAAAAAGAAGCTGGATTTTTCCGCGGTGGCGTTCCGATCCATCGACGAAGGGGTCTGCGTCCAGATGCTGCACGTCGGCGCGTTCGACGACGAACCGGCCAGCGTCGCCCGGATGGACGCATTCGCCGAGGCGAACGGATATGGACCGGATTTTTCCGATGCGCGGCTGCACCACGAAATTTATCTGTCCGATGCGCGGCGGGTGCCGCCGGAAAAATGGAAAACCGTTATCCGGCACCCGATTCGCAAGTTGAATCCGTAAAAAGGAGGATTTGATTATGGAGTATCATCAAACTGTCACCCTGAAAAACGGCGCTGCGTGCACGGTGCGCAGCGGCACGGCTGCCGACGGCGCGGCCGCGCTGGCAATGTTTCTCCGGTCGCACGGCGAAACGGATTTTTTGACATCGTACCCCGACGAAAACCGGATGGACGATGCGCAGGAGTCGGAATTTTTGGTACGCACCGCCGAAAATCCGCGCGCCGCAGAGCTGCTGGCCGTGGTGGACGGCGCGGTGGTGGGGCTGGCGGGCGTCACACCCGTCGGAACGCGGGACAAACTCCACCACCGCGCGACATTCGGCATCAGCGTTTTGCAGGCGTACTGGGGACTGGGCATCGGCCGGGCGCTGACCGAAGCGTGCATCGAATGCGCGCGCCGCGCCGGGTACACGCAGCTGGAATTGGAGGTCGTCGCGGACAATGCGGCCGCCGTCGCGCTGTACGAACGCGTCGGGTTCCAAGTCTACGGCCGCAACCCCAAGGGATTCCGGCCGCGCACCGGCGGCTGGCAGGAGCTGATCCTGATGCGGCGAGCGCTGGACGGCGAGGCGTGAAATGCGGCACGAAATCTACGCCGACTGGAACCCGTGGCACGGCTGCACCAAAATCAGCCCGGGGTGCAAATACTGCTATGTGTACCGGCAGGACGAGATGTACGGCGCGCAAACGGCCAGCAGTTTGTGCCGCAAAACGGCGAATTTTTACCTGCCGCTCCGCAAACACCGCGACGGCAGCTTCCGGATTCCGCCCGGAAAGATGGTTTTCACCTGCTTCACGTCGGACTTTCTGCTGGCCGACGCCGACCCCTGGCGCGGCGAGTGCTGGCGGATGATGCGTCAGCGCAGCGACTGCCGGTTCTACTTTTTCACCAAGCGGATTGACCGGCTGGCCGAATGTCTGCCGCCGGACTGGGGCGACGGGTACGACAATGTGTGCATCGGATGCACCGTTGAAAATCAGGATCGCGCCGACTACCGGCTGCCGATTTTCCGGTCGCTGCCCATCCGGCACCGGTCGATCATTGCCGCGCCGCTGCTGGAACGGATCGATTTGTCGCCGTATTTGGGCAGCGACATTGAGGAAGTGTCGGTCGGCGGCGAATCCGGCGCTTCGGCGCGCCCGTGTGACTACGACTGGGTGCTGGATTTGCGGGCGCAGTGCGTCGTGCATCAGGTGCCGTTTTGCTTCCACCAAACCGGCGCGTACCTGATTAAAGACGGCAAGCGGTACCGGATTCGGCGCGGGTATCAGATTCCGCAGGCGCGGAAGGCCGGAATCGATTACCGGATTGGGGAATACTTTGTGCCGGAATCCGCCGCGCCGTACTGGAATGTTTCGCAGGAGGAGATGGGGGAGCAGTTGGAGTTTTCGTGAAAAAAACAGGTTCTGTCACGCTTACCGCGACACGGGCAAGCGTGACAGAACCATTTTATACCAAAATTTCCGCCGTGCTGCCGCCGGTCGGCAGCTTCCGCACCACGATCTGCCGGTCGATGCGCGATTTCAGCTCGGCGACGTGCGAGATGATGCCCACCAGTCGGTCGCTGCCGGACAGCGATTCCAGCGTCCGCACCGCCTGCCGCAGCGCTTCTTCGTCCAGCGAGCCAAACCCTTCGTCCACGAACATCGTGTCCAGCCGGATGCCGCCCGCCGCGGACTGGATTTCGTCCGACAAGCCCAGCGCCAGCGCCAGCGACGCCTGGAACGATTCGCCGCCGGACAGTGTCTGCACGCTGCGCTCCGACCCGTTGGTGTGGTCGATCACGTCCAGCTCCAGCCCGCTTTGGCTTTGATTGTTGGCGGCCGTGCGGCGGCGGCGCAGCTCGTACTGCCCGCCGGTCATTTGCAGCAGCCGCACGTTGGCCCGGCCGATGATCCGGTCAAAATACGCCCGCTGCGCGTACGCTTCCAGCATAATTTTCTCTTTGCCGGTCAGCGTCCCGTTGGCGGTGTCGGACAAGGCGCGGACGGACGCCCAGTCGCGCTCCAAATCTGCCTGCGCCGCGGCCGTGCGCGCAATCTCCTGCCGGACGCGGTCATTGGCTGACCATCGCGTCCGCGCGGCCTGCTCAGCGGCGCGGACTTCGGCTTTCTTCGCACGGCACGCGGCCTGCGCCGCGGTCAGCGCATCCAAATCCACCGACGGTGCCGTGCGCAGCCGTTCTTTCAGCTGCGCCGCCTGACCGTTCAATTGCGCCGATTCCTGCGCGCATTGTGCCGTCTGTGCGGCTGCATCGTCCAGCCGGGCTTTCATCGACCGGATTTGCGCCTCCAGTGCCCGGCACGCTGTTTCTGCCTGCGCCCTGCTTTCGCAGCGCAGCTGCGTGCGCCGCTCCGCAATCTGCGTCCGGATCGTTTGCAGCTGTACATCGGCCGCTGTCTGCGCCGTGCGGAGTTCCGTCAGCTGCTGCGCCGTCTGCGCGTACGCCGTCTCCAGTTCAGCGGCACGGCTGATCAGCAGTTCCTTCTGCCGAACCCGTGCCTGCTCCGCCGCAATCTGCGCCGTAACCGCCGCCAATTGATCCCGTGTTTCGCGGAACAGCCCGTTCAGCCGGTCGCGCAGCGCTTCCGCCGGGCAGTCCCCCACCATCGCCGCAATGGCCGATTGCAGTGCGGCGGTTTTTTCCGTCCATGCGCCATGCAGTTGACCGGCGTGCAGGCTGGCCGCCTGCGCCTCGCGATCGGCCTGCTCTGCCGCCGAACGGCTTTTCGCCAGCGTTTGCCGATCGACGGGCTGCGCCGGCGCGGACGCCGGATGCGGATGGCTGCGCGACCCGCACACCGGGCACGGTTCCCCGTCCCGCAGTTCGGCCGCCAGCACCCCGGCCTGTGCATCCAGATACGCGCGGTACTGTGCGTCGAACCGGGTACGCAGCTGCTGCGCACGGTCGCCGGCCGCCTGGTATGCCGCCTGCGCGCGGCGTAGTTCTTCGGCAGTCTGGGCCTGGGCTTTCCGATCCTGCGCCAGGCGATTCAGCTGGGTCATGCGGGCGGCGAGCACGTCCCGCTCGCCCTCCTGCCGCGCCAATGCCACGCCGGCATCGGCCAATGCGGCGGCTTCCTGCGCGACTGCCGCGCGTTCGGACGCCTGGACGGACGCTTGCTGCTCCGCCTGGACGCATTGCAAATTCAGCTGCGCACACTGCTGCGCGGCCTGCTTTTCCGCCGCGCACGCCTGGTCAAACGCATCGTACAGCGGCAGCTCCGCCGTCATCTGCGCATACAATGCTTCTAGCGCCGGCAGTTTTTCCTGTTCCGCTTCCAGCGATTCCTGCGCTGCGCGCAGCGTTTGCAGTCGCTCATGTGCCGCCGCCTGCTGCTGCGCGACCGATTGCAGCTGTGCACGGTCGGCGGCCGCCGCTTCGGCCTGCGCCCGGCGCCGGGTCAGCTGCTCGTCCTTCTGTTCCAGCTCGGCAAGCGCGGTTGCGGCCGCGGCAATGCTTCGTTCGTCGTCCGCCAGCAATTCCGCCAGCAGCGTCTGCGTTTCGGCAAACGGCAATTCTCCGGCGTGGGCGCGCCGGACGTCGAATGCACGCACGTCCGCGTCGCTGCACACGATCCCGCCGATGAATTGGCGCAGGCTGCGCTGCGCTTCGGCATACTGCGCACCCAGCCGGGCGGACGCGTCTTTGAGCCGCAGCTGCAAGGTTTGGAACCGCTCGGTCTGGAAGATTTGGCGGAAGATCCGACGGCGTTCGTCCGTTTTGGCTGTCAGCAGCTTGCGGAAATCGCCCTGCGCCAGCATCGCAATCTGCATAAACTGATCCCGATCCACGCCCAGAATCAGCTTGATCTCCGCCTCCACGTCGCGCGGGCGCGTGAGGATGCGCCCGTCCGGCAGGTGCAGCTCGGCGGACGCTTTTTCTTTCGTTTCGCCGGTGCCGCGCTTGGCGGGGCGCGTGTATTCCGGGTTGCGCCGCACGGTATATTCCGCGCCGCGGTACGCGAACGTCAGCGCCACATACGTCGGCGTTTCGGGGCGGGCGTACTGCGACCGCAGCATCTCCGGCTTGCGGTCGTCGCCGCTGGCCGCGCCGTACAGCGCATAGGTGATCGCGTCGAACACCGTCGTTTTGCCCGCGCCGGTGTCGCCGGTAATTAAGTACAGTCCGCTGCGGCCCAGCCGGTCCAGCGGCAGCGTCAATTCCCCGGCGTACGGCCCAAACGCCGACATCGTCAATCGCAATGGTCTCACAAATCTCGCATCCTTTCTCCCGTCAGCCCCAAATCTGCGCAATCTGCGCGTCCAGATACGCGCGCTGCGCGTCGGTCAGCGGCTGATTGTTCTGCGCCGTGTACAGCTCAGCAAACAGCTCCGCCGGCGACCGGCCCGGCTGCGGCGCGTCGGCATCCACACCCAGCGCCCGCGTGCGCCGGTTGTCGTAGTCCAGCTTCATCAGGTTGGCATACACCGTGCGCAGGCGACCGATGGCTTCGGGAATATCTTCCTCGTCGGTCAGCGTGATGTGCGTATAATCCGTCCGGTACGTGGTATGCTCATAAAAATGCGTGTCCATCAATTTCATATATATCCCGCGCAGCTCCGTCATCGGGTGCGGCGGCGTCAGCGGCAGCAGCGTCACGCGGCAGTCGCCCTTCGCGCCCAGCTCCACCAACGGAATCGACTTGGGGTACGGCGCTTCCGAAAACGAGTAGCACAGCGGCGACCCGGCATAGCGCACCGTGTCCCGCCCGACGGCCTGCGGCCGGTGCAGATGCCCCAGCGCCACATAGTCGAACCCGGCCAGCAGCGCCGCGTCCACCGCGTCGGTTCCGCCGACAGACACTTCCTCCGAATCCGAGCACTGCGCCCCGGCGACAAACTGGTGCGTAATCAGCACGTTCCGCGCCGCCGGATCCGGCTGCATCTGCGCCACAGCGGCGCGCACCGCGTCGGAATATGTTTCGACCGCCGGGTCGCAAAGCTGCCGCACCTGCACCGGCTTGACGAACGGCAGCATATACACGTTCACCGCGCCGTGCGCATCCGGCACCGGAATCGGCGCGACCCGTCCGCCGTACACCGGGGCCAAATGCACGCCGCACCGCGCCATCAGCCGGCCGCCGAACGCGATGCGCTCCGCGGAGTCGTGGTTGCCGCTGATGACGAACGTGTGCGGCACACGGTGCGCCAGCTGCACCAGAAAATCGTCCAGCAGCGCGACCGCTTCGGCCGACGGGACGGGCTTGTCGTACACGTCGCCCGCGATGAACACGCAGTCCGGCCGGTGGGTATCCGCATATTGCACCACCTGCGCCAGCACGGCGCGCTGATCGGCAATCATCGGAAATCCGTTCACAATCTTCCCCAGGTGCAGGTCCGCCAAGTGAATGGCCTTCATAAAAATCTCCTCCGTTCCGGTTCTATTGTATCACATTCGGACGCCCGGCGCAAGCATATTTTGCCTGCGCGTCGATTCGGCTGGTTTTTTGCAAAATTTTGCGGTTCCGGGGTTGACAAATCCCCCAAAATAATGGTATAATGTTTTTGGTCAAGGAACAGGTGTTTTTGGTTCGTGGACAGTATTCCAAACGAAAGGACGGGTGGCGCATGGCTGGCGATTCGCCGTTTTTGTTGGTGTCGTCCGACGCATTGCCGGACATTTTTCTCAAAGTGGTGGAAACCAAGCAGCTGCTGATTAACGGGCAGGCGCGCTCTGCAACCGAAGCAATCCGGATGACCGGGATTTCGCGCAGCGCGTTTTACAAATACAAAGACGCCGTGTATGCATACAGCGATTCCCCGTCGGCGCACATGATCTCGGTACACGCCGTGCTCGAGGATCGGCCGGGCGTGCTGATGTCGCTGGTGTCCGAACTGTACAACGTGGGCGCCAATATTTTGACCGTCAACCAAAATATCCCCATCGCCGGGGCGGCGCTGGTCGCGGTGTCGGCCGACGTGGAGCGGCTGGAAATTTCGATCCCGCAGCTGCTGGATCGGCTCCGCGCGATTGAAGGGGTCAAAACCATCGAAAGTATCTCCGGCGAATGACGCCGGGCGATTTTCCAAGGAGGATCTGATATCATGGCAAAAGTTGCAATCATGGGGCACGGCGTGGTCGGCTCCGGCGTCGCCGAGCTGCTGCTGCATCACGCGGACACCATCGTCCAACGCGCCGGTGTGCAGCTGGACGTCGCATATATTCTGGACTTGCGCGCGTTTCCCGACCTGGACTACGCGGATCGGTTCGTGACCGATTTTGCGCCGATTGCGTCCGACCCGTCGGTGACGATCGTGGTGGAAACCATGGGCGGGCTGCACCCGGCGTATGAATATGTGTCGCAGGCGCTGGCCGCCGGGAAAAGTGTCGTGACGTCCAACAAAGAGCTGGTCGCCGCCAAAGGCGCGGAGCTGCTCGCGCTGGCGCAGGCGCACCACGTCAATTTCCGGTTCGAGGCCAGCGTCGGCGGCGGGATCCCGGTGATCCAGCCGATGCAGCAATGCCTGGCGGCGAACGCGATTTCCCGCATCTCCGGCATTTTGAATGGAACCACGAACTTCATCCTGACTAAGATGATAAGGGAGCAGATGTCGTTTGACGACGCGCTGGCGCTGGCGCAGCGGCTGGGGTATGCCGAGCGCAATCCGGCCGCCGACGTGGAAGGCATGGACGCCTGCCGCAAGATCTGCATCCTGGCTTCGCTGGCGTTCGGGCATCACGTTTACCCCGACACCGTGCCCACCGAAGGCATCACCCGGCTGACGCTGGCCGACGTGGCATACGCGGCGGATGCGCACTGCGTAATCAAGCTTCTGGGCTGTGCGCAGCGCGGCGCGGACGGCAAAATTCAGGCGATTACTGCGCCGTTTCTGGTGCCGGCGGACAGTCCGCTCGGCGTGGTGGACGACGTGTTCAATGCCGTGCTGGTGACGGGCGACGCGACGGGCGACGTGCTGTTTTACGGCAAAGGCGCCGGTAAGCTGCCGACGGCCAGCGCGGTGGTCGCCGATGTGATCGAATGCGCGAAGCATCCGTCCGGCAGCGACTTTCCGGTGTGGACCGATGCACTGCCCGGCCAAATGGCGGATATGCGTGCTGTGCCGTACCGGTGGTATCTGCGGATTGCGGGCGGTGTGCCGCAGGCGCTGGGCGACGTCACGCTGCTGCACCGCGCCGATGCGCCGGCCGATGAAACGGCGCTGCTGACTGCGCCGATGAGCGCCGCCGCGCTCGACGAAGCGGCCGCACCGCTGACGGTGCTCAGCCGAATCCGTGTGGCAAATCTGGGGTAATCCCTGGGAATATTTCCCCGCTGCGGGGCAAAGGATGGTCAATTTTCATGATTCGTATTCAAGTTCCTGCCACCAGCGCCAACCTGGGTTCCGGGTTTGACGCGCTGGGCTTGGCGCTGACATTGTATAACCAGGTGTGGATGGAAGAGGACGACGGCATCTTCATTTCCAGCCGCGACGGACTGGAAGTCCCCACCGGCGAAGACAACCTGATCTATTGGGCGGCAAAGCAGCTGTACAACGAGTGCGGCGCGCACCTGCCGGGGCTGCGGATTGAGCAGCAAAGCGATATCCCGATGACGCGCGGGCTGGGGAGCAGCTCGGCGTGCATTGTGGCGGGGCTGCTGGGCGCCAACCGGCTGCTGGGCAATCCGTTCGACCGGCACGACATCGTCAACCTCGCCAACCGGCTCGAAGGCCACCCCGACAATACCACCCCCGCCGTGCTGGGCGGGCTGGTCGCCTCCGCGGTTGAAAACCGCCGCGTGTACAGTGTCAGCGTGCCGGTTGCGCCGAAAATCAGCTTTGCGGTGCTGATCCCGCCGTTCGAGCTGAAAACCGAAGTGGCGCGCGGCGTGCTGCCGGATCAGATTTCGCGCCAAAGCGCGGTTTACAATCTGTCCCGCTCTGCGCTGATTACCGCGTCGCTGTTTTCCGGCAATTTTGAAAACCTGCGCGTCGCCGTGCAGGATACGCTGCATCAGCCGTACCGCGCGCACTTTATCCCCGGTATGGAGCAGGTGTTCCGCCTGTCGTACGAACTGGGGTCGTACGGTACGTACATCAGCGGCGCCGGACCGTCGATCATCGCGATCATCCCGGATTCGGTCGCCGACGATTTTGTGAGCCACGCCATCCCCCGCCTAGAAGAGAAAAAAGTCTGCGGGTGGCAGCTCAAAATCCTGAAAAGCGAACCCAACGGCGCAGCCGTGTATTTGGACTGAGGTCCCTCACTATTATGAAAGATTGGAGCGCAACGATATGAGTTTAATTGTACAGAAGTTTGGCGGCAGCTCCGTCGCGAACGCCGACCGCGTGATGAACGTGGCGCGCATTGTGACGGATACCTACAAGCAGGGCAATTCGGTGATCGTCGTGGTATCTGCGCAGGGCGACACCACCGACGACCTGATCGATAAAGCCAACGAGATTAACCCCGATGCGTCCCGGCGCGAAATGGATATGCTGCTGACGGCGGGTGAGCAGATTTCGGTGGCGCTGCTGGCCATGGCGATTGAAAAGCTGGGGTATCCGGTGGTGTCGCTGCTGGGGTGGCAGGCCGGGTTCCGCACCAATTCGATCTACGGCGCTGCGCGCATCCGGACGATCGAGGCCGACCGGATGAAAAACGAGCTGGACAAACGCAACATCGTTGTGGTCGCCGGGTTCCAGGGCATCAACCGGTTCGGCGACATGACCACGCTCGGCCGCGGCGGATCGGACACCAGCGCCGTCGCCATCGCGGCAATCATGAAGGCAGACCAGTGCCAAATCTACACCGACGTGGACGGCGTGTATACTGCCGACCCGCGCAAAGTGCCGGATGCGCGCAAGCTCAGCACCATCTCGTACGATGAAATGCTGGAGCTGGCCACGCTGGGCGCGCAGGTGCTCAACAATCGGTCGGTGGAAATGGCAAAAAAATACGGAGTAAAGCTTGAGGTGCGTTCCAGCTTAACGAACGTGCCGGGAACAATCGTCAAGGAGGCCAGCAGAATGGAAAAGATGTTGATTAGTGGGGTTGCAAAAGATGTAAACGTCGCGCGGATTTCGGTGATCGGCGTGCCGGACGAACCGGGCATGGCGTTCAAGCTGTTTTCGCGGCTGGCGGCGAAAGACATCAATATTGATATCATCCTGCAATCCATCGGCCGCGACGGCACCAAAGACATCACGTTCACCGTGTCGTCGAGCTATCTGCGCGACGCGCTCGCGATTTTGGACAGCGAGTTCGACCATCCGAACTATATCTACGACGACAACGTCGCCAAAGTGTCGATCGTTGGCGCGGGGATGGAAACACACGCCGGGGTTGCGTCCAAAATGTTTGAAGCGCTGTATGCCGCGCAGGTCAATATCCAGATGATCGCCACCAGCGAGATCAAGGTCTCGGTGCTGATCGACCGCGCCGACGCCGACCGTGCGGTGCGCGCGATTCATTCGGCATTTTTCTCGGAGGCGCTGAGCTGAGCCGAAACACAGAAACAACCGTCGAGGGTTTCTGCCTCCGGCGGTTGTTTTGCTGTGCTCATTTACCCAATTTTGCTGCCCATTCCGCCAGCTCCGCGCGGCTCACACTGCTGCGGAACACTTTGCCGTCCAGCAGTTTGGCGCCTTTGCAGCTTGGCGCGAGTTTTTCGTTGGTTTTGCCCATCCCGCTCCCGCCGGACGCCGCTTCCGAAAAATCCAAAAACCGGATACGGGACTGTCCCCGTATCCGGTTTTCTATAAACGGATTTATCCCGTATACTTTTCCGCCATCCGACGAATTATCGAAATCGGGTCGTTCCGGTATTCCGACAGCCTGCCGGCTGCTTCCCTGCTGCCGCAGTCTGCAGCCGCCTGGAGCAGTTTCACGCGCGCATATGTCAGGAAGATATTCCGGTTCGGCATCAGCGCATACTCTTTTGCCCATGTTTTTTCCGTTTTTTCTTCGTGAATGGGCGGCGCATATTCGCCATACAGCTCCGGGATCGACAGCATCTGCATCAGCGGTTCCGCCAGCGTCCGATCGCCCAATGCCGAAGCGCAGCGGCAAATCGAAAGCAGCAATCTGTTGTGACCGATTACACGAACGTGCTCTTTGGACCATGCATACGGTCCGCCGCGCTGCGTAACCGCATCCGCACCCGCCGTGAATTCCGCAGCGGCATGGTACACCGCCGTCAGTGCGGTATGCCGCTTTTCCGAATCTGACAGCCCTGCCCGCGTGACCAGCACCAGCAGCTGGGCATATTCCGTGATCCTTGCGTTCTTTTCCGCGTCGTCCAACGCGCGCATCAGCAGATTAAAGCCGTCCGCACAGTGTCTGTATGCCAAAATCTCCGCAATCGTCAGGTCGGGGTCTGCCGCGTACGCCTGTTTCAGCGCAGGGAGAATGTCGTCCACCTCTGCCACGCAAAGGAACAGCACCGACGATGCCGTCTTTCTTTTTGCACGGGCAATGTGTTCGTCAATCCCAAACGGAAACGCTTCCGCAAACGTCCAATCCGGAAGAATCTCCGCCTGGGTCAGTTCCGTTTGCAGCGCGGCCAAATCGACGTCGCGCGGATCCGTTCCGTCTGTGCATCGCGCCGCAAGCAGACCGATTGCGTAGCCCGCATTCAATATTTCCGGATTCATCCGCACAAGCGATGACGCGTCCTTGTCTGCACTCAGCGACTTGCCGCACAGCAGCAGCCCGCGCGCCCCCTTCGGGATAAAGCATCCGACCGGTACCCGCGCGCGAATATCCGGCGTGACCTGCTCCGACCCGGCCACGGCGCGCGAAATGCTGTCGTTCGAATGGCAGCCGGGCTTCAGATAATCCGCAAAGCCGCATCCGTCCAGATCGGTATCGTTGTACCCGTGCGCATCGAGCGGGCAGCAGCCGACCATAACGGTATCCGGAAAAACGCGCTGCGTCAGAATGTCGCGGAGCGTCAGAAAATATTCTCCAATAATATGCCTCGATTCGCGAACGGTCAGCATCCCGGTGAACGCATAGGGGGAATTGTATACCGTCGCAAGGTTGATCCCGCGCAAATAGTCCGAATACACCATCGGGTTGATGACCGTGAAATCGCCCTTCGCGGTCGAATCCCGCCATGTGATTCCTTTCTTTTCCGCGTATCCCCACATACTGCACCCTTGGGACATCCCGTCGCGCGAATCTCCAAAACAGAATTCCGCCCCGCAAAACGCCGCAAGATCCCCGTCGCCGGTTGCATCGACCGTTATATTGGCCGTCACTTTGAAAATGCCCCGATCGGTCGCGGCATAAAAACCGGTGCAGCGCGCACCGTCCTGGGCGGCGCCGAATACCGTTCCGGTAAGCACACGTCCGTTCGCATCCCCCAGCAGGCGATCCGAAAGCCACGCATCCTCCAGCGCTTCGCCTTCTTCGAACAGATTGCCGCCGTACTGCCGCTCAAAGGCATCCTTTTCGCGCAGAATCTCCTGATTCCATCCGCCGGGATAACCGTGCCAATACCCCACAACGCCGCCAACCACGCGCGTGCCGCCCACCTGCGGTTTGTTTTCACAGGCCACAAAGGACACTCCGCGGCGCATCAACGCAACCGCAGCCGCACCGCCGCCGGCACCGATCCCCGCAAGCGCCGCATCGGCGCGAAGTACCGCCGAAGCATCCGGAACTCCGGCATCGTACAGCGTCACCGGGAGCATTTCGTCATCCATTTCGCCGTGAAGCGGGATATTCTCCGGCATTTCCGGTTCTTTTTGATTCCGGATCGTTTCCAGCCAATCGTTCCCGTTTTCACGCTGCAAATCGTCAATGCGTGTGATTCCGTTCCGCTTTTGGGCAAACGGTTCAAACGGTTCTGCCATCGCTTCGTACGGGAAATATGAAATCCGTGCATTCGCAAATGCCGGATCTGACCGGCGGAGCGCACAAATCGCCTGAATCGCCTTGCGCACCCCGGCGGTGCGGCAGTAAAACGGTGCCAGCGATGCAAATTCCGCTTTCCGGATCGTGAATCGAAGTTCCAGCAGCGCGTCGTTCGGCGCGCCCTTCCGCTTCACCGGGTGCAAAACCGCCGTTACGCCATCCATGCCGGTATCGACCTGACGCACCGAAACATTCGCGACCCCGCTGACGCGCGGGATCACCGTCACTTCCGCCGTGTCCCGCTCGCAAAGCAATGTCCCCGATGCCAGTGCTGCGCAAATGCCGCTGGGTGCATCAATAATATGCTTTGCGCGAAGGAACAGCGCGCCGTATTTTGTCGCAACGGTCATGCCGCACAGCTGCCCGTCGCGGTACCCCACTCCGATCGGCCGCGCAAGATACAGGATGTTTACGCCGGAAACCTGCATTTTTTCAAGCAGCCGCTGCTTCGTTTTCCCTTCGTAAAGCAGAATCTCCGCGTCCGGAACCGCCGCTTCGATCTCCTGCGCCGAAATCACGCCCAGTTCTGTCAATGCCATGCCCAATGGGGACGAAATCTCCGATTTCCGAACAAACAGCCGATTCCCGCCCACAAAATCGCCGCCGAGAAACTCGCGGCTTTCCACAATCGTCACACGAAGCCCGGCTTTTGCCGCCCGCGCTACAGCCAGACATCCCAAAACGGATCCGCCGCATACCACAACGTCTGAATATGCCATTTCATGCTATGTTTTTTCCTTTCTCCAATCCGAATGGCGCTGATATTTCGCTGATAATTAAGTATATCGTATGCAGCAATCAATGTCAAGCCCGAAGTGTAGATTTTAGCATCTTCCCGGATCCCGCGCCGTTCCGCATATCACAGGCGGTTTTGTCTTGCATTTTCATAACTGATTTGATATAATGACATTATGATGGGAGGGAAGCCAGGTGAAACATACAGACTTGCAATATCTGTGTACCTGCATCGGGAATCTGTCCGGTATTCCGATCAGAATTTTTGAAAACGGCGTCCTGACGTTTTACTGTTCCGTTATTTATTTTCCCAAAGACCCCATGGAACTCTGCCGCGAAGCGGTTTTTGCCATTTCGAACCATGTCGGCTATTTTGTAACGCCGTAGTTTCACAATTACGGGGTGGTCAATTGCGGCCGCACAAAAATTGTTGCGGAACCAACGCGACAGATCCCCGAAATGGTGCTTTTGGATTTTTTGTCCATCCAATTCAGATCCGCCTGCGTGTACGGCACCTTCGGTACGATCTCAAACAACTCCCCGCCCACTGCTTCGGCCAATGTTTTGGCCGCCTGCGCCGTCACGCCGGACGCGGAAAAATATGCAACAAATTTCTTACTCATCATCGTTCATCCTTTCAAAATTTTTTCAATCTGACCGGTCGAAGCGTTGGGCAGTATGTGCGACAGGTGGCGCGCCATTCGTTCTTTGGATGCCGACGGCGTTCGCCCGTACGCAGACGCCACATAATCGCCGCCAAACAAATGCTCCGGCGTCGTGTACTGCGTTACGCCCCACCCATAGGGTCGGCCGTATTTGTCCTGCATATACACAAAATCCGCCGCGCAGACGTAGCACTGCATTTGCAGCCGCGTGATGCAGGTTTCAAACCCGGTATTGCCGCCCTTGCGGTAGTTTCGGAGCGCTTTTAGTTGACTGGATCGCATTGCACCGGCTGCGTCAATAGATTCGAACAAGTCCTTGTCTTTGCGGGACGCCAGTCCGTCGTCCCACCGGGCGTCGAAGTCGTAGCCGTCGCGGCGGAAGTTCGCGAAATCCGGCAACCATTCGCGGCTCACAAATCCGGCTTTCTTCCCGAATATCTTGCCGTACAGGCATCGGCCGCTGCGCGCCGCCGGACCTTTCCATTCCCACGGCCCGTCCGCATCGCCCGCAAACCACAGCTCCGGCGCACACAATTCCTTCACGGAAAACCCCGGAATCCCGTTTTGAAAAAACGGCAGAAACCCATACGCTTCCACCGCGGCGATCATGTCCGCCGCACTCCGCAATGGTTGACCCATTCGTCCTCCCCCTTTCGGCTGTTATCATGATACCACAAAATCCGGGTTTCGTCAACTTTTTTCCGTACGAAGCGCGCCGGTATGGTCGACGTGGAAATGGGGCAGGATCACGGCGTCCAGACGGGCAGATCTCCGCCCGCGTCAGGCGGGGATACGGATCCTACGGCGTGTCCGCCATTTTTCCGCAGTCCGTCAAAAAGCGAATCGTTTCCCCCTGCACCAGAAAGCAATTGCGGCCATGCTCGCCCACACCGCCCGCGATCATCAGTTTCATATCATGCGCCTTTCTGCTTGCCGGCCAAGCGGTTGAACACCAGCAGCGCCGCAGTCGTGATAAACACGCACAGCACTGCCGTCGCCATGCCGAGCGATACGCTCCCCTGCTCAAATTCACGGTTGATATATGTCGAGACCACCAGCGTATTGGGCGGCGCAATGAGGCTGGCGGTCACGAGTTCGCGGAAGGCAATGATGAAGATCATCATCCACCCGGCGAAGATACCGCGGGAGATCATCGGCAGCGTGACGCGGCGGAACACATACGAGGGTGTGCCGCCGAACACCCTGCCCGCCTGCAAAAGATTGTCGTTGATCTGCGTAAAGGCCGAGGTCACATACTGTACGGTGTACGGCAGATACAGCACCACATAAGCCAATACCATGATACCAATCGTGTTATAGAGAGGCATCACTTTATAGATTGCGTTCCGGAACAGCATGATGCCGATGACCCGCACGATTCCGGGCAGCAGGCTCACACCTTCCAGCGCTTTCTTCCAGAAGCCTTTGGATTTGGCGCGCCGTCCCGATGACTGCCGTACCGATCACGGAGCAGATTGTCGCGGACGAAACCGCGAGGAACAGGCTTTTCCGGATGGCGGACAGCGCTTTGGGCGTGGTCAGCAGTTCTTTGTAATGGTCAAGCGTGAAGTTGCCTGCGGTCAAACCATCGCCGCGCAGTTTAATCAGAAACGCGGCGATGATCGAAAAATACGGTACGCCGACGGCAATCAGCATCACCGGAATCACCCGCAGCCACGCGCCGATTCTTCCGTCGGCAGACAGCCTGGTCTGCGCCGGGCGGCTGCCTTTGCCGCTGACCAGCCGGTGGCTGTTTTTGCCCGTAATGAAGTTCCGCATCAGCCGCATCGCCATGCAGATACAAACCAAGACGGCAGACAGACTGGCCGAACGCCCGAAGTCGATGGGCGCGGTGGTGGAGTAGCGGTGAATGTCCGTGGTAAACACATAAAATCCGATGCGCCGCCCCAGCGTGCAGGGCGTTCCGTATTCCGAAAGCGTTTTGACAAACACCAGCAGTGCGCCGATGGCATAGTTGCCGGTGAGCAGCGGCGCAAAAATTCCCCACAGCCGCCTGCCGAAGCCTGCGCCGAACACCGCGCCGCTTTCTTCCAAACTGGCCGGAATGTTCTGCATGGCGTTTTTCAGCATCGTCATGAAAAACGGGAACATGTGCAGGCTCATCACCAATACCAGACCGCCGAAGCAGAAAACCCCTCCGACCACGATCCGGTCGCCGGGAAAAGCTGCCGGAACAGCCCTTTTTTCTGCATGAACAGAATCCAGCCCATGGACGCGATATACGGCGGTGTCATAAACGGGATCAGGAAGATGATGTCCAGCCGGCTGTGTTTTTTCAGCTGCGTGCGGGACGGCGATGGCGGTGGAACACAGCACGACGCACACGCCGGGCAGCAGCGAATTGCAGCCCGCGCAAATCAAAAAATCCGGCGTATTGCAGCAGTGGTACGCCGGATTTTTGATTTATTTGAACTTGTTTGCCGGTGTCCTTCTATTGTCCCGCATCCATAATCTTCTGCGCCCCTTTAACTTCTCCGCGCCCGCGCATACGCCGACGGCGGCACGCCCATCCGGCTGCGGAAAAACCGGCCGAAGTATTTGGGGTCGCGCATCCCGACGGCGGCAGCCGTCTCCGCGACCGATCGGCCCTGGAGGAGCAGTGCCTGCGCCTGTTCCAATTTTTCCTGCAAGAACAGCTGCTGCGGTGAAACCCCGAACGCGTCCCGGAAACAGTGCCGGAAATAATCCGGCGTCATCCCGACGCGCGCGGCCAGCGCGGCCCAGTCGATGAATTCCCGGTGCGCCGTAGCGCGAATGGCCTGCGCAGCCGGTTCCAGCCGCACCCGCATCGCGTCCGTCCGGCTGTCGGCGGGCAGGGCGTCCCGCAGGAGTTCCAAAATGCGGTAAAATGCAATGGAATAGGCCAATGCATCGCCGCGCGCGACCGACTGCACCAAATGCTCGAACCGCTGCGCCGCGCCGACCGGATTGGGCAGCGAAAACAGCGCCGGTTTCGGCGGGAGCGGCTGCGCTGCGCGGAAAAACACATACGCGCCGCGTCCTGCGGCCGCCATGGTGCGATGGTACGGGACGTCCGGCCGCGATTCCCGCGGCAGATACAGTACCGTCCCGCCGCAAAAGCAGAGTGGCGCGCCGTCGTACACCACGTCGGTGCGGCCGTTTCGCTTAAACCCCAGCTGGTAAATTTGGGTATCGCCAAACGCACTGCACCGCGCGCCCGCTGTCGTTTGGGTGCGGCGCGCTTCCAGCACCGTCACCGCCGTCCAGTCGTAGTCCGAAAAAAATCCGTTCATCCCAATTCCTCCCGACCGTCCTTCGCTGTGCCCACGCTGCCCCGCAGCACAAAATCCCCCGGCACCGAAATCTGCTGCCGCACACGGAAATATGGATTTTTCAGTTTCTTTTGCAGCAGCCCGCACACGATTTCGCACACCTCTTCCACGTGTGAATCGATGCTGGCCAGGTCGATGTCCGGGTACTCCGCGACGCGGATGTTGTCCATCCCGATCACAGAAAAATCCTCCGGCACGCGAAATCCGCATTCGTTCAGCCGCCGAACTGCCCCGAACGCGATGTAGTCGTACGCGCATACCAGCGCCGTGACCGGTGCGCCGATGCGCAGCAAGCGGTCTACGCCGTCGGATCCGGCTGCTTCAAATCGCAGCGGGCTGCAAACGACCCATGACGGATCCGGCTGGAACAATTCCGCGAAATACTGCGCTTTTTCGGCAGTACGCTCCTCGCCGATGAATGCGACGGCGCGGTGCCCGCGCGCGGCCAGTTCGGCCTGCGCCGTCCGCATCGGTGTCCGCAGATCGATCGCAACGGAGTCCGCATCGCTGCCGGTCGCCCGCCCAATCACCACCACGGGGACGTCGAACCCTTTTTTCAGCGGCGCAAGCATTCCGAAAACCACCATTCCGTCTACATGCAGGTACGACTGATAATACTCCGTTAATTCCGCCTGGTGCGCTGCGTCAAACTCATCGGCGGAGATCAGCATAATCCCGTCCATATTATGGATTTTTTGCTGCAAGCAGGACAGGAAATTGGCGTAATATGCGCTCCGCGTTTCGGGGCATACCACAGCAATCACCTTTTTGGAATACTTCCCCTTGTAAAATTTCCCGTAACATCCGTATTGCCGCGCCGTGTCCAGCACCAGCCGGCGCGTTTCGGCGCTGATGTCCGGTGCATTGCCGAACGCTTTGGACGCCGTCGATACCGAAACCCCCGCCAGCCGCGCAAGCTCTGTCAGTGTCATCGTTTTTCCCCGCTTTCTGCGATTTCTGGTGTCATTGTACCACACCGGCGCGCGCAGCGCAAGCATTTCGAAAAATTTTCGGAACTTTTTTCGTTGACAAGCAAAAACCGGCGTGTTATACTGATAACCGCAGCCGGTACCGCTGCATCACTTATCATAACTGAATGGGGCAATGGGGCAATGAAAGTTGGGATAACGGTTGGCGTGATCGTGCTGCTGCGCGTGATCCAAAGCATATTCGGCAAACAGGTGAGTCTGTATTTCCCGCAGACGCGCTGCGGCCGGATGAAATATCTGGCGATTTCAATGGGACTTTCGGCGGTGCTGGGGCTGGCGGTGTTCGCGCTGAATGCAGACGGCGCAGTGACCGTGCCGATGCTGCTGATCAGCGGGACGTCCGGGCTGGCGCTGGCGTGTTGCACGGTGTGCGGCAAGCTGGCGATGCAAAGCGGGACGATGGCGCTGGAATCGGTGGTAGCGGCGGCCAGCGTGATTTTGCCGTCGGTGTGCGGCGTGCTGTTTTGGGGGGAACCGATGTCCGCCGGGCAATGGACCGGGATCGTCCTGTTTCTGGGGTCGGTGTTGCTGATGGTGCAGTCTTCGCAGCGCACAAATGCCGGGTTTTCCGGACGGACACTGCTCCTGCTGCTGGGGACGTTTCTGTCCAACGGGGCGGTGATGATCTGCCAAAAGCTGATCACCTATGCCGCGCCGGGCAGCAGCATCGCGCTGTTTTCGTTTTTCATGTTTGCGATTCCGGCGCTGTTGTGTGCCGGAATCGCCGCCGGGACTGCCGCCAGAACAACCGGGGAGCGGCTGGATCGGCGGCTGGTACTGCCGATTGTGCTGCTGGCCGCAGCGGTGTTTGTCATCAACCAATTGGCGACCGGGGCAACGGACACGGTACCGTCGGTGATGCTGTTTGCTGCGCTGAGCGCCAGTTCATCGGTAATTGCCGCCATCGTTGGTGCCGTGGGATACGGCGAACGGCTGACGGTGCGGTCGGTGTGCGGGATTGTGCTGTGCGTGGCGTCGCTGGCAATGATTAATCTGTTGTGAATCGGATAAATCCATATATTCCGGGTTAAGTTCGTCACCATACGTTTTGCTGCCGGTGCCGATTATCGCATATTTTCTGCGGAAATCGTTCTATTAATTCATGTGCATTTCCGTTATAATGAAAATGCGTGCACGATTCTAACCTTACAACCTTATGAGGAGGAACATTTTAGATGATTCACACGTATTCCATCTTAGACTTTGGCGCGGTTCCGGACACGGATGTCCCCCAAACCGAATCCATCCAGGCAGCGATTGACCGGTGCTTCGCGGCAGGCGGCGGCGTGGTTGAAATCCCGTGCGGAACGTTTTGCACCGGTGACATTCGGCTGCGCAGCCACATAACGCTGCGGCTGTGCAGCGGCGCGGTACTGCGCGGCAGCCGCAGCCCGGCGGATTACTTTCACCACCGCGCAGATTCAACCGAACCGCTCCCGCCCGAATGGGTAACGGATTGCCCGGTCATCCCGTTTTCAGAAATTCCGAATAACGATCACTATCAACCGGACTGCCCGCAATACAATTATGTCCGCTGCCCGGCCAGCCGCTGGAACAACGCGCTGATCCGTGCGTTCGATGCCGAGGACATCGCGATTATCGGCGAAGAAGGCGCGGTGATTGACGGTACCAACTGCTTTGATCCGCTGGGCGAAGAATCTTACCGCGGACCGCATGGGATTACGCTGTTCCGCTGCTCCAACGTACGGCTGGACGGGTATACCATCCGCAACACGGGCAACTGGGCGCACAACCTGATCCAGTGTGAAAATGTGCAGGTGTCCCGCGTGACGGTGCTGGCCGGGCACGACGGGATTCATATGTCCGTTTGCCGCAACATCACCATCGAAGATTCCGAATTCCGAACGGGCGATGACTGCATTGCCGGGTTCGCAAACGTCAACACCATCGTTCGGGCGTGCCGGATCAACTCGTCGTGCAGTGCGTTCCGTTTCGGCGGGACAAATCTGCTCGTCACGGACTGCGAAATCTTTGGGCCGGGAACATACGGCTTCCGCGGCAAATTGTCCCGTGCGGAAAAAGAGTCCGGCGCACCGTCTCCGCAAAGCAGCGGACGGCACAATATGCTGGTTGCCTTTACCTACTATGCTGACTTCAGCCTGCCAATCTCCGAGCAGCCCGGGAATTTGCGGATCGAGCACTGCACCATCCAGAACGCGGATCGGATCCTGCATTACAATTTTTCCGGGAACGAAACCTGGCAGAAGCATCGCCCGCTGGCAGATATCACGTTTTCGGACATTCAGTCCACGGGGATCCTGTACCCCATGAACGCCTACGGCAGTCCCGACGTTCCGCTGACCATCGTGCTGCGGGAAGTGTCCGTTCGGTATTCGACCCATCCGGAATCGTTTCTGCGATTGGCAAATTTCGACCGAGCCGTACTGGAGCGCGTAACCGTTTCCGGATTGGCGCCGGACACCCCATTGATCGAAACCTGGTCAGCGGGGGAGATCACACTGCGCGACGTCCGGTCCGACGGCGGCGCGCAGGTGCAGGCAGCCGACCATCCGTTTTTTGCGCGATCCATTTAACCGATTTTTGAATCGTCAAATGCCATAAAGGAGGACATTATGGAACACATTACCATCCACTACGACCGCATCATCCAACCCATGCGGCCGATGCACGCGGTCAACAACGGGCCGATCATCGCCGGCAACGCCCAAACGCGCGGCAACGACGAAGCGTACCGCGCGGCGCGCATCCCGTTCGCCCGCACGCACGACGCCGCATTCTGCGCGGATTACGGCGGGGAACATACGGTAGATATCTCTGCCATATTCCCAAACTGGGACAGCGACCCCAACAACCCGTCGTCGTACGATTTTGTCGTGACGGACAATTATCTGCGCGAAATCCGCAGCGTCGGGACGGCGGTCTATTACCGGCTGGGCAGCAAAATTGAGCACGGAGTCAAAAAATACGGCACGCTGCCGCCGCGGGACAACGCCAAATGGGCGGACATCTGCGCGCACATCATCGCGCACTACAACGAAGGCTGGGCAGACGGCTTCCGGTGGGATATCCAGTATTGGGAAATCTGGAATGAGCCGGATCTGGATCCGGACGACGCCGCCAACAAGGAGTGCTGGGGCGGAACGGCGGCGGAATTTTACGAATTTTACCGCACGGCAGCCACCGCGCTGAAAGCCCGGTTCCCGCACCTGAAAATCGGCGGTCCCGCCGTGGCGCGGGTGTGCCCGTCCGACTGGCTGGACGGTTTCCTCGCTGCGCTGACGCGGGACGGCGAACGGGTTCCGCTGGACTTCTTTTCGTGGCACCAGTATGGGACGGAGCCAAAAGCATTGGCCGCGCAGCAGGCGCTGGTGCGCGAAAAGCTGAACCGCGCCGGGTATTCGGCCACGGAATCCATCTGCAACGAGTGGAACTACGTCGCCGGGTGGACGGATAAATTTATCGCGTCGGTCGAGGCGATCAACGGGATCAAAGGTGCCGCATATACCGCCGCAGGAATGTGCGCGGCGCAACACGCGGGAATGGATATGCTGATGTATTACGACGCACGGCCGTCGGTGTTCAACGGACTGTTCGACTTTTACACCATGCGCCCGCTGAAAGGGTACTACCCGTTTTTGGCATTTTCGGAGTTATATGCGCTGGGGAATCAGGTCGAAAGTCATACCGACGACCCGGATCTGTACGCGGCCGCAGCCGTCGGCGACGGCGGTGCGCGCGCAGCAATGGTGGTTTACTACACCGATGATGACGCCGCCGCGCCGAAAACCGTCGCTATCGACGGAGATTACGCAGAATGCCGCCTGCTGGACGTCGCGCACGATTGGTGCGTTGTGCCGTTTGATGGAACGATTTGCCTTGCGCCGAACAGTGTCTTGTTGGTGATGGGGCATTGATGCGGCAGAGCAAAGCACGCCAACCCCACCCAAAAGCCCGGATTTTGCGATTGCAAAATCCGGGCTTTATTTTTCTCACACGCCCGCGGCCCGAATTTCATTGAAATTCGCCAAACGTTTCGTTCGGAACATCGCGCAGGGATCCACCGTGCAGCGCGGTGTAGGCCGCCGCTTTTCCGGCAGCTTCGCCCATTGCGCAGCAATCGCCCGTCACGCGGTACGACGCCATCGCGGCCCGCGACCCGGAAATCGTTTTCCCCGCAATCAGCAAACCTTCCAGCCCCACCGGAATCATGCAGCGGTATGGAATTTGATATGGCCGGACGGCACGGCACGTTTGGCCGGATGCATTCCCGTCGTGGATATCCACATTGAAGGTGACCGTGCAGACACCGTCCGGGAATTGCGCGCCGGTGAACACGTCGTCGTCGGTCAGCGTGTATTCCCCGCGGAACCGGCGGGACTCCCGCACGCCCAACACCGGCGCGCTTTGCAGCAACTGCCAGTCGCGGAAATCGGGATCGTAGTCGCGCAGCAGCTCGTAAATTTCGATCATTTGCCGCCGCCCTTCCACGGTCGCGCGGGTGCGGTCTGCGGCAGACAGTGCCGAATAGCCCCGCATATGCGTCAGCTGAACCACGCCGAAGTCCGCGTTCGGCACCGGAATCAGATACGGCGTGTCAAACGGCGCGCGGCGGCCCTTTCCCTCTTTGGCATATGCGGCGGTCAGCACATCCTGCATCATTAACCCGTCACAATATTTGTCCGGGATGTTCCCAACCAGGAACATCAGCGTCATCGCCTGGCATCGGTGTGTGTCTGCATCACCGATGTCGAATGCTGCACCGGCATCGGCTGCCAAAGCGCCGTCGCCGGATGCATCGATAATCACCTTGCCCCGATATGCGCAGCGGCCGTCGATGCTTTCGGTCACGATGCCCGTCACGCGGCAGCCGTCCCGCAGCGCGCCGACGCACTGCGTTTCGTACCGCAGATCGACCCCCGCATCCAAGCACTTCTGTTCGAGCAGTGCTTTCATGTATTCGTAGTGAAAGCTGATGTGCCAAAACCCGCCCCACTGATTGCGGTGTTTCAGGTCGTCAATCAGCTCGGCCATCAAGCCGCCTTTGTTTGCTGCGTCGAACAGCGGATTAACCAGTCCGCTCGTCCACATCCCGCCCAGGCAGTTCTGCCGCTCCACCAGCAGAACCGATGCGCCCGACCGGGCGGCCGCAATGGCCGCGGCGCAGCCGGACGGCCCGCCGCCTGCGACGATGACATCGTACGATCCGCATTCCATTGTTTTGCATTGCATTTCCATGAGAGATCCACTCCTTTTGCGATTTCGGATTTGTTTTCCAATGAAAGTATAGCAAATCCCCTTGACAATTGCAATGGACGCAGTTAGAATAAATATGGACAAAACTTGATTTTGGATGGAGGCACATGTGCGATGGATATTCGATTATACGCGCACTTCCCGCACAAAGTGCAGTTCGACTTTGCGCAGGAGCAATACGACTGTACGGTGGTTTTTCTGCTCACTGCCGGACAGTTTGCATTCGGAACGGACAGCCCGCCGACGCAGCAGCTGCACGCAGGCGAAGCCCTCATTTGCCCGGCAGGCGCGGCGGTACATCGCCGGGCCGAAGCGCCGATGACGCTGCACATGATTCAGGCGGCCGTCCCGTTTCCTCAGCGCACGGCCGCGCGGCTGATAATTTCGCCGCGGATGGACGAGGATTTGCGCCGATTGGCTCCGTTTGGGTTTTGCGCGGGTTCTATCCCGGACGAAGCGGCGCATTGGTGCACAGACATCCTGATCGAAATGCGGGACGCACTGCGGGCTGCACCGATGGACGTTCGAGCTGCGCTGCACGCGGTGCTGCGGGAAATGACGCAGTTTCCGGCGCGTGCTTACCCCAACGATGTGCTGTGCCGTCGGCTGCGGTGCTGCGAATCGCGCCTGATCGCGCTGTTTCGCGCGGAAACCGGACGCACCCCGCAGCAATATCTGCTCGACCGCCGGTTGCAGCGCAGCCGGGTGCTGCTGGTGCAGACGAATGACCCGATCGGGGAAATTGCGGCGCAATGCGGGTTTGCGGATCCGCTGTATTTCAGCCGGTTATTTTCGCGGCGCGGCGGCCGGTCGCCGCGGCGGTTTCGGAATGAAAATAAGGTATAACACGCGGGCATGGTAAGCATGGGGGGATTCCGTATGGTGAGATCACCCCAATCATATCAATGATCCAATTTTCCCCACAAACCGCGTCCCAGCCGGCTTCCCGGCGACCACATCATACAGCAGGTCGGGGCGGCGGCCGTTGAGGATGACGGTATCGATACCTTGCGCGGCGGCCAGCCGGGCGGCCTGGAGCTTGGTTTTCATCCCGCCGGTGCCGCGCCGGGAGCCAGCGCCGCCAGCGGCTGCGAGCAGCGCATCGTCGATGCGATCCACCTGACGAATCAGCCGGGCGTCGGGGAACAGGCGGGGGTCTTTGTCGAACAGGCCGTCAATGTCGGACAAAATCGCCAGTCGCCCCGCGCGGCACAGCACTGCCACCACTGCCGACAGCCGGTCGTTGTCGCCGAACAGGCGGTCGTCGGATTCGATTTCGGTGTAGCTGACCGAATCGTTTTCGTTCACGATCGGGACGACGTCCATTTCCAGCAGTGCGCCGAACGTCCGAACCAGATTTTCCCGCTTTTCTTCCTGCCGGATGTCGTCTGCATTCAGCAGAATTTGCGCGATCGATTGGCCATAGCCGCCGAAAAACCGGTCATACAGATACATCATGCTGCTCTGCCCCACCGCCGCCGCGGCCTGCTTCATCCGCAGCTCCCGCGGCCGTTCGGTCAGACCCAGCCGGTTCGACCCGATGGCGATTGCGCCCGACGACACCAGGATCACCTCCTGCCCCATATGCCGCAAATCGGCCAGCACGCGCGCAATGTGCTCCATCGACCGCAAGTCCTCTTGCCCCGATTCGTTCGTCAGCGACGATGTGCCCACTTTGACGACGATGCGATGGATATTTGTTCCATTTTAGTACCTCCGAAAAATATATTGAATGAATGAAGTATGATCTCTTATCTCTAAGCAAAAAAACACTTGCATTTTTCCGCCAAATATTGTATCATAAAAGAAAGGATTTGAAAAGCAAATGTTTGGCATCGGTTCGATCACAAAACCGTATCGTTCCGGGTCAAATCGGGAGGACGAAACGGATGGATATGAACCTGCTGAAATATTTGGCATTCATCAAAACGGTGGAATACGGCAGCTTCACCAAAGCGGGGGAAGTGCTGCACTATTCGCAGTCCGGCATCAGCCGGATGATTCGCGACCTGGAAACCGAATGGGACTTGACGCTGCTGGAACGCGGGCGCGCGGGGGTGCGGCTGACGGGCGACGGCGCACGGCTGATGCCGTACGCGCAAAGCCTATGCGACGCGGGACAGCGGCTGCGGATGCAGGTGGACGCGCTGCACGGCGTCCAGACCGGCACCATCCGAATCGGGACATTTTCCAGCGTCGCCACCCATTGGCTGCCGCGGACAATTCAGGCATTCCAGCAGGACTACCCCGGCATCAATTACGAACTCCTCCTCGGCGACTACACCGAGATCGAAGCCTGGCTGCGCGACGGCCGGGTGGACTGCGGGTTCCTTTGTGCGCCGCAGCCGGAGTTTCACACCATCCCGCTGGCGGTGGATCCGTTCCGGGCGATCCTGCCCCAAAATCATCCGCTGGCCACAGCAGACACCGTCTCGCTGGACGCGCTCTGCCGCGAGCCGTTCATCCTGCTGGAACGTGGCTCCAACACTGAAATCGCCGACGTGCTCGCCGCCGCAGGCCGTACCCCGCGCGTTCGCCTCACGACGTGGGACGACTACGCCATCATGGCCATGGTCGAAAGCGGGATGGGCGTCAGTATGCTGCCGGAGCTGATTCTGCGCCGCGTCCCGTACCGGATTGTCGTCAAGCCGCTGGACATCCCCGCCGCCCGCACCATCGTCCTCGCCCAGCGCGACCCCGACCGCTCTCCGCTGGCGGTGCAGCGGTTTTTGGAGTATTTGAAGTACCGGGATTTGGCGGAATCAAACAAAGAATAAAGACCGCAGCTGTTTTGTTGAATCGTGCCATACTGAATGACCCCATATATGCCACGCCGCATGCGTCCACCATGATTCCATATTCACCCCCGGAGGTGTCCCATGCCCAATCTGCTCTGCTACACATCCTACGCGGCGGGCGGCGCGTTTGGCGTCATCTGCCAAACATCGTCCCCGACGGGCGACTATCCGCTGCACCGCCACGACTACATCGAAGTGGAATACCTGGCGCGCGGCCGCATCGACCACGAGCTGAACGGCGTTCCGGCACAGCTGGGGCCGGGCGACTGCTACGGGCTGGGGCTGCACGACCTGCATCGGTTCTGGGTGACGGAGCCGGTCGCGTTTCACAACCTTTGCATCCGCCCCAGTGCAGTAGACCCAGCGGTGCGGGCGCTGCTGATGGCGCAGCCGTTCCCGTTTTGCGGCCATTTGTCTGCCGATGTCCGCGCGCAGGCGGACGGGTGGTTCGGCGCGCTGAGCGGATTGCTGCGCGCGCCCGACCGCTACGCCGCCCCCCGCGTCACTGCATACCTGCTGCTGATCCTGACGGCGATCTTCGCGCAGTCGCGCCCTGCTCCGGCCGCCGCCGACGGCACGCGCTGCGTCCGCGATGCGCTGGACTGGATTGGCGCGCACTACGCCGAGCCGATCACGCTGCTGCGGCTGGCGGACGCGGTACATTTGTCGCCCAGCTACCTGAGCGCAGTATTTTCGGCGCAAGTGGGCTGCGCATTCGTGCCCTATCTAACGCGCCTGCGCATTGAAAAAGCCCAGCAGCGACTCATTGCCACTGACGACTCGGTAACAGAGATCGCACTGGACTGCGGGTTCGGCAGTTTTTCGTCGTTCAGCCGGGCATTCCGCCGCTTCACCGGCCGCTCCGCGGGGGAATTCCGCGCGGCGTGGCGGTGAAGGGAGGGATTTTAGATAATAGACCTGTTCGATAACCTCTAAGAGAGTGGAAAAATACACAAATAAGGAATATCATCTTTTCAATCTGCGTTTTTCCTTAGTTTGCGGTATTTTTAACCGTCAGCATTAAGTTATCGAACAGGTCTGATTAGTTTCTCATCATGGATGCCTCCCGAAGCTTTGTGGGAGGCATCCGTTTTGTTTTGGGTTGAATTCTTCTGTTATTATAGTAATCAATATCGTCCGAGATTGCTTTTGAGAAGATTGCAAAAGTAGTATATTCTTTCTCGCAACCGTAAAACATCTCATTTTTCAGTCGTCCAAAGAATGTTTCCTTAACGCAATTATCATAGCAATTCCCTTTTCTGGACATGGATTGAATAATCTTATGCTTTTGAATTTCCGTTCGATAGGCAGCGTGCCGATATTGCCAGCCTTGATCCGAGTGCATAATCAGTCCATTCACAGAGGGAAAGCGTTCAAACGCTTTATTCGGTTGTCCATTTTTGCCCCACATGAATTTTTCTATCCGAGTCCATCTGCGAATCATCTTCCGAAAGTTCTCTTTCTGTATGCCCTCTGGCGTTTCTGGCCATTTCCCTTGTCGATATAATTCTACGCACATCCGTTTGTGCTCATAACTGTATTTCATATAGCAGTACCCCCAATACTGTGGTTCCAGTATTGGGGGTACATATCAATTTTGAGGGCTATTTGGTTATGCCGACCTTTTTCTTCTTATTTGCAATACCAAGTACAGTCAGGACACCCCCGCTGATGAACAGAACGGCAAACCACAGAGCAAAACTGCTGTTATCGCCGGTCTGCGGAGAAGAGGTATTGCCGGGCTTGTTGGGCTGATCGGCCGAGCCGTTTCCGGAACCGGTCGCGGGAATGTCAACGGCAGCCTTTTTGTAGCCGCAGACAGTGCATTCCTCGTGCTTGGATCCCTTTTCAGCTGCGGTTGCTTCCTTGTCGGTAACCCACTTGAAGGTGTGTGCTGCCGTATCGGCCTTGTCCCCGCAGGCACATTCGTGCCAGTGATTTGTTCCGTCATACTTCCACGCCGCACCGTAGCTGTGGCTGTGAGGAGCTGAGCCGCCCTCCGGCGTTATGGTGAGGTTGGTGACAGCCCAAAGGGTCGTCATAAAGTCGGGGTTGTCAAGCTCCGGGTCGCCCTCGGGAAGATGGTAATTATAAAACTTGCCGTTGATTTTCAGCTTGGTGTCCCGGGTGAAGTAATACCCATGAGCGGCCTTGACATACACACCGTAGGTATAGGTCTTACCGCTTTCAAAGGCCGTGATGTGCTTCTCGTAATTCTGATCCCAGAACCAATAGGAGTTCACGCCGGAGCCGTCGCTGCCGTCCCAGAACTCGCACTGGCGAAGGACATTGGGGCTGCTTTCGGGAACCTTGCCGGTAAACACGGGCTTATCGCCGGCCTTGAAGTTGACGGTCGCGCCCTCGATCTCCACCAGGTCGATCTTCTGCCACGGGGCCTCCGGGGTCATTGAGAAAACATCCGTGAAGCGAATGGTCATGCCGCCGTCAGTCACCTGCACCTGCTGAGGATTCAGGGTGACCTCTTTCCCGTGGAGATATAGCTTTGTATTCTCATCGAAGCGGTAGCCCTGCTCCAGACCCAGATCGGCGATATTAAAGGCCACGCCGTAGGTATAGGTCTTGCCGTGCTTAAAACTCTCGATAAGCTGACCGTAGCCGCCGTTCAGGCTTTCATCGGAGTTGATGCCGACGCTGCGGTCGTCCTTGTCCTCCCATTTTTCATACGCCACATCGGAGAAGGCGCTGCCGGAATACCCGTTAAATCTCGGCTTGTCGCCGTCCACATAAAATTCTGTGGAGACACCGTTCAGCGTGACCGACTCCAGAGGGCGAACGGTGCGCAGGGTTGTGCCGTAGGTTACAAGGCAGCTCTTGCCCTCATCCAGAACGATGACATCGGAGTCCTCGGGCAGGCTCTTGCCGTTGAGGGTGATGTCATCGGCGGAAATGCCGTTGAAGGTGTAGCCGTCCTTTGCCTTCAGCCGCACGGAATACTGATACTGCCCATCTTTATCAAAAGCGGTAAGGCGCTCCTCGCCCGCCTGATACCAGCTTTCGTCGGAATACCAGTAGGCCACAGTTTCGGTGGTGAACTCATCGGTTTTTTCCCGCTTTCCCCAGGACTCACAGAGAATATCATATTTGTCCATGTTGACGCCTGCCCGTCTGGCTGATGGCTGCGGGGCATCACCGTGCTTATAATCGAGTTTCACATTCTCCACGGCAGCGGAGTCAATGGCGTTTGGCTGACCTGCGTTCGGAAGGTCAAATATGTAAATCCTGTTAATGTGCATTTCTTTGCCCGATTCCTTTATTTCGAGCTTTTTGTGGCTTCTCGGTGTGCCCCATTCGTCTTCTCCGACGGAAACAACAGTCTCGTCATTGCTGAAATAATAACCGCTGCCTGCGGCAAGGACAACATTATATTGATAGCTGTTGCCTGCTTCAAACTTGATAATACGCTCATCAGCCGGAAGAACTGCCATCTTATCCGAGTCGGAGTACCAGCGGCGTCCTGTTTCATACCATTGACCGCCGCCTTCCGGCTGGCGAAGCTCAGTCCAACACTCATAGGCAACAGCACAGTTGCCCCCTGATACGGATGCCGCTGCGCGAGGAGTGTCACCTGCTTTGTAGTTGATATTCTCATAGTCCAGCGTCACATTCTCCACGGCGGCGGGGGTAGTGCCGCTCTCTTGCACGATCAGATCATAAGTTATCTGATGCACCTGATATTCGCGAACATTATTGATCGTGTTGAATGTACCGACTGCGTCCGGATGCTCGGCGAAATACTGTTCTATCGCCTCTGTGTCCGTTCCGAAATCAACCGTATCGCCGGAGGCGGGAACAAAGCTGTAAAGGTTGCTGCCGTCAAAATGGTCGAACTTAAGCGATGTAGTACGATTTTCAACTGCAAGCGTTCCTCTTGAAGAATACGGAGCGTTAATTTCGGCATCAAATCCTTGAATTTCTGCCTGAACCGCCGGATCGCTCACGTTGCCTTCAACGAAATCTCCGGATTTGTTTACTTGCGCGGTTTCAATAACACTGCCGCCCGCATCTTTGACGGAAACATTTGCAGTTATCTCGACTTTTGTGTGGTAGGTATGATTGTATAAGTATTTTCGGCTTACCCCGGCCGGAAGCTCGATCGTAGTGGCAAACGCCGTCATCGGCACCAGGGACAGCACCATGCACAGCGTCAGCAGGACGGTCAGCAGCTTTGTCTTAATCGCTTTATTCTTCATAGTCTCAGCTTCCTTTCTTACAGTTTTTCTCCGCATTCGGAGCAGAAAGTGCTGTCCGGCTTCACGACTGCGCCGCAGTTCGGGCATTTTTTGCTAAGCTTCGTTCCGCAGTGATCGCAGAATTTGGCGTCGGCGGATAGCTGCGCCTTGCAGTTCGGGCATACGATCATGCCGACCGCTACTGTCTGACCGGCACCGGTCACGACCACGGGCTTTCCGCCGGTCATAATGGCGTTTTCTATCACCTGAAACACCTCGCCGGGGAGCTTTTTCTGCTTGAACGCACCCATGCCGGCAGTGATCGCCAGCGGCCACGCGATAAACAAACCGACGACTCCTGCTCCGATCTTATCCGACCACTGGCCTTCGCCGATGCTGACATTCAGCTTGTCGCCCATCACCGTCATCTGCACGGTAAGCGCCAGCCGCATTCCCGTAAGGGTTTTCCAGCCGTCCTTCGGCTGGCTTGCCTGCATAACATAGCCGTCCGTAGTTTGTGAGCTCTGCACCTCCATGCCTTTTTCGGTACGGAAGAAGTTTTCCAACCGGACTACAATCTGTGACACCTCTGTGCCGTTCAACATAAATACTCTTGACTCGTTCATTTGATTGCCTCCATTCTAAAATTACTAACAGATTGATTATTAACGGATACCTTGTTCATCACAAGTTCGTTTTCCAAATGCTGCGACACGCTGTCGGCTATGGCGGTTATTGCCCGCCGGATACCGGCATCCGACAGTCCCTCGCAAGGGTGCACCATCGTGACGGTCAGCTCCGTGCCTGTTTCCTGTTTATTTACGGAAATAGAAAACCGGTTCAAATTTCCGTATACCGGCAGCTCCGCCGAAATAGTTGATGCATCTGTTTTTTCATATTCTGCGCCGTTTTTATCCAGCACTTCATAGGCTGCGAAGATCACATATTGCCGATTGTACGGCAGTGTTCTCTTTGTGGTTTTGTTGTCCTGCGGAATGGGTTGCTGTACATTCATCCTCAAGCCTCCTTTTCATTCCCGTTTCATTGCAAACCATTCTTGAATCTTTATTGCTTTTCAATATAGCCGCTGATGGGCTCGGCATACATATTGTCATCGGTCACGGGCTGATACCGCTTGCCGTCGTACACATCGGTAAAGCCGTTTGTCGCTTTATAGATCTCATTTGTTTCGGTATCGTATACGCGCTCATAGCCGAGAGTAGCGTCACTCTGCTTCTGGCTCATAATGTCATAGCTTTTGTTGCGGTTCTCCCAGGAGGACATGATACCGTCCATAGTATCGTTGAAATTTTTGCTGATCTGCTGGGACTGCTTTACCTGATCGTCGCTTGCCTGAATGGTAGCGGCGACAAAACTGTCGGAAAATTGCAGGGTATTGATACATTTGAGGAGCAGCTCGCTCCAATCCAAAAAGGAATCCTTGGCTGCCGTGACCATTGCTATATTGTACGCCATGTAGTATCCGGCATCTACCTGCTTGAAATTCCAATCCAAAATGCCGTCCCACATGGGAACGCTGCCGAAATCCACAATACTGGCGGTGAACAAGCCCTCGACAGGGCCGCCGGAATCGGTGTATGTGGCGCGGAGGATCTCATCGCCCAGAGCAAGGGTGCCGTAAGAGGAGGAGGCGGGGCAGCGGTCGGTAACAGTGAAATCCGGAACAAGGACCTTGAACAGACCCTCGGTGGTCGGATTCTCCAGCACCGGAGCATTGGCAAAATCGGCGTAGATGGAATTCTTTTTGTACTCGTTCTGCCAGAGTTCCTTGCCCTCCTGCGTGTGCAGCAGCGGCTCAAGCTTCAGCCGATAAAATATAATGTTGCGCGGTTCATCGGGGTCGTATGCGACGACAGAAAAGCTCATGTTCGCTCCGCCTGTTTTGACCTGCCAGCCCTTGGGGATGGTGATGCTGAAATCAGCGGTCTCGTATTTCTCCGTCTCCACGGACTTGGCGGCCGTCGGTGTGATCTTAACGCCTTTTTCCGGCTTATCTGTTTTCGTATCGGACTCTGTTTGTCCCGGCTTTGTGCTGTCGCTGTCCACACCGGTCTTGCTGCCGCAGGCGGCAAGGGATATTGCTGCAGCAAGAATAACGGCAAGAAGAGTGCTTGCCTTAAAAAAACTTTTCATGGTTCTTCCTCCGTTCAGTGCATCAGTTCGGTGATATCCGGCGGTATTTCAATATTGTTGGCGCTGTATTTGCTGTATTCGTTCTCTGCCGGAATGATTTCGGTAAGCGGCAGAATTTTATTATCATATGTTATCGCCGCCGAATGGGTTATGGTTGCGATCTCGTCGTAATACGCGGTCAGCTTCTCGATCTTCTTGAGCCGGTATCTGTTTCCGCCTCCGAATTTAGGAAGATGCTCTGCCGCAGTACCGTCGCTGTTGGTGATCTTATCGGTATAATCTGCGCTGTTATCGGGAATTGCATCGTAAACCAGCTTATAAAAGGCTTTGTCGGTCACTAAGATATTGCCGTTAAAAAGGGTGATGATTTTTTCGCCGACCGACATTGCCGAGCAGTTTGCCTCCCATATGATAACGCCGCGGTTTTTGTCGTCGAAATAAGAGGTAATTCCCGCTGTTACATCCTTGTCTTTCTTTGTGTCGTAGATATAAAGCCTGCCGTCGGCAATAACCGTATGACTGTCAAACCGTGTTATTCTGCTTCTGAAATCGGGTATCTCGGAAAGCGTTTTCCCGTCTGCGGAATACTGATAGGTATGCTCGAAGTATATCATACCGAACTCCGATTCCTTCGCAGCATACGGTCCGTTATTCGACGGCGCTTCAAGAGAAAATCGTCTGCCGTCTGAAAAAATCACATCAAGATCGGCGCCGTTGAAATCACGGGAATGCAGATATATCGGCTTTGCCGTATCCGGCAGGCTGTATATCTCCATGCAGTTTTTTCCGTTCGGCAGCGCGGCATCCGTGCTGAATTTATATAATTTACCACCCGAAAGGAAAACGCTTGAAAGCTCACCCTTTGCGACAGCCGGATCCGTGTCGGTGAAAACGGTATCGAAGTTCAAAAGCCCTTCGCCGCCGGCAAATGTCTTGTAGTCCGATTGGTCATACGGCATGCCGCGCTCCTTTAAGAGCAGCTGCTCAAGATTGATCGGATCCGCCTGCGTGGAAGCATTCATTGAGTTGTCCGGATCAGAGCCGTCCGTTCCCGACGGCTGTTTCGCACATCCGCACAGCGCCATACTCACAAGCAAAAAGGCCGCCAATAAATTGAAAGATAAGTGACCGCGCCGACCTCCGGTCGGGCATAGACTGTTGCACTGCATTGGGTACTCCTCCTAACTGTCTTTGCTTATAATTATATTAGTAGAGAGCCTTTTTGTATATAAGGGAAGTCCGCCAATCTGCGAAAAACGGGGCGGCGGACTTCCGCCAATCTAAAAAACGGCTAAATTACCGCCTTTTTTCTGAAAAAGAGTAAAAAATTGCCTCCCGCACAGGCGGGAGGCAATTTTGCTGTCTGTTATATGGCGTTGTAAAGAGAAACAAGTCCGATACGGGATTTTGCACCGGTTTTTTCGTATAAGGCAGAGACATATCGCTCCAAGGTTCGTCTGGATACATACAGCCGATCGGCTATTGTTTGCAAGCCGTCATCGGTATTCACCAGCAGGGCGAATACCTCGGCTTCTCTCGGCGTCAGCGAGAACTGCTCCGACAGCTTTTGCAGCCTTTCACTGTCGCTTAATTTGTTACTGTCTTTTGCGCCCAGTCCCTCGAAAAAGTTCTTCCTCATATTCGTATAGATGAATGCGGTAACGCTGGCGAGGACAAACAGCAGCAGCTCAATGGAAGTAACTGCAATGTTATTGCCGGAATGAAGCAGTGCGAGGGAGCCTCCCGTGATGGCTACGGCAACAAGATTATTGACGGCTCTGCCAAGCCCTGCCCACAGCTCCGGCATTTTTGTATACCGGGCGATCTCCATAAAAGATGCAGTAAAGAAAACAGCGAAAAAACCTGCGGACAGATAAAATATAATCAGTCCTACCGTAAACGGTCCGGCAAACTCAAGAACAACGAGACAGGTCGTAGACAGGATCATGACGCAATACATAATCATGCTCATATATTTTCTGCCTGCAATGTCAAACAAAAATCCGGCGAAAAGTCCGCTGAGTGCAAGAAGAATTCTCGGCCACTGCCCGATATTCACCGCGCCGTTTGCGTGGTATAGGGTGACCGCATTATCCAGCGTGCTGAAAATACAGGTCAGCAGCGCAACGAAAAGGATGAGGACAACAGCGATCTTTAAACTGCCGTTTCCGCTTTCACCGGTGTCCTCATTTGTTTTTTCTTTTGAAAAAGCCGGAACAATACTGTTTTTCTCTGCCCGCATCAGCGTGACAGCCAATAACAGGATAATGGCGGAAAGAATCCCCGCTTCAAAAGTCGCTGTATGAATCAGATTGTTGTTGGCGATCTGGAGCAGAACTCCGAGCATATAGGAAACACCAACCAGCCGTGCGAGATAGGTGTTGTCCTCCAACAAGCACAGGGATTTGTAAAACACGGCGCTTCCGAACGCACCGAGGATCATGACGCAATACATAATCATGCTCATATATTTTCTGCCTGCAATGTCAAACAAAAATCCGGCGAAAAGTCCGCTGAGTGCAAGAAGAATTCTCGGCCACTGCCCGATATTCACCGCGCCGTTTGCGTGGTATAGGGTGACCGCATTATCCAGCGTGCTGAAAATACAGGTCAGCAGCGCAACGAAAAGGATGAGGACAACAGCGATCTTTAAACTGCCGTTTCCGCTTTCACCGGTGTCCTCATTTGTTTTTTCTTTTGAAAAAGCCGGAACAATACTGTTTTTCTCTGCCCGCATCAGCGTGACAGCCAATAACAGGATAATGGCGGAAAGAATCCCCGCTTCAAAAGTCGCTGTATGAATCAGATTGTTGTTGGCGATCTGGAGCAGAACTCCGAGCATATAGGAAACACCAACCAGCCGTGCGAGATAGGTGTTGTCCTCCAACAAGCACAGGGATTTGTAAAACACGGCGCTTCCGAACGCACCGAGGATCAAAAACAGCAAAAGCCCCATGCACAGTGTAAGCACATAAGAACTGTGACGGCATATCAGAAACAGGCAGACAACGGACAGAACCGCCGCACACATAGTAACCGCTGATTGCAGCCTTCCCTTGCAGACGCGGCAGAAAAGAGGATACAGAACAAAGCCGACCACACTGATACCGAGTGCATAGTTTTGAGCGGCCACCGATTGACTGCCCGAAACGGTATTGGAAATCATATTGACGAACAAAAACTCCGTCCCTAAAAAGGTAAAGGTAAACAGGCTCATCAGCAGGACGGCCTTTGTGTAGGGGATCCTGTTTTCCTTATTAAAGGCGTCGCATTGCCTGATTTTTTTCAAAATGCTGTTCATACTCAAATCCTCTTACTCATTGTCGGACACGAATTCCATCATGTCATTCGGCGTACAATTCAGTGCTTTGCAGATTTTTCCCACAGTTTCAACCGTAATGTTTTCATTCCTGGTCATTTTGGAAATGACATAGTTGCTGATGCCCGCAGCCATTTCAAGGTCTTTCTTTTTCATATCCCTGTCAATCAGCAATTTCCAGAGTTTCTTATAACTTATATCCATACCGTCAGCCTCGATTCAAACAGGATTTGCTCCGAAAACGGGAACAGCCGACTTTGACCGTTGAAAAGATTATAGCATATTTCTTGAAAAAATACAAGGGTTTACAAAGCGATAGATTTATTTTTTGTGATTTTTCTAAACTGTCACCACAGCAGAAAAGGAAAGGCGAGCCGCATTTTACAGTGATCCGCCCCTGCCGGAATAGCTTTAACAGCATCGGCAATGGTGTTTTTCTCGTGCAGCGTAAGGAGCAGATGCTGACCGAAGTCGCTTTCGCTGAACAGCTTTACGCCGATGTCCTCGTCCTCATTGTCGGTCAGCGGGATCTGTTTCAGCGGCTGCGTAATACCGATGGAACGCAGCATGTCATAAATGTCGTAAATACTGTGAGGCAGTTCGAGAACGAGCGTATTCTCTTTTTTACGGATAATTGCGGTAATCATGGCGTTTCTGACACAGACAAAGCTACCCGTGGGACATGCTTTCTTTGACGGCGGGCAGTTTGCTCAAATCGGGAAAGGAACGCGCCGTATCATGACGCCGTTTCTGTACCTTGCCATCAAGAGCCTGTATTGGTCAAAGGGCAAAACCCTAAAAAAATCATGTGGTGCGATGACGATACCATCAAGCCCTATTTCATTGCTGCAGGCAAGGCAATGCGGTACGGCAATCTGTGCCGTCAGTTATCGGACAGTCTGGAAAACAAGCCGTTTCCACCGCTGACAGTTGAAATGCAAATGCACAGCTATTTCGAGTTTGGCAGCATAGAAGAACATCTTAAATACAGGGATGCAGTTATCAAGGCGTATCCATACGGTCATTTTCCTGTTTTTGAAGGAAACAATCACATGCAACATCAGATACGTGAACCGCAGAATTTTGCAGAAATGCTGGTTTGCATTATGAAACAGGATACCATGCCTAACCTACCCTTTAGCGGTGTCCTTTGGTTTTGCCTTGATGATGCACTCCTTGGTGATAAGCCCATAGTGCTGACCGCTCACCGGGTATTGGAGCAGGCACTCGAACACACCGTTTCGTTCCTCAGTGACTTCGCAGGAAATGGTATCTGTCAGCACACCAAGCCCGAATGAGGAAAAGTCTGTTGTGTTAGGTGAATAGAGAACAGGAATCATGAAAGCCACCTCCTTCCGGGCATAAAAATGCCACCGGGGAGTTCTCCCTGGTGGTGTGATAAATGTGATTTACTTTAATCTGCTTTGGAGATAATGCGTTCAATCTGTTCAAGACTCTCCGCAAAATAGATTCCTTCCTGCCTTTCCTTTGAAGACAGGCCCATTTCTATCATGTAATTTAAGAGTGCTTTCAGATCCCGATAGAAGCCGTTCAGATTGTAAAGAATACAGGGAGCATCCAGCTGCTTCAGAGATACCTTAGACATGATTTCCGTAATCTCCTCCAATGTTCCGGTGCCGCCGGGAAAGGCGATAAAGGCATCGCCCAGCTCAATCATTTTATTTTTGCGCTCCGACATATCCTTTGTCACAATCAACTTTGTCAGTCCATCATGCTGAAATTCGTTTTCGATAAAGAACTGCGGTTCGACACCTGTCACTTCGCCGCCTGCGCTCAAAACACTGTCGGCTATCGCTCCCATCAAGCCGGATTTTGAACCGCCGTAGACCAGTGCATTTCCGCTTGTACCGATCCATGTGCCAAGCTCCTGAACAGCCTTACGCAATGCCGGATCATTGCCTTCGTTTGCGCCGAGATAAACTGTGATATTCATTGTAAAATGCTCCTTTTAGTTATTGCTTTACTTGTTTTTCTTTATTTGTCGCAGCCAGAAATACAATGATGATCTCTGTCAGCACAGCCATAGATATTCCCATAAAGGTTGACAGCCCACACAACGCAATATGGTCAATGCCGCCGATAAAAACAGTCGTGATTTCTGCAAACACCATAGGTATTTTATTCAGCCAGGTGTTGCGGAGAAATTTCAGATGCACAAACAGCAGTAGGAAAGTCAGGATCAGTTCACTGACGGTCATTGCGGCGAAGGAAGGAATATGAAAAGTCTTTTCCATAAAAGAGGGAAAGAATACATAGGCGAGCGACCACACATATCCTGCCAAAAGGCTGCAAACATAATATTTATATTCGCCTTTCTTCGCGCCAAAAGCCATTGTTAATGAGAATCCAATGTAAATGCACCACAGAAACTCTTTGAAGAAATCGACCGTTGTAAATAAAAGCGTAATCAGGGCAAAAGCAATTCCACGCACCACAGCGGTAACAAGCGCCCTATCCTTGAACCTGTATGCAACTGATATTTGTTTCATTTTCATACCTCTGTAAAGCAAGAACGGCACTTAGACTTTTCAACCTAAGTGCCGGTAGGTACCCACCCAAGCATATATTATACTGAAAAGAGTCGAAAAAGTCAACCTATAAACGGCGGAAGAGGATGATATATCTATGTGAGCCCGTTACAGACAACACCACCTCGGAACTATTTCAAGCCTTCGGACATTGCCGGTGCAAGCGATTAAGTTTTCGCCCGGTTTCAGCACCAGGAAGCCCTCGTCGGCGACCATATCATCTTTTAGGTCGGTGTTTTTGAAGCAGTTCATCAGTTCGCTGTCGATTTCGAGGTATTCGTCAATGGCAGAAATCGTCCATGAATTTATACTGCCGCCGGATGAGGCATTGAGCGTGACCACGCCGCCACCCTCTGCTGTCCCGCACAGCTGTATTTATACGTCTTGCAGTTGAAGGTCACGGTAAAGCTGCCGATCTTGTTCGGCTGCCCCTCAATGGCCAGACTGCCGGAGATAACACCGTAGCGGAAATGCTCCGCATCGTAGGAGTCGGTAAGCTTGTGGTACCTGTCCGGCTCAGCATACAGCCAGCCCTTGATGTCCCGCAGGACGGCGGCAAGGGCGGCTGCGTTCTTCCGAGCGAGGAATACCGTGTAAGTAACCTTGATGTTGGCAAAGCGGCGGTTCGGATTGATGATGTCTCCGCTCCGGCCGGGAATGGAGATGAACTCCGCATCGTATTCCGGTGCGGAGAACGGGATGTCCGCCGTGGGCGATGCGCTGTTCCGGCACCAGCTTCACCATCTCCTTGGTGAGCGGGAACATGTATTTATATTTATATCATAAAGCCGTGCGGGATTTCTGCCCACACGCCATGTGCCGTCACTGCTGCGTCTCCGCCTTTCAGCGCCTCTTTCAGCGTCCGCCAGCCCAGCACTGCGCATTTGACGCGTGCTGGCATATGCGCGATATCGCGCAGCGCGGAAGCCTCTTCCAGACTGTCGATCTCCTCCGCCGATGCTTCGCCCTGAATCATTTTCAGAAAGATTTCCCCCCGTTTCAGCGCGTCCGCTTTCTTTTTCCCGACGATCATGCCCAGCATGATATCTGCCGAAGCCTGCGAGATCGCGCAGCCGTCGCCGACGAATGCGCCGTCCGCAATCACATCGCCGTCCAGCTTCAATTTGAGAAAAATATCGGCGCCGCAGCTGGGGTTCACGCCTTCCAGCACAATGTCGGCGTCCGGCAGATCGTGCTTGAACTCCGGATGCAGGTTGTGCTCGGTCAGAATTTCATTGTAAAAGCTTCTATTCTCCATAGCCCATTCGCTCCCTTAGTGTGGAAATGCTGTGAATCATCCGATCGACATCGGCTTCCGCGTTGTAAAACGCCAGACTTGCCCGCGCGGTGGATGGATGCCGCAGATAGGCCAGCAGCGGCTGCGCGCAGTGATGCCCTGCCCGGATGGCAACACCGTCGCTGGCAAGGATTTCGCTGATATCGTGCGGGTGCACGCCGTCCAGTGTAAAGGTGATGATGCCGCAGTGCTGCTCCGGATCGTCCGAACCCAGGAGGTGAACGTGGGGAATCTGCCCCATGCCGTCCATCGCGCGGCAGGTCAAAGCGATTTCTCGCCGGTGCATTTCCGCGAACCCGATGCGGTTGATGTAGTCAATCGCCGCATGAAGCCCCACGGCGTCCGCCGCATTGACTGTGCCGGCTTCAAACTTGTGCGGCAGTTCTGCAAAGACTGCGCCCTCGTGGGTCACGGATTCGATCATCTCGCCGCCGGTGAGGAACGGCGGCATATCGTTCAACAGCGCCTCGCGGCCATACAGGACGCCAATCCCCATGGGGCCGTAGACTTTGTGGCCGGAAAACGCAAAGAAGTCTGCGTCCAGCGCCTGCACGTCCACCGGGATATGGGGCGTACTCTGCGCACCGTCCACGACCATCTCTGCGCCGACCCGGTGTGCCAGCGCCGCGATCTCACGGATGGGATTCACCCGGCCCAAAACGTTTGAAACGTGCGTGCAGGCCACAATTTTCGTCTTATCGGTAATCAGGGACGCCACCTTGTTGAGATCGAGGCGGCCATCCATCCCGCATTCTATGAACTTGAGGGTCGCTCCGGTTCGGCGGCAGACCATCTGCCAGGGCAGCAGATTGCTGTAGTGCTCCATGATGGACACCAGCACTTCGTCCCCGGCGCTCACGCGGGAAAGTCCATCGCTGTAAGCCACCAGATTCAGTCCCTCTGTGGTGTTTCGGGTGAAGATGATCTCGCGGGTGCTTTCGGCATTCAAAAAGGCCCGGACGGCCTCGCGGGCGTTTTCATATCTGATAGGAGTTACATTTCCGAATTCCTACCATGTCAATAGGTTTTCTGGAAAAAATATAGCACGTTGGGTACCGTTTTTCAATAGGGGCGGGGTGATTCAGCGGAAAATCGGATAAAGGAGCGTTTTCGGAAACCATGTAATTTCGATTTAATGCCACTGCGGAATTTACTTTTGAAGGGTTGTAGTATAATAAAATGATTTAGTTCAGTTAACTGGTCGGTAACGCACGCAATCAATCGCCGCCGTATGGGAGAGGTGTCCAATGAACTGGTTGATTTCAAAGCGGGATCCATTGTATGACCCAAAAAGCTCCATCGGAGTACAACAATGCGGCATCATTTTCTGGCAAAAAACCGGATTTCTGAGGCGCTGTAATCTAAACGGATTTACTGCGCTCATGTCGCTGGCCGCTAAAAATTTTGCGCCCACCGATGTTTTCATGCAGGAACCGCAAACCTGTTATTTGACTTTCAACGGCTGTGCCAAAAACGTGATTTTCATCCAGCTCAAATCCGACAAGAACGGACATTTTTATATCTACGGAGAAGCGCACACCGCGTACGCCAATCGCAAATTTCATCTGTTCGCGCTGGATGTTGTTGAATTTATTGCAAGAAACACCGGATGCCGATTTTATGTTGATGACGCAACGGGTTACATCGACCATCGTTCCGTGGCACAGCTGGATAAATATATTTCCGAATACCAAAACGCCCATGCGCACCTGATTCGGCCAACATTCAAGTAAGCAAACCCATTTGTACCATATTCTGATAATTGTTTTCACGCAACCTTTTGTTTTTTCAATGAAACTCCCCGCTCCTCCCGCAAATTTTACTTGCATCCGGTGCGAAAATGTGATAAAATAAGCGCATAGGAGGAGATGTATATGCAGGAAAAGTTAATCGATCGTCCGCCGTGCAAACGCCGGCATGGCGACCGTTCCGACGGATGGCGCGTGGTCAGCGCCGACCCGTTTTTCGCCGTGGTGCCGCACATCATGAATATGCGGTGCGACGCGCAGGTATATTTTGACCAGGTTGTTGAAATCGGCGAGCTGGAACGCTTTATCCGCAATCTGCGCCGCACGACCGGTATGACCGAGCTGAGCCTGATGCACGTGGTGCTGGCGGCGTGCGTGCGGATGTTCGCGCAGTATCCGTGCGTCAACCGATTCGTGTGCGGACGGCGAATCTATGCGCGCAACGAGATTGTGTTCTGCTTCACGATCAAAAAGGATATGACGCTGGACGCGCCGGAGGCCATCGTGAAGGTCGCATTTGATCCCACGGACACCTTGCAGGAGGTGTACGACAAGATTTCCGGCGCCGTGACCGCCAACAAAGGCAGCGACGCCCAAAACGACACCGATGCGTTCGCCAATCTGCTGTCCTATTGCCCAAACTGGCTGGTGCGCGCCGTGGTGGGCGCGGCCAACTTTTTGGATCACTGCGGGATTCTGCCAAGCGCGGTGCGGGCGTTCAGTCCGTTCCATTGCAGTATGTTCCTGACGGACATCGGATCCACGGGGATTGGGTCGGTGTACCACCATCTGTACAACTTCGGGACATGTTCCATCTTCTGCGCGCTGGGCAAAAAAGGCCGCGTGCTGAAACAGAACGACGACGGCCAGATTGTGTACACCAAAACGGTGAATCTGCGTTTCACCGTGGATGAACGCGTGACGGACGGGTTTTACTACGCGTACACGTTCCGCGAATTTTTGAAGCTGCTGCGCAAACCGGACGAGCTGCTGAACAAGCCGGACGCGCCGCGGATGGATCCGGGGCTGCGCAAAACGCGCAAAGAACGCCGTGCGGCACGCAAGCAGCAGGCGTTGGCCGCAGAATCCGCCGGGGCGGAATCATCGGCAACGGTGGGATGATACGCAAAATCGAATTGCACAGGGAAATGGGACGTCTGCGCCGATACCGGGGCAGGCGTCCCTTTTTGGGATATCGGGGCGGTCATGGACGGACGGCTCCTGCGGCGCGGCGGCGGCGAATGGCGGCAATGACAACGTCGATGCCGAGCGTTTTCACCAGCAGACCCTGAAAAGAGCTGAGCAGCACCGTCCATCCGGACAGCGCACCGCCGACCACGACGATCAGCACATCCGTCAGCAGCAGCGCGCGGCCGATTTGAATATGCCGGTACTTTTGGACAATCAGTGCGACGATATCCGTCCCGCCGGAGCTGGAATCGACGTCGAACAGGATGCCGCTCGCCACTGCAATCAGCACGCCGCCCAGCGCCGCCGAAAGGTACGGATTGGAAATCAGCGGCTGCATCTGCGGAAATCCCGCGTCGAATGCGCCGATGCATCCCGTGGTCAGTACGGATCCCGCCAGCGTTCGCGCAGCCATATTTTTACCCAGCACAGCAAACGCCAGCCCGATCAGTGCAAAATTGATTCCCATCAAAATTTTCCCCGGCGAAAACGGCAAAAACGATTCCAATATTACCGAAATTCCGCTGGTGCCGCCCAGCAGCAGCGACTGCGGAAAAATCAGCAGTACGGTGCTTGCTGCATACAGCACGCTCCCGGCCAGAATACGCAGCGCGACACCTGTGAATTTTGGGATTGCTCCCGATTTTTCCACCTCAGTCTTCTGCATCGCTTTGCTCCAGTTTTCCGCGCAGGACGAAAATCAGCACCACCACACCGGTCAGCACTGCCGCCTGCAGCAGCATCAGAATCGCGGGCGGTTCCAGCACTGCGCCGAACAGCGTCAGCGTCCGCGTGCCCATCTGCTTGATGAACAGCGTCCCCAGCATCTGCCCCACAAAGTTGCTCAGGTTGACCGCGACCGTGTAAAACGACAGGAAGTAGGTTCCGCCCTTCTGCGGTATATGGATAAATGGAAAATTGGCGTACGTCAGGTTCAGCGCGACGCCTTCTATATGCTGTACTATCCGAATGAACACGAAAAACACTGCCGGGTATGTCACATTGCCGATAAAGGCATACAGCGCAGTTGATGCTGCGTGCACCATCGCCGCGTACGCAAACGTGCGGAACCACGAATGGCGCGCCACCATCCGCCGCGCCGCCGATGCCGCAAGGATCAGCACGATGCCGTTCATCAGCTCCATCCCGTTCATCAGCGATACTTTGATTCCGACCGTATTCAAAACGTAGTATGTCCATGTGGTCGCCAGCGCGACGCCGAACGTCCACATACACATCAGACCGATGGTGATCAAAAATTTCGGGTGTTTCAGCGGCAGCCGAAACGTATTGACGATGGAAACTTTTTCGTCGCTGGGCGGGTACGGATATTCTTTCGGCAGTGCCAGCGCGATCACGTCTGCGGCGGCGCACGCAAAGCCGACTGCACGCAGGATCACCAGAATCGTCAGCTCGTGCGCACTGCCGCGAATCGCGTCCGCGATCAGTCCCGCGCCGACCAGCGAAACACCGGACACCAGCCCGGAGATGATCTGCTGATACGAAAAATACTTCGCCCGCACGTTGTTCGGAATGAAGTTCAGGTGCCACACCGAGTACCCGCCGCCCATCAGCGCATTGCAGATGTTCGACAGGAAGATCACCGCGCCGAACCCGATCAGTTTGGTCTGCGGGTCATGGGCGGTATAAGTCAGCACGGTGACGCCGACGATATTGATGACATAGTACAGCGCGCGCAGCGTCGTCAGCACCGCGCGGCGCCGGGGCAGCCGTTCCAGCAGCAGCGGCGAAAACACGCTGAAACACGAGGCGATCGGAACCAGGAACCCCAGCACGCCCGTATCAACAATCGAAAAATGGTTGGCGGTCAAAAACACCGTGTACAGTGTACCGCTCATACACAGATTGGTTGCCAGCAAGCTGAACACCGCCGATGCCAGCATCACACACCGACCGCGCGCACGTTCGTCGCGGAAGTGAAATACGGTAAACAAGTCCATATCCCGCAGATTTTTTTTCATATGTACCCATATGCTCCTTTGCCCGTCGGGGGGCATCCCGAATAAAAAAACGAATGCGTCGGCAAAAAGTGTTCGTCAAGAAAAACGTTTTACCGAAACATCCGCTCTGACGTCATTATAGCATTGCATTTTGCACTTGTCAATGGGGTTCCGGCAAATTCTCAAAAAAACATTCCGGGTTTGTCCATCGATCGAAAATCACCTGTGATTCCCTGCAAATTCCTCAGTTCGGAAGCGAAATTCCGGCGGAAACTCCGCCGCATCCCGACGGAATATTGTGAACTCCGACAAACTTTTCTTTTTTTCTTTGGATAGGTTGACAAACCGAAAAAAATCAGCTACAATATTGTCAATTCATTTTTGTGTACATACGCTTTGCCAATATATTTCCGGATGTATGGCCCGGATGTTTCTACCACAGCGCCGGGAAGCTGTGACTATTGGTTGGGCGGCTGCGTAAGGGACCGCACATCTGCGGTGCCTTTGTATCCGTTTACCCAACAGACTCGCCGTGCGCCAGTCTGTTTTTATTTTCCTGCGCGAAGGGGTTTTGTGTAATGAAAGAATTGGAAGAAAAAATCCGGGCGGAAGGTCAGGTGTATCCCGGCAATATTCTGAAAGTCGGCAGCTTTCTGAACCATCAGATCGACACCGATTTTCTGATGCGGATGGGCGCGGAAATTGCCCGGCTGTACGAAGGGTCCGGGGTCAACAAAATTCTGACGATCGAAGCGTCCGGCATTGCAATTGCCGTCGCGGCGGCCAGCCAGCTGCACGTTCCGATGGTGTTCGCGAAAAAAAGCAAATCGCAGAACATCGCCGGGGACGTCTACGTGGCACAGGTATACTCCTACACGCACGGCAACACCAATGCCGTCATCGTGCAGCGCGACGTGCTGAATCCGAGCGACCGGGTGCTGGTGATCGACGATTTTCTGGCCAACGGTCAGGCGCTGATGGGGCTGATCGACATCATTCACCAGGCGGGCGCCGAATTCGTGGGCGCGGCCATCGCGATCGAAAAGACGTTCCAGGGCGCGGGCGACCGGCTGCGCGCACAGGGGCTGCGCGTGGAGTCGCTGGCGATGATCGAATCGATGGACGAGCAGTCCATCCGGTTCCGTTCTTCTACTTGATGTAAATTTGTTTACATATATTTTTCTGCCATATGGCAAGGAGGGGCTTTCTTCTATGAAAAAAATTCTGAGTGTTCTGCTGGCAGCGGTGCTGCTGCTGACGATGTGCGCGGCGTTCACGGGCTGCGAAAAAGAACCCGCAACGAGCGGTTCCAGCGACTTTAAGGTCGGCGCGATCTACATCAACAGCAAAAACGACACCGCCGGGTACACCTATGCGCACCACAAAGGCATCACCACTGCGATGAAAGACGCCGGGCTGGATCCGGACAAAGACCTCGCGATCATTGACAACGTTGCCGAAAACGCGGACGACGTTAAGAAAGCGATCGACACGCTGGTCGGCCAGGGCTGCAAGATGATCATCGGCATCAGCTTCGGCTACATCGAAGCGATGGCGGAAAAAGCGGAAGAATATCCGGACGTGATCTTCTCCCATGCGACGGGCTACAAGTCCAACGAGAAAAACTTCAACAACTACTTCGGCCGGATCTATCAGGCGCGGTACCTGGCGGGCATCGCGGCGGGGCTGAAATCGCTGGAGCTGAATAATTACAACATCGGCTACGTTGCCGCGTACGGCACCGAATACGCCGAGACCTGCTCGGGCATCAATGCGTTCGCGCTGGGCGCGCAGGCCGTGAATCCGGAAGCGATTGTCCACGTCAACGTGCTGAACGCGTGGGCCGACGAAATCAACGAAAAAGCGATGGCCGAGGACCTGATCGACAACTACAACTGCGGCGTAATCGCCCAGCACTGCGACTCTGCGCAGCCGCAGATTGCGGCGGAAGCCAAAGGCGTGTTCGGCTGCGGATATAACTCCGACATGAACGCCGATGCGCCGAAAGCGCACCTGACCGCGCCGATCTGGCATTGGAACGTGTACTATCAGCTGGCGATTGAGACCGCGAAAAACGACCCGACGCACTTCATGGAGAAAGTCGGCAACTACTACGGCGGCCTCAAAGAGGGCATGGTCGCGATTTCTGACCTGAGCGAAAACTGCGCGCCCAATACCAAAGAATACACCGACGCCGTCACCGAGCTGATTAAGTCCGGCGAGTGGGACGTGTTCTCCGGCGTGAAGCTGTCGTTTGACAAAGACGGCAAGATCGTGAAAACCGATGCGGACCTGAAAGACAGCGCGGGCAACGTGATCGTTGCGGCGGGCGGCAAATCCGTGGAGGATTCTGTGATTCAGGGTTCGATGAACTACTACGTTGCGGGCGTGCAGCAGGAAACGGGCGCTCAGAACTAATTCCAGTCGAAACTTGCAGTATGACCGGAGCCGAAATTTCGTGCTCCGGCCGTACTCTTTTGTATATTTCGGGATTATTTTCCGAATTGACTCAAATAAAGGAGAATTTGCGGTATGGCAGCGCCTTATGCGATTGAACTGAACAATATCTCAAAATCCTTCGGCAGCATTGCAGCGAACCGGAACATCAACCTCCGCGTGCGGGAAGGCGAGATCCTGGCGCTGCTCGGCGAAAACGGCTCCGGCAAAACCACGCTGATGAATATGCTGTCCGGAATTTACCAGCCGGACACCGGCGCCATCACGCTGCACGGCAAACCCGTCACCATCCACTCCCCCGAGGACGCCAAGCGGCTGGGGATTGGGATGGTGCACCAGCACTTTAAGCTGGTGGATGCGTTTTCGGCGGCGGACAATATCTGGATGGGCGTGGAAACCCACGGGCTGCGCGGCCAGCTGCTGCGGGCATCCCGCTACCGGCAGATTGCGGCGATCAGCGAAAAATTCGGCTTTTCGATCGACCCGCACAAGCAGGTGCGGTATATGTCCGTCAGCGAAAAGCAAACGCTGGAAATCATCAAGGTGCTGTACTACGGTGCCAAAATCATCATCCTGGACGAGCCGACGGCCGTGCTGACCGTGCAGGAGGTGGAAAAGCTGTTCGATATGCTGCGTCGGATGAAGGCGGAGGGGCATTCGATCATCATCATCACGCACAAACTCAACGAAGTGATGGCCATCAGCGACCGGGTGGCGATTCTGCGCAAAGGCGAGTACATCAAAACGGTGGACACCGCGCAGACCAGCGAGCAGGAACTGACCGACCTGATGGTCGGCCGCAAGGTGGACTTGAATATCGACCGGCCCAAGCTGGAAAAGAAAACCCCGCTGCTCGAAATCCGCGACCTCACCATCCGCAGCGACGAAGGCAGCGTGGCGATTGACGGCGTCAATTTCTACATCCGCGGCGGCGAAATGCTCGGCGTGGCCGGGATTGCAGGCTGCGGGCAGAAAGAACTGTGCGAAGCCATCGCCGGGCTGCGGCCGATTGAAAGCGGCAAGATCATCCACAAAGGCGACAACATCGTGGGCATGAGCCCCAAGCAGATCATTGAAAAGGGCATTGCCATGAGCTTCATCCCGGAAGATCGGCTGGGCATGGGACTGGCGCCGTCGATGTCGATTGTGGACAATATGCTGCTGAAAAACTACGCCGCCACCAGTAAAACCCCGTTTGTCAACCGCAAACTGGGGCGGCAGACGGCAGATCGCGTGATCGAAGAGCTGGGCGTCGTCACCCCGTCGGCCGACACGCCGGTGCGGCTGCTGTCCGGCGGCAACGTGCAGAAAGTGCTGCTGGGGCGCGAAATTCAGGCCGGGCCGAACGTGATTATCACCGCGTACCCGGTGCGCGGGCTGGACATCAACTCGTCGTACGCAGTGTATCACATCCTCAACGAGCAGAAAAAGTCCGGCGTCGGCATCCTGTACGTCGGCGAGGATCTGGACGTGATGCTGGCACTGTGCGACAAGATCATGGTGCTGTGCCACGGCAAACTGATGGGCGTGGTGCACGCGCACAAAACCACCAAAGAGCAGCTCGGCCTGATGATGACCGGTGCGCTCGACCTGTCCGACCAAAACGGAAAAATTGCCGGAATCGCGAAAGACTCCCGCATTCCGGTCGAAACGGAGGTGTCCGACCATGGCTGATTCGCACATTCGGGTCATCAAGCACGACTCCCCCACCCAGCGCAAAGTGCTGCTGTACATCGGCGCGATTCTGATCGCGCTGCTGATCGGTGCGGTGCTGCTGCTGATCCTGGGGGTGAATCCGCTGTCGTATTACGGCAAGATGATTACCATGGGCATGCCCGGCAATGCGATTGCGTATAAAAATTTTGAAAACTACCTGAAAGTCTTTGTCCCGCTGCTGGTCACGTCGCTGGCGCTGGCGCTGGCGTTCAAAATGCGGTTCTGGAACATCGGCGGCGAAGGCCAGTTCATCGTGGGCGCGATTCTGTCGGCGACGGTGGCGTTCCAACTGGGCGGCAAGCTGCCGACGGTCATCGCACTGCTGCTGATGGCGGCGGCCGCAATGGTCGGCGCCGGGCTGTACGGGCTGATCGCCGCATCGCTCAAAGTCCGGTTCGGCACCAACGAAACGCTGATGACGCTGATGCTCAACTACATCGCGCTGTATGTGCTGGTGTATCTCGGCGAAACGAAAGCGGACTGGAACTTTTACCTGAATCCGGAATCGGTGCGGCCAATCTTCGGGTCGTTCGCCAAGCTGGTCAAAATGCCGGTGATCCGGCTGGGACGGTTTTCGCTGAGTTTGGCCGTCATTGTCGCGTGCGCGCTGTGCGTGCTGATGGCCGTGTATATGAAGTACACCAAGCACGGCTACGAGCTGACGGTGGTCGGCGACAGCGAAGGCACCGCCCGCTACGCCGGGATGAAGGTCAACCGGATCGTGCTGCGGACGGTATTCGCGTCGGCCGCACTGGTGGGGCTGGCCGGAATGCTGAAAACCACCACAGCCGGGGTGCTGTCCACCTCCATCACGGACAGCGTCGGCTGGACGGGTGTCATCGTCGCGTGGCTGGCCAAGCTGAGTATGCCGATGATTTTTGTGGTGTCGGCGCTGATCGGCATTCTGCAATACGGCAGCACCGTTGCCAGTTCTACCTATGCGGCGGTGGACGTCAACTTTGCCAATATGCTCCAGGGCGTGATTCTCTTCTGCGTATTGACGGCCGATTTCTTCGCGCATTTCCGCATCGTGATCGATCATCGGCAATCCACCGGAAAGGACGGCGAATAATCATGGATCGTACCAATACCATTACGCTGTTTTTGTACAACATCGTCGTGTACAACATCCCGCTGCTGTACGGCACCGTCGGCGAAATTCTGACCGAAAAATCCGGCAGTTTGAACCTGGGCGTGGAAGGCATCATGGCCGTCGGCGCGATGTTCGGCTACCTGGTCGGCTGCTGGACGAACTCGATGCTGATGGGCATCCTGATCGCGTTCCTGTCGGCGGCGCTGTGCGGGCTGCTGTTCGCCGTGCTGACCGTCACGCTGCAAGCCAATCAGAATGTCACCGGCCTTACGATCACGACGTTCGGCCTGGGGCTGTACTTCTTCGTCGGCAACGGCGTGAAGGCCAACGGCTGGCCGGCGATGAACAGCGCCAGCGCGCTGCAGGCCGGGTTTGCCGACCTGCCGATTCCGCTGCTGTCGAAAATCCCGGTGATTGGCAAAGGGCTGTTCACGCACAACATTTTGATCTACCTCGGCGTGCTGATTGCGGTACTGGCGTGGGCGTACCTGAAATACACCAAATGCGGGCTGCGGCTGCGTGCGGTCGGCGAAAATCCGGCGGCGGCCGATTCCGTCGGCATCAACATCGTCCGGTACAAATACCTGCACATCATGATCGGCGCGGGGATTATGGGCATCGGCGGCTACTACATGGGGCTGAACATGGCCGGCAGCCTGTCCAGCAGCTGCTGGATCAACGGCTACGGCTGGATCGCCGTCGCGCTGGTGATCTTCGCGAAGTGGAATCCGCTGTTTGCGATTCTGGGCACGTTTGTGTTCGGATTTTTCAACACACTGCGCGTTGCCAGCGGGTCGCTGGCCGCGGCATTCCCGTCGGCACTGGGCTGGCTGAGCGCGATTCCGGCGCAGTTTTTCCAGATGCTCCCGTTCCTGATTACCGCCATCGTACTGGTTACCGGATCGATCCGCAAAAATGCGCAGTCGAACCAACCGGCCGCCATCGGCGCGAATTACTTCCGCGAAGAGCGCTGACCGCGCCGCGCACTCCCCCATCTTTGCAATATCCACCGCTCGCAGCCTGCCGCTGCGGGCGGATTTTTTGTGTCGGGAGCGGAATCGATTCCAATGCACCAAAATCGTTGATTTCCGCGCACTTTTGGGATTGACGGCCGGGGGAAAAGCGGGTATAATGAAACCGGAAAATCGATTTTCTTTCAACCCATTAATCGGAGGATGCTCATGTTAGAACAGCGTTACCCGGTGGCGCACGCACGCCAGCTGATGCATATCGGGTCGGACGGCGGGCTGATATCCGTCCGGCAATATGAAAAACGCGCGCAGCGTCGCACCGCGCATTACCACGATTTTTGCGAACTGGAATATGTGCTGGACGGCCGCGCGGACTGCGTCGTCAACGGGCTGCGGATTGCACTGAAGCGCGGCAGCTTCGTTTTGGTGCGCCCCACGGACATTCATCGCTACGACGTCCCGCCGGGGGCACCGCTGCGCGTGATTTCGGTGCGGTTTTCGGAACGGATGCTGAGCGAAGCGGTGCTGCGCGCCGTCTGCGCGTCCGGCGGCGTGCTGCGCGCGCAAAGTACCCGGGTGGAGCCGCTGCTGCGGTCGCTGCTGCACGAATCGCAGCAGCCGGACGCATGGTCGATCGAAGTCTGCCGCGCGGCGCTGACCGCGCTGATTGTTCGGCTACTGCGCGCTGCGCATTCCGCACCGGCGGACGATGCGCGCGACCCCCGCGTCCGCGCGGCAGAGCAAATCATCCGGCTGCGCTGCGGCGAACCGCTTACGCTGGCGTCCGTCGCGGCGGAACTGCATCTTTCCGCCAATCACTTCGGCGTATTGTTCCGCACGGAAATGGAGCAGCCGTTCCGCACATTTTTGCAGCGCGTCCGGCTGTCGGCGGCGCTCAACCGGATCCTGCATTCGCTGGACTCCGTTCAGGCCATCGCGCTGGAATGCGGATTTTCGTCGCAGACCACGTTCGCCCGGGCGTTCCGCGCGCAATACGGCGTATCGCCGCTGGAAGCGCGGCGGCTCGGCACAATTTGAATCGAAAGGAATCGAACAGATATGAATGGACAATGGAGCAAAGAAAAAGCCTGGCAATGGTACAACGCACGGCCGTGGATTCGCGGGTGCAATTATATGCCCAGCGACTGCGCCAATCGCGTGGACGAGTGGCAGGAATTCGGGTTTGCGCAGCGGCTGGAAACCGCCAAGCGGGAGATCGCGCTGGCAGAAGAAATTGGGTTCAACTCCGTGCGGATTATCCTGGAATTTCAGGTGTGGGACCGGCAGCACGACGGGTTTATGCATCGGCTGGATCAATACCTGGCGCTGTTCGCGCAGCACGGCATTTCCGCCATGGTCGTGCTGGCCAACGATTGCTGCGTACCGAAGTCAAAATGGAAACCCATTGAACTGGGACCGCAGCCGTACGACCTAGGCTATCACGGCGGCACGAAAAACACCCCGCATTTTCGCGACCAAACCGAAGAACCGCGGTGGAACGTGCTGGACGACCCGGATATCCGCCCCCGATACTACGCGTTCGCGCGCGAGATTCTGCAAACCTATGCGCACGACGACCGCGTGATTGTTTGGGATTTGTTCAACGAACCAGGCGGGGCGCGCGGGCTGCAAAGTATGCCGTATCTGGAAAAACTGTTTGAAATTGCGTGGACCGTCGCACCGGATCAGCCGTTGTGCGCCGATGTTTGGAACCCGGTGAAGGGCGGGCGCGCGTACGACGAAATCGAGCAGCGCGCGATGGATTTGTCCGACGTAATCAGCTGGCACAATTACGGATCCTTTGACAGCAACATCGACCGGATCGAGCAGCTGCGCACCACCGGGCGGCCGCTGATTAACACCGAGTGGCTGAACCGGATTCTGCACAACACCGTTGAAGAAACGTACCCGCTGTTCTACCTGGAAAAAATCGGGTGCTACAATTGGGGATTTGTCGCCGGGAAGTCGCAGACGTACGAACCGTGGGAAAGCCTGTGGCAAAACTACGACGAAGGCCGCGGCAGGGCGTACGACTTTACCAAGTGGCAGCACGATTTGTTCCGCCCCAGCCTGCGGCCGTATGACCCCAGGGAAATTGAAGTGATTCGCCATTACAACAAAAAGGCCGATGCGCGGTTCCGCTCCGGGCTGGACGGGCGGCTGTTCCACCGCTGACCGTGCCGTGCGCTCCCCCATCTTTACAATATCCACCGCTCGCAGCATGCCGCTGCGGGCGGATTTTTTGGCAATCTGCAAATTTTCCGCGCGAAAAAAGTTCAAAGAATTGTTACATCGGATTCGTTGCCTCCGCCGAACGATTGTGCTATAATACGCTTGCAAACCCAAAACAACGCAAACGACCGATTGAAACGGAGGCGTTTTGATTTGAATATCGCATATTTTATCCAGCCGCGCGCGCAGGTCGCGTGCTTGTACGATGATTTTTCGCTGCGGCAGGCATTGGAAAAGCTGCGGGCGCACGGGTATTCCGCCATCCCGGTGGTCACGCGGGACAATCGCTACGTCGGCACCGTCAGCGAAGGGGATTTCCTGTGGTACCTGATGGATCAGCAGGCGCCCAAGCCGGTGGCGGAGCTGAAACAAATGGAAACCGTCCGGATTCGCGACGTGCTGAAAATGGATCGCAACCCGCCGGTGCATATCACCGCCACCACGGAAGAGCTGCTCGACCACGCGATGGCGCAGAATTTCGTCCCGGTGGTGGATGACCGCGGGTGCTTCGTCGGGATCGTCACGCGGCACGACGTGATTCGTTACCTGTACGCCGCACAAACCGGCGGCAAAATCGTTCCGGAGCGCAAGGAAGCGCTGTAAATATCGGATATTTTGAGGAGGAACAAAAATGAGCAAGTGGGACTTGTACTTTGCGGCGGCCGCGCCGGAAGGCGGCGTGTACCGGTATCAGCTGACAGACGACGGCGCGCTGCGGTTTGCGGAGAAAACGCCGCTCGATCGGCCGATGTATTTGGCGGAATCGGACGGCACGCTGGTTGCGCTGATGCGCGGCCGGACGATTCCGGGCGCGGACGATATGCATTCCAGCGTAGTGCAATGCGCGCTGACGGACGGGAAGCCCGGCGCATGGTCTGCGCCCGTCCCGACGCTGGGCGAATGCGCGTGCCACCTGGACGTGGTGGGCGGAACGGTGTATGCCGTCAATTACCTGAGCGGCAGCGTGTTCCGCACGCCGGACGCGCTGGTCACGCATCACGGCCGCGGCCCGCACCCCACACGGCAGGAAGCGCCGCACACGCACTTCGTCCGCCGCACGCCGGACGAAAAATACCTGTTCGTGGTGGATTTGGGACTGGATTCGATTTTCACGTACGATTTTGACCTGCACGAGGTGGATCGTGCGCAAGTTCCGTCCGGCGCCGGATGCCGCCACCTGGATTACAGCGCCGACGGCCACACCGTGTTCTGCGTGAACGAATTGGCGTCGTCCGTGTCGGTGTTCGACTACTGCGACGGGCACTTGACGCTGCGCGAAACGGTCTCTGCCCTGCCGTCGGATTTCGCGGGCGAAAACACCGCCGCCGCCATCCGCGTGATCGGCGACCGGGTATATGTCTCCAACCGCGGGCACGACTCCATTGCCCAATTCCGCTGGGACGGCTGCCATCTGAGCGCGCCGCTGTGGACGCCGTGCGGCGGCAGTTCGCCGCGCGATTTCGCCGCGTTCGGCGACTGGATGTTCTGCACCAACGAAAATACCGACAATGTCACCGTGTTTCACCTGGAAAACGGCGTGCCGGTGCAAACGCCAACGGAACTGCATATGCCGCATCCGCTGTGCGTGATTGGGGTTTTGCGGGAAAAATAAGGCCGGAATTCGGCCTGCATACGAAAAGCCACACCACACGGTGCGGCTTTTTTCGTTTTTCGGGGAGTTGTGGAAGAAAGTACACCATTATGGAAGATTTTAGGGTTTACAAATTGATCTTGTTGTGTTAGAATCTATTTAACGAGCAAAGCCCACAGGAAGTCATCCTCCGAACTGCCGTCCGGCCGGGGCAATCGGAGAATGCGGTGGGCATCGTTACACTTTTACAATCAGAAAGGAAAGTCATTTTATGAAAAAGCACAGCAAGAAATTCTTTGCGGCGCTGGCGTTGATTTTGGCGTTGGCGTGCGCGCTGACGGCCTGCGCTCCGGCCGCTGCGTCCAGCGGGAATGCGGAATCCAAGGCGTCGGAGGCTCCGGTGTCGTCAAAAGCGGAGGAAAAACCGGTGACGCTGAAGTATATTAACCGCGGCGCGAAACCGGATACGGGCAACTGCGACGGGATCTGGAAAGCCATGAACGACATTCTGCTGAAAGACCTGAATTGCACCGTGGATGTGGAATATTTGGGTTCCGGCGAAGCATCGCAAATGGCATTGAAATATGCCGGGAATGAGGAGTTTGACTTTGCTTACACAGCCAACTGGTGGGGATTTTCTGACAACGCGCAGAATAACGCATTCCGCGAATTGACGATGGACGAACTGAAACAGTACGCGCCGTACATGGTTGAAAAACTGCCGGACATTGCATGGAAACAGGCCAGCGTTGGCGGAAAAATTTATATGCTGCCCAATATGGTTTGGGGATACAGCAACGTCTTTTTCGAGCTTCGCGGCGATTTGCGCGAAAAATATGGTCCGGAACAACTGAAAACGATGGACGATTTTGAGCAATACCTGGAAGGCGTCGCGAAAAACGAAAGCGGGATCGAAGCGCTGCGCAGCGACTATGTGCGCGAACTGTGGCTGGTATTCCCTAACGAATGGCGCGAAATCGGCAACGGCTGGATGTACAACGTCACCGAGTCCGACCAGCCCGCCGTATTCAATCAGGTGTTCACGGAGGAATATATTACCTATGCCAAGAAAATGCGTGAATTTTATGAAAAGGGAATTTTCTCCTCTAATTTGATTAACGACACAACCGTTGGAGCGCAACAATTCAAAAACGGCATGGCTGCGACTGCTGTGCAATACTTCTCTACGTCGAACTTGACTGCAATTGCGCTGCAAAAATCGCATCCGGAATGGAAAGTGGAACTGTTTAACCCTTGGATGGGCAAAAAACTGGTGCTGAAAGAATTCACGGGCAACGGCTTTGTGGTGACCCGGACTTCAAAATACGGCACCAAAGTGATCGAAGTGGTCAACAAAATTTATGGGTCGGTTGAACTTCAAAAACTGCTCAACTACGGCGTGGAAGGCGTCGATTACGATATGAAAGATGGTCACTTGGTTACCAGAACGGACGTTCCGGTCGAACAGAAAAAGAACCTCGGCTGCGACTGGAATATGTCCAATCAGCTGATACTGAACACTCTTGTGAAACCGGACGTCTACCCAGGATATTCGGAAATCTTGGCAGATTTCGAAAAGAGTGTTGTGACCAACCCGTTGCAGGCATTCGCATTCGATCGCTCGGGTGTGGAAACTGAGATGGCCAATATGATCGCCGTGAACAAAGAGTACAGAGCGCTCGAATACGGCATGATCGCCGACGTAGACGCCGCCGTCACCGAGTATCGCCAGAAGCTGAAAGACGCCGGCTACGACAAGGTCAAAGCCGAATACGACCGCCAAGTGAAGGAATTCATGGCGACGTACAACAACTAAGTTTGCAAGACTCCCCTGCCCCGCGCGCAGCCAATGGCCGTCACCAGCAGCTGCGCCGCGATGCAGCGGGAAAACATCGATATCTCTTCTAAAACGGATGCAGCGAACCTGCACCCCAAACACAGCAAACCGCGCCGGACTGCAATCAGTCCGGCGCGGTTTGCGCAGCATGAAAATTTTTATGCGATCCGGTATGCGATTCCAAGCGGGTTTTGCACCGAAACCGTCGGCGTTCCGCCGGGCGTCCATGCAATATCCACAATCAGCCCGCCGGGCGCCCGCAGCCCGCGCACAGATCCGCGCGGCCATTCCGCCGGGCACGCGGGCAAAATGTGCAGCACAACGGTTCCGTTTTCGTCCGTCGATTGCAGCAGCATTTCCGCGATGGCAGCGGTAATCCCGAAGTTGCCGTCGATCTGGAACGGCGGGTGCGCGTCCAGCAAATTGGGGTAAATCGACTTTTGGAACATGGTCTGAATGCGCGCCCATGCCGATTCCCCGTCGCGCAGCCGCGCAAACAAGCACGCCAGCCATGCGTTGCTCCACCCGGTGTACCCGCCGCCGTGCGCGATGCGGTACGCCAGCGATTTGCACGCCGCGTCAAACAGCAGCGACCCCTCCGGAATCGTCCGCGCCGGATACAGCCCGTACAGGTGGGACACATGGCGGTGTCCCGGCTCCGGTTCGGGGAATTCGTCTGCCCATTCCAGCAGCCGACCGTCCGACCCGATGCGCAGCGGCGCCAATTCGTCCGCTAAAGATGCATACGGCGAAAAGTCTTCACCGAGGATTTCGGACGCACGCCGTGTGTAACTGCACAAATCTGCGATGATCGACAAATCCATTGCCGACCCTTCACCGGTGGAGATTTCTTTGCCGCGGAATAAAAATGCATTTTCCGGCGAAGTGGACGGTGCGGTGGTGAACTTGCCGTCTGCGCCGCGGATGACCCAAGCACGCAAAAAGTCCAGCGCACCGGTAAAAATGGGATAAATGCTGCGCAGGTACGCTTCGTCGCGCGAATATTCGTAATGTTCCCACAGGTGCCGGCACGACCATGCGCCGCCCATGGGCCAGAACCCCCAGCGCGCCGTTTTCTTAATCGGCATCGATGCGCGCCACAAGTCGCTGTTGTGCCACGACGCCCACCCCGGCAGTTCCATACAATTGCCCTGCGACGCCAGCTCGCGCACCAGCTGAATCATCGGTTCGTGGCACTCCGGCAGCGCGCACGGTTCGGCAGGCCAGTAGTTCATTTGCGTGTTGATATTCATCGTGTAGTCGCTTGCCCACGGCGAGATCGGCCGGTCGGTCCAAATGCCCTGCAAATTGGCTGCCTGCGTTCCGGCACGGGAGCAGGCAATCAGCAGATACCGCCCGTAATCGAACAGCAGTGCCGCCAGATGCGGGTCGTTGGCCGGTGATTCAATCCGCGCATCCGTCGGCGCATCGACCGGGTCGCCCAGTTCCAGCGATACGCGCCGGAACAGCGATTGGTAATCGGCGACGTGACGGGCACGCAGCGCGTCGAATCCCATTCCCGCCGCGTGTTCCGATTGCCGTACCGCACGGTCGGCATAGGTTTCGTCGTCCGGCAGCAGGTCGAACCGGCGGAACGAGCTGCAAATCGCGAGATACACCGTGCATTCCGTGACATCGCTCAGCACCGCCGCCGCGCCCGACGGCTGTGCCGTGCCGTTGTGGTCGATATACGCCGCCATCCGGTATTGCACCCCGCCGCCCGCCGCAAGCTGATCGGCATTGCGGGGGCAGGCGGCGTCCAGCAGCAGGTGATGATCGTCGGATGCGGCGGTGTGGGCATAGTCGCACGCCAGCGTGATCCGCACGGACGCCTTGCGCGACAGCCGAAGCCGATACGCCAGCACCTGATCCGGCGCAGAAACAAAGCATTCCCGTTCCGCGTGCAGCGTCGGTATTCCGCCCCATATTGCGGTCAGCTGCCGGGATCGGGCGGTAAACGCGCTGGTCAGCGTTGCCGTGTCCAGGTCAAGCGCGCGGGTGTAGTCGCGAATCTGCGTCACTTCGTCCAGAATTTCGATGCGCAAATCCCCAGCGGACAGGTACGGCGACACATTCACGCCGGGCATGGCGTCTTCCAGCAGTTCCTGCGCTTCGTCAAACTTCTTTTCGGCAATTTTGGCGCGAATCGCGGCAAGGCGTTCATCGGTCAGCCACGGCGCGGGCTTGCCGGGCAGCCCTGCCCACAGCGTATCTTCGTTCAGCCACAGCCGATCGACCGCCGCACCGGAATCGACCATCGCGCCGAGCCGCCCGTTGCCGAGCGGCAGCGCTTCGTTCCAGCAGGTCGCCGGTGCGCGGTACCACAGCGATTGGTTTGCGTTCATAAATCAATCCGTCTCCTTTGTTGTTTTCTTTATTATAGCAAATCCTTTCGGAGATTGGTATGGATTTTTCACGCAAAAATATGGATTTTTACTGCGGCAAATAGGCGTCCGAATACAGCCCCCACCCGGCAAACCCGATGCGCGCCAGCTCCGCGCGCTGGCGGTCGATCACATCCGATGCCATCCAGGCGCCGCTGTCCGCCGACGGATCGCCCGCTTTGTACTGCGCCAGCCCGCCGTACAGCTGTACGGACGGGCACGTTACCAGCGCGCGCCACCGTTCCGCCGTCTGCACAAACGGCTGGGACGGACTGTCAAACGGATAATACAACTGCGGGCACAGGTAATCAACGTAGCCCGCCGTACTCCCCCACATCGCGACGTCGGCACCGATGCGCTCGTCGTTGGATATATTTCCCTGCGGTGCAATCCCCATCACCACGTCCGGGTTCGCCGCGTGAATCGCGGTGTACAGCTCCTGCACCATCGCGTTGATCTGCGCCTTGCGCCATTCGCCCAATTCCAGCGGCGATTCCGCCGATGCACAGTACGATTCGTATTCCGCCGCGTCGAACGATGCGTCCGTCGTGGGGTAAAAATAATCGTCCAAATGCACGCCGTCCACCGCGTAGCGCGACACCAGCTCCGACACCGCCTGCGCCAGATACGCGCGCACTTCGGGGTACGCCGGGTTCAGGAACATTCCGCCGGACGTTTCGACCGCCCAACGGTCGTTGGCAGGATCGTCGTCCGACCGCCACACCGACGCCACGTTGTCCGCCGACAATGCCGCCGGGGTCTGCGTGGAGCGCAGGCGCAGCGGGTTCATCCAGGCGTGTATTTTCAGCCCTGCGCGGTGCGACGCTTCCACCATATACGCCAGTGCGTCGTAGCCGGGATCCTGCCCCTGCGTGCCGGTCAAAATATGCGACCACGGCGCGTACGACGAGCGGTACATCGCGTCGCCGAACGGCCGTACATGGACGATGATCGTATTAGCGCCCGCCGCCGCAACGCGCTGCACAATGGCGTCAAATTTGGCTTTGAATGCGCCAAAATGCCGCTGCGGCTCGTTCTGCATATCCAGGCTCAGGTACGGCACCCACACGGCGCGGAATTCCGCCGAATCCGCCGGGACGTCGGACACGGCGCTTGCGGCTGCGGCCGACGACGGCGCTTCCGACGACGGCGGAACAATCCCCGCACCGGCGTGCCCCGCCAGCAGGATGGCGACCGCCAGCGCGGCCAGCGGCAGCATCGGCCGCAGTTTTTGCAGTTTCATATGCGGTTCCCTCCTTTGGGTGGATTGTCCACTTGGTTTATGGATACGCGGCACGGCGCAGAATTATGACTTGCGGCGAGAATCGAAAAAAATGCATTTTGGGGCTTGACAAGTGCGTTCCGTTGTGATATAATAATTGAGCAGTTTGAGAGCCGTGCGCGGCGCTGCAAAACTGAATATGCGGATATGGCGGAATTGGCAGACGCGTTAGATTCAGGTTCTAATGAGGGTTCCTTCATGCAGGTTCAAGTCCTGTTATCCGCACCAAGCGCAAAACAAGTCTCGGGAATCGAGGCTTGTTTTGTGTTTTAGCAAAGATTCGTGGGACTTGAAAAGGCGTCGCAATGAATGGACGTCCAGTGGACGTCCAGAACGACGCCCGACCAAGCGCCACAGCGCGCGAATCAAGTCCTGTTATCCGCACCATGGCGAGTGTTCTTACAGCATTTGAAAAGCTGTGGGGACACTCGCTTTTTTCTGCTCAAACAGCAGGTCTGTCGTCTGTCGTGTAGCTCACGAACACGCCTTTTCTGGTGTTGACGGTGACGGCCGGGATGGGCAGTGCCGGTTCGTTGGGAATGTTCATTTCCCCCACGCAGTTGTAGTGAATGCGAAGCCGCTGTACCCATTCGCCGTCGATCTTCTCGGCATTGTAGACCTCGATTTTCTCCACCAGTTCGTTGAGCATCCGCGGCGTGAGCTTTCTGGCGCGGGTGTATTTGCGGACGATGGACACGAACATATCCGTTGAGGCTGCGCGGCTGCTCTGCTTCTCGATCTCGGAACGGAGCTTTTTTATTTTCTCCGAAAGCTCCTTCTGTTCCTCCTCATAGCGGCGGGACATCTTCGCAAAGCGGTCGTCGCTGAGCTTGCCGGAAACATTGTCCTCATAGATGCGCTCGAACAGGCCGTCCAGTTCATCGTCGCGGGCAAGGAGTGATTTCAGTTCCTTCTCCTTCAGTCTGCGCTCCGTTTCCTCCGCCTGCCGGGAGTGACCGATCACTTCCTTGAGAAAATCGTCCTCGTAAAGGCCGGCATACTTCGTCAGACGACGGATTTCGCCGAGAACGACCTGCTCCAGAAAGTCCACTCTGACATAGTGCGTGGAGCCGCAGGTGCCGCGATTGCCCTTGTAGTTGGAGCAGTTGAAATACTTGATCTCCGGGTTTCCCTGATTGAAATGAAAATGAAGGTTGCTCCCGCAGTCGGCGCAGACCAGAAGCCCGGAAAACATGCTCCTTTCGCCGTCCTTCGCTTGACGCTTTCTCATCTTGCCGCGCTTTTGCTGAACCTGTTCAAAGACGGCCCGCTCAATGATCGGCTCATGCACATCCTTGAAAATCGCCCAGTTCTCACGGTCATTCTCCAGTCGCTTCTTGTTCTTGTATGACTTGGAATAGGTCTTGAAGTTGAGAATGTCCCCACAATACTCCTGCACGGAAAGCATCTTTATGACGCTGGAGCTGTTCCAATGGGTGGGCGGCAGATCCTTGACCTTGCCGGGGCGATTGATTCCCTTGGAGTGCCAGTAAGCGCGCGGGGTCAGGATACCGTCCTCTTCAAGCTTCGCGGCAATCTGCTCCGTTCCGACCCCTTCCAGCGTCATGCGGTAAATCCGCCGCACGACCTGCGCCGCTTCCTCGTCCACAATCCAGCGTTTGGGGTTCTCAGGGTCTTTGATGTACCCGTAAGGAGGCTGCCCCATGGGTTCACCGGCATTGCCCTTGATCTTGTTGCTGATGCGCCGTTTCTTGCTGATGTCTCGCGCATACCATTCGTTGAAAAGATTGCGGATGGGAGCCAACTCGTTTTCACCTTCGTCAGTGTCGATGTTGTCCGAAACAGCGACCAGCCGAATGTCGTGATTGGGGAAGAACTCCTCGGTCAGTCTGCCGACCTCGATGTAGTTACGCCCCAGGCGGCTGAGATCTTTTACAAACACGGCCGCCGCTTTTCCCTGCTCCAGCTGCTGAATCATATCGGCAAAGCCGGGACGATCCATCGTAACGCCGGAGATGCCGTCGTCAAAAAAATGAACCAGGTTCGTGTAGCCTTTTTCCTTTGCGACCTTGATGAGCAGTTTTTTCTGATTCCCTATGCTGTAGCTCTCGCCGTCCATGTTATCGTCACGGGAAAGCCTCTCATACAGAAAGGCGGTCACGTCACGGGATTTTTTGTTGTTATTCGACTGTTTCATGCAGTCCTCCTTTCCGGGCAGCCGAACAGCAACACTTGTATTCCACAACAAGTATATCACTGTCTCGCCCTGTTGTCATGTATGCGGCGGAGATATGCCCCGCCGCCTGGGACTACGCCCCCGCAGATTCCGATTTCATCAGGCGCAGAAGGACGCAGCCCAATGTGTTCTGCGTCTCCTCCTTGAATACCGGTTCAACAATAAACGACCTGTTGCCGAAGCGATAGGTCGTTTTCTCTTTCAAATCATGTTTCGCTTTTTCACCGGGTTTTGTCTGCTTTTCCTGCATGGATTACCTCCTTATGGTTGAATTGAAGCTGTGCAGGCGGTCAGAACTTCATGGGAAGGGTCGAATGCCTGCGCCTGCCGTTGTAAATGCGGTAGAACAGGTTGACGTAGCGCTTTACGCCCCGCAGTTCCTTTTCCGTCTTGCCCGCCGCGTAAACAAACTTGGGCTCGTAGGCGCGGAGGCCGTAAATGAGCCGCTCCCGGTCGTACTCGCCGTGGTACAGCTCCACGAAGTGGACGATGCCCTGAATCACCTCGGCTCGGAGGGAATCAGGGTCGCCGCCCCAGGCTTCCAGCAGGATGGTGAGCGCTTCCTTGTAAACCTCTGCGCCGACGCGCTTGAACTCCGCAAAGGCGGTGTTGATGCAGAGGATGCGTCCCGTGCCGCCGCCCCGCTCAAAGCCCACATGAAATCCTACGTCCTCGGTCGCTTCGTAAAACTCGCCCGACGCCTTATCCTCTCCGCGAAGATTGGCGCGGAGCCTGGCGCTGGGCGTCAGGGCTGCGGAGTAGCCGGTCTGCATGGCAAACAGCAGGGCTTCCTCAGCCTCTGTCATACCGTAGTACACCTTACAGAGGATCGGCAGGTCGTTGTTGCCGTTCATGTGCTTGCGCGCCACAATAGTATGTTGCCCGTCAAACACATAATAGTGACCGTCACGAAAGCTAACCTTCGGTTCGTTGGCGATACGCTCATTGAACCCGGCCACGATCTTTGCCACACGCTCGGTGTTCAGCTTGCGCTGGTACGCATCGGGAATCTCCAAATCCCGGCTGCTGACCTCCATCAGCTTGTAGAGTGTCTTAATGCTGTTCATTGTCTGTTTCTCCTTCCAATTTGAGAATGTATTGTTTTGGCTCCTGCATGATTTCAATGACCTGATCTTTGTAGTCCGGCTTTTCCAATAGACCGGGGAAGTTCGTAAAAAGCACGTCGCATGTCTCGACCATGTTCCGCGCCGTATAGCGCAGGCTTACCAGTGCCGAATCCTCCGTGACGCGCTTGGAGTCCTTCATATCCTCATAGCTTTTGTCGATAGTCGCATAAACCTCTTGCTGGCGCTTTGTGCCGCTCCGGGCAGACTCCTTATCTGCTTTGGGCTTCTTTTCCGGGATCACCCTGAGCTGCTCCGCTTTTTCCCGGCGCTCCTCGGGGGCAGCCTTGGCGATAGCCGCAACGTCGGTCTCGCGGGGCTTGTATTTGCCCAGCAGCAGGTCGTTCTTGATGCCGGGAAGGACTTCCTCGGCGGCATTGACGCCTTTGGCGTATAGGTCTGCCCGCATAACATAGCTCTCGCTCGTTTTTGTATCCTCAGCTATTTGAGCACGTGTCATGTGTGAAGAAATCAACGGTTCGTTTTGAACCGTTGATTTTACCTGCCCGCTTTTACGGTCTCCGCCGTGTGCTTTTTTCTCAGCGTCATACCGTTCGCCTATGAGATATTTCTTCTGCTGGGGTGTCAGATTTCGCCGTCCGAGCTGGTTCTTGCAAATCCAGGAAAGGGCTTCGTAGCGGTTGCTGAACTGCTTTTCATGGGTGCGGAACTCGATACCCGGATGCGCCTGCGCGATGCGGTAGCGGTTGTGACCGTCCACAATCGTATCGTTCCAGACAATGAGGGGCATGAGCACCAGCCCTTCCTCTAAGATGTTTTCTTCCAGCTGGGAAAGCTCGTCATCTGTCAGCGGCGGGCATTTTGCCTCAAATTCAGGGTCTATGGTCAATACGGGATTCATTACGGAGCCTCCATTTCCTCGGGGACGTACAGCCCGAGAGCTTCCTCGATGGCTTCCCCGATCTCATCCATCTGCTGCCGGGTCATCCTGCCCAGGTACTTCTTCACGCGCTGCTTGTCGATGGTCTTGATCTGCTCCAGCAGCACCATACCGGGAAGCTCCAGCCCGTGGATGCGCTCGGCGTAGTAGTGGGTAGGCTGGGACGGCTTCTTGCCGGCCTTGGACGTGATGGGCGCGACGATCAGCGTGGGGCAGTAGTAGTTGCCGGTGTTGTTTTGCAGGACGACCACAGGGCGGGTGCCGCCCTGCTCGGAGCCTATGTAGGGGTCGAGGTTGGCAAGGTACACGTCGCCCCTGCGGTAAATCCAGTTTTCCTTCATGCGGCTTCTCCGTTCCTTTCTTTCGATATTCCTCAAAGCGAGAAAGCAGGTCATATCCGTATATCTCTCGTTGTTGTATCTGTCCTGTGCGTTCATATTGCGTCTCCTTGTCTTTTGTCATTTTGGTTTTTCGGGTATGTATGCTCTCTATTTGTCCTCGACGCCCCGAGAGCAGGGAGAGCATCAGACGGCGGTGTGCTGCACCGCTCCATAGGAATCGAACCTCCCCGCCTTCCTTGTGGCCGGGCCGCGAATTACGGAAGTATCATTGTCCCCAACACCTGTCATCGCCTCCACCGGGAGCAGCCCGGCTTTTATCGTGTAAGTTGTATCGCTCGCTCA